>JAFZSP010000018.1 GCA_017619335.1 Bacteroidaceae bacterium
CACCCTTTTCATTCTGTCGCCCCTTCAGGGCTCGTGTGCCGTTCGCAATCTATGCAGGGGTTACACCCCTGCCTGTATTCTCATCAGCCCTTCGGGCTTTTTGTGCAAACATTATGTCAATTAATTTTGATTAGCTACTTACCAAATTAAGTTTAGCGTTTAGTGTTGTTTGTGTTGTGGTTGTTTGTGGGGTTAATGCCGTAGGCATTTGAGAAGGGTTCTTCAAGTGTGAAGCGTCGCAGAGCGCCGAGCGGCCAGCCAATTCATTGGCTGGTAAGGTGGTCGCAAATGGAATGCGTGCCGTAGGTACGCGAGAGGGATCTGTTGTCGCGTACCTAAAGGCACGCGTTTTTCTCCGCCCCTTCATACCAGCCATTAAAATGGCTGGCTACCCCTATTGCGCCCCTCTGGGGCTTGCCTTTCCGCTGACCCCTATTGCGCCCCTCTGGGGCTTGCCTTTCCGCTGGGCTACCCCTATTGCGCCCCTCTGGGGCTTGCCTTTCCGCTGGGCTACCCTTATTACGCCCCTCTGGGGCTTGCCTTTCCGTTGGCTACCCTTATTACGCCCCGATGTGGCTCGGCGGCTCTGCGAACTCTGCGTTAAAAACAAGAGCAAGCAGCTAAGCAGCAGCAAGAGCTAAGCAGGAACAAGCAGCAAGAGCAAGCAGCTAATCCAGCGCCTGTTGCGTTATAAGCAAAAGACAGCCGCCCTGTTTCTGTTTTGTTCATCAAGTCAAAGAACGATTGTGAATTGGTTTTGTGTTGTGTTTGATTTGAATTTTGAATTGTGAATTGAAATGTTCTTCAGGCGAATTCGCGACTTCGCCCTTGCGAAACCCGGGGTGCGCATAAGGGAATTGTCTCTGTCGCTTGGGCGCATTGGCCACTGCGCTTGGGCGAGGTTGATTCTTCTCTCATTCGCGTTGCAAAGATACAACATGGGGAGTGCGGTCTACGAATTTTGTGGGAACTTTTTTTGATTTTTTTCGTTGTCTTGTCTGCGTTGCAGTTGTTGCAGTGTTGCAGTTAGTTTTTGTGGGCTATGAAGCCCGAAAAATACCTCTATATTTATATTTATATATAGTTATATATATAAATAGAATTATAGCCTTCTCTTTTGACTTTTGATTACGTAAATTTTAACTGCAACACTGCAACACTGCAACAGAATCCTGACACGGGGATGTTTGCATACTTGCTAAACTTGAGTTAATGAGCCAACTTTAAAAAGTGGGTTCATTTATTAATTAAGGTACCCGCGTTATCGCGCGCGCACGCGCACAGGAAGAATTTTATGAAAAAATGTCAGGATGTCAGGCGTAGTAAAATAAATTCCGCTCAATCAGATTATTAGACTGAGCGGAATTTGGAGCGGGATTCCTTTTTCTTCACTAAATAGACGTCACTGCCGTGTGACTGACGATAGCAGATGCCTGATAGTCCTCGCAGTTCGCGGGCGAACTTGTTCACAGTGACGGGATTCTTCAGGGCGGCACCAGCCCGATTCTTCACGGCGGCGAGGAGGGCGGCAGCTGTAACCCACTGGCCTTCCTGCTCGTCTGCTGTCAGGTCATAGTATTCCATGAAGAACTCCATGACATCTGAACGGCGCTGGAACTGCAGGTTATGCTGCATGATGACGGCGCTCTCCTCATGGTCAAACCAGTAGCGCGCTCCCTGGTGCAGCTCCGCCAACGCCTGGGCGAAGAGCTGGCGGTGGTTCGGGGTCTGACGGGTGTCAATGTCGTCCTTGACATAAATGCCGATGAAGCGGCGCGAACCCGAGGGATCGGAGAGGACGTCGGCCTGGTTGGTGGTGGCGATGAAGGATGCCAGTCGTGGCACGTCCTCGATGTGGCGGGCGTAGGGGCGTTTCACCTTCACCGTGGGCAGCTGGATGATGTTCTTCAGGAAGCCCTCCTGTTTGCGGGGACTGATCTGGTTGAACTCGTCCAGGCAGATGAGCAGCATCTGTGTCATCGCCAACAGCACGGGGCGCTCCTCTCCCGAGACGGAGAGGGAGTCTGTGTAGCCCCAGGCCCTCAGCTCCTGTGGCAGCAGCTGGCGACAGAAGTCACTCTTGTGGAAACCTTGGCGGGAGACGAGCAGCGGCACGATGGCATTGCCGAAGCGCACGTTCTTCCGCTGCCACTGCGCTACCATTCCGAGGAACCACGTGTGGAACCAGTCGGGCCAGGACGCCACGTCGGTGGGGACGGTGCGTGCCAGATCGCGGATGTGATCCCGTCCGTCCCACTTAGGGCAGTCAAGCAGATACTCCGAGATAATGTTGTAGTCCTGCACGCGGCTGCTCTCCACGAAGCGTCTGATGTCATTGTCCCACAGGGGAATATCTGCCATGCGGGCCTCCATCGTCAGGTCTGCCAAGACACGACGCGTGACAGGCACCCAGGGAGAATAGGCAGCCGTGTTTCGCCGCATCTCGGTGTAACCCATAATGGTGTTGTAACGGAAGACATAACGCTGCTCCATCTTGCGCACCAGTCGTCTGACGGGTTCGCTGATGGCACCTGGCGTGGGCAAAAGATGATGGCCGTCGGACACCTCCTCGTCGTAGGTCGCCTCCACGATGGCGCGCACGGCTCCCTCGTCGGCTCCGTTCTTGAAGCGCTGGTGGTGCCAGACGTGCTCGAAGGCATCCTCCTGTGGCATCCCTGCCAAAGCCAACTGTCGCGCGAGCTCGGTCAGGAAACCGGCGTCCATGGTGCTGTGGGCAGAGACGCCCGTGAGCTCCGAGGCCCTGCGCGCGCACTCGCCGTATAGTCGCTCATGTACTTCATATCTTTCCCAGTCATCCGAGCGCTGCTGGTGCAGGGGCAGGGGCAATGCAGAGAGGGCGTCCGCCGTCAGCGTCTCCTCTCCTGCCGGTCCGCCTGCGAGGACGTCGGTGGGAGTGAAGTGCGGCCCGTCGGGGTTCAGGTTCAGCTGCGGAGCATCGTCCAGCGGCATCAGGAACGCGTGGCAGGGGCCGGGTGTCTCGGGCACCACCTTCTGCGGGGCGATGAGGGCATTGTACAGCGGCACCAGCTGGCGGTGTGCAGCGCGATAGAAGGTCTCCACCTCTGTCTCTGTCTGCGGCAGGCTGCCATCGGCAAAGGCCACACGTGCCAGCAGTTTCACCGACCGTTCGCTGGCCCCCACAAAGGCCGCCGCCGTGAAGGGAAGGGACATCGCGCGGTGCTTCACCTCATCCTGAGCAACGCTGCCCACGACGCCCTTCACGTCCAAGACCACCAGACCGTTGAACCGATGAAACACCATTGCTCCGTTCTTCTGGCGACGCAGCTCCACGGCAGGGCAGATGCGTGACAGCTCTGCCCAGCGCCGATAATAAGAGGGCTTGTCCAGTTGCGGCAGTTCGCGGCGAAAGTTCATGACAACCAAGTCATTGGTGTCCTGCTGAATCCGCTCGCCGAACTGCTCGGGATCCATCAGGGAGAGGCGCTCCTTTTGATCGCGCCCCTTGGTAATACGGGAAAATTTCATAGATCTATTAGATGTATAGGGTTTGTCATTTATTTGAAAATCGCTATTCATTTGGTTGAAGACGTTTGTCTCACCGGTGAGACTTTCGTGTCTCATTGGTGAGACTCTTTTGTCTCACGGGTGAGACTTTTCCGTCTCATTGGTGAGACTTTTGTGTCTCACTGGTGAGACAAATTTGTCTCATGGGTGAGAAATTCATGAGACAAACTTTGCTGTCCTATTTGTGTGAGATCGCTTTTTGATTGGAGTGAAGATCAGAACCCTTCTGATTTCGGGTGCAAAGATAATACATATTTCGGGCATTTCCAAATATTTGAGGCATTATTTTCATAAAATGTCGCTCAAATATTGAAATTCCGCTCCAAATCCCGCTCACCCTTAAACGCTGATTATAAATTATCTATCCTCCATTGCCTGGAATTCCGACATTTTTTCATCAAATTCCTCCTGTGCGCGTGCGCGCGAGAACGCGGGTACCTTATAATATTTATTCGTCCAAAATTTCAAGCTGTCTTCTCACTATTGATTGAAGAGTAGGGCCCCGTCAGCGGTCTGGCCGGAGGCTGATACATTGAGGGAGGCCGGCCGTGTGCCGGTGAAGAGGCGGACGTGGGCGCGGCCGTTGGCATCCAGTTTCAGTTCGGGGTTCCAGTAGAGGGTGCGTCGGTAGTCCTTGGTGGCTTCTGTGGGCGGACGGCGCTGGTAATCGGGATGATAGAAGTCCTCCTGATAGGCGAAACCCTGCAGGATGTAGCGGCGGTCACGATAGGTGACGCGGCGGCTGTCATCGGCATACCGATGTATATCCACACGCACCTCTGGCTGGTTGCTCTGCTCGTAACGCTGGTCACCCTCGCGGCGGGGCGAGTAGTCGGTGTAGATGTGGAACTTGTCGATAAAGGTGAGCAGATTGTAGCGCATCCGGTCTAAGGGTCCGCGCTCTAATTTGTAACGGCTGTCCTCGCTGAAAGTCATGTCATAATGCCGGTACATGGCCATATCTCCGATGAGTGCTCTTGCTGCGCCGTCGCCAATGGCATAGACGCTGAACAGGTTGTCTATCAGACCTGCATCCATCGCCAGGTTGGCAGCCTCGTAGGCATCGATGACGTAGGCGGGTTTGCTGTAGTCCACCCGTCGCAGGCCGCTGTGACTGGCTCGGATGGTGACTTCGTTGAGGAGGCTGGTGCCGTCGGTGAGGAGGCGTCGCTTGGAGGAGGCGGGATTCGTGGCGTGGAAACTGCCGTGCACACCGTCTTGCCTTGGGGCGTTGTGCACTTGATAGAAGGTATAGGGCTTCACCCATCGGGGGTACGGGAAGTTGAGTCGGACGTAGAACTCCGGGAAGTTCTTGGTGAGTCGGCCTGCCAGCTCGTCGTACTCAGTCTGGTTGTCCAGCTGCACCCAGTGGTGTGGCTGGCGCTTTTTCTGCCCGTCCCATTTCTTGTGCCACTTGGTGGTGTCGCTGGCTCCGAGGAAGAAGACACACTGTCCCTCGAAGCGTGGCAGGTCAATCTGGAATCGCCCTTTGGTGGTCGAGGTCTCGCCGGTGAGGTAGTTCGTTTGGTCCAGTGGATCAATGAATTCTGCATGCACCCGCACGTCCTTTTTCACTGTTCCCGTCTCTAAGTAGTGGCGTGCCGCCAGGCGGTTGTGCTCCTTCTGATGGCGTCGGTAGTCGCTGGCAGCGCGATAGCTGAGGAAATTGTAGTCAGTGTTGTTCCAGTTCAGTCCCTGCTGGGAGAAGACGCCGTGGCGGGTGTCTGCGATGGCTCCGATGGCGTTGCGTCGCTCATAGATGGGGTTGAGGTTCCAGGCCATATTGCGGAAGGCGGGGCCTCGCAGCTCCACCCCTTGTGGGCTGAGGGCCGTGGGCTGTCCGTCGGCATCGAACAGCGGCGAACTCTGCTGCTCGCTCAGTGGCGCAGACCATTCGCTCATGAATCGGTCGTGGTCGGCCTGGACTTTTGTGTAGGCGTCTGCTCTCTCCAGATTGTTCAGCCAGTAGCGGTTGACGGTACCTGTGACCATCTGTGTGTGCTCGGCGGGGTGTGTGATTTCCCATGAGCCCTTGACTGCCATATCCTGCCAGTTGAAGCGCCGCCAGCCCTGTGTCATCATCAGCAGGTCCAGGGCGCGGCGGTGCTCAGCATCGTCGGCCTCGAAGAAGTACTCCGGTTGTGGAACAAAGCCTTTTATCTCTGAGGCCAGCAGCATCTCGGTCAGGATGTTGCCGCTGTCGAAGGTGTAGTCCTGCAGGGCGGCATCGCGCACAGCGAGGGAGATGGTCTGGTCGGGCATGAGGTGGGCCGAGGTGATGTCGAGCTCCACTGGTTCGTAGGGCTGGTACTGTTCTTTCAGTCCGGAGAGCATGAGCGTGGGCTGTGTCAGCTCGGGACGGGTGATGAAGAAGAGTCGGTCGGCGTAGATGTGACCGATGGAGTCGAAGACGGTGACTTGGTGGATTCCAGAAGGCAGACCCGGACCCCCTCCCCGCTCCCCCTGTAGGGGGAGAGTGAAATGAATTTGAGAGGGGGCCTTGGGTTGTGGCTGGGTCTGCTCAAAGAACTGTAGCCTCCCTTCATGCATCACCGTGATGCCTAACGGCTGCTGGGCTGCCACTCCTGAGGCGTGGATGGTGAAGCTCCAATCGCCTGTGAGGCTGTCTCGTCGCACTTGCAGCGCGACGCCTTCGGCCTTCACATCCTTGATTTCCTGTGAGATGGTTTCCCTTTTGCCATCTTTCCCGGGTTCATGAGCCGTGAACACAACCTCGTATTTCTTCCCCTCTTCGGGTGTGAAGATGAAGGTGCCGCGCCCTCGGTTCTCCGTCTGCACGCTCTCCACCTCTTCACCCCGTTCATTTTTAATTTTTATTTTTTCATTTTTAATTTGAAGGAACAAGGTTCCTTCCTTCACCTCTCCCTCGCTGGTGGCGGCTTCGAAAGCCACTCGGCAGGGCACGCCCGCCACCAGGTTGCCGCCCTCGGGGAACAGCGAGAGTCGCAGCTCGGCGGGCTTGGGTGCCGTCTTGAAGTAGCGGCGCAGGGGGCGCAGCGTCATATCGCGGTAGAAATCCCCTTCCTTCTTGGGCTTGTCATAGACGGGAAAGACGCGGGAGTAGAGCTTCTCGTAGTCGCGGAAGAAGTCCTTGGCCATCGCCTTGTTGTAGAACCAGTATTCCGTGGGCCATGCGTGGTAATGCTCTGTCTGTCCCCAGTTCAGTTGCCAGCGGGTGTAGGCGCGGAGCTCGAAGTAGCCGCTGTAGAGCGTGTCGGGCAGGGCGAAGAACCCGTGGCCGCGCCCTTCCTGCATCTCCACCAACTTGCGCTCCACAAGGTAGCCGTCGTGGTTCCACAGCTCGCAGTAGAGCACGCGGCTGATGCGGCTGGGCGTGTCGTTGTTGGTGCGGCGGGTGTAGGCGGCGAACCAGATGGTGTCGCCCAGGAAGTAGCAGGTATTGTCCATGTGTACATAGACCTTCTCCTGTGGGATAGCCTGCCCGAAGCGGGTGAGGCGGTCGGCCAGGCGTTCCAGGGGTGGCAGTGCCGCCTGTGCGGCAGCGATGCTGTCGAGTCGCGCCTGCTGTCGGTCCACTGTTCCTGCGGCGATGGCAGCTTCCTCGGCGGTGCGCTTCACCACCTCGTTGTTGGCCCAGAAAGTGCTGTCATAACCAGCCTGGGCGATGCTGCCCAACATGTTTTCCTTCGCGCGCGTACCTTTTATTTTCTTGAGGCGTTTCTGCCCCTCCACATTGAAGAGTAGCGTGCGCGTCTGGAAGTCGCCCCAGCGTGCTTGCATGGACAGGTCTGCCACCTCGGGGTACTTGTGGTCATAGCGGTAGTCGATGTGGAACTCCAGCGTGACGGGGATGGTGGTGGCACTGCGCAGCTCGCCCTTGCCGAAACGGATAATCATGTTCTCCACCTGCCCGTCGAAGGCCAGCACCGAGAGCGTGGGACGATCCACGTAGAGCGTGCCCGTCATGATGGGGCTCTTCATCGTATCGTCCTCGCGCCGACGCAGTTGGATGCGGTAGAGCTGCTGATCCTCGCCGTCCATCTCGTCGATGGTGATGTGGTAATACTTTTGGAGATACTCGATGCCGTTCCCTATTCCCGTCCCGATGAATGAGCCTTGATTGGCCGCAAACTCTCTGGCAGGGAGCGGAGCAATCAGATCTCCCCAGAAGGAAGCATCCTTCGTCATCGGACCCAGCTCCAGCACGTGATGCATATTCATCTCATTAATGGACGATTGTGCCCACGCAGCCTCGCTCAGCCGTCCGTGGCGGCCGGTGAGGAACTCCAGGGCGCGCAGGTTCACGGCGGACTTGGCACCGATGAAAGCCTCTACGATGTCCTGCTTCCGCGTCAGCACCGATGTCTGACGATAGAAGTATTGTGCCTCCTTATACTTGCGTCGCCCGTAGGCCTTTTCCATCCGGCGGGCAATCTCTAAGAGCCTGCCTTCCACCGCATTCACGGTCACCTCAGACAGCGTGGAAGACAACATCTTCATCCGCAGTTCGTCGGGCAGCTGACTCGCCGGCAGGGTGATGCTCTCTCGCCCCACACACGTGATGCGCAACACATCGGCGGAGTCGGCTGTGATGCTGAACTCGCCGTCGAAGTTGGTCAGCGTGCCGTTTTCCTCGGAGATGTAGATGCTCACCAGCGGGAGCGGTTCCCCCGACTCTGCATCCACCACGCGGGCGGTGAAGGTCTCCTGGGCTGCGGCTGGAGATATGCAGAAAGAAAGAATCAACGAAAAGAAAACTAAAAGGCGAGGTCTCATAATGCGTGCATCATTCGTTTTCCGGGTGGAAAGATACGGTGTTTAAATGCGCCACGTCCGTACGACGTGGCGCAATCTAATAGGTAAATATTCCCGTGTGTTTTTATGATTGTCGGTTGCCCTACTTCAGGAGGATGGCCTGGGCGGCGCTGTTGTCCATGCCGGACATGGTGCGGCCTGCTGATGCTCCCATGAAGGTGGGGTCACAGATGGTGTAGCGCTCGCCGTTGTGGGTGAGGTAGTCGCCCTTGACGTCGGTGGTGAAGTGCACGGCGGTGGCGAGGTGTCCGGGGTAATAGACCAGGACCACCTTGAGGCCGAGGAGGTCTCGCACGAGGCGTGAGAAGAGGATGCTGCGGTCCTCACAGTCGGCGTAGGGATAGAAGAGGGTCTCTTCTGCGAAGAAGGCGCGGTCGTGTCCCCAAACGTCCTCATCGTATTTGTAGGTGAGGGAGAGCTGCACCCAGTTGAGGAGGGCATCCACGGCGTCATACTGGCTCATGCCCTTGATTTTCTCCTTGAGGGTGGGATAGAGCTGCTGTCGCACGCTCTCGGAGAGGGGCGTGTTGGCATACATCGCCCAGCGGGTCATGACGTTGTCGTCGATGGTGGAGGTGGGGTAGTCGTTGTAGAACTGGATGAGGTTCTTGTTCACAGAGACGCTGGCCTTCAGCTCGGGTCGTGAGGCGGACTGGAGGTCACGTCGGGGGCTCTCGCTCTCGGCGAATTCCTGTTCCTCGGGCACGAGGAGGGAGAGTGCCTGCTCTGCGGGGAACGGCAGGTTACAGATGTTGAGGGAGGCCTCGTCACACTGGAAGGGGTAGAACTTCTCTCCGTTGAGGGTGAAGTAGCCCTGCTCGAAGATGAGGTGCCGTGAGCTGTAGAGCATGAAGAGGCGTGAGGTGGACTTGGCCAGACGCATCTGGTAGCCACTCTGGCAATAGATGTAGGCCATCAGGAGGGTGGCCTCGTTGGTGTCTCCCAGTGCTGCCGCTGCCATCTTCTGGAGCATCAGGATGTAGGCCCAGTCGCTGAGGTGCAGGAGGTTGCGCAGGTTGATGCAGTCGATGATGGTGTTGTTGTAGGCCTTGTCGGAGAGTCGTTTCCAGGCGTCGGAGATGTCGGCTTCCTTGAGGCTGGCGAGTCGGAACTTCTGTGCATCGGAGAAGTGCACCTTCATGCGTGTGCCGTAGAGTTCGAAGGTGATGCCGTCAAACTTGACGGGATAGATATTGAGGGGGTCTATCTTGACGTTGGGGTTCACGGGCTTGACCTTCAGGGGGTCCTGGCGCACGGGGTCCAGGTGCATGGGGTCGTCGGCAGGACGGTTGAGGACGAGCTGCTCCACGATGGGGTCGGTGGCCTCGATGGGGTCGATGGGCATGGGCTGCGGCGTCGGCAGGATGGGGGGTGCCACCTTGACGGTGATGGGTTTGCCCTCGATGGCTTTGCCGCGTTCCTTCTCTGGGAGCGTCAGTGGCTTGACCTCGGGCACATGGGGCTTGGGCACGGGTTTCTCGCGCCCGAACTGCTTCCATCCCTCGCGCATGAACTTGGCATACTCCTCGTTGACGCTGGCACGGAAGTCTTCATATTCCTTTTCCACGTCCTGCTTGAAGTCGTTGAACTCGGCGGCGAAATCGTCCATATCGCTGTTCCCGGCCGCTTTCTTTTTCTTCTCGGCCGCTTTCTTCTTCTCGGCAGCGATCACCTGGCTGCGGATGTAGTCCACCTGGTTCTTGGTGAGGGCCGAGGCGTTGTTGCCGCTGAGCTGGACGAGGTTGGAGACGCGGTCGTTCTCCCCTTCACGGCGCATGATGACGACCATGCGGTCCTGCTCCAGGTCTATGAGCTGGAGTGTGGCGCCGTCCGGGAGGTTGATGACAGACTGTGGTCCCAGCTGGTCCCATACTTTGAGGGGCATCTGCCCGCTCTTGCCCACGAGCTGTGGGTTACCCGTGAGTGAATAGACGATCCATTTCTGTGCACTGGCGCCCAGGGTGAGGGCGCTGAAGAATAGGAGGAAGAAGAATTTGCTGCGCATGGTGACGGCTTTTTAGGTTGTTCAGTTGAGTACGATGAGCTGTGCCTGGGCATTGACCTCGGCATCCATCGTGATACCCGGTCTGGGAATGCAGTTGGTGGGGTCACAGACGAAGTAGTTCTCCCCGCCGACGGTGAAGGCATCGCCCTCTATGGCCTCGTTGAAATGCACGGCGGTGGCCAGGTGGGGCTCGTTGGTATTGTAATAGATGAGTGCCACCTTCAGTCCGAGGAGGTCACGCACGAGGCGCGAGAAGAGGATGGCACGGTCCTCGCAGTCGGCGAAGGGATAGAAGAGCGTCTCCTCTGCGAAGAAAGCGCGGTCATAGCCCCAGACGAGTTCGTCATACTTGTAGGTCAGACCCGACTGCAGCAGGCTGAGCAGGCGGCTGACGGCCTCATACTCCGAGAGTCCTTTCAGGGCAGCCCGCAGCGTGGGATAGATCTGCTGCTGGATGCTCTCGTCCAAAGGCTTGTTGGCATAGAGCGCCCAACGGGTGAGGAAGTTGTTCTGCACGCTGGAGGAAGGATAGGAGTCAAAGAACTTGATGAGGTTCTGGTTCACGCTCACCTGGATGTTCATCTCGGGGTACATGTTGGACTTGATGGTGCGGACGGGGCTATTGTCGGCATTGAAGGCGGGCAGGCGATCCACGAAGAGGGAGAGTGACTGCTCCTTCTCGAAGCCGTGCTCACAGGCACTCAGATAGAGCTCGCTGGGCATCTCGCCAAAGATGTAGAACTTGTTGCTGTCCAGCTCATAGAAGTCCTTGTCATAGATGTCGTTCTGGCAGGCGTAGAGCATGATGAGTTTCTCCTCGGCCTGGGCCAGACGGATGCGATAGCCGCTCTGACAATAGACGAAGGCGGTGAGGAAGGTGGCCTCGTTGGTGCCCCGGCCCAGGTAGGCGCCAGCGGCCTCATTGAGCATCTGCAGATAGGCCCAGTCACAGAGGTTGTACCTCTCCCGCAGTTCCAGGAGGTCACAGAGCAGGCCATTATACTCTTTTCCTGCACAGGTGCGCCAGGCGGCAGCCACAGACGAGGGCTGTGTGTTCTTGAGCTGCAGGCGCTGGGGGATGTCACCCACATTGACCTGCATGGGGGTGCCGTAGAAGAGGAAGTTGACGAGCTCGGCCTTTGGCTCGCGGGCGGCCAGGTCCTTCTTCTGTCCGGCCTGCTGGCGGGCTTTCTGCTCGGCCTGGCGCTGCTCTTCCTGTTGGCGGGCCAGCAGCCGCTGCTGTTCTTCCTCGGCGCGCTGGCGGGCTTTCTTGTCCTTCTCCTGCTGCGCTGCCAACTGCTCTGCTTCACGCCGCTGCCGACGTTCCTCCTGCATGAGCTTGCGGACGGACTTGTGCTTGAAGGCGGGGTCTGTCTTGGAGCCGGAGAAGAGGCTGCTGAAGGCGTTCTTGATGCTGAAACGGGCATTGGTGGTCTTGGCGCTGGCCGCTTGTGACGGCGTTATTTGCTTGCCGCGATTGATGATTTCCATCGAGAGGCCGTTCTGGTCGGCAGGCTTCTTGACACCTGCATTGGACTTGAATTGTTGCCAGGCTTCTTCCAGGAAGGCGGCATACTCCTCATTACATTGCCGGCGGAAATCCTCATACTCCTGAGCCGCAGAGAGGGAGAAGTCGTCCCACTCTGCATTGATTTCCTCAAAGGGGTCTCCGAGGTCGCCGAAATCGTCCTGTGCCGTCAGCGGGGCGGCTGGCAGCAGACAGGCAAGAAGTATAAAAAGCAGCTGTTTCATAAACGGACAAAAAGGGATAAGGTTCATTTTTTCTTGCGACTGATGCTGATAATCTTCTTCTCACGCTGCAGCTCCTTGTCCTTGCTCAGGAGCTTCAGCTGCCAGTGCTGGAAGTCGGCGTAGGGCACTTCACCTGGCATCGCACGGTCTGTGCCGTTGATGTCCAGGTTCTGGCGCTCACCATTGGCGGCCTTGCGGAAGACGTTGGGTGAGAAGAAGACATAGAACTGGTCATATTCCACTTCTCCCGCGGGGAAGAGCGTGAACTCCTCGGTGGGCATCTGCCCGTCATTCATGGGGTGACGGTCTGAGAAGAAGACATAGCGCTTGCCGCCCTGCACGCGATAGATGCCAGCCGGGTCCTGGTCGTTGGGCACCAGGCACTGCGCCATTCCGCGCTCGTCGCTCAGATAGACGGCCAAGTAGCCGTCACAGGGAGCCTGGAAGGTCATGAAGAGCTGGTCATCCTCCACGAACTGGTCGGTCTCCGAAGCGTCTTCCACGTGGTTGCGCATCAGCTGCCAGCGGAAGGCGGGCTTGGCCCAGACGGTTTCCCTGACGCGCCCCTTCACCTTGCAGGTGATGCTCCAGAGGTCATGGGCGCTGTCAAAGACGGGGTCTGTGTATTCCGGTTCACGCGTGTCGCCCAGCCATTCGCCCTTGACCTCGCTGACGCCGGAGGTGTAGAAGCGGGAGCTGCTGCCCTTCTCGGAATCATTGATGACAAGGCTGTGATTCTCTGCCGTGATGGTGCCTGGGAAGGCCTCGCGGATGGCTTCTATCTGTGCACGCTCGTAGGCCATCAGTCGTGCCGCCTTCGGCGTGATGTCGGAGGAATAGATGTAGGTGTAGGCTGCCTCCACCACCTTCTCCTTCTGCGCCGAGACGCAGAAGGGGAAAGACAGGCATATTAAAGTCAGCCAGAGACGTGAACGTGCTGTCATGACCTGACGTTTTGAGATGTAATCAGCGGTGGTTTACTTGACGTTGTCAAGGGCACGGGCGAGTTCGTCGGATTCCTGCTCCAACTGCTCACGCAGTGCCTGGCGAGCCAGTTCCATGGCCTTTGCCTTGGGATAGGCGATGCGGATCATCAGCTCATAGTTGCCGTTGGGAAGCTTGCGATAGCACTCCAGCAGCACAGCGGTCATAGCGAGCTTGCCGGAGATGAGCTCCTTACTCTTCATGACGGTCTGGGTGATGGAAGCAGCCTGGTCGTTCTCCAACTGCTTGTTGGCCACGCTGTTGGTGATGAGGGCTGTGATTTCGTTCTGAATCTTGCTGGCGATGTCTAAGCGGGCAAGGGTCTGGCCCTGCAGCTTGGCAGCATCATAGTTCTGACCCACGGGCTTGGAGTTGCCCATGAAATACTGTGAGAAACCCATATCGTCCTTCTCCAGCTCCTTGACATAGCAGTCTTCCAGCTGGCGTTCGATGGGCAGTGCGCCAGGAGAGGTGACCCAGCCTTCTTTCTTCAGGGTCTTGGCCTCTTTCTTGGCGTCCTTCTTGACTTGCTTCATATCGACGATGGCGAAGGAGTTCTGAGCGAACAGGAATACACTAACGAGTGCAATGGATAAAATCTTTTTCATGATGAATGCTCTTTTTATTGTTGTTAAAAATGTTTTCTTGTTTTGTTTGGAAGTTAAAGACGTGATGTTTTGAAAGTGATGCCGTAGGCATCTGACAATGGTAGCCAGCCATTTCAATGGCTGGTAATGTGGTAGCCAATGGAATGCGTGCCTTTAGGTACGCGACAGGGTTTCGTTGTCGCGTACCTAAAGGCACGCGTTTCCTCCCTCATTGCATACCAGCCATTAAAATGGCTGGCTACCTTTGTTGCGCCCCGATGGGGCTTTGTATTACAGCTTGTTAGCATCCTTCTTTAACTTGCAAATTCTCAGAAGCTGAGCTGTCTCCAGGTCTCTGCCACCTTCTCGGAAGCGTTGGTGGTGGGCGTCTGCTTCTTGCGCAGCTTCAGCTGGAGTGCCTGGGTGGAGACATTCTTCTTCAGGTTGTCTGCGAGCTTGCCGAAGTTGGTGAAGCCTGCCGTCTCACGCAGCTCCTTCAGGAGGTAATAGGTGAAGAGGCCGTGACCCTGATCGGGATAACCCTGGGCAGTCTCGTTGCCCTGAGCGGCAGAGAAGACCACCACAGAGCCGTCGCCGAAGGTGGCATCCTCGGGCTCGATTTCCACACCTCGCAGACCTTCTGTCACGCCTTCGTTCTCACGGTTGACACCGCTGAAGCAGGCATCCAGGAAGACGCTGGTCTGTGCGAAGGCCAGTTCTCCGAGCTGTCCGTAGAAGTCTTCCAGGGCGATACCGCGCTGGGGCGCTGTGCCGCGAACGTCGGTGGGCAGGAGGTAGGCCTTGTTCTTGTTGCGCGTGTCGGGCACGCCGTGACCTGCATAATAGACGATGAGCTTCTTGTTCTCACGGTTCTTGATGTCACGCACCCAGTCCATGCCTTCTTCCATGATCATCTGCTTGGTGGCATTGTCCAAGGGAAGGATGTTGGCAGCAGGGATGCCGAGGGTCTTCTCACAGTACTCGCGGAAGACGTGGGCGTCATGAATGGCAAACTGCACATCGGAGACGAAACGGTATTCCTGATTGCCGATGATGAGGGCGTAGGTATCGTTGCGGGCCTCCTGCTGGACGGTCGGGATGAGGGAGTCAATGGGAGAGGTGACATAGTCATAATCCACGCTGGCAGCACCCTGCAGCTTGCGCTTCTCCACGACGTTGCGGTGGAAGCCGTAGGTGTTGCTGTTACCAGAGTTGATGTTGGACGGCAGACGACCCACCTCACCGTTGTACAGGGCGTGACGGGTGGTGTTGCCCACTTCCACTTGGGTGGCAAAAGCGTAGGGGCCCAGGTCTGCTGTGGGAGAGCAGTCGATATAGGTCAGGCCGGTGCAGGAGACAAAGGCCTGTTCGCCCACGCGGCAGTGGTCGGGAATCTTCACAGAGGTGATGCTGGAACAGTTGGCAAAGGCGATGGGGCCGATTTCACGCACCTGCACGGGCAGAGAGATGTTGCGCAGACGGGAGCAGTTGTAGAAAGCACCCCATCCGATGCGCTTCAGCTCGGTGCCGTTGAAGATAACTTCCTGAATGTCCTCGCAGCCGGCGAAGGCACAGGAACCCACGCTGGTGACGCCGCGCTCGAAGACCACCTTGCGGATCTGAAGGTTCTTCTTGGCCCAGGGGGCACGGTTGCGGCTGAGGTCATAGTCGGCCATCGCAGCATTGAAGCCCAGCTTGTCCACGTTGCGGATGGTCAGCGTCACATTATCAAAGGCCCACTCGACGTTTTCGCCGCAGGTGCCATAGTTCTTGCCGCTCTGTGCCAAAACCGGCAGAGAAAGGATGGCGGCAGTGATGAGAATGAGATATCGTTTCATAAAGCGTTGCTTTTATATATTAATAAGGTGTAAAGGATTTACTTGCCAATGCGGAATGAAATGTAGAGACGGTTGCTCACAGTGTTGTACTTGTACCAGTTGGAACCGAACGTACCAGTGTCGATGGACTTGTAACGGAGCTGGCCGCTGTTGTGTTCATAGCCCAGACCGATGCCCTTCCAGGTGAGGCTGAGACCCCAGCTCCAGTAGAAGCCGTGACCCCAGTCCAACTTGGCGTTGTCACTCATCTCTTCAAATGCCTTGTAGGCGTCGGAGTTCTTGTTGGCTCCTTTTTGGGGATAGTTGGCGTCGGCATCCTCATTGTTCACCATGTAGAGCAGGGAGGCACGATAGCCGAAGTGCGCATAGAGGTTCAGCTTGAGGAAGTGCAGGGCGGGCAAGTCTTCCAGGGAGGTGAAGGGTGCGAAGGTGACGCTGGGACCCACCATCATTCCGTAGTCGGCCTGCCACTTTTCCAGGTTCCAGGGTGTGTAGCGATAATTCTTAACGATATCGTCGCCACGTTCAGAGTTCGTAACCTCAAAAGTGGCATTGCTGTTGTAGGCGTTCTTGTCTGTCTCAATCTTGTAATGGCTCACGGTGAAGTCAAAGGGTGTATAGTCCATGTAGAACTGCACCGTGTTGGCGATGGGATTGGGATGCAGGCGGTAGCTGCGGCCGCTGCTGTAGGTGAGGCTGAACTGGCTCTTGTACTTGGGTACGAGACCGCCGTTGTAATCCACGCCCGTCTCGTAATCCTCCTTGGGATTCAGCGAGTAGGGAGCATTGAAGGAGAGGTTGCGATAGGAGCGCCGAGCCCACACCTCGTTGAAGTGCTGCTCACTGCTGTTGATGGTAGTGGCCTCTTGCTGTTGGGCAATGATGTCATTGATGGTTCGGATCTCTGTGCTGTCCTCTTTCCAGTCAATGTTGTCCTGCTGTTCTGTCTCCACATTCTGTGCGAAGGTGGCTGATGTGAACAGCGCGACCAAAGAAAATGTAATGATTCGTTTCATGATGCTTGGTGTTATTATTATTGGTTTTGAATAGTCTTGTTGTAAATGGTGATATTCTCCGTCTTCTGCACCAGACTGCGGTCGGCATTGCGGGCTTTGGCCAGCCACTCGCGGAAACTCGGCAGGTTCATGGAGTTCAGCTGGTTCTTGCGGCCTTTGGTGTCAAAGTTGCTGGCGATGGGATTCGGAGAGAAGAGGATGCAGAGCTGGAAGTAGTCTGCCTCCTTCTTGGTGGTGAGGTTCAGGGTCTTGGCTGCGGGGTCTGTGCGAGGATTGAAGAGCGTGTAGGTCTCTCCTTTCTTCACGGGGAAACTGCTGCGCTCGTCATCACGGTAGGGCAGCATTTGATAGGCCTTGTTATCGGTCTGGTCCAGCAGATAAACCACCAGATGCCCTGTGGCGGGTGCCTGGAATTCCATATAGATGCGGCTGGTCTTGCGGTCTTTGGTCTGCTGGAACTCCCGGGTTTCGATGTTGTTGAAATTGTAGATGCGATAGGTGATGTCCGCCTTTGCCTCTGTGATTTCACGGATGGTTCCCCAGACGTCTGCCGTCACCACAAACTGGTCGTTCACCACTTCGACCTTGAATTCTGTGGCCCGAGTGGTCTCTATCCACTCTCCACGTACGTCGGCGTTGGTGTTTTCCTGGAACGTGCTGGAGACGTTCTCGCCCTCGACAGTGGTGGAGGCATCGGTCACAGAGGAGATGGCCTTGCCGAACTCCTTTTCTATGGCATTCAGCTGCGCCAGCGCTTCACACTTCTGCTTGGCCTGGGCGATGGACTCGCTGGGACCAGCCACATAGGTGAAGGTGCCGTGGGCGTCATTGACGGTGCGGGGTTTATCCTTTTTCTGGGCCCAGGTGGGAACCAAGGCCATCAGTAACAGGAAGGTGATCGTGATGATTCTTTTCATTGTGCCTATGGGGGAGGGATGTTAGAATTTGTACGTGTAATATTGAATGACTTCCACCTTGTCGTCGGCTTGTTTGCGGGTCAGCGTGAAGCGCGGCACGAAGTCCTTGATGCGCTGATCGACCTTGGACTGGTAGCTGGCCCGGAAGCGCTGCTCTGTCTGCACAGAATCCGCCTCGGTGTTGGCCAGCTCGTTCTGAACCTCGGCCTTCACCGCACTCTCGATGGCGGCGGCATACTGTTTCTGAGCGAAAAGCTTGGCCTTGCTCAGCGCCACATTGATATTCGGCCCGGACTGTTTCTCGGTGATATGCTGGGCACCTGCGGCCAGCTCCAGATAGTAGGGCAGCAGCACCTCTTCCAGCGTCTGGGAGGAACCATAGACTTGCCAGCCTTCTTCCTGCAAGCGTTTCACCTCTTGCTTGCATTGCTTGCGGCAGGCCTTCTCCACTTTGGCATTGTCATCGGCAAACGATGGCGTGCAGAGGAGAAAGAGTGACAACATGACGGCTGTCGCCTGTCTTATCTTTTGAACGATTTTCATGAAATGACGTTATAAAAACAAATTTTGACGATAGTTTTTGTATAAACTTGGCGACAAAGGTAGAGTTTTTTGATGGAACACCCAATGTTTTCCCATTTTTTTTGTGTCGAAAGTTCTTTTTCGGTCATTTTTTATGGTAGAATCGGAGAAAAAGCCTACATTTGCAGCGGTTTTTACACCTTATTATCTATGAAAAGAACTTCAAAAACCCTTCAACGATGCTTTTGTGCATTGTTTTTGTGGCTGACAGTGCTCTCTGCTGCCTGTGCCCGCAAGAACGGTGGCACTCCGCTGATGGGTTGGAGAATGGTTCTGGACCCTGCACAGACGGCTCAACAGGCTGCCTTGAATAAAGCCGGTTACCGTCACGTGAGCCTGGACGACACCTTCTCCGAGGGTTCACGCCTGATCACCTACGACAGTGATGACCTCTGGTCTTCTGTGAAAAGGATTCTTGCAGGGAACCTCTGTCTCTCTGCCTATTGCACGGGCGGGCACTTCAATGATATGAACACCCTGGAAGTGGGACGCTCGATGAGCAGTGTGGAGGACGAGACACATTTCGGAATGTGGTGCCTCATGTCTTCGCCCCTGATTATCGGAGATGACCTCACCTCCCTTGCCGACAAACCGGCCACCCTGCTGCTGCTTACCAATCCCGACCTCATCGCTTTGAACCAGGATCCGCTGCACTTGCAGGCAGAGGTCTATCAGAAAGAAGGTGAGTGCTTTATCCTGGCCAAAGACATCCAGAAGTTCCAGGGACGCAAACGCGCCATCGGCATCTATAATCCTTCTGACACGGACTGCACCGTGAATCTCAACCTGGAAGCCCTGGAACTCGGAGGGAGCATCCAGCTCTACGACTGTTTCACCCGCTCAGCGGAAGCTTCCTTCTCTTCTTCTGAAACACATCCTGTCACCGTTCCTGCCCACGGTTGTCGCATTTTTCTCGCCAAGGGGCAGACACGATTAGAGCGTAAATATTATGGTGCCGCCTGTGCCTGGAGCGCTGGTTTTCAAGGGCTTCTGCCAAGCGAAGACGATGCTGTCACCACCTATGAGCCTCACGCCAGCTCCCGCTGCGGGTATGTGGCTTCCCACTTGGGAAAACGAGCCGAGGACGACCTCCAGTGGCGCAACATCTTTGTGAACAAGGACGGCAAGCGCTGGCTCACCATCAGCTACTTTTCTTCTGAACCGCTGGAAATGCTGTTGGAGGTGAACGGGCAGTTGGTGACCAAACTGAAAGCCACCTCACGCAATATCCTCCGACGCTCACGGGTGATGGTGGAAGTGGCGCTCTTGAAAGGTAATAACACCATCCGCCTCTTTAACCCCAGTGGCGCCATGCCGAATATCGAAGGTTTGGAAGTGGGTGAGGCGGAGGAGTAACTGCCTCCCACACTTGACATAAAGCAAGAAATGCATCTTTTCTGAACTCTCAGGAACAATTGTTGCGGGTTTCAGGGTAAATGTTTCAGGGATTCTTCCTACCTTTGCAGCGCAAAACCCAAAACATCATTTCACATGGGCGGCTTCTTTGGAACTGTTTCCACTCTACCGTGCATCACAGACGTTTTCTACGGCACGGACTACAATTCACATTTAGGAACCAAGCGTGGTGGCTTGGCCACTTTCTCACGAGAGAAAGGTTTTTACCGCAGCATCCACAATCTTGAAAACCAATACTTCCGAGCACGCTTTGAACCTGAGCTTGCCAAGTTCAAGGGCAACAGCGGAATCGGCGTCATCAGTGACACCGACCCTCAGCCCATCATGCTGAACTCCCACTTGGGAAAGATGGCGGTGGTCACGGTGGCCAAAATCAACAATATAGAACAACTGACAGCAGAGCTGCTGGACGAGGGAGGACATTTCTCTGAGATGTCTTCCGGAAAGACCAATCCCACCGAACTCATCGCCCTGCTGATCGTGAAGGGAAAGACCTTCGTGGAAGGCATAGAGAATGTCTATAAAAAGGTGAAGGGCTCCTGCTCCATGCTGATTCTCACAGAGGACGGCATTATCGCTGCCCGCGACCGTCTGGGCCGTACACCCATCGTCATTGGACAAAAGGAAGGCTCCTACGCTGTCACCAGTGAGACCACCGCTTTTCCCAATCTCGGATACGACATCATTCACTACATCGGGCCAGGAGAAATAGTCCGTTTGCGGGCCGACGGCATCGAACAGATGCGTCCTCCAGAAGAGGAGATGCAGATCTGTTCCTTCCTCTGGGTCTATTACGGCTTCCCCACCTCTTCCTACGAAGGTCGCAACGTGGAAGAGATGCGTCATCACAGTGGCGTCCTCATGGGGCAACAGGATGATACCGAGGTAGATAGTGTCTCTGGCATTCCCGACTCCGGCGTAGGAATGGCCACAGGATATGCAGAGGGCATCGGAGCACCCTATCGTCGTGCCGTCAGCAAGTACACGCCCACTTGGCCACGTTCCTTTATGCCTGGGAATCAGTCCATGCGCACACTCGTGGCCAAGATGAAACTCATCCCCAACAAGGCCATGCTGGAAGGCAAGCGCTGCCTCTTCTGTGACGACAGCATCGTTCGTGGCACACAGCTGCGCGACAATGTCCGCGGGCTCTTTGAACTCGGAGCCAAGGAAGTGCACATGCGAATTGCTTGTCCGCCACTGATTTACGGCTGCCCCTTCATCAACTTTTCCGCGTCCAAGACCGACTTGGAACTCATCACACGGCAGGTCATCCGTGATCTGGAGGGCGAGCACGATGAGATGGAAGGCGGAATGGGAGCCGGCGCCACCACGCCCCTGGAGATTCTGCAAGAATATGCACAGACAGACTCGCCCCGCTATCGTGCGATGGTTGAGGAGATTGGACGCCGTCTGGGCCTCACGAGCCTCCGCTTCAACACGCTGGAGAACATCATCAAGGCCATTGGCCTGCCCAAGTGCAAAGTCTGCACCCATTGCTTTGATGGTTCCAGCCATTTCTGATGGACGGGAAGTAGCCTGATTGGCTGGAAACACCGCTTTTTTCAGGCTCCCCTACCATGTAAAGCTTGTGCGCGAGCGTTAAAAAACATTAAAGGTTGAGGCTTTTTTATCCAACCTATCGTATTTATTTGTAATATTGCACTCGAAAAGGGCAAAAAAACGCAGTTTTGACCCCCTTCGAGTGTTTTATTTTACGCAATTGTTAAACCTTTAATAAACATTGAACATGAAGAAATTTACGCTTTTACTGTTGGCTGCCGTCCTTTGTGGCAGCGCATTTGCACAGAATCGGGTGAAGAATGTCTATACGTTCTCCAGCCGCCTGAATGTGGCAGAACTGCAGATTCCCAATCAGACCGTTCAGCTGAACCGCACCCTCTTGGCCGGTTACAACACCTTGTGCCTGCCGATGAGCCTCAGCGCAGAAGCCCTGCAGGCTGCTGCAGAGGGCGTGCAGATTGAGCGTCTGGCTGCCATCCGTCAGGAAGGCGCCACCCTCTGCCTCTACTTCCTGGACTGCACCGAGGAAGGTATGGAAGCAGGACAGCCCTATCTCATCTTCTCACCGAAGACACAGAACTTCCGCGCCAGCACTGCCAGTGCCCGTTTTGTGGCCACTGAACTGGTACCCATCACAATGTCCGACTCTCAGGGCAACCGTGTGACCTTCACCAGCAGCTGGCAGAGCTTGCAGGGCGACGGCCGTTACGGTATTCCCGCCAAGCAGGATGTGGCCATCCTGGAGAGCATCCTCGTGAAGACTGAGAGTGACAAGACCTTCCTGCCCACTCGCTGCGGCTTCATCTGGGAAAACCAAGCTCCCACCGCCACTCAACTGGAAATCCGCCACGTGGCCAACCTCGCTGGCATCGAGACCAACATGAAAGCCCTCAAGGCCAACAACGCCCTCGTGGATGTCTATGACCTGAAGGGACAGCTCGTGCGTCGTCAGGAAGCTGTGAACAGCGCGCTGGAGAGCCTGCCCACCGGCATTTATGTCATTGGTGGTCAGAAAGTGGCTGTGAAGTAATCGCCTCGGGGCGAAACCTATACATGGGGAGATGGTGCGACGTGACGCCATCTCCCCATTGACCAAAAAGACCAAACAACTATTCAATACTATTTATCTAACTCCTAACCGTCATGAAAAAGAAACTTTTACTTTTCTTTGCATTTTGTGGCTTGGCGCTCTTCGCTGCAGTCACAACCGCCACGGCATCTTACGCCCAGGAAGATGAATCCCTGATTTTCTGGGACATTGTAGAGAGTGAACCCCTGCTGGTGCCCGAGGCCGGACAGATTACCGTCAACTCCATTTATTATGGTGATGGCGACGGCATCGAAGCCCTCCTGGACGAGGATGAGAGTACGTGGTATCACTCCGCATACGGCCCCACAGGCCGCATGACCGACGAAGAGGGCAACACCGTCTCGGTCGATAACCTCTATCCTGCTGAGAAGCACTGGATTCAGTTCGACCTGGTGGAACCCCAGACAGATGTCATCATCCGATTCGTCTGCCGCAATAGTGCCTATAACGACTCTCCAGACGATATCACCATCCTGGCCACCGACGACCCGTCGGACAGCAAGAGCTGGGTGGAAATGGCACATTTCACCGACTTGCTGGCCAAGTACTCCTCCACCAGTGAGATGGCCGGACAGACCTACATGACTCCGCGCATCCATTTAGGCGAGGGCTACCGTTATATCCGCATGGTGGTGAACCACACCTTCAGCGGACGCACCGAAGGCGAGTACGGGCAGTACTTCTGGAATATGGCTGAATTGCAGATATTCCCTGCTGTCATCATCGACGACCCCATCACGCGCCTGACCATTGGCGGTGAGAAGTATTATGACTTGGGAATGGAGATGTATGGCATTGAAGATGAGTACAAGGGCACCCTGCCCGGTTTCTACGGTGCTGCAGAGGTGGATGCCTTCATTGATGCCTTTGAAGAGTATCTGGATGGTATTGAGGGCAATCCCTCCAACGAGGAAGTGGATCAGATCCTCATCAAGCTGCGTGCAGCATACGACGCTTTGATGGCCTCCGAGATCAAGGTGGATTCGGGTTACTACCGCTTCATCAGTGCCTACGAGGAGTACTACCTCCAGCAGGAAGTGGAGAAGGCAATGGTGGCCAGTACCGACGGCAAGTGGCTCCGCTGGGGCACCTATAACGAGGACGACTTCAGCGCCATCTGGATCCTCAAGAAACTGGAAGACGGCAACTTCAGCATCCAGAATGCACAGAGCAAGACCTACATCGACTTCATCGGCGGCACAAGCCAGCACGTGCCGATGGTCGAGGAGCAGGCCACAGAACAGATCTTCGAGTCCGTGGCTCGCGGTATCTTCATGATTTACAACACACAATTGAAATCTCCTTATCACACCGAGAGCCACAGCGGCGGTGCCGGCAAGGAAGGCTACATCGTGCCTTGGGGCAACGCCAGTCAGCCACACAGCACCTGGTACCTGCGCCCCGTCAGTCAGGAAGAATATGAACGTGTGCGCGAGCTGGGCGACCAGGCAAACATTGACCGCGACTTCGCCATTGCACGTGCTGCTGCCAACAAGGCTCTGATGCAGGCCATGGAGTATCTCCCCTACATCACCGAAGTCAGCAATGAGAACACTCCGGATGTCTCACAGCTCTGGAGCAACGCCCTGGAGCACAACGAAGGCTCGTTGGAAAACCTCATCGACGAGAAGATCAATACCCACTTCCACAGTGAGTATTCATTGAACGATCTCAACTCCATTACCGACGACTATCACTGCCTCTTTGCCGATCTGAGGACAGCCGCCGATAAGTTCTTCTGGACCTTCACTCCGCGCCAGTCCGAATTCCTCGATATCCCGCAGGATGTGATTATCTATGGTAGCAATGACATCAGCGACTGGGAAAATCCCGACACGTGGACAGAGATTGAACACGTCACCAAGGGCTTCCCCACCGATGCCGCCACCACATACGTTTCCCCGCAGATTCAGCCTGAGACACCCTACCGTTACCTGAAGTTTGAGGTGCTCAGCAATTTCTCTGGCCGCAGCAACGGCAACACTGGTGTCCCCTACTTCACAATGTCGGAATTCCAGATTTATTCCTATAACTATGACGAGGCCCACTCTCAGTATGTACACGCCGAAGGCATGAAGGAAGCTGTGGATGCACTCACCGCCCTGCTCAATGAGCTGGATCGCAAGGAAGTCCTCACCCGTCCGGAGGTCACTGCACTGCAGGAAGCTGTGAAGAAGGTCAACGACCTCTATGTGGATCACACCGAACTGGCCAATGAGCTGGCCGCTTTGCTGCCCGATGCAGAACTGGCCTACCACAATGCCACCGACTGCGTGCGCAAGCTCATCACCAAGGGCTCACAGTTCAGCGTGAACTCCAAGATTCGTGAAGGATCCTTCGACAGCATCCTGGACGGCGACTGGGACACTCATTTCTCCACCGACTGGAGTGCAGGAGCACAGAACCCCGACGGCTCCTACGGTGCCAAGCACCACTTGCAGGTTGACCTCGAAGACTCCTACGACGATGTGCGCCTCCGTCTCGTGGGCCGCAACAGCTGGTACTTCGATATGCCGTCAGACATTGATGTATATATCACCAACGACCCCGAACTGGGCGGCAACATCCTCAGCCCCACCGACGAGTGGACCTTCCTCACCAACATCAACGAGGGTCTGCCCGAGGAGCCTTGGGTAGAATGGACTTCCGATGACCTCCACATCGACGGCAACCGCTACTTCCGCATGGTGGTCAACAACACCTGGATGCTTTCCTCCGAGACCAACACCAGCCGTACCGACGATGAAGGAATGCCCTTCTTCACCCTCGCCGAGTTCCAGCTCATCCAGGAAGCTGATATCTCTGATATCCAGTATGGTTACGTCCCCGACGTGAAGAAGTGGGCCGACCGCCTGGCCGAACTTATCGCAGAGAACAAGGATAAGGAAAAGTATGACGTCTGGCCGCAGGATGTGGCAGGCATCAAAGAGGCTATGGAAGCCCTGCAGAATGCCTACGTCCACAACGACGCCCTCTTGGCAGAGATCACCAAGGCCCTCGACTTGGCTGAATATGCAGAGGTCGGAGACGACTTCGCATACGTGCCTTCACAAGATGTCATAGACGCCCTCGCTGCCGCCTGTGACGCCGCCACTGTGGTGGCCAAGGGTCACACCCTGCAGCCCGAGCTGGATGCCGAAGTCATCAAGTTACAGACTGCGGAAAAGGCATTCCTCTCCAAGGTCAAGATGCCGGAGCTGAACAAGTGGTACAACATCGTCAACGTGGCAGTGCCGCGCTTCCAGACCCAGACAGATGCCGACGGCAACACAATAGAAAAGGATATCCAGGCCTATTGTGCCGGAAAGGCTATGGCTGTGAAGAGCTTCACTGTCGGCGACTCACCCAGCTACGGCTATTATGATTCCGAAACCGAGGAAGCCACCTACGACGATGCCGCTGCCGCCTTCTGGCGCTTCGTGCCCATCGAGGGAACAGACTGCGTGGCCATCCAGAACATGCTTACCAGTCACTACATCGGTGCCTGCACTGCCCGCGGTGATGCCACCGGCAAGCCGCTGCTCACCACAGAACCTGCACCGTACAAGGTGGAATACTTCGGACCCGGCGAGCTCATCCTCAACTCACAGGACAGCCTCAACCTGCAGAACAACTATGGTCCCCTCCACGCTCAGGAGCGCAACGGAGGTCCCCTCGTGGCTTGGCCCGTCGAACACGGCAACGCCTCCTGCTGGAACGTGAAGGAAGTGTCCAACGAACAGGATCTCACAATGCCTGCCAAGTACAACACCATCAGCATTATGACACTGCCCTTCGCCATTGAGGAAGGCAGAGGCATCGCAGCCCTCAACCCGGGTGAGGCACAGACCTACGCCCTCGCTGCCATCGAACAGGATGAGGACGGCAACACCTGCCTGAACCTCGTGGAGAAGGAAGCCTTCGCTGCCGGCGAACCGTTCTTCCTGGTCTATGGCGACATCGAGAGTGAGGATGCCGAGGTGGAGGATGACTTCCTCTACATCAACCGTCCCGCCGACATTGACCCGCAGGCACAGGCCGACGGCAATGGACTCGTGGGAACCCTCTCTGGAACCACGCTGCAAGAAGAAGGTCTTGGCTACATCAAGAACAACTCCCTGCTCTCCTCTGGTGCCGGACGCATCAAAATCCCGGGCCTCAGCGGTTACATCCAGGCTGGCCTCTGCCGCAACAGTGACGAGTCACCTGACCTGGTCCTCACCTGCAACGGTGCCCTCAAGAACGGACTGCAAGTCATCTCCGTCGAGCGTCGCAATGGCAACGATGCCATCTATGACCTCTCCGGACGCCGCGTCCAGACTGCTACTCGTGGTCTCTACATCGTGAACGGTAAGAAACTCATCGTCAAGTAATCCTCGTTTTAATCCAATCTATTTCAACGGGCGAAGATGCAAAAACGCGGCATCTTCGCCCGCTTTTTGTAAGTTTAATGCGAAAAACGATACAGGATAAAGGATTTCTTCGTACCTTCATTTGGTTCTTCCGGTTCAGCCGTCAGGCCGCAAAGGCATTGTCGTCTGGTCTCCTCGCTCGATGAGTCAGGCTCCTCCAGCGGATGAGAAAGGACGACTCCCCAAGTACCCTTCACCCCCTCCGTTGTTCGGCCCGCACCGAACCATTGTTCCACCCGCGCCGAACAATCGTTCCGCCCGCACCGAACAACGGATGGAGCCAA
>JAFZSP010000019.1 GCA_017619335.1 Bacteroidaceae bacterium
GCCCATTCTTCCAATTTGGCGGACGGCATCCGCCATTTTTCATCATTTTGATTATCAGATGTTTGCAATTTGGCGGATGGCAACCGCCAAATTGAGAATGCATCTGACTCCAATAGTTGTGGTTGGTTTAGTTTAATGTATCTTGCAACCTCAACGCCCAATACGGGATAAATAAGGTATAAGTGTCTGAACTCGCGAAGTCGTCTTGGCTCAAATCCTTTACGGTTAATTCTTTCGGACAACCGATTGATGAGTTTCTCACCATACTTGGCGCGGTCTTCACCGTGCTGCTCAAACTCCACTATATAATATCCCACCAACCAATTACGAGCAGTCAACGAGAGGTTGACAGCGTGTGCGGCTTGCGCCTGCAATGCATCCTGGATGAGGTTGATGCGTCCTACCAACGATTCAAAGTTCATATTTCTTTTTTAAATAACTTCTTCTTTTTCCTCTTCACGACAATCTTTGCTTGCCATGCATCATTATTTGCTCGCCCCTTCCTTCTCCCTTGCTATGAAGGAGTCTAAAGGAGCACTAAAGGACTACCTTAGGAGGACTAAAGGAGAATTCGTATTCATTGCTCTTATCTTTTTCGATGTTCCTTTTCATCATATAGTTTGTAGGCGTATGCGCCCGTATAAATACGTTCGCACACGTGAATATGGGGCAAAGATACTCTTTTTAATCGAAAAATCATTATCAAAAAGTTATTTTTACATAATATGACGGCTTCCAGACCTCTTTTTCCTGTTTTTTGCCACAAATAATGCAATTTTGACCTTCCATTTTGCATAAAACTACACCTTAGATTTGGCGATTCCATCGATAACCGCCCACATCGAACAATCTTTACGCACAAATATGCCAAGATTCACATCACGCCGCTGGTATCCACCATTCCTGCAGAGTAATCACTTTGCGGGAACTTCTCACACCCGATGAACAAGGTATCGAAGGCATCAGTGCCATCGGTACGGTGTTCGAGGCGGTCTTCCTCTGTCTCGGCCAGTTTCTCACTTCTCATCGTGTCGCATGGGATTGCCCAGATTGTTTCTGGAGAAGGGTATGGGATAGGGTGAAAAGACAAAAATAGAGCTATTTTATGCTCAAGGTTCATTTTCATGGGCAAACTTTTGGTGATTCCAACAATAATATCTACCTTTGCGCCCAGAAAGTAGCAACGGATAAAAAAGGACTGAAACTGGCATGACACGCATTGGAACCCTCATCTTGTTTTCGGCAAAGTTCGCGGCAAAAGACGCGGACTCATCAGTCGTCATTACACGAGATGACAGGGGGCCGGAAAGGAGGCGAGGCGGATGACTTCCATCTCACAAGCCGACAAAACAGAATCTTGATTCAGACAAACCACAGCTCCTGGACGTCTCACCAACCCCACCTCAAGGGACAGACGAACAGGAGCTGTTGATTTTTCCTTCCCCAACTTCATGCCAGTGCCCAACCTTCAACTTCCCGAACAGTCTTCATCCATCAAACCCTGACTCAATATCGCAACAACTATGAAAAAGAAAAAATACAACAAAAAGCCTAACGGCAGTTCTATGCCTGAAGGGGAAGAATATATCATCAAAACTCATGAACTGCACATTTACTTCGGTGACAGAAGCCCGTCGGCCAAGAGAAGATTCAATGTCGATGTAGCGGAGGGAACAGTCATTCACCATGCTGCCTACCAGCAACCTAAGAAGTCCTTGTTCTCCCAAATCCTGGCAGACCATGAAGCCGTGGAACAACGGCTGCAGCGGCTCCACAGCATGATTGACGGGCACAGGGGACAGTACGTGGCTCTCGTCATCGTCTGTGCATGGGAGGAAGGATGGTTCAACAGGAAACCTTCTTATAATCTGATGTGCTCAGAGTTCGGTGACATTGGAGCTAAATCCAATTACCATCGACAGATCCAACTACGCTTCACGAAGGAAGAAAAGCAACCCATCTTCGACGCACTGCTCAAGGACATGCCCAACACTTAAGCGCACTTTTCGCCGCTGGCACAACGGAGAAACGGTGGACATTACGGGACTCCGACGGACAAAACAAGACTGTCCGTCGGAGTCCTGTCTTATTTTTTGGAGGGTATCGCTTCATTGTTGTAACTTTGCAGCCGGAAAGCAGTGTTTCCGACAACCGCAAGTTTAACATCAAAAAAGTTTACAACGATGATGCAATTGAAAGCAAATCAGACCTACCTGAAGAGTAAGGAACAGTACCATCTGGTGTGCCGTCTGGCACAGGTGCGCGTGGAGCGCAAGGCGCTGGCCGTGGAAGAGGACCGCCTGGTCCAGGAACTGCGTGCCTGTATGTTTGATGCACGGGAACTGGTGGATCTGCAGTTCCTGGGTCAGCAGCAGCGTGCAGGTGTCACAGAGGAGGAACTGGCACAGATGTGGGTGGCCCGCATCACAGACGATGACCTGCGCCTGGAGGTGCATCCTGCCTACGTCTCGGAGCGCTTCCGCCCCGGTGGCACACAGCCCGAGGAGCCCCTGCATGAGGCACGCCAGATGGAGCTGTTCCAGGACGTTCCAGAGACCCTTCCCGCAACGAAAGAGAACGTGGTGAAGGCTGAAAAAGAAGAAACAGAAAAAAGGACCACAAAAGAAAAAGAAGAAAAAGAATCCTCCCATATAGCCACGCTGCCGACGAGCCCGTCGGCTGCTGCCGCCGCTGCTTTTTCTGACGCTTCCGAGGGTCATTCCGAGGAACCTTTGCCGCTACGGCTCCTCGCCGAAGTCTCCACCCACAATCCACGCACCACCCCCGCCGCTGCTGCCGCCAATCCCAACATCGTGCCTGCAGGAAAAGAGGTCATCTACGTGGATCGTTTCATCCCGTTCTGGAACCGCCTCATGAATGGACGGGGTATCCCACAGATTGATAAGCTGCGCGGGAAACGGCTGGAACTCCTCCGTGCACGCACCATGGAGTACGGCAGCCGGATAGTCATGGATGTTCTCCACAAGGCCGCCGCCAGTTCCTTCCTTAACGGCGGTGGAGACCAAGGCTGGAAGGCATCCATCGACTGGATCCTAAAGCCGGATAACTTCATGAAAATCAAGGAGGGCCTCTATGATGACCGTCAGCTCACACCGGAACAGCAAGCCAAACAACAGGCGCAACAGCGGGCACAGCAATGCCGGGAGGCCAACAAGGCCATCGAGCAGCAAATCTCCCAGGAGCTTCACCAGAGCATCGCCCTGCGTGAACACCGTGCCGCCACACCTGCCGAGATCGCTGCCATTCTCGGTGACCGCGCCTGCCCCGAACTCCTCGAAGCTGCCCGCCGGCAAATCGCCCAGGAAACAGCATGACAATGAAGTTCCAAATCCTTTAACCAAAACAACATCGCTTATGCAAATCAGAGCCTATCAAAAGGGCGAACTCGCCCAAATGTACTATCCTTGGTGCGGCAAGCGACATGCACTGCGCAGCTTCAACAAAGACGTAACTCATTGTCACAGACTGTCTAAGGACCTGCGACGCATGGGATGGACATCGCAGCGACGTGTCCTCACCGAACGCATGGTACACCTGATAATCAGGGCGTTAGGCGAGCCTTAGCCGTGCTAAATGACCTTAAATGACGCTAAGTGACATTAGCGGTACATCGTACTTTCCAAAAGCCGTACCTTTGCATTCGCGAATGAGGGAGGCGCCTCAGCATCAAGCAAGCTTGTGCATTCGGCTTTCACCTCACTTGCATCGTGAAAGAGAGAGATACTGGTATCTTGAGCGCTCGATAACCGTTGCTGAACCTCCAGATAACCGTTGCTGAAGCCCCAGATAAAGGCATCTAACCGCGGAGATGCCCGCACCTAAAGCCCAGATAACGTTATCTCGAAACCCAGCAACCATTTCTCTCCAACACAAACCAATTATCAATTAACAATTAACAATTAAGAATTAACAATTATGCCAAAGTACGCAAAGAACAAGCGCAGCGCCATCGCCCTGCAGAGCGTGGAAGAGGTGAACTACAGCCTCTCCATGCGCAAGAACCCCATGAACGAGAACGACCCCAAGAAGGCCTACGCAAAACTCCAGTACGAGGGCCTCGTCAAGCTGGAACAGCTGGCCACCCACATCTTGGATCACGGCAGCCCCTACACCCGCGACATGATCGTGGGCATCGCCACCGCACTCGTGGATTGCACCCGTGAGTACCTCACCCGCGGCTTCAAGGTCCAGCTGGGAGACCTCGGCACCTTCCGACTCGCCATCGCCCAGCGTGCCGCCAAGACCAAGCAGGCCTACTCCGCCAACAACATCACCGATGCATGGGTGGAGTACGAACCCGGAGGCTACTTCGTGGATCTCCGTGATGAGATCAACTTCACCGAGGTGCCCACGCGCCTCGTCCAGAACGTGGCCGCCAAGCTCGTCAAGGAGGGCACCATCACCCAGGAACAGTGGCAGGCCATCATGGACGGTGAAGCCACCATCGAAATCGACGAGGGCGGCAATGTCACGCCCGTGACACCGGAGCCGTAGCCTCACCCCCAGCAGACTCACCCCCGACCCCTCTCTTTCAAAGAGGGGGGCGAGGGAGCCGGGTAGAAGGGAGAAGGGTAGCCCCATCTAGCAGACAAGGGTAGCCCCAGAGGGGCGCAAGACCACAGGCAGGGGTGAAACCCCTGCATTGAGCGGCGATACCACACGAACCCCGACGGGGTGACAGAATAAAATGTTCTGTCGTACCTTCTTGAAGTGTCAAGCGACCAGAGGTCGAGCGCGGCACTCGTGTAACACCGACCCTAGTTGCAGGGGTTTCGCTACGCTCCACCACCTGCCTGTGGTCTTAACACCCCTTCGGGGTTAAATCCCCTGCCTGTGGTCTTAACACCCCTTCGGGGTTACCTACCAATTAACTCAAACAACACTAAACTTTAAACTGAAAAAGCTTATGAAAAAGGAAACTTTGAAGCGAATCATCAACATCATCATCACCATCCTGACGGCACTGCTCACCAGCCTCACCACGCAGAGCTGCATGGCAGCCCTCTAAACGCTCAACACTCATGCGCACCATCACACTCATCGTGCTGCACTGCAGCGGCACCCGCACCACACAGAAATACTCGTTCCGCCAGTGCAGAGAGGACCATCTCCAACGCGGCTGGAAAGACATCGGATACCACTACTACATCACCCGCGACGGTCAGGTCCACGAGGGCCGTGCGCTCTGGCAGGTGGGCGCCCACTGCAAGGGCCACAACCGGCACAGCATCGGCATCTGCTACGAGGGCGGACTGGACTCCCTGGGCACCCCCTGCGACACCCGCACCCGCGCACAGCGACAGAGCCTGCGGGCACTCCTCACCCGCCTCCATGACCAGTTCCCCACCGCCATCATCCTGGGACACCGCGACCTCAGTCCCGACCTGGATGGCAACGGACGAGTGGATCCCGAAGAATGGATGAAACAGTGTCCCTGCTTCGATGCCCTCCTGGACTACGAGGACCTGGAGCCCATGGATCTCCTGGACATGCGCTCCGACTGCCTCGAGGAATGAAGCCATCGGCACGAACTGAAAAAACTACACCCAACGCGTCCTGCATTCCACAGAATGTAGGGCGCTTTATTTACAGCCGCTATCGCTCAATCCCTGCTGCGTCCGAGGAGGCGCAGGATATAGAGGAAGAGGTTGATGAAGTCCAGATAGAGCATGAGTGCTCCGATAATGGCGATGCGCCTTGGAGCTGCTGCATCGGTGACATAGCCCATCTCGGCTCCTTGTTCAGCGGCGGCACTCATCTGCTTGATCTTCTGGGTGTCGTAGGCTGTGAGACCCACGAAGATGAAGACGCCTGCGTATGTGATGATGGCGTCCATCGTGGAGTTGGCCCAGAAGATGTTGATGACACTGGCGATGATGAGACCGATGAGTGCCATGATGAGGATGCCTCCGAGACCGGAGAGGTCACGCTTGGTGGTGAGACCCACAAGGCTCATGGCGCCAAAGGTGAGGGCCGAGGCAGCAAAGGCTTGGGTGATGGTGCCAATACTGTAGGCAAAGAAGATGCTGGACAGCGTCACACCGTTGAGAGCTGCATAGAGCAGGAAGAGCGCTGTGGCTTTGGCGGGCGATAACCGGTTAATACCGAAGCCGATACCCATCACGAGTGCAAGTTCTGCTATAGCCAGTACCCAGATGGCGGCACTGTTGCCGTAGATGAGCTCCAGCGCAACGGGACTGCTGACCACGAGGAAGGCGGCAGCGGCTGTGACGCACAGGGCGATGCCCATCCATGTATAGACACGGGTCATAACGCTGCCGAATGCAGCAGCAGGGGTAGTTGTTGATGTGGACCGCACGTAGTGATCACCGCGGTCATAATGGTCTTGAATTTCGATGTAGTCGTTCATTGTTTAAGTGTTTGTTTACTTTTTGTGGCTCTGGTCGTACTTTTCCCAGAGGTTCTCAGCAGCACAGCGTTCTTTCTGTGCAGCAGTGCTGGCTTGTGCAGCAGCCTCTGCAGCAGCCTCATCCTCGGGAGTAGCCCATGCGAACTGGAATCCCTTCACCTTCTCCCAAGCTCCACGGGTGAAGTCCGGGAAAGCCACGCTGGCGCAGTTGTTGTCCATCGACAGGGTGCCGAGTTCGGCCAGGCAGCACCATTCTGCGAGGTCATAGACATCCATATCCAAGGGCAGCCCGTTCTGCAGGCAATAGACCAGGCGGGCGTCCATGAAGAAGTCCATACCGCCGTGACCACCCACTTGCTTGGCCATCTCGCCGTACTTCTTGATGATGGGATGCTGGTATTTCTCCACAAGGGCCTGGTGTTCTGCGGGTGGCAGGAATCCGTGACTGCTGAGGTCATCCACCTGCGGTGTGACACCGCTGGTGGCCAACTGCTCCTTGTCCAGTGCGAAGTGCTCTTCTGGGTACTTGGTGGCATAGCCCTTGGTGCCCGTGAGCTTGAACAGACGGTTGTAGGGCTGCGGGTTCATCACGTTGTGCTGGATTTCCACGACCTTACCTTGAGCAGTGCGCATGAGGGTTGTCGTCTGGTCGCCATTGCGGAAGTTCTCGCAGGGCTTGCCAGTCTTCTTCTCCACATACTCCTTACCGTGAGCACTCTTGGTGTCCATGGCCACGAGGGTGGTGAAGCGGTCGCCGCGATGGATGTTCATCGTGAGTGCCACGGGACCGAGTCCGTGAGTGGCATAGAGGTCGCCGCGATTCTCCATATTATACTTCATGCGCCAACCGAGACCGGTGCTGTCTGCAGGATTCTTCCAGTAGGCATCCCAGAAGGGGTCAAGGTTGTGGATGTAGGCACCTTCTGCACGCAGGATTTCGCCGAAGACACCGTTCTGTGCCATGTTCATGGCGTTGAGCTCATACCAGTCGTAGCAGCAGTTCTCGAGAATCATGCAGTGCTTGCGGGTCTTCTCGCTGAGGTTGATGAGAGACCAGCACTGTGCCAGGTTCATGGCAGAGGGCACTTCGATGGCGGTGTGCTTGCCATTCTCCAGGGCGCACTTGGCAACGGGGAAATGGTGGTCCCAGTCTGTAGCCACATAGACGAGATCCACGTCCTCACGCTTGCAGATTTCCTCATAACCGTTCTCGCCGCTGTAAATGTCGGCGGGGGGCAGACCGGCATTGCGCAGGTAACCCTGACAGCGCTCTGCGCGCTCTTCCTCATAGTCACAGAGAGCCACGATCTGCACGCCGGGAATGTAAGTGAAACGGGCTACGGCACCGGGGCCACGCATGCCAAGGCCCACAAAAGCCACACGCACGGTCTCCAGTTTCGGAGCCGTCAGTTGGATCACATCCGTCTGGTCTGCGGGACGAGCCGGTGTGTTAATAACAATGGTACCTTTCTCCCAGTGCCAGTCCTTGTCGGTCACAGAGAGCGCACCGGTGGAAGTGTCGGCAAGTTGTTGGGTAGAAGGAGAGCAGCTTGTGAAGGTGAAGCTGAGAGCGAGTGTCGAAAGAGCGACAGCTGAAATAGTGAGCAGTTTCTTCATGATTGGGAAAATTGTTTGATGATGAATAATAGAAGTTTGACCTTTTGAGAGACAGCTTTAGCTGAATTTTTGTGCAAAGATAGGTAAAAAGCCATAAAGAAAAGCATGAAAGAGAAAGTTTTTTCATTTCAGCGGCATTTCTTACTACTTTTTTAGTATCTTTGTACCATCTTTTGCAAAAAAACTACAGAATCATGTCCAAAATAGACTGTTATTTACCCTTTTCCAATGAGGCCGAAGGCCAAGTGACCATTGAAGCGCTGAAAGCCGATGAGAACGTGGCGGCCGTCCACCTCATCGACAATCCCTATCAGACCAAGAGCCTCCGACAGATGGCTGCTGCAGCCACCACACCTTATATATTATTATACACGAAACGCTTTGACCTGCAGTTGGGCTATCATGCGCTGACGCGAATGTTGTGCGTGGCCGAGGACAGCGGTGCCTCCATGGTCTATGCCGATCACCGCATCCAGCTGCCATCGGGTGAGATCCAGGCCCGCCCGCTCATTGACTGCCAGTTGGGAAGCGTGCGTGATGACTTCGAGTTTGGATCACTGCTGCTGCTGCGGACCGACTATGTCAAAGATTACTTTGAGCAGGAGCGGCAACGGGAATATCAGTTCGCCGGACTTTATGACCTGCGGCTGTTCCTCTCACGAAGGATGCTGCCTGTGCACGTGAGCGAGCCGCTTTATACTGAAATAGAGACCGATACACGTCTGAGTGGGCAGAAGCAGTTCGACTACGTTGACCCTCGCAACCGTGCCCGTCAGGTGGAAATGGAACGCGCTTGCACCCGTCATCTGAAAGCCATCGGAGCACTGTTGGCTCCCGATGAATTCGATGAACTGAAGTTTGACGACACAGACTTCCCCGTGGAAGCCACCGTGGTGATACCTGTCCGCAACCGAGTGCGCACCATCGAGGACGCCATCCGCAGTGTCCTGAAACAGGAGACTACGTTCCCCTTCAACCTCATTGTGGTGGATAATCACAGTGATGATGGAACCACAGAA
>JAFZSP010000002.1 GCA_017619335.1 Bacteroidaceae bacterium
AATAAAGGTAGCCAGCCAAGTCATTGGCTGGTACGGAATGGCGGAGAAAAACGCGTGCCTTTAGGTACGCGACAACAGATCCCTCTCGCGTACCTAAAGGCACGCATTCCATTGGTAACCACATTACCAGCCAATGAATTGGCTGGCTACCTTTATTACGCCCCTCTGGGGCTTGCCTTTCCGCTGGGTTTACCCTTATCATGCCCCTACGGGGCTTTGAATTACAGTGTGTTGGCATTACTTGCGAAACTTGAGTAATTCTTCATTGTTAATTATTAATTTTTAATTATTAATCAATAGCTCACCGTCTGTTTGGTCTCCCCTCTTTGAAAGAGAGGGGTCGGGGGTGAGTCTAATTGCTTCCATATTTCCTGCACCACTCCGCTTTGTCGCGAATGTACTTCCGCTTCTCCTCATCAAATTGGGCCTGCGTGTCGGTGTCGAACACAGGCCAGTAACTGTAACTGATCCAGTCACTGTGCCGGATGGTCACGAGGTGGTCACGGTACTCGGGCGGCATCTTCTCTAAGATTTGGTCCACAAAGTCCTCTTCGTGGATGTAGATGCAGGAATAGGCGTCGTCGGGTCTCACTTTCAGGCAGATGTGCGTGCCGTCCTCGCTGAGGCCGTTTTCCAGAATGTCTTTCGGATTCCATACATGGTCCGGGTGGCGGCAGGGCTGACTCACAACCGCCAAGATGTTGATTTTCAGAATTTCTTTATTCATTTTATTCTACATTTTACTTGATTCTTTATTGACCTTAAATCTTACAAAAATCTTACAAAAAATCTCTCTTTGAGGCTTTGTGCACCTCATCGGTGTCACAAAGTTTACGGCCGCATACGGCCTACACTTGGTGTGCCGCTGGACTGCTTGGTGTGCCGCTGGAGGTTTGGTGTGCCGCTGGAGGTTTGGTGTGCTTCCAGACTGCCTGTTTGTACTGCCAATCCCCTCTGCGTAGGCTCGATGGAGCCGTAGCCTCTTGCCCTGGCCGATTCGGCAGGGCAAGCGCCCGCAGGGCCATAAGAGATTTTTGTGCCATTTTCGTGAGATTTAGGGTTATAGAAATACACAACTTTTCATTTCTCTCTTCTCTTTTTCGTGCTATACACCTTCTCAATCCACGGGCGGAGGTCGCGCAGCGTGAGTCGGCAGTTGTCATTGTAGCGCAACATGGCGCCCCACTTGTTCACGCTGGCGTTCACCCCCGCATCGTATTCCTGGGCGAAGGTGCCGCTCTCGGGATGCCACGTCAGCAGCGGGATGTACTTGTCCAGGAACAGGCGGTGGTTCCACAGCTTCTTGTCCTGGCAGAACCCGAAGAGCTCCACCTCGTCCTCGAAGCTGTCCGGCATCAGCATCAGCGGCATCTGCAGGCAGAAGTACAGGATCTTGCTCCGCTCCAGGTCGTACAGCCTGATGTAGATGAAGAGGTGCACGGCGAAGGGGTCTGCCACGGGCCCCAGCTCGCGCGGGTTTGCCCGCACCAGTGCCACGTCATAGACCTCGTGGAAGCGGACGTGGCAGGTGGTGAGGCCGCCGTCCGGTTCCTCCACCAGGCAGCTGAACCGCCGTTCCCGCACGGCGTCGGAGATGACATCGTTCAGGCGCACTCTCAGGCTCTTGAATTGATTGGGTGAGTACTCGTCGTACTGCGGCAAGTGCCGCTCCTTGGCCTGTGCGGCCAGATCCTTCATGCACTGCATTTGCAGTTTCTTCAGTATGGGTCCCATACAGGTGGGTTTCAGTCTTTTAATCATAATCTCTTTTTTTTAGTTTCAAGTTTCAAGTTTAATGTTTCAAGTTTTGGTTGGTTGCTTTAGAAAAAAACATTAAAAACCCTCTTCTGATGTCTTAGCGCTTTGCGCTTTCGTGCTGATGTCATGGCTCTGCGTTTGAAAGCGAGCTTTCACGCCAGCCCTGCCCTCATCACTCGTTGCTTCGCAACTACAGACATCATCCGAGCAAAAACACCGTTCCGCTGCGCGTCACTGAAAAACATGTCCTCTGGTCTTTGATGGTCGCCTTCGGCTCAAAATTATAAAAAAATTGAACCAGAAAATTATAAAAGAGCAGCTTGACGGGATTGCGTGGGTGGCTTTGCGTGGGCGGAGAAAGGATTAATGCCCTTCGGGCAGGGAGGTTCTGTGGTCTGCCACTCTGAAAGCTCGCTTTCGAGATGGCCAGCCACAGAATCTCCTACGGCGCACTGCGAGCAGTGTGCCTATCCTTTCTCCGAGTGCGGGGGACTTCTCAAATTCCCTAATTCTTGATAGAGAAGACGACCAAAAGAGGACAGTTTTTTGAGCGAAGCGTTGTTTTTTCCACCGCAAGGTGGTGTTTTTCCTGTTTTTTTCATCATCAGAATCTTTTCTTATAATTCTTTGATTTAATTATTTTATAATTTTAAGCCCGAAGGGCGCCCCCTTTCTTTTGAGTCCGCAGGGCGACCCCTTTTTTCATTCTTCTTCTCTCTTCCTTTCTTGAGGTTTCGCAGCATCGCAGCCACCGCTTTTGCACTCATGTAGATATTCTCCCGCTGCGTGCCCCATCGGAGGTTACTCGGTCGGTCGTCGGTGGAGATATCATTGAGGTGGAGGGCCACATTGTACCGGCGTTTCTTGGGCTTGTAGCCAGTCTTGCAGTAGAGCGTCAGGTGAGCACAGCAGAGATGGATGGTCTTCCCCTGATACCCAAATTTTACTCTCCGCCGTAACTGCTGCTTTGCGTTGGGGCTTCGGCCATTCTTCCGATGGCCGTGGTTCGCATCCTCTTCATAGACCTTCAGCTTCCGGATCATCGGCTGTCCCGTCATCGGGTGCGGCAGGATGCGGTACCAGCTCATCACCTTGTCCCTCTCCAGCTCCGCAGGGTCGTAGCGCAGTCCGTACCCCGGCTCCACGCACGGCACTGGCTCCAGGAACCACAGCTGTTCCAGCGTGGGATACTCATAACCCTTCCTGTTCATAAGCCATTGCCGTTAAGTCCTTCTCGTGTCGCTTCCGCTGTCTGTTCGCACGCTCTTCCTGCCTGAGGGCACGCCTCACCAGGAAGTCCTCACACTGTGCCCGTGCATTCTGCAGGCGCTCCTGCAGCACACGGTACCACACCAGCATCCGCTCATAGCCGCTGTCCGTCTTCCCGTTGTCATTCGTGGCAAAGACCGGCGCATCCACCTCGTTGGGCGTACGCTCACCGATCAGGCACTCCACCAGACTCGTCAGCAGCGTCCACTCCGCCAGTGTGAATCCGATCTTCACCCGCACAGGTGTCTTGGAATGTTCTTTTACTGTCGATAACATCATAATTCTCTTCGATTTTGATTGTTGTTCTTTTCATTTCTCATACGCATTACTTTTTTTTAATGGTCGCTGCGCTCTTTTTGGTCGCTGCGCTCAAAATTTTAAAAAACAAAAACCTTAAAAATCCCTCTTCGAGGCAAAAACACCGTTGAATTGCATTCGACCTTTTCTCGCCAAGGCAGAGTCGAAGCGAGCTTCACTCTGCTCTCCTGGCTTAACGAAAACGTTCCGCTTCGCTTCACTGAAAAACATGTCCTCTGGTTTTTTATGGTCGCTGCGCTCCGCTTGCTCAAAATTTTAAAAAAATTAAATCAAAAAATTATAAAAGAGCAGCTTGCCAGGATTGCGTGGGCGGCTTTGCGTGGGCGGTAGGAATGAGTGTGCCCTTCGGGCTGGAGATAGAATTGACAGACCACTCTGAAAACTTGTTTTCAAGATGGCTGCTCAATTCCATCTCTACGGACCAGCGATGCGCTGGGCCTAACTCATTCCTTCCGAGCGCGGGGGACAGTTTTTTCAGCGCGAAGCGCGTTGTTTTTGCCAGCGGAGCTGGGGTTTTTCCTGTTTTTTTCATCTTCATCAGCCGACGCATTTCTTATAATTTTTTTGTTTTAATTTTCTTATAATTTTGAGCCCGCAGGGCGACCCAATCATCATTTTAGCAGTGAATAAATGAGACAAATCGTGATGATGGCGTTCCACACGAACGCCCCCGCCAGCCAGTCCTCCGGGCTCAGCGCCCGCAGGTTCCTTCCCAGTTCCTGCCACCATGGTGGCATTCCAGTTTCTTCTACATTGTACATTGTTCTTCTATTTTTGATGGTTAAACATTGCTGAATGGTGTGCGCACTACCAATTCGGGTGCAAAGTAACAAAAAAGAATGAAACCAGAAAACCCCTTCGCTAGATTAAATAATGTTAATGGAATGTTTCAGGATTCCTCTTCATAATAGCCATAACGAACAGCCAAGCCTTTTTGTCCTGAAATAGAGCAGTTTAGGCTTTTCTGTTTCTTGCTTTTTCTCGCCCAGGGCATTCCAAATTTCCGCTGATTCTTGATGTAGTCCTCCACCTTCCGGAACTCCACTCCCAGCAATTCAGCGATCTGCGGAGCGGTGTGCGAAGCATACATTTTCTGGATGAGACGTTTCGTCTCTTCCGGTAGTGGCGCACGCGGGCGCCTGTTCTTCTTTTCTTGTTTTCTCATGACTTTGAACTGTAATTACAGCGCAAAGTTATGAGAAAGACTTGGAATACGAAAGGACAAGAACAGATATAGTAATAATGTACGCGCGCGAGAGCAGTCATTAGCTCATGGCGGGTGTACCACAAAAAAACTCACGGACAAGCCGTGAGTTTATGATGACATTATGTAGCAGTCGTTAGTTCTCTGCTGCCCTAAGATATTCTGATGATTGTTCCTCTAATATCGTATAGGGTTGTACTACTTTTATCAGGTGATGCAGATGGTCCACGTAATTGCCTACGATGGCTCTCTGGTCACCAAATGCCTGTTGCCAGTTGAATTCTCGATAAGGATCCTGCCCTAATGTCCTGCGTTCCATATCACCATTCGTGCAGACATAGTTGATGATGCTGTTCAGGTATTCCTCTTGTAGTGACGACAACTGCTCTGAGCGTATGAACTCATAGAACTTCTGGTGCGCCTTGGTGCGGTCTATACCGCACAGAGACCGAATCAGCGCTGCCACATTACCGCCATATATCTTCTTCTCCCTGCGACAGTAATCCTCATACTGCTCTTTCGTTCCCAGTTCTTCCCATAGAATACGTTCCAGCTCGTGCACATCCTGTATGGTCAACTGCTCCATATTATAGATCTTCTGGAACACCCCATCATCGTGATGCGCTGCCAGGTAGTCGAATACGCGCTGCTTATAGGTGACGTTCGTGGGCTGTGGGTTTTCTATCCGTGGCTTGTCGATGATGTCCTCAATATCCACGTCGAAGGTCTCGTTGTCGTTCACATCGATGGCAAAGCACATCAGTTCTCTCAGCACCTTGCGCACACGTTCCATATCCTCCAAACTGACATTCGTCCAGAAGCCTTCACTCATCACCTCTTCGATGGTGGCCATCTGCGCCTTCACCTGTGGGATGTTGCTCTTCTTGGCCTTCAGGAAGATGCACTGTTGCCTGATCTTATCAGTCACAGCCGAGGGGATAGGCGCCTTCTTCAGGTAAGCCAGTTCACAGGCATACATCAGCACATCCAGCTTCATCGCCATCTCGTCGCCCGAAGCCACCAGCAGTGGGGCGATGGTTCCCTTCAGCACCTCCAAATCATCCTCCTTGAGTGCCTCCCAGTATTGGACGTCACGGAAGGGTTCAATCGCTGTGCCGTGCTTCCTTACCAGGATGCGTTCGAAGCCCAGTCCCTTCACCATCTGCCACAACTCGTCCTTCAGTTCACCATGCAACTGGTGGTCAAAGGTCTGCTGTGCACCCTCCTGTAACAGGAATGTCAGCTCTGCCTTCTGCCTGAAGATACGCTCTGTCAGCGATACAGCCCTTGATGCCTCAACACCCTGTGGGTTCTCGTCGAAGTAGTCGAAGTTATTGCAGAAGTCGAAGATGAGGAACTTTTCTTTGTCCTTACCCACACCCAGCAAGTTCTTGCACAGACGGGTGCCACGCCCTTTCATCTGCTCGAACTTAATCTTCGAGTGTACGGGCTTGAAGAACACCAGGTTCAGTATCTCTGGCACGTCGATACCTGTGTCCAGCATATCCACGCTGACAGCAATACGCGGCTCATGGTCCACCTTCTCAAACTCATCGAGCAGGTGCCGTTTCTGCGTCTCCTGATAGTCTATCACCTCGCAGTAGTCGGGTCCCAGTTGCGGATAGAGCACAGCGAAGCGCTTGGCTATCTTCACGGCATGCTTGTGGTTATAGGCAAAGATGATGGTCTTGCCGATGTTCTCGCCACTATCTACATGCAGTCCCTGTTCCATCAGTTCCTGCAACACCTTGTCGATGGTGTCTGTGTTGTAGATATAGCGGAAGATCTCGTTGCTCTCAATATCGCGCTCCTCACCCCCTTCTTTCTCGAAGATGGTGTCCAACTGCTCCTTCTCGTCCTCCGTTCGCTCGTTGTATTTGATGCCATGCTTCAGGATGTCGGAGTCGTAACGGTACGCCTCGAAATCTACGAGGTGGCCGTCCCTGACAGCCTCTGCATACTCATAGAAGTCATTGGGTTCGCCGTCCTCCAGTTCCAACAGGCGGTAGGTGCTGCGGTCTATCTCTTCGCGTGGCGTGGCTGTCAGTCCTACCAGCAGCGAGTCAAAGTAATCGAAGATGGCGCCATACTTACCAAACACGGAGCGATGGGCCTCGTCGATGATGATCAGGTCGAAGCGTCCTACGCTGAACACCTTCTCTTCGTCGTCGATGAAGTTGATCATCGTCTGATAGGTAGAGAACAGGATGCGGGCATCGATGTTCCGCTGCTGTCGAGGGTCGCAGAGGTTGCACTTCGTCTCGTCAGGCAGATAGGTGCTGAACTTGCTGAATGCCTGTTCCACCAAGGCAGTGCGGTCTGCCAGGAACAGCACGTTCTTCACCCAGTTGTTCCTCAACAGCACTTCCACCAGCGCAATGGCCACACGTGTCTTACCCGTTCCTGTAGCCATCACTAATAAGCCCCTGCGGTGCTTCAGGTTGAAGTGTTCGCAGATGCTCTTCACAGCCCTCGTTTGATAAGGACGATCCACGATGTCCGCCTTTGCCAGCATATCGATGATGTCCTGACGGCCTCGCTTCTGAATCAGCTTCTGCAGGTCTTGGCGCGTATGGAATCCATAGATGGTACGTGCAGGATAGCCCAGCTGGTCGATGATGTTGGTCTCATAGCCATTGGTGTAATAGACCACAGGCTTCACGCCGAAACGGGCTTCCAGACACTTGGCATAGAGTTCTGCCTGTGCCTTACCCACCACTGGGTCAACAGTGGTCTTCTTCGCCTCTACCACTGCCAATGGCATACCATTGGTGTCAAACAGTACATAGTCCGCATAGCCTATGCCTGTGGCGTTCGGCATCCCTTGCACCTCTATCTCTACGCAAGCCTTTCCGCTCACAATGGCATTGTCTGTCTCTGATATCTCCCAACCAGCCTCGCGCAGCATCTCATCGATGTATATCTTACGCGTCTCGGCCTCGCTCAGGTTCTCTGGGTTGTGAGCCACCAGCACCTCTGCCGCAGGAGTTTCGATGGGCTTCGCCTCCTTGGCAGCCTCTTCCTGTTGCTGGGTGGTCTCTTCTGTGGTGATGGGCACCATCACTGGTGTACCTCGCTCAGGTAGTAATGCTCTGTCGAACTTCGGATAGCGCTCGATGAATCCCAACAGCATCAGCACGTCGCCAATGAAATAGTAGATATCCAGTACGGCATATTCGCTGTCACGTTTCGACACCCCTCCCTGGTGGGCAGCACGATTCCCCACGCTGCGCACAAAGTGCAGTTTCTGCATCAGGTCGCGCGAGTTGATGAACGCCACAAACTGAGCGCTCTGCACCTTCTCGAAGAGGCTCATCCTTGGCGATACCTCCCAGTGCTGAACCCTGTAAATCAGGTCAACCGTCCACTCTAATGCACGTCTGCAACCCATTGCCGACTTGTCAGGGTCAGGCTTGCAGAACGTCTCTGCCTGGTCACAACGCTGATACAAGGTTGTGAAGAGCGGCAAATCCTTTAGGTAGTCGAAATTCTTAGCCATAGGTCAAACTTGTTTTATCGTCTATCCGAAATACTTGTCCATCGTATAATCGAGCAGCGCCTGCGTTTCCGCAATGCTCTGCTTCACCAGTTCCTTCTGTGACTCAATCGCAGAAATCTTCTCTGCAAATTGCTGCTGAAGGGAGAGAGGAGGAAGAATGAACGTCATTTTTCTCTGTTGTGTAATTGGCACCTGATTTCTTGTAGCCTGTTTCATTGTATGAATATACTGGCTTACAAACCAAGTACTTTCCATATATGATTTCAAAAATAGAGGGAGCAATCTTTGCTTATTGCAACGATAAGCCGTTAAAGAGGTGCTTAAAACAACTCTTTCTTCTGTCGTTCTTAATAACGCGACAGGGCCAACGGTTGCATTATGAGCAAATAAGACATCCTCATTTTTCGCAATACCTTTTCTTAATGTATTAGCTTTCTTTTCTGTGAGATATTTTACTGAAGAAAAATCTATATACCCATCTTTAATATTATTAGCACCAATATATGATACTCCTTGTTCGACAAATTCTTCCCTCCTTGGATAATCACCACCATGATTCCCGTCTAAATGGTACAATATAATATTATCTTGGATTAGTTTCTCCAATGTCTGACTTTCCCATTTATTAGGATTTGAAACAGGATCCCCAAACATATCATAGAAGATGGATTGAGCAAGTTTATCGAACTCCTTCAACTGCTCTTGCTTCACAGCAATCATTTCGTTCAAGCAATCCAACTCCGCCACAATCCGCTGCTGGTCGGATAATGGAGGAACAGGTAGCTTATAATCAGAGAGCCACTTCGTGCTCATGTTTTTCTGAGCAATCCCTTGTGAGTTTACTATACATTCATTCTCAAATAAGTCAGAGTTCATGAGATGGAAGAGATACCTCAAATCTGTGGAAATACCCTTTAGTCGTAAGCAGGCTACACGCTGGTTTAATGCTGCAGGTAACAACTCCCGTTGTAATAATCCGACACGACCTACATTGCCAGTAAGTGATACTAGCAAGTCGTTCTCCTTCAACATATATCGTTGAATTTCTGATTGAGAAGACATGGGATAGAATTTTGGATCGTCATCGACGATTTCTCCTTTCTGAACATTAGTAATTCTCATTACCCTAATGCCATTATCTACATACTTTTCACTTTTGAACGCAAAACCATTCAAAAGCATGCAGATATCTCCCAGCTTCTTATATTCCCACTTACTTCTATCCATTACTCGTCCTCCTTATTGTGTTACTGGCACCATTAACGTGTGATAGATATCGATAGCACCTAAATCGTCCGTTATGACGGACGGATTGCCTGAGGCTGTATCGGCAATTGTAATTATCGATTTTAATTCGTCCGTTGCGACGGACGAATTGGCATCAAGCATTATCCAATTCTCATAGAAGAGTCTCATTTTCTTGAGGCTTGTTGCCGAATAGCCCCTTAATCCAGGCAATTCTCTACGCAGTTGATTGCTGATGGTTTCCAGTGCGCCTGTACCCCACACGCCCTTTCGTGTATGCTGCGAGATATACTTACCGATACCAAAATACACTGTCAATTGTATGCGGTTACCCCCTTTGCAAGCCTCATACTGTCCTTGCAAAATGGCTTCTTTAATATCTGCAACAGCGCGTTGCAGTTTTTCGTCAGATATTTGAATTTCTTTATACATTGCCTTATCTTAATGCGTGCAAAATTACAAATATTTCTCCTTAAACTCCTGCTGCTTGGCAGCGTAACCTGTTCATACCTCGTCCTCCTTGTTCTTAAATTCAGCTATCCATTCACGCAGTTTCTGCTGAAGCAGAGCTTTGTCTGGCAAACAAAGAGCATATTGCTGAGCATAGATGTTGGCATCCTTGGGCAATGAAAGTTCGACGAGGGCATCGTTCTTGCGCTCACAAAGAAGAATTCCAATTGTTGGCTTTTCAAAATCTTCTTTCACATAGCGGTCGTAGTAGTTGACGTACATCTGCATTTGCCCCAAATCCTGATGGGTGAGGTCATCCATCTTGAGGTCAACGAGGACATACGCCTGTAGTAACCTGTTGTATAGTACAAGGTCAATATAAAAATGGCGTTCTTCAAAAGTGAATCGCTTTTGTCGTGCTTCAAAAAGGAATCCTTTTCCCATCTCCAGCAGGAAGTCTTGCAGGCGACTGATAATGGCACTTTCAAGGTCTGTCTCGCTGTAAGATGCGTCAGGCTTCAAACCACAGAACTCTAAGACTAATGGATCTTTGATGATATCTGCAGGCTTTTCAACTACTTGACCTTCTGTAGCCAGTCGCATCACTTCGTCTTTGTCTCTGCTCAGGGCTAGGCGTTCATAGAGGCCACTACCTATCTGACGTTGCAGTTGACGCTTGCTCCATTGCTGTTTGAATGCTTCTATTTCGTAGAAACTACGTGCGTCAGAATCCTTGACATGAGTCAGTATTTGATAGTGTGACCAAGGAAGAACGAATTGGTGATTTAGTAACCAGTGGTTACGATTTCCTGTTGTTTCCAAATTCCGAACCACTGGCTCGGATTTTTCAATTGGCACATCAGATTTCCGAACCAATGGTTCGGATTTTGCGTAGATATTATAGAAATTCCTTGCATTTTCAAGCGTATCCACCGACCACCCCTTGCCAAGACTTGCTGTAAGACGTGCAGAGACTCCTTTCAAGATTCCCTTGCCGTATTCTGCACGTAGCTTTCCACCTTGTTCGTCTTCAACAATATATCGGCCCACTTCAAAATAGGTGTAAACCATGGCAACATTGACTGTTGACGCTATATTCTTTCGTGCTTCAACAACTAATGCCTCAATGCGCTTAGCCAATTGTTCGGCTCTTGCCTCGATGATTTGATTATTCTTCTCTATTTCGTTATTTATTTCTTTCATTATCATATCTCAATTGTGTACGCACTGCGTGCAAAATTACAAATACTTCTCCTTAAACTCCTTTTGCTTGGCAGCGAACTGAGCCTCAAGGGCCTCGATGCGGGCGAAGACATCTTTGGGGTCATCATAGATCACCTTCTCGCGCACCACCTCCTTATACTTGTTGAAGGTGAGGTCGTAGTCGTTCTGACGAATCTCGTCCACTGGCACAAAGAAGCTCTGATCCTTACGAGTGCGTGACGTCTCAGCATCCAGATTTTGCCAGCGCTGCAACAGGTCTGGGATATCGTCCTCTGCGGTTGGCGTACGCTTGGCATTCAGCGTGAAGCCATCAGCATGCATCTCGTAGAACCACACGTTGTCCGTACCACCAGCATCCGTCTTGGTGAACACCAGAATGGCTGTCGAGACACCACTATAAGGTTGGAATACGCCTGCTGGCATAGAGATAACAGCGCGCAGACATTGCTTGTCGATGAGCTCTTTGCGGATGGCCATGTGGGCATTGTCGTTACCAAACAGCACACCATCGGGCACTACTGAGAAGCAACGGCCTCCCACCTTCAGCGAGCGCACAAACAAGGCCAGGAACAACAGCTCTGTGGCGTTGGTATTGGCGATCGACAGCAGACTCTTGCTGATGGTGCTCTTTAGCACCTTGCCTGAGAAGGGCGGATTGGCCACGCAGAGGGTATAGCGACTGGCATCCGTATTGTCCTCAGAGAGCGAGTCCTGATACTTGATATTAGGTGTAGGAATGCCATGAAGCAGCATGTTCATCGCGCCGATACGCAGCATGGTCTGGTCAGTATCAAAGCCATTGAACATCGTGGAGTAATAGCGCTTGCGCACATCCTCGTTGGTCTGGATGGTGGCACGATTCTGATCGTAAATCTGACGGGCTGCCTCCATAATGAATCCGGCACTACCCATGGCAGGGTCGCAGATGACATCATCTATCTTTGGCTCGGCCATCGTGATAATCATGCGGATGATGTGGCGTGGCGTTCGGAACTGACCGTTCTGACCTTTCTCCGACATTCGTGCCAGCATATACTCATAGACATCGCCCATGGTGTCGGCATCCTCCATATCCAGCAGGTCAATATCATCGATAACACTCTGCAGCACGTCAGCCTTGGGGATGCTGAACACGGCATCCTGCATATAGCGACTGTAGGCTGAACCACTCTCCTTGCCGATACCCTTGATAAACACAAACACGTTGTTGCGCACATGGTGCAGCATGTTCTGGGCAGAGAAGCCTTTGAACACTGACCAACGCAGGTCTTCATAGGCCACCTCCTGATTGGTTTCTGGGTTCAGCCACTTCTCACCTTTTTTAAACAGCGGATTCTCAAGTTCGTAGCCAAACTCAATGGCGTTGCTCTCCTCATGCCGCTGCTTATCGTCGAGCAGTTTGATGAAGAACAGATACGTCAGTTGTTCCAGGATGGTCACAGGCACCGTGATGCCTCCAGCCCACAGCGTATCCCATATCTTGTCTATCCGGCTCTTCACGTCGCCGGTGATTGTCGATGAATTCTGATTCAGATTATTTGCCATAACGTTATTCATATTTGTTTTCTCTTCGTTTGCAAAATAATTTACTGATTTCGGCACAAAGATAAAGAAAAAATGTAACGCAGGGAAGAAAAAAGGGAAAAAAATGCGTGAGGCCCCTTGATTCACATCAATTTCACGCTTTTCACCCTCGGCGTGCCGCCATTTCAGGGGAGTAAAATAATTAAAAGGAAAAGTGAAGGCCCCCTATGATCCCCCTGGGGGACGGAAATGTAAAATGAACCGAATCAGAGACTCATCACACTCCTGACAATTACGACCCAATCACTACTACTGCTTGCCCGCGCCACTCAACACATGAGGACGCGGGCAAGTTTTTTTTGTAATGGTATGCTCATGCCGAATGTTCCTAAAGATTCAGCCCAAATCGGGGAGACCGATTTGGGCTGAATGCTATTTTGGTGGTTGGTGAATTTTACTTCACGATGGACTTTCTGCCGTTCTTCACGACGATTCCCTTGTACTGCTTGTTGACACGCTGGCCAACGAGGTTGAAGGTGACACCGGAAGTGACATTGCTCTTGATGCTGACAACTGCGGACGGGTCTGTGCCGAACTGGTAGGGAGAGGTGCCGGCACCTTCCTTGACGAAGAAGTTCTCGGAGCCTGTGAAGTTGATGAGGGTCTCTGTCTCGTCCTCGAGTTTCCAGATGAAGTCGGTCATCTCATAGTCGCAAGCTTCCTTGATTTCAGCCATGTTGAAGGCGATGCAACGCATGCCGTCGGCCTCGGAAGGAACGGTGAAGGTCTGCTCGAAGTCCTGCCACTCATCTGTGAAGTTCACGTCACCGATGGCTGCCCAGTGCATGTAACCGCCCGGTTCGCCGTGGCACTGTGTGGTGGTCTTGGCAGGGATGGAAGACTTGTAACGGAAGGAGAGGACAGTGGCCTCGCCAGCAGAGAGAGTGCGGTTGGCATAGAGGAAGAACTGGTTGTCCCAGGGCTGACCTGTGCCAGCTTCGATGCCGGCTTCCTCGTCGGCAGGCTGCTCACTGGATGTGAAGTCACGCTCCTGACCGTGTACGACGACGAGGGTCGGGTTGGCAACGAACTCGATGGGTCCCACTTCCTGTTCGCCTTCGAGCTTCACGAAGTTCATCTGCTTGTTCTCTGTATCCACGGAGATTGTCCAGACACCAGCTGCGGGCAGCTTGATCTTGGCCAGGCTGGCCTCGGTGTAGTTGGGCCACACTTCGGGATCGCTGACGATGGCGCCGGAGGGCTTCAGGGTAGCACCCTTGAAGGCAGCGTCATTACCACGGATGGTGGAAATCATGACTTCGTTGACCCAAGTGTCCTGCTTGCCCTTGGTGCCGACGGTGGCGACGTATGCTTCTGCGCCTTCGTCATAGACGAATTCCTGGGCGTTGTCAAAGTCATACTCGATGCCGGTGTTGGTGTTGGCGGAAGCGATGAAGAGGCCTTCGTCCAGCTTCATGGTCTGCCAGGAGAGGTCGTCGAAGTAGAAGTCTGTGGGCTCCTTGACGGAAGAGTTGAGGTTGAAAGCGATGGACCAGCCACCTCCCATGTCATCGGAGAAGGTGAAGGTGCCGTCAAACTCCTGCCAAGCCTCGTTGAAGGTGATGTCGCCGATAGCGTGCCAGATGAGGTAGTCGGAGGGGTTCTGATGGTGGATCTGGGTGTTGGTGGTCACACCGTCACGGTTGGCCTTGTAGCGGAAGTGGAGCTTGACCTGTGTGCCGGACTTCCACTCTCTCGGAGACTGGATCCAGAACTGGTTGTCCCAAGCGGAGGCGTCGCCCTCGGTGTCGGCCAGCGGAGCGCGCACGATGAATGCGTGGCCACCGCCATCCTCGTCGGAGAGTTCAACGATGTCGCAGGGGAAGGGATCCCAACCGCCATCGTCGTTCATGTTGCGGCCTTTCTCCTTACCCCAAGCGCAGACCTTGAAGTTGTTCTCCTGGTCGTTAAATCTTGTCTCGGCCATATCACCCCAAGGTGTCTCGGCGTCACCCATGAAGCCGGGAATGGGATTGCCATCCACGATGACGGGTTCACCGTCCTTGGTGAGCCACTCCTGCCAAACGACGGGACGTGTCTCCTTCTGGAAATGGGACACGGTGAGAGATTTCCATTCAATCTTTGCAGTGGAAGTGCCAGGCTGTACGCAGATGAAGCCTTTGCCTGCATTTGTGCAACCAGAAACTTCCCATTCTACTTCCTGGAAATCATCACTGGCAGAAAGAGACACCTGTGTCTCAACGAGCTTACCCCAGTTACCAAATTGGAGATTCATGTTGACGGCTTCAGAAGCCTTCACCACGGCCTTCAGCGTGTAGGTCACATCCAATTCCATGGAGACTTCACTGGCAATCATGTACTGACGCCAGGGGTTTTCTTCCAGTTCCTGCACATAGAATGTGGAACCATTCACGGTAACCTCGGTGCACTGGTCTGCTACATCAGCAAAACCGTCATCGCCCTCTCTCCAATACTTGCGGAAGGGAACAGGGTCGTCAACCATCACTCCATTGATGATGGAAGGAGCATAACCCATCACATAGAATGGGAAATCATTTAGAGTGGAGTAGTCAATCTTGTAATCTTCTACCCACTCAGCTTTTGCTCCCAGAGCGATGGCAAAGAGAGCAATCAGAGTAAAAATTTTCTTCATAATTGAATAAATTTTTGGGTTTGGTTAATAAAATTGAGTTAAATAATATGTTAATGAAACACTTTAAAACTACTTTCCTTTGAGGGCGTCGCAGAATGCCTTGTAGGTGGCGGTGCGCACCCAGTCCTTAGTCAGGGCGTCCTGAGCCCAGAGTCCCACGGGGTCGGTGGTGTCCAGCATGTTACCCTTGCAGATGCCGGCCTGCTTGTCACGATCAATGAGGCTCATGTAGCTCTGGATGACGTGGCTGTAGTAGTTGGCCAGCTTCTGGCGCTGCTCACTGGTGATTTCCTTGGCCGTCACGGGGAGTCCGTCGGCGTCCTGATACTTGATGTCGAAGTTGGAGAGGCGGATGAGCTTGCCGGTGGACTGCAGGTTGTTGAGGAGCGTCTGGAGGGCTGCCTCATTGGCTTTCTGGGTGTCTGCGTCCTCGCTGTAGGTGAGGTTCAACTTGGCGTTGATGCCGTCGATCTGTGCGCCGTTCTGGTCCCAGATGTTGATCCAGTACTTAAGGCTCTCGAACTTCTTCGGCTCGTCCAGTCCAGACTCGCTGATGAAGAAGCGCAGCTTCTCGAGGTCGCCGCCGTGTGTCTTGAAGGCAGTGCTGGCGACCTTGGAGACCTGGGGTGCATAATTCTCACTGCCCAGAATGTCCTGCCAGAAGATCTTCTCGTCGGAGTGCTTAAGGTCGTAAAGGCCGTTCTCCAATTCGGCTTTCGTGTCGATGGCCTCGTCAATGAGGTCGAAGGAGGTTATGCGGCCCTGGTTGATCTTCATCAGACCGTCACACCATGCGTTGAGTGCATAGTTGATGGTGTCTGATTTTTCCTGGGCGGTCTGCTGGCGGTGGTTGTCGGGATAGTAGCCCACCTGCACCTCGCGGATGTAGATGACTGTGGAACGGGTGTTCTCGATGGTGAGGTAACCTTCTGTGGCGTCCGCAGCACTCTGTGCCTCCACGACGATCTTGGTCCATCGGTCGGCCTTGAAGGTCCATTTGCCATCAGTTCCGGAGCCGTTGACTTTGTTGCCGGAGAAGGTGATGTTGAAGGTGGCGTCCTTGTCGGCCTTGGCATAGAAGGTGGTGGTGTATTTGGCCTTGGGGTCCACGTCGAAGCCTTCAATGATTCGTACATTACACAGTGTTCCGATCTTCAGGGTGTTCTGGCCGTCGTATTTGGCGATGCCCACATTCGTTCCCTTCTCCACGGTGCCGTTGAAGATGGTGGAGTCGTTGTAGTTGACGTACTTGCCTTCCACGTAATCCACCTGGATTTCAATGGGTGCCGTGAGCTTCTCCAGCCACTCGTCGGCCTGGTTGGCATTGGCGACGATGGGGCTACCGAAGACTTCGCCTCCGATTTCCTCCACGTGGTCCAGCAGGTCTTTCATGTCGAGGAAGTTCATCACGCCCTTGCCGTTGACAATGGCCCCGGACATCAGTGTGGTGCCGAAAGAGTAGTTGTCGAAGTTTGTCACAGCTGCCGCGTGGGCCAGTTCCTGCTTGTTGAACTCAGAAACCTTCAGCTGGGCGCCGAGAGACATATTGGGATAAGTGCCTCTGTCGATGTAGGACTTCACGGTGGCATAATCCTTGTATGGCTCCACGAACGTGGGATCCGGATCGGCCTTGAAGTCGTCTGTCACATTGTAGTCGGCGCAGGCAACAACCATTGCTGCTGCAGCCAACAGGAAGAGACTGTTTTTATACATCTTATTCATAGTCGTAGCCTCCTATTAGGGTTTAACGTATTTGGGAGAGAAGGTTTCTTTCTTGTTGGACTCGCGCGTCTGCACCACGAGGGTGTCGGCGGTGGTGACCTGAATATCATTATCCAGTAGGATGTCATTTCCCTTATCATCCTTGCCCAGGACTTTTCCCTTCTCGATGCTGACGGTGTAGGCCAGACGAAGGATGTCACGCTGCATGGGCACGCCGTTGTTGCTGCCCCACTGGTAGTCCTTGTACTCGGGACGCTCGGTGCCCTTGGTGATGTACTCGCCGGAACCGGTGGAAGTGACCTTGTCGTCGTCGGAGGAGATGGTGCACTTGTCACCGTTGAAGGTGAGGGTGAGGTTGCAGATAACAGAGGCCTTATTGCCGCTGCGCTTGACGGAGATGGGGAAGATGGCCTGTGTCATGTTCTTGGTGGTGATGCCGCAGACTTCATCGTTCTGGTTCACAGGATTCTCCTTGTAGTGTTCCAGGTCGGAGTTGACGAGAGAGAAGTCCTTGCGAACGACGGTGTCGGTCTTTTCCTTCTCTGTCACATAGTCCACGCCTCGGCGGATGTACTTGCCCTGCCAGGGGTTCATGTACTTCACGCAGTAGAGCACATAGTCCTTGGCCAGCACTTCCCAGTCATCCAGGTTGACGCGAGCGGGTGAGAGGCCTTCACGGGGTTTGCCGGTGAGGATGCAGTCTAATCCGATGACGCTCTTCATCAGGAGTGGAATCACATAGGTGTTGGAGATGGCAGCCGAATCGTTGAAGAACTCATCCGTGAACTGCACTTCCACGTAGCCGCGGGGGTCGCCGTTGTAGGGGATCTTCGTGTCTAAGAGCCTGTAGTAGTTGGAAGGCATCGGAGTCACGGGGATGGAGGGGTTGCCACCATCGTCCACGAACCAGAGGTTGTTACAGAGGGAGTCTGCCACTCCGATTTCCACGATAGCGTCACGACCGCCGTAGGCACCGCCCATGGTGGACCAGATGCGGCACTTGTGCTCGTTGTCCAGCGTGTTGTCGTAGATATCGTTGCCCAGAATGAGTGTTCGAATCGGGAACTGAAAGGCGAAGTAGGCGGTGGTGCCTCCTTCAAAGTCTGGGAACTCATTCTCGGTGTTGTAGCAAGATGCGACGGTGAGCGAGAGGGCTCCCAAGACTCCTACGAATATATATTTCTTGTTAATCATTGTAAAATGTCAATTATGAATTATGAATAATCAATTGTCCATTATCCATTTTTCTGCTTTACTTCCATCCCTGGTTTTGGAGGAGGTTTTCCCACTTGAGGACTTCGCTCTTTGGAATGGGACCGTAACACTGGTATTTGTTGTCGTACTTGCGTTCCTCCACCTCAAAGACGGTGTATTTGAGGTTGTCGGGGGTAGGATCCTTCAGTGCGTCAATCTTCTCTATCTTGATACCTTTCACCGGCTCGTTGAGCGGCAGCAGCCAGCGGCGGAGATCCCAGAAGCGCTTGTTTTCAAAGCAGAGTTCCAGGCGGCGCTCGTTGCGGATGAGCTCGGTCATCTTGTCCTGATTGCCGGCGCACTCTTCCAGATAGGTGTCACCTCCATCCAGCGGCTGTCCGATCTCGTTGGTGGCGAGTCCTGCGCGGTCGCGGATGGCCTTGATAACATCGTAGGGGGTGAAGCCAGCTTCGACGTGATCTTCCTTGGGACCCCAAGCGTCGTTGGAAGCCTCGGCGTAGCCCAGGAAAATCTCGGTGTAGCGGATGCGCGGATAGATGTGCTGCTGCTGGTTCTCGGAACCTGACATCTTGGGAACGACGTCGTCGCGGAGCAGTTTCAGGAGGTAATAACCCGTGCGGGTGGAAGTACTGATGTTGTTGAGGTTGTCAGTAGATTCGCTCTTGTCGTTGGGGTAGTTACCTGTGATGATGAGACTTCTTCTGAAGGTCGTCCCGTTGTAGAGGATGTAGTGTGCCAGACGCGGGTCACGGTTGGCGTAGGGGTCGTTGGGATTATAACCGGAGTTGGGGTCGGTGATGGGGAGTCCGCTACGCATGGGGAATGCGTCCACGAGGTTCTGGGAGGGATTGACGCGGCCGTTGCCATAGAGTGTCGGCGGGAAGTTCTCTCCTTCCTGGTCGGAATCCTTCTTGCGGTCTTCGCGCCAGAGAATTTCCGGCATTTCGGCGGCACCAGGTTCCAGTTTTGCCTTGTTCTTGTACCAGATGTTACCGGTCTCGTCAAAGCCTGCGATGCCACCGATGCGCTTGAGGACGTTGGCACACAGACGGGCGGCATCCTCGGATTTCACGCCGCTCTGGTCGCGGAAGGCAGGGCTGGCAGCCAGCAGGGCCACCTGAGCCTTGATGGCCTCGGCCACCTTGGCAGACATCAGGTTGCGTGAGCGGTCGCCGAAGACGAGGTTGTAGCCAGAGAAGTTGGCGCCGAGATCCAGGTACTTCTTAGGAATGGTGTCACCCTTGTTGGCGTCCTTGTCGCTGTACTCGAAGGGCAGCAGTGCCATAGCGCTGTCGCAGTCCTCGAAGCAGCGTTTCACGCAGTCGGAGAAGAGGGCACGGGGCTGGTTGAAGTCGGAGCTACCGTCCTCGGCAGACGTCAGGAGGGGCACGCCGTAGAGCTTGCCGTCCTCGGCAATGCCTCCGTGGGCCTGTAATAAATAATAGTACATGAGTGCGCGCAGGCCGAAGGCTTCACCCTTGAGGCGATCGATGTACATCTGCTGCTTGGACTGGGCACTGGGCGCCCACTTCACCTTCTCCACGATGGAGAGGAAGAGGTTCACATACTGGATGCCGTCCTTGCACTTGTCCCACTGTGACACGGGATTCTCGTCGGCAGACCAAGTACCAGTTGCCATGTTCAGGAATTTGCTGTTGGTCTGGTTGGTCACAGCATCGTCGGTGGCCACGTCGGTCTCGGTGGTGGTGACGTAGGGCAGACGGTTGTAGGCATAGATCAACAGACCGTGGGCATACTCAGACTCCTCGGTGAGGTCCTCCAGCTGGCGGTTGTTCTCCTTGGCAGGTTCAAACATGTCGTCACAGGAGAACAGCGTCATAGCCAATAAACAATAACCAATAACAGGTATTGTGCTGAATATCTTTTTCATAATCATATCAATTGAATGTCTATTGTTTCGCGTTTATTGTTTATTGTTCAGAACGTAGCCCTAACACCGATATTATAGAAGCGGGTTTGCGGAGCGTAACCAACGGTGGTCTCCAGGATCTTGCGTTCCTTGGCGATGGTGAACAGGTCGTTGGCATTCAGATAGAGGGAGAGCGCCTTGACGATCTTTCCCTGGAACATCTCCTTCGGGAAGTCGTAGGTCAGCTGCACCTTGCGCAGGTTGAAGCGATCTGTGCTGTAGAGCCAGAAGGTGGAGGCCGCAGCATTGTTGGCAGAGCTGAGTGACGTCAGACGCGGGTGCGTGGCAGTCTCAGCGGTCTCAGGCGTCCAGCGGCCGCGAGCAAAGACAGAATACTTGGCGTCGCCGCTCATATAGTAGTAGCTGTTGCCGCCGTTGGCCTTCAGACCGTAGGCTCCGAACTGACCGTTACCCACGAGGAAGAGCGTCCAGTTCTTGTACTTGAGGGTGAGGTTCACGCCCAGGGTGAGCGGGGAGCCGTAGCGGCCATCCTTGCCCAGATCCACCATATCCTTGTTATTGAGCACTTTGTCGCCGTTGACATCTTCGTACTTCAGGTCGCCCGGCTGGATGGTACCGCCAATCTTGGGTTGGGGAAGATCAGCTTTCAGGGTGTATTTGCCAGTCTCGGGGTCGTAATTGAAGTCATCGTAGGTGTAGAAGCCCAGGCAGTTGTAACCGCGGATAGCATCCAGTGAGTGGCCTTCCACGCGCAGGTTATCAAATTCCACGATCTCGTCATACTTGGTATTCTCGGAAGTGAAATAGGTTCCCACAACGCCCAACGCAGCATAGAACTCGCCGAACTGCTTCTGAGCCGTCACGCTGAAGTCGAGGCCCTTGCGGTTCTGGATGTTGTTGTTGATGGCAGGCATGAAGGTGCCGTTCTGGAGACCGTTCTGGAGGTGAGAGGGGAACGTGGAGAGGTTCTGTACAATGAAGCCGGACAGATCGGTGTTGAAGTAGGTCAGGTCAAAGGACAACAGCTTCTTGAAGAGAGAACCGCGCAGGCTCAGGGAGAATTCCTTGCGATGAACGAAGTCCAGGGAGGGGTTGCTACCCTTGGAGGAGACTGTCATATCAACTTTAGTTCCTTCATTCCAGCTGAAGGAGCCGCTGTTCTCGGGCTTGCTCCAGGAAGCCTCGTAGTTGTAATAGAAATTTTCATTACCAGACTTCAACATATAAACATCGATGTCCTCGCTGAGGTTGCTGTAGGAACCGCTGATCATCAAGTCATCTACGAAGGAGTCTTTCAAGAAGTTTTCCCTGGCCAGGTTCCATCCGAGAGTGAACGAGGGCGAGATGGCCTCGCGGTGTCCCTTGGGCAGACGTGCGGAATGTACGCCGGCGAATGCCACTTCTGCGAAGTAACGGCCCATGTAGTCGTAACCGGCCTGCAGACCCAGGTTGGCATTTGCGTAGCGATGGTACTGACCGCTGCGGGTGGTGGTGAACATATTACCCAGCAGCATACCTGTGACGTGGTGCTTGTCGGCAAAGGTGTGGTCGTAGTCGAAATGGCCGTTCCAACTGATGGTCTGACGATAGGCCGTGTTGTCCATTGTCATATTACCAGTGACGATTTCATCGCCCTGCTGTGTGAGCGCGACAATGGCATCCTCGGAGTTGTAGTTACTCCAGGTGGGGATGAATACAGCGTACTTGTTATCATAGGACAGGCTGTAGTTGGCAGCATAGTCGATGGCGAACTGCGTCTTGAAGGACAGGCCTTTGACAAAGTGGTTCATATCATAGATGATACCTGCATCGAACTGGAACTGACGGCTGACGTCTTTGGTCTTGCCGCCGAAGTAGCAGTCTGCAATCGCATTGCTCTGGTTGGACTTGGTGCCACCGGGGAAATAGGTGCCGTCCAAGAGGTTGAGGGACTTGCCCAGGATGGCCAGTGCCTTGCTGGCGTTGGGATCCACCATCGTGATGGGAATCAGCGGGGCTGCATTCTCGGGGAAGTTGGGGCGACCATACTTTCCGTTATAGACCAGAGCGCCGTTCTCCACGGAGGCACCGGCAGCTTCTGCCCAGTAGTTGCCCTTGTTCTTGTTGGCATTGTAGAACGTGGCACTGGTGTTGGCATAACCCTTGATGTACTCGCTGATGACCAGATCGACATTGCCACGGACGCTGAAGCGGTCGGTGTAGTTTTCCTTGGCCAGACCGAAGTTCAGGAGGTCTTCGGTGCGGTAGTAATTGATATTGGTGTAGAAATGTGCGCGTTCGCCGCCGCCTTCAATCTCCAGTGTTCCTTCGGAACGGTTGTAAAGCTTGCGGAGATACTCGTCGGAGAAGTAGTTGACGTTGGGATAGCGATAGGGATTCAGACCCGACGCGTGGTTGTAGATATCCTGCTGGGTGTACTTGGGGTCGAGTCCGTCGTTGGCGCGGGCCTCGTTGTAGAGTGTCATATACTCAGCGGAACCCAGGTACTCGGGGAATTCCTTGGCCACATGCCATCCGGTGTTGGCGTTGGCACGGATCTGGAGGCCATCGACCTTTCCGCGCTTGGTGGTGATGAGGATGACTCCCTTGGCAGCCTTGGCGCCGTAGAGGATTACGGCCTGTGCGCCCTTGAGGAAGGTGACTTGCTCGATTTCTGAAGGCAGGACGTTGTTGGACGGACGCTTCACGCCATCAATGACCACCATCGGCATATTGCTGTTGTCATTGTTGTCCAGACGGTCGTTATCCATCCCCCAGAGGTTGTTGCCGTTCCATCCGCCGACAAGTGCATACAAATCATCCAGACTGCCTACCGTGTAGTCCTTCTTCTGAAGCTCTTCCATATCCACGTAGGAAACGCCTCCGAGGAGCTGGCTGGCATTCACGTCGCGGAAAGCCACATGGACCTTCTTTGCCGAGATGGAATCTCCGTCGTCCGTGGTCTGGGCGCCAGCCGTCAGCGGCGAAGCGGCAAACACGGCAAAGAGAAATAAGTTTGATATTATTCTTTTCATATAATTGTCAATTGTGATCTGTGAATTGTCAATTGTTCATTGTCAATTGTTCATTAATATTACCATCCCGGATTCTGTGGGAATCCCTCGTAGAGATAGATATCCTTGTCGGGAAGCGGGAACCAGTAGTGCTTGGATTCCAGCGGACGGGTAATCAACTCTTCGCTGTGGAAGTTGGACACCTTGGCCTCCTTGGGGTCGTGGGTCTTGTACCACGCATCGGTCTCCAAGCGCTCGAACTCGTGGGAGTATTTCACGGTGTAGGGAGGCTCGGTCAGGAGGAGCCAGCGCTGGAGGTCGCACCAGCGGAAGCCTTCAAAGGAGAGTTCCACAGCGCGTTCGCGGCGCACCTCGTCAAGGAAGTGTTCACGGGTGTCCATGAGGTTTGCCTGTACGTGTTCCATGGGATAATCGTCGGAGTTGACGCGGTCACGCAGGGCGTTGATGGCATCTACGGCGGAGTATGCCGTGCAGTACTCGGGCTTTTCCTTCAGTGCGGCTACATTCGGTGCGATGGCAGCCTGTGCCTCGGCATACATCAGATAGACGTCGGCCAGTCGCATGTAGGGGAGGTAGGACTGGAAGGCGTAGCCGTAGTCGTACCACAGGTCACCCTGATTGCACTGGTGAGGCACCAGCTTCTGGATGAAGTAGCCTGTGCTGCTGCCACTGTCCATAGCACGCATGGCACCACCGGTGTAGAGGGAGCAGTAGTCGTACTTCTTCTGGTCGGAGGTCAGGGCGTCGGTGCTGAGGACGTAGTGGAAACCGTCGAAGATGATGTCATGATAGAATCGCGGATCGCGGTTGTTATAGGGGTGCTCGGGATCCCAGTGTGCGGAATCGTTCAACACCAGCTGGCCGTTGCGCACCAGGTAGATGGGCTGACCGTTGGCCATTCCGTACTGGTCGATGAGGTTGGCCGTGGGATGATGGATAATCTTGTCATGATCCACCAGACCAGCCACCTTGGGGCCGAAAATCTTAGCGCAGTTCCAGTTGGCGGCGTTGACGCCGGGGTAGGCACCACGCATGATAGCTTCGGAGGAACCTGGCATTTTCCAGCTCTCCTTGACGGTGTAGAAGATGTCGGAGTAGCACGTCTCGGCATTCTCGTTTTTCGTGTGGTCATAAAGGTTGTCATAGCGGAACTCTGCCAGCTTGTAGGACACATCTCCGGCTTTCACCATATTCAGGACCTTGCCGAAGGTCTCGGCAGCTTTCCGGCAGTAGGCCTTGTCGTAGTCGTAGGTCTTGCCGTTGGAGCTGGCGCCTAAGAGCTGGGGAACGCCATCGTTCTTGGCCTTCTCCATTTCCTTCATCAGGGGAGAGCCGGCCCAGAGGTAGCACTTGCCTAAGTAGCAGAGAGCCATGAACTTGTTGATGCGCAGGTCGTTCTTGCCGATGGTCTGCATACCGGGCAGCGTCTCGTCCCAGCCGGCGGGATCCAGCGGCAGCAGGCTGGCGGCCTTCTCGAAGTCTTCGGCACAGCGGTCGGCACACTCCTGGAAGGACAGGCGCGGCAGCTCGGGAATGGCAGCAGCCTCAAAAGCCTTGTCAATATAGGGCAGGCCGCCGAAATAGCACATCAGCTCGAAATGCCACCAGGCACGGAAGAAATACAACTGCCCTAAAATGACGTTGCGCTCTTCATCGATACCCACGAGGGACTTGATATTCTCAATGCCCATATTGCACTTGCGGATGCAGTACCAGGAGTTGTCCCAGAGGGATTGTCTCCTGCCGTTGTAGGTACCGCCCTTCAGCCAGCACTGGTTGTTGTAGTACCAGTTACGGTAGTTGCCCAGATCCACCTGGTGATCCATGTGAGCATAGCCCTCGGTGTTGTGCACAGCGTCGTCGCCGAAGTTCCATGCGGTGCAATAGTTGACTTTCTCTTTGTCGGGAATCAGGTTGTAGATTTCCTCTATATACCCTTGGAAATTGCGGTAGTTCTTGAATGCCTCGTCCTCGGCCACGATAGCTTCCTTCTCCTTGTCCAGCCAATCGCTGCAAGAAGAGAAGAGAGCACCGCCGGTCAACAGGAGCAGTGAACCGCGCAAGAGGGTTTTGATAGTATTTTTATATTCCATAGTCGTATGCAATTAGAGGTAAAGCTTGAATCCGAGGTTAAAACGTCTGACAGTAGGATAGGCACCGCCGCCGCCACTGAAGTTCACGCCTTCAAAGTTCGTGTTACTCTCGCGGTCGTCAGGCATCTTCGTGATCAGGAAGAGGTTGTTACCATTGAGATAAACCTTCAGGCTGGAGAAACCGATGCGCTTGATCCATCCCTTGGTCCAGGTGTAGGCCACTTCCACGTTCTTCAGGCGGAAATAGGAACCGTCATAGAGGAACTGTGTACCGTTGTTCCAGTCTTCTTCGTTCTCGGGAACAGCTGTGATGAAGCGTTGTGCAGTGACATCACCGGTATTGTCCACCGGGTTCCACAGCAGACCGTTGTCAAACGTGGTGAGGAGGTTGCTCGGGTAGGAACGGAGGGTCACATCACGAGTGACACCGGAGACGCCATAGAGCTGTGCGAAGACGCTCCATCCTTTCCATTCCCAACCGATGGTGGCATTGTAGGTGTGTTCCGGGGTGCCGGTGTAGCCGTAGGGAGCCTTGTCGTTGGTCTCGTCCACGATACCGTCACCGTTGAAATCGACCAGATAGTGGTCACCCATGAGGACGCTACCGTCGTTCTTCTCACGGTAGGGTGCGCTGTAGAGCTCGTCATAGGTGCTGATGAATCCGTTGTCGATGAAGGAGGTGTATTGTCCCTGGGAATAACCCTGTGCCTTGCGGTAGGAAGGAATCAAGGCGGGGTCATCCTTTAATTTAATCACGTTATGCGCGTACGTGTAGTTGCAGTTGGCCCAGATGCGCATCTTGTTACGCAGGACCTTGTTGAAGCGCAGTTCAAACTCGAAACCGGAGTTCTTGATCTTACCCTTGTTGATATCCGGGGTCTTGGCGGCACCATAGTAGGAAGGCACGGTGCGTTCGGAACCCGAAATGAAGATGTCGTTGCGGTCGTCGCGGAACCAGTCAAAGCTACCAGCGAACATGCCGCCCAGGAAGGCGTAGTCGAAACCGAGGTTCTTCTTCACCACCGTTGCCCAGCGGAGGTCGGGGCTGGCAATGCCGGATTCCTTGTAGCCGGTGAAGGGGCTGTTGGAACCGTCCAGTGCCATCGCAAAGGGACCGACCACCGACCATTCTGTCAGGTAGGCCCAGCGGGCACCAGCGTTGTCATCACCGATTTCACCGATGGAGCCACGAATCTTGAACATATCGATAATTCCCTTGTCTCTCAGGGGTTTCATGAATTTCTCTTCAGAAATCATCCAGCCTGCAGCACCTGAACAGAAGAAGGCGAAGCGGTTGTCCGGAGAGAACTTCTGGGAGCCGTTGTAGGCACCGTTGAACTCGGCGAAGTACTTGCTCTTCAGGTCGTAGGTGGTACGGAACACCCAGTCTTCACGACGGAACTCCAGGTCGGCGTTGCCGGCGTTGATGCGGCGCTTCCAGTTTCCCATGAGGGAGATGTTGTGGACGCCGAGCTGGCGGCCCCAGTAGAGTTGCAAGGACATTTCCGTGGCGCGGCTGGTGCTGCTGACGCTACCGGACTGTGCACTCCACCCGCGGCTCTCATAGAAGTCAAAGCCGGTGCTGGGGAAGATTTCCGTGCCGGGAATGAACTGACCGTCCTCGGGGAGGATGTAGGCCGTCTTGGTCTGGTGCTGGTCGGCAATACCGCGGCTGCCCTCGTCAAAGCGGTTGTCCCAAGAGATGGTTCCGCGGGCTACCAGGCCTTTGGTGATGAAGTCCAGGTTCTGCTCCAGCATGAAGTCCGTATAAATGCGGGTGATGGATTTGGTCTCGTAACCGCAGGTGGCCACACTCATCGGAGAGTTCTCCACGTTGGATGCAAACAGCTTGGAGAAACCCCAGGAACCGTCGGAGTACTGCACGGGGAAGATGTTTGGCGGCATGCGGTAGGCACCCGTCCACTTCTGCTGCTGGAAGAAGACGCCGTCGTTACCGTAGTAGTAACGGGGAGCCTTCTGCTGGGCGTTGGAGCCTGCCAGGTTGACCTTGAACTGCGTGGTCTTGGTGACTTGGAAGTCCAGGTTGGAACGGACGTTCAGACGATTGTAGGAGTAACCGCCCTCGTAACCCTGGTGGTTGTCCCAGATTTTCGTCATGTCACCTTCATTCTGGAAGTCGAAGGCCACGAAGTACTTCACGAACTTGGTACCGCCGGAAATATTCAGATTAGTATTATAAGATAAGGCGTAGTCCTTGAACATCTCATCCTGCCAATCGACATTGGGATAGCGCTCGGCCTGGCTGTAGTCGCCAAGGTAGTTGCCGGCTGCATCATAGTGGGGCTTGACGGTGGTGTCCTGATTGCGGAAATTATTGATGAAGGTCTGGGGACGATAGTAGGCCCAGGAACCGGAACCGCCCAGCGCCAGCTCATGCTCAATGGCCTGGTTGCGGTACATATAACTGTCGTATGAATCATACTTGCGCGGCAGCTTGGAGACGGCCTTCAGGGTGGCATTGAAACCCACATCGATACGGGCCTTGCCTTCCTGACCGCGCTTGGTGGTGATCAGAATAACACCGTTGGCACCTTCCACACCATAGACGGCGGTGGCGGAGGCGTCCTTCAGCACGGAGACCGTGGCCACGGAGGTGATATCCACGGACTTGATGTCACGCTTCACACCATCCACAAGGATCAGCGGCTGTGCGTCCTGGTTCCAGGCGGCAGCACCACGGATGTAGATACGCGGGTCTTCTTCACCAGGCTGACCGGACGACGCCAGGGTGGCGACGCCAGGGAGGTTACCAGTGAGGGCAGCACCCACACTACCGATACCTGCTGCACGTTCAAGCACTTCGCCCGTGGTCTGCGTGATGGCACCCACCAACGACATTTTCTTTTGCTGACCGAAGCCGACGACAACGACTTCTTCCATGGGGTTCTTGTCGGTGAGAACGACCTTGAAGGTGCGCTGCTTACCAACCTTGAATTCCTTCGTGTTCATTCCAACGTAGGAAACCACCAGCACCGATGACTCGGAAGGCACCTTCAACACGAAGTTACCATCCATATCGGCCACCGTTCCCAGCGAGGGGCTGCCTTTCACTTTCACCGTTGCACCAGGCAAAGGCTCCTCGGTGTCATCGATGATTGAACCCTTCACCGTGATACCGCTCTGGTTGTTCTGGGCAAACAGCAAGGAGCTGAATGTGAACGCCAACAGAATCGCAGCGAGGGTCTCTCTCATCAGCTGATTGAGATTCTTCGATTTTGACAGTTTTTGATTCATTTTTTTGTTAATAAGTGATATTTTTTAGATTTTTTCTTCGCAAAGATAATACTTTTTATCTACGCGTACTTTCCTTATTTGTCACATTTAATATAAATTATGTTACAACACCTTCATCCAAGTGCCCGATGAGACAATTTTATAACAAAATGAGACATAAACAAAAGTCCCAAGTCTCAATCTTTCACACTTTTAGCCTTTTTTAACCCAAAACGGCCATTAGAGCGACATTGTGTCCCCAATATTTGTTTTTGTGTCCACTGACGCCGTCAATAACACATCTGGATGCCCCACCCTACCCCTTTCTACGACTTGGCACTTGCGGCCTTACGACTTCCCACCTGCGGCCATACGACTTGGCACATTCCTTTATTCGCTTGACCTCGAAGTGCCAGACGCTGCACAAATACCGCAGTACCCTTTTCCTTGTCCAACCCTTGCTGGACAAGTCAAACCCTTGGCCTCATCTTCACCTGAGCTTAAGCGCATCCCCACTTACGCTTAACCTCATCTTCATTTGAGCTTAACCTCATTCCGCCCCGAGCTTAAGCGCGGAAAAAAATATTTTTCTTCAGAAAACACTACACTCTACACTAAAATGGGGGAATCAGTGTAGAGTGTAGTGTTTTTCAAACAAAAAAAATTTTTTTTTCATGAAAACTGCATCTCGCGTCAAGATAACCGTTCCTGGGGTTCCATATAACCGTTGCTGGCCTCCAGATGCGGGCATCTAACAGCGGAAATGCCCGTATCAAACGCTCCAGACACCATTGTCTCGGACTCCACAAACCTTTATCTTGACCTATTTTACTTCATTTTCCTCTCTTCCCCTCACTTTTTTCCTTCTTTTTTGCGCTGTCTCGCAAAAAAGTACTATCTTTGTGCCGTCCTAACAACAAAAGTTGAAAAAAAGAGCCTTTTCAGGCTCCAGAAGCCAAGGCCGGTCAATAATTGGACTTTGAAGAATAACTCTGCTAATAATGTACTATATCTGGACAGACGAAAGCGATTCCCAAGGTCGGTATTATTCCAACTTTTATGGTGGAATAATGATTCTTTCTAAACACTACGAGGAGACCCTTAACAGGCTTCAGGCCGTTGTTAAGGACGTGGGGCTTGAGAAAGAAGAGATTAAATGGCAGAAAGTCAATGAATACACGGAAGAGAGATATAAAAGAATTCTGGACGTGCTATTTGCACTTCTCGGAGAAGGTAAAGCAAAGATTAGGATATTCTTCCGTCACCGTCAATTTGAACCTCAAGGTTTAACCAATGAGCAGAGGAGAAAAGAGTATCCCAAGCTTTATTATCAGTTCATTAAGAATGATTTCGGACTTATTTACAGTAATCCAAAAGGCAAGGAGATTAGAATCCGATTGTTGATAGATGATATGCCATTGAAGGGTCGTGATAAAGAAGAGTTTCTCAAAGCTATATACCGACTTAATGACCTGAAATCTTTTCAAAAAGCTAATCTGCATATTCACGAGGGTGACGTTGCTGAGGTGGATTCCAAAAAACATTTGCCATTGCAAGTAATGGATTTGGTGCTGGGTTCTATGTGTTTCCGACTGAATGACAAACAAAAAGAACGTAGCATAGACGGTTCACGAGCAAAACGTAACATCGTGAAAGAGAGAATCTACAAATATATTAGGGATAAAATATGTGTATTATACCCAGGCTTTAACATTGGTGTTACAACACCTATTACTAAGCAGCCTGATTTGTGGGAAATGCCTTATCTGCATTGGAATTTCGTTCCTACCAACTATAAGAAAAACGAGTCGTTAACGAAGCGTCACAAAAAAGAAACAGCCCCGTGCAACCTACACAAGTGAGCTACGTCAACGTAGCCTTTCAGTTGCAAAGGACTTATTTCTGCTGCAAAAGTACAGACTTCTTCTGATTCGTGCAAATTTTTCTGCACTTTTCTGCTGATGACCGCACTTTTTCCCTCGTTTTTTCTCCTTTTGATGAAAATCAAGGGGGCCGCAGAGCCCATTTTCTTCCGATTTTCCCCTTTTTTGACCCTCCCTCGTCACTTTTTCCCCTTTCCTTTCGTTACCTTTCAAACCTTTTCTGTATCTTTGTCCCCGAAAAGGGCATGAAGTCCCTGTAAAGGGATGCAAACTCAGCGGAGGTGCCCGATTCAAATCTTAATGGTATAATAACAGCACATTAGCAGTTATTCGGAGAATGTAGAAACGTGACAAATTTCTAAAATATACTCGAATAATGAATAAGTGAAATGTGTCTGCGCTTGATAGCGTGGACATTCACTTATCTTCGAGTTGGGCAATGTCACGGCCTCTACATTCGGTAAGCGTAGGTGTTCACGCTTTTCGTGTGTAGAGGCCTGTGATAAGCCCAGAAGAATCCAGATAAGTGCAATGTTGCATAAACATGTGATTCTCATGGCTGCTATCAAGACGGCCAAGACCTACGTGGAGATAGGTCTGGGTTTGGAGGCATTCAAGGGACGTTTTCCCATAGAGGAGATACCCTATATGCTGATGAGCGCTATCGGAGCTTCGCCTACTATATTACAAAGGTATAGAGAGGGCAAAGGCACGGTGGCTTCGTTCAATGGTCTGCTTATCAAGAACATCCTTGCATATCGACAGGTTCGAACCACGAGGATGAATGAAGAATTGGAGGCGATGAAGCGCGACAAGTGGGTCGTGAAGAATCGTCCGGCTATCCTTGCTGTATCGGATGGCGAAATCATCAAGGCTTTTGACCCAGCAGTGGAAGAGACCTACGAAAACCATCTGGACAATCTCTACACGGACTATGAGTTTTTCTCTCCCATGTGGGGCGTGCGAAAGATTCGCAATATTGAGGAGAATGATGCCGACGTGAAGGCGGCCTACAAGATGGCACAGATCCATGATGAGATACGCCGCCACAACCATATCAGCATCACAGACGACACCCACGACCTGAATATTTTCATGTCACGCCTGTTGTTCTGCTTCTTTGCAGAAGATACTGGCATCTTCGAGAAGGACCTGTTCACTAATGCCATCAATAACACCACTCGCACAGACGGCACAGACCTTCAGGAGTTCTTCGACGGTGCTTTCCGCACAATGGACATGAATTTGCGTATCGGCGTGAACAGCCGTTGGGCGCAGTTCCCCTACGTGAATGGCGGCTTGTTCTCAAAGAAAATTCAGATACCCAAGATGAATGCTCGCATCCGAAAGCTTGTCTTGGACTGTGGAGCGCTGAACTGGGGCAAAATCAATCCGGACATCTTTGGTTCTATGATTCAGGCTGTTGTCACGCCTGAATTGCGCAGCGGCTTGGGTATTCACTACACCAGTGTCTCGAACATCAAGAAGGTCATCAACCCACTCTTTCTGGATGAACTTTATGGCGAATATCGCGAGTTGGAACGCAAGCAGAAGGAGCAGGACAGTCTCTTTGACAAATCTGCAGTAGGACGCGGAAGTTATTATGACAGTTGCACCTCCCTTGTTCGGAAATGCCAGCGCCTGTTGAAGCGAATGAGCCGGATGAAGTTCTTCGACCCGGCCTGCGGAAGCGGCAACTTCCTGATTATCTCCTATAAGGAACTGCGTCTGTTAGAGATGAAAGTGCTGAAACTGATGCAACGGATGACTCCAGACATACAAATGCAGTTCATCGATGGCAGCATCATCAGCATCAATCAGTTCTACGGACTTGAGATTAACGACTTCACCTGCGAGACAGCTATCCTCTCGCTGTGGTTGGCCGAGCATCAGATGAACAGTCTATTCATGAAAGACTTTGGTGTAAACATTAAGGCGCTACCCTTGAAGTCGAACAACAACTTCCATTGTGGCAATGCCTGCCGAGTGGATTGGAACAAGGTATGTCCGCACAAAGCAGATGAAGAGGTCTATGTGATGGGGAATCCGCCGTACCTGGGAAGTTCTTTGCAAGAAGAGAGTCATAAGGCAGATATGGGAGTAGTATTCAAAGGCATTGACGGATGGAAGAATCTTGATTATATAACTTGTTGGTTTTATCTTGGTACCTTATTTATTAAAGGTACGCGAGGGAAGTTGGCTTTTGTGTCAACGAACTCTATAACCCAAGGTGAACAAGTTGTTCTTTTGTGGCCTCATATATTTCAGAATGAGGTCTGTATCTCATTTGCTTATATAAGTTTCAAATGGACTAATAATGCAAAGTACAATGCTGGTGTTACCTGTGTGATTATTGGACTAGAGACAATCGATAATCATAAAGATTCCGATTTATACAAGAGTGATGGCACTATCATCACATTAAAGAGCATATCGCCATATTTGTTTGAGTTTAGTTCTGATACTATTGTAAGAAAACAAAGTCATTCTTTTTTTGATGTTTCCCCGATGGATTATGGAAGTAAAGCAACAGATGGAGGACATTTGATTCTGGATGTTTATTCCAAGAACAAGCTGCTTGATACTTTTCCAGAAGCAAGCGTCTTTATAAAACGATATGTTGGATCTGATGACTTTATAAATAATGAGGAACGATTCTGTCTATGGATAGAGGACGAAGATTTAGAATTCGCAAAAAGAATACCTGAAATAGATAGAAGGATAGAAGCTGTGAGGGCTATGCGATTGGCTAGCAAGAAAGCTGCCACTAGAAAGGACGCGGATAGAGCACATCAACTTGCAGAACGGAGATACAATGAAAGCAAATGCATTTTGGTTCCACGTGTCTCATCAGAGAATAGAGATTATATACCAATTGGATATTTAGCAGAAGGAACAGTCGTTGCAGATTCAGCCTTTGCCATCTACAATGCCCCCGAATGGCTCTTCGGCATCCTTACCTCCGCTATGCACATGGCTTGGGTGCGTGCTATAGGTGGCCGATTGAAAACCGACTATCGCTATTCGGCTGGCCTATGTTACAATCCTTTCCCCTTCCCAAAACTCACTCCCGCTCAAAAGCAGGAGATTGAAGATGCGGCTTGGGAGGTCTTGGGCGCTCGCGAAGCACATATAGGAAAGACGTTGGCAGAACTCTATGACCCCGAGACGATGCCCGCAGACTTGCGTGAGGCGCATCATCAGCTGGACCTCATCGTAGATCGCTGCTATCGCGAACGGCCTTTCGCTGATGAGAACGAGCGGCTGGAACTACTTTTGAAGCTTTATGATAAAATGACTAAACACTAAAACTAAAGATAAGATGGAATTAAGAGAAAACTATCGTAACGACCAGACTGTGATTAGTTATCAGCAGACTGGCAAAAGCACCAATACCAATGAACTTGGAATGCGTGATATGCAGGCCCGGGTGTATGAGAAGCGCAACGAGAAATACCTGCTGGTGAAGGCTCCTCCAGCTTCAGGCAAGTCACGCGCCATGATGTTTGTGGCACTTGACAAGCTGGCACATCAAGGTATCAAGAAGGTCGTGGTCGCTGTACCAGAGAAGAGTATTGGCCGTTCGTTCAAGGACACAAGCCTGAAGAAGTTCGGATTCTTCGAGGACTGGAGCGTTCCACAGTACTTTAACCTCTGCGACACGGAAGACGAGAAAGAGAAGGTGAAACGCTTCAAGGAGTTTGTTGCTCCTTATACCAAAGCTCGGACGCTGGTTTGCACACATGCCACCTTGCGCTTTGCGTTGAAAGATTTAGAAGACGAGGAACTGAATGATATCTTCTTTGGCATCGATGAGTTCCACCACACCTCGGCAGATGTCAACAACGGATTGGGTGAAGTGGTTCGCAGATTGATGAACAACACCAATGCCCACGTGTTGGCAATGACGGGCTCCTTCTTCAGGGGTGATGGCGTACCTGTGCTTCGTCCGGAAGATGAAGCGAGGTTCACGCCCGTGCAGTTCAACTACTATGACCAGTTGAACGGCTATAAGTATCTGAAGACACTGGGATTGGGTTATCATTTCTATAAAGGCCATTATCTGTCAGCTCTTGACAAAGTTCTGGATACCAGGCAAAAGACGTTGATTCATATTCCCGTCACGAATTCGAAGGCGGCAGGGGCATACGATAAGTATGAGCAAGTGAAGCAGATAATAGATTTGATAGGCAGCTTTATCGAAGAAGACTACAATACCAATATCATTACCGTCAAAACGAAAGACGGCAGATTACTGAAGGTGGCAGACTTGGTAAACGACGACCCTGACCACAGAAACCACGTTCAAGGTTATCTGCAACGGATGAAGAAACCGTCTGATGTGGACATCATCATTGCTATGGGAATGGCCAAGGAAGGTTTTGACTGGGAATGGTGTGAGCATTGCCTGACGATAGGTGTGCGTGGCTCGCTGACGGAAATCGTTCAGATTATCGGACGTTGCACCCGTGACAGCGAAGGCAAGGAACATGCTCAGTTCACGAACCTGATAGCAGCGCCAGACGAGACACAGGACGATGTAATCGTGGCTGTCAATGATATGTTGAAAGCCATCACGGCTTCTTTGTTGATGGAACAGGTGATGGCTCCCAGATGGAACTTCAAGGTATCGGTTGATGAGGAAGACAACCCCAATATTGACCCAAGCCGAAACATTGTGGTTGAAGGGTTAAAACCTTTAAGCAGTGAGGCTAAGCAAATATGGAACGAACAAATTGACGAGTTGAAAGCGAGCATCCTACAGGACAACCGCGTTCAGGCGAGCATTGAAGGTGAGGCTCCCGAATATTTCCATCAGGTGCTGATTCCCAAGATTGTTGAAGAGCGTTTCCCCAACTTGCCTGATGAGGATGTGGAGGCTATCTCGCAGCGACTAAGTTTGGACTTTGTGCTGAGGCCTCAGGCACCTGAGTTTACGGGTGACGTAATGGGAGAGGAGGAAGAACAGTCAGATATGGACACTGAAGCCACGGATGGCGGACGTCTGCTGAAAATGGCCAACACCTTCATCAACCTTGACAACCTTGATATCAACCTGATTCAACATGTCAATCCGTTCCAGCGAGCCTACGAAATTATGTCGAACGAGATAGATGCTCCTGTGCTCAAAGTCATTCAGGATGCTATAGCAGACAAGAAAATCAACATGGATATTGATGAAGCCAAAACAATCTATCTCACGATGTTCCAAGAGTGGCGCAAGGAGCATGGCGACCATCCCTCGATGCAGTCTCCAGATCCAAGCGAACGTCGCATGGCCGAAGCTATCCGCATTTTGAAGAACTACAAGATTCGCAGAGATATGGGGCTGGATTTCCCCGGTGAACTGAAAAAGAAGTAGTATATGGAATGGCCTGAAGATTTAATCGAGATATTCAACGACCCTTTGTTTGCGAATGTGCACCCAAAGGCTCCAAAGCAAACACCAGAACAGGTGGTAAAGGATGGTTTCTTGGCAATCTGCCAGTGGAGTAAAACGCACCAGGGACGTGCACCCAGAATGAACAAAGAACAACGCGAAGAGTGGCTGTTGGCCAAGCGACTGAAGGGAATCATCGAGGATGACGCCCGACGAGAGAAACTGAGAAACGAAGACGAGTTAAACCTTTTAGACACAGTATATGATGACTAACGATATAGACCTTGACAAGATACTGGATGATCCTGTCTTTGACTTGAATTCCACTGAGAAGGAACTGTTCAACCTTTCGGATCCCATCAAGAAGGGACAGATGAAAAAAAAGAAGGCTGACGAAATAGCAAGACGTAAGCCTTGTGAAAATTTCAGCGACTATGCAGGCTTGTTTGTGCGAGTGCATCAGGAACTGAAAGAAGGTCGTCGCACACTGGTTCGCTTCAAGGAAGACAACCTGAAAGAGAAGGTGTTCTTCATTGCCGATGGCATCATGGGATTTGTGGATCAATTGGATATTGATAGCCGACAGATCAAAGACAGAGTGAGAAAAGACGGGCGTTCGCGGGTCATCTATGAAGACGGCACAGAGTCAAACATCCTGTTCCGTACTATAGGAAAAAACATCACCAAGAACGGCTACATCGTGACAGAGGTGAACGATGGAAATGAGTTGGCCGCTTTTACCAGTCAACAAACGCTCTCAGAAGATGACCAAGCGCAAGGGTGGATTTACATTCTTCGCTCAAAATCTGAGGATGAACGTATCTCTTCTGTGGAGAACCTCTATAAGATTGGCTTCTCTACGACGCCTGTTGAGCAGCGAGTCAAGAATGCGAGAAACGAAAGCACCTATCTGATGGCCGACGTAGAGATTATCAGTACCTATAAGGTGTTTAACATCAACGTGCAGAAGCTGGAGTATCTGATTCATAAGTTTTTTGCTGCTGCCAGGTTTCATGTAAAGGTCGGTGGCACTGTGCCTGAAGAGTGGTTTGTGGTGCCCCTGCCGATTATCCGTCAGGCCATTGCCAAGTTCGTGGATGGAAGTATTGTGGACTATAAATATAATGTGGAACTGCGGGCTTTGGAGAAGATTGAGGTGATTCAGCAGGACAGGGTAAAAACAGGAACAGCAAATGTGGATGGCTTCGATGTCTTAAGCATGAGCCTTATGCAGAATGCTTTTGACGAGATTATGGCGGGGCTGCAAACTGTCGAGTCACGAGAAATAAAAAATACTACGCTCGGCAAATTGACCCGAGTGGACAAATCAACAGGAAAGCGATATGTGCGGCAACCTCATTTCCTGCGACTTTATACCAGCTATGACAGAAGTCATGATGTAATGCTGGTGAAGGTGACAAGAACGGAGTTCCGCGAGCCCAACGAAGTGTTCTATCATTTGGGGGATATCATAGAATACGACATCAAGAAATCTACAGCAGATAGAATAGAGCGTCTGAAGGAAGAAGGGATAGTTGATTATTAAAATTTCATCCTTCTATCACTTTTTCCTCACTTGTCCCATGATTTGAGACATCATCTGCATACCTTTGCAAACGATTAACAAAAATATCATTCATTATGGAAACAAATGCGAAACAAGAAAGTACAGTAAAAGAAGTCTTGCTGGACGAGGTGCTGACACCCGTGATAGACAGATGGAAGCATGCAATGGAGAAACTGCGTGTGGCCACTCCTGCAGATTGGAAGAACAAACCGATGCCAAGTGAAAAGCATTATGTCATCAAGGTGGAATTGCCTCTGTCGCCAGTGGCGTTGGAGAAGATTCGTCATGGACATCTGCCCGGGCAGATGGAGGATAAATGGTGGATGTTCTTTGAAAATAATGTAATCCGCTACTTCCGCAGTTGGACGGGTAACAACATTTTCAATGCATACTGCGAGCAGAGAGGTGAATACTATTACATCGTGAAAATTGAGGTGAATACGGATGCCTACTCGACAAGACCGGAAAGTGCCAGACGCGATTTGGAAGATTTTCTTTCGCTGCTTTCTGATCAGTGTGATGTGAACATTCATGAACAGGTCAGCATCAGCCAGCCAAAGCAAAAACGCTCAGCGAAGGAACGTTTCTATGATTATGTGAAGAAGGACAAGACAGAGAGTACAGCCAAGGCATACCTCAGCACGCTGGACAACCCCGTCAGAGAATTCATCAACAAGTATATTGACTCGCTTGCAGACTCCATCTATTCATACGAAAGTGCCAGTGCTGTCCGTTCCTGCATCGACCGCTTGAACGAGATTCCAAGCTATGTCGAAATGAACGAAAGCAAGCACCACATCATGAGTGCAGCGCTTAGCAACTATCTGAAATTCATAGAAAATAATTGAGCACAAATAATCTAAAGACCAAAGAGTTATTATGTGGCAATCGGTATATTACGAGCACTACGAGGAGAACTGTCTTGGAGCTTATTGGGAAGAGCAGAAGGTTTTGCCTTATTCCGTAAAGTGTAAAGACTTTGCTGAGTTTAAATCCCTCATCAACCGAATTAAAAGAAGGGGATATAAGTGTGTGGAACAGATCGAGGGGCAGTATGCCGTACTCATCAATACCAAACTAAAACGTTGGTGTACATATCCCAAACCTGTCTCGATGTCTTGTATAGACAATAAAACTCTGACCGTAGAAGAATTCATGAACATAATGGTGACGGCAAGGTGACGGCAAAAAGGACAGCATTCACCCATCTAAACATATAATGTGAGTGATTGCGGGTTCTCTTTTCAGACTTTGCGGGCGAGGCGCTTGAAGGTCTCGAAATCGGTGTCCAAGCGGGAGAGTTCGAAGGGCTGGATGGAGAGGGAGAAGATGCCTCGCACCTCATGGAGGTCGAAGAACGTGCGTATCATGCTTGCGATGTTGAAGGAGAGGCTGTCGGCCCTGTTCGCGGACGGGTCGGCAGCACGTTTCATCAGTGCGCGGCAGGTCTGCACGAGGAAGTCGCGGTCGTGCTCCTCGAAGCGTAGTGTGCGCAGCAGAACAAATCCCGCCGCCACGCCGTCTGTGCGGAGCAGGAACTCCACGCGGCGGTGGGGGTCTTCCACGCCCAAGAGTTCAAAGAGCCGCTCTATGGTGGCGGGGTCTCGGAGCACGGGCAACCAGTTCATCAGCAGTTTCTGACGGTCTATCCATCGCTCCTCGTCCCGCAGCGACGCAGCCAGACGCAGGAAGCCGGCATCCTCGACAGACAGCGTGCCGGCAGTGAAACGCGGCGCGGCGGCCTTGGCCATCGTCACCACGAAGGCCTTGGGCTGCCAAAGGATGAGCCGCGAGGCCACCTCCCAGAAGTCTTCCTCCGTCACCTCCTGCAAGAGCCGTTCCCCGATGAGGTACCCGGCCGTGCGGAAGTGGGCGTTGGACAGGCTGTCAAGATAGGCCGTCAGGCTGTCCCAGTCCCGCAGTGCAAAGAGGCGCCGCAGGGACTGGAGGATGACGGGATGATAATGCTGGTCTTGACCGTTGCCCATCTGTAACTACTTGATAATGACTTTGCGGCCATCGATGATGCAGATGCCGCGAGGCAGTCTCGCAGCGTCCAGTCTCTTGCCGCCAAGGTCAAAGGCGGCACCGCTCTGCAGGCGGGAAGATGCGGGTGTGTCCTGTCCGGGGACTTCACGGATGCCTGTGGCGAATTCCGTTGCCTGAATGGAGAGTTGTCCCAGCACGAAGTCGGCGTTGCGCACGGCATCGGCGTAGAAGACGAGAACGTAATCTCCGTTCTGTGGGACGTCAAACTCGAAGGTTCTCTGACTGAAGCGGGCAAACTTGTTGGCAGTGTCGCCTCCGATATTCACATTCGGCATCACCGTGTCGGCTGCCACTTCCTCTGCGCCGGCCGTCTGGACGGAGAGAATCACGGGTGAGAACTCGGGGCGGTTCCAGTTGCAGACCTTGTATTTGATGACATAGTGTCCAGCGTGCAAGGTGAGGGTGGAACGGCCGTTCTTGTCGCCGAATCGGGCCCAGGCAGTGCGGGCGCGGCCTGTGGCGTTCTGCACAAGCAGCCCGTAGTTAAACGCCCTGGTGGAGCCTGTGAAGTACAACATTCGAGGCCCGTCGGTATAGATGTTGTCGCCGCCGGCACGCTTGGTGGAGCCGTTGCTGACGTACCAGTCCTGCGGCACCACGCCTTCCTTGTTGAATTGCTGGTGGGCGAGGTAGGAGCCCTGGGGCGCCAGGCAGGTGACCAGGCAGGAGGCGGACGTGGTCTTCTCCTTGTTATCTGTCACCACCACACGGAGGCTGTGCTTGCCGGTCTTGGGTTCCGTGAGCTTCACCTGTGCCGGCGAGGAGGTCCTGGTGTCAAAGAGCGTCTTGCCGTCGTAGAATTCCATCTTCGTCACCTTGCCGTTGGGTGCTTTGGCAGTGGCTCGCACGGTGATGTCAGGGAAGGTGGCCTCGCCCTGCGGTGCCATGCAGAGGTAGGTGGTCTCGCCTGCGGGTTCGGTGAATCGGACGAAAGGCATATTCCTGCTGAAGCGCTTGCAGAAGTTCCAGATGAGGTGGCGGTTCAGGTCCATGGGCCAGTGGCCGCCATTGTTATAGGAGTAGAGCCAGACTTCGCCGCCGTCGGGGCCGCCGCTCCATTTCTCCAGGTCACCGTCGTACCAGCTGGAGCCGATGGGCTTGTAACCCGTTGTCTTGCTGTAGTTTGTGTGATTGTCGTGCTTGGCATAGTTCTCGATGTAGGCGTGAATGCCGTATTGTTCGTAGCCGAACACTTCATCACCATAGGCGATGCACTCCAGCAGGTTGACGGGTTTCCGGCAGTTGTTCCAGGGCTGTTCCGAGAACTGGATGCCGCTGGTGGGCGCAAAAGCCGCAATTTTGTCCTGCATATTCGCGATGCAATGGTGGATGAGCATGGAACCCATGGAGAATCCCGACCAATAGACGCGGTCTGTATCAATGTCAAAACGGCTGGCCATCTCAGTGATGGTCTGGCTGACGAAGTTCTGGTCTTTGGTGCCACCGACGTCCCAGGTGTTGCCGTCGCTGCGGAGATAGGTGATGACGAACTTGGCTGTATCAATCATTTCGTACATCTTGTCGGCACCGTACTGGTACTCAGGGCTTTGATTCATACCGTGGGTAACGATGAACAGGGGCGACTTGGCCGGCAGCGTGTTGGGAGTGAACACCACCATGCTTCTCTGTTGGTTGTTCACCTTGATGGTGAGTTCCTGTTTTTTATAGGCCGAAGACGGCAAGGTTGTCAGCAGCAACAAGGCGCAGAGAGTTGTCGCGTACCTAAAGGCACGCGTTTTCCTCGCCATTGCATACCAGCCAATGAATTGGCTGGCTACCCCAATTACGCCCCGCTGGGGCTTTACATTACAGATTTTTATCATTCTTTCTTTTTTTTTCATTAAAGTTTCGCAAGTAAAACCCCGAAGGGGTGGTTGACCACAGGCAGGGGTCTTGACCCCTGCTACCATGGACGTGGGTACGAACCCCGTAGGGGTGAAAGAGCATCCATTTTCATTCTGTCGCCCCTTCTTGAAGTGTCAAGCGACCAGAGGTCGAGCGCAGGGCTCGTGTGGTGTCGCCATTCGATGCAGGGGTTGCACCCCTGCCTGTGTTCTTGTCACCCCTTCGGGGTTGATTTTCAGATATATCATCATATGCGAAACTTGAATATTTTCATTTAACGGATAACCATAACGAATCCGCCTCGTGGCTGGCAGTTGATGCTTGTGGGGAGTGTGTTTGCAGTCTTGATGTCCCAGGGCTGCTCCTTCTGTCCGCTGTCCAAGAAGAGGGTGGCGGTGCTGTTCCCCTTGAGGAAAGTGAGTGGCACAGAGAGGGTCTGCGCCTCGTCGCGACCATTGATGCCTGCCACGTACCAGGTGCTGCCGCTGCGGCGTGCCAGCACGGCACTCTCGCCGGGATAGCCGCTGATGAAACGGGTCTCATCCCAGGCTGCGGGCAGCTGGGAGAGGAAGTCACGCACCTGCTGGGGCTGTGCCAGGAAGCTCTCGGGACGGTCGGCCAAGTGCTGGAGGCCGCTCTCGAAGAGGACAGTGAGTGCCAGCTCGTGGGCGTGGGTGGTGATGTGAGGATGCTGTGAGTCACTGAAGGCGCAGGGGGTGTAGTCCATCGGGCCAATCACGTTGCGGGTGTAGGGCAGTGTGGCGTTGTGACGGGCAGCCTTGGCCGTGAAATGTGGCACATTGTTGTACCACTCGGCACCATAGACGCCCTCGGTGGAGAGCAGGTTGGGATAGGTGCGCTGCCAGCCGCGAGGTACGCTAGCCCCGTGGAAGTTGATGGCCAGATGGTGGCGGGCGGCACTCTCCATCAGGTCGATGCAGTAGTCCATATTCATCTGATTGTCACCGCTGAAGAAATCCACCTTCACGCCTGCCACGCCAATCTTCTCACACCAGGCAAACTCCTTCTCGCGGTCGGCAGGTTTGTTCAGGCGGAACTTGGGCCCCGGGGCGCCATCCAACCAACCCACGGAGGAGTTGTACCAGATCATCGGTTTCACGCCTTTCTCCTTGGCGTAGGCCACAGCGTCCTCGATGGTCTTGCCCTCGTTGGAGGCCAGCTTGTCCATCTCGTCCCACTCGGCGTCGATGAGCACGTAGGGCAGCTTCAGCGTGGCGGCCAGATCCACGTATTTCTTGATGATATTGAAGTCGTTGGAGCCGTGATTGTAGGCCCAATAGACCCAGGAGACCACACCGGGCTTCACCCACTGAAGGTTCTCCAACTGGGTGGGCTCGCTGACGTCTGTCACCAGTGTAGATTCCACGATATCAGCCAGTTTGCCGATGATGACGACGCGCCAGGGGGTGTGCCAGTCGCCCAGCAGCAACAGGTCGTTCTTGTCTGGCTGCACACGGAAGACCTCGCCGTCGTTCACGAGGCTGGAAGCACTCTGCCGGCGCTGGATGTTGGCCTCGGTGATGAGTGTGAACACGCCGCTGCGGGGTTCCACGAGCAGGGGATAGCCCCAACGTGTGTTCAGCTGGTCCAGCACCCTCGAACCGCCGAAGCCGCCCGTCTTGTGAACCTTGTTGGTGGTGTTCAGGGGGAAGAAATCCTCGTAGCCGTCGCTCCACTGTTGCATCCAGCGGCGAGTGCCCTCGGGGATGATGTAGGCGGTCTGCTCCTCGGGAGCCTTGGTGTCCTGCAGACCCATGTATTCGTAGCGGAAAGCCAGACCGTCGTTGTACAGTCGCATGACAAGGGTGCCCATCCGGTACTCGTTGGCCTCGTTGGTGCAGTGCAGGCGTTTGCCGGCCAGCATCTGGTAGTCGGCGGTCACGCGCTGGGCGGTGGCGCGATTGAGGTCGGCGGCAGTCACGGGAAGCCGCAATTCCATCACTTGCTGTTTCTGGAATTTCACAAGGCATTTGCCGTTGATGACTTCCAGGGTGATTTTACCATTGGGCGACGTCAGTGCTTTCGCCGCCACCGTCATTGTCAAGCCCGTCAATGCGAGCCACAAGAAGAGTCTTTTCATCATATTAAAAATTCATATAACTAATTTCGTTCACCTACTTAAAAATTCAAATTTGGTGGCAAAGTTAACCTTTCTCGGGCAAATGGCAAAGAAAATGGTGGAAAAATTTCGGCAATGATATATTTTTCACTACCTTTGCAACCAGAATGGAAAAAAAGAACACATAAGATGATAGGAACCATCGTCAACACCGCCACCATCATTGCAGGAACCATCGTGGGAACGCTGCTGGGCCGCGGCATCAGGGAAAAATACAAGGTCGGACTCTATAACGCACTGGGTCTGGCCTCCTTGGCCATCGGTCTGAATGCCACCATCACGCACCTGCCCAAGAGCGAGTACCCCGTTCTTTTCATCGTCTCGCTGGCCGTCGGCAGCGTCGTGGGAACGTGGTTGGATATTGACGGAAGGTTCCACCGCCTGATAGAGAAACGCTCCCGCGCCAGCAACGGCCGCAGCCTGGCCGACGGCCTGTCCACCGCCATTCTGCTCTACTGCATTGGCCCGCTATCCATGTTGGGACCTGTGATTTCAGCCTTGCAGGGCGACCACACCTTCCTCTTCACCAACGCCACGCTGGATTTGGTCACCGCCACGGTTTTCGCCTCCACCTACGGCTTCGGGATGATTCTGGCGGCACCTGTGCTGTTCCTCTGGCAGGGCCTGTTCTATGTCACCGCCAGGCTCTCGTCCCAAGCCGTGAGTGATGCCCTGATGGCAGAACTCCTCATCGTCGGAGGACTGATGATTACCGCCAGCGGTCTCTCCCTCCTGAATCTAAAGGACTGCAAGACGCTCAACCTTCTCCCTGCCCTACTCGTCCCTGTCCTTTGGTTCCTGATCGTTCATTTCATTCAATAAAAAACTACACCCATGAAACGTCTTTCTTCTCTTCTCCTTCTCTCCTTGCTGGCCCTTTCTCTGAACGCCAAAACAGAGGCCAATCCGCGACCGTTCACGATTCCTGCCATTCATGAATGGAAAGGTGGAACGGGCACGCTCGTGCTCACTCCCAAGAGTCGCATCCTCTATTCCGACTCCCGCCTGCGCACCGCCGCCGAGTTGCTGGCCGCCGACCTGCAACACGCTGGCCTGCAACTGACAGTGACAGAGGGCCATAAGGCTGCCGACACCGACATTCTCTTCCTCTACAAGCCCCAGAAACAATTAGGCGAGGAAGGTTACACAATGGATATCGCACGTTGCGTCCGAGTGGAAGCCACCGAACGTGGCGCCATGCACGCGGTGCAGACGCTGCTCCAAATCGTTGAAGGAAACAGAGGGGCAGCACAAGCCTTCAACCAGCAAGCGGCACAAGCCTTCTCTTTCCCGCAAGGAAAAATCGCCGACCGTCCCGACTATAAGATTCGCGGCTTTATGCTGGACTGCGGACGCAAATACATACCACTCAGCTACATACGCAACCTCGTCCGCACGATGGCGTACTACAAATTGAACACCCTCAACGTTCACCTCAACGACAACGCGATGCGTCAACTCTTCCATAATAACTGGGACGAGACCTACGCCGCCTTCCGCATGGAGAGCGAGCGCTTCCCCGGACTCACCGCAGAGGACGGCCACTACACCAAGGCAGAGTTCCGCCAGTTTATCCTGGATGCCGCCAAGTTGGGTGTGGAAATCATCCCCGAAATCGATGTGCCGGCCCACAGCCTCTGCTTCTCACACTATCGTCCAAGTCTCGGCTCCAAGGAGTTCGGAATGGACCATTTGGAACTGACCAACCCGGAGGTCGTGCCCTTCGTGGACAGCCTCTTCGCAGAGTACTTGGAAGGTCCCGAGCCCGTCTTTGCCGGGCCGCGCGTCCACATAGGAACCGACGAGTATAGCAATAAGAAACAAGACATTACAGAGCGCTTCCGTGCGCTGGCCGATCACCTGATTCACACAGTAGAGTCCTACGGCAAGCAGCCCTGCGTCTGGGGCTCGCTGACCCATTCACGAGGCACCACGCCCGTGAAAGTGGAGAACGTCCTGATGTATGCGTGGTACAACGGCTATGCAGAGCCAGACTCTATGATGCAGCTTGGTTATCAGCTCGTTAGCATCCCTGACCGCTTTCTTTACATCGTGCCCGCAGCAGGTTACTATTACGACTACCTGAATATACCTTATATTTATAAGGAGTGGACGCCCGCTCAGATTGGCAAGAAACGCTTCCAGGAGTATGACCCGCACATCGAAGGTGGAATGTTTGCCCTGTGGAACGACCACGTGGGCAACGGCATCTCTGTGGCAGATATCCACCACCGCACGTTCCCTGCCCTGCAGGCAATGGCCGAGAAGTGCTGGAAGACAGACTCTGTGCGCACTTGTGACGAGTGGCTACGGCTGGCCTCCGGCATCGGCGAAGGGCCAGGAATCAATGATCTCGGACGTTACCCCAAGGGCACTGTCCTCAGTGAAGCAACGGTGAAACCCGCCTCCACACGTGCTGTGCCTTTCATCGGATGGCCCTATCGCATCAGCTTTGATATTGAGACGCCCGCCACAGCTGCTGCCACCACCACAGCCAGTGCCGCTCTCCCCCTCACTGCTGAGGACAGAGGCACCGCCCTCTTCCGCGATGACGAGGCAGAGTTCTACCTCTCCGACCCCGCCAGCGGACGCATCGGCTTTGCACGTGACGGCTATCTCTTCACCTTCCGCCACAGCCTCCAGCCTGGCGTGAAAGAGCACATCAGCATCGAAGGGGACAACCGCGAGACACGCCTCTATGTGAACGGCAAGCTCACTGAAACGCTCGGCCGCAGCGAGTATATCGGTTTGGAAAACAGAAAGATGTACATCAACCGCACACTCCGTTTCCCCCTCCAGCGCACCGACGGCAACCTGCGCAGCCGCGTTACCAACCTCCAGGTGGAAAGCCGGTAACAGCACATTTCATTAAAAAACAGGTCAGTGAACAAAGACGCCTGCGCCGGAGCGGAGAAGCAGGCGGTCGTAGTTGTAGATATCGGGGAAGAATTCCAGAAGGTTTGACTCTGGATTGGGATAGGCGGTGAAGTAGATGATGAAGAGTGGGACGTGGGGCGTCACGTCGTGGTAGGTGAGTAGTCGGAGGGGCCGCTGTCGGGGTTGTCCCTGTTGCTCTTGCTTGCGCAGGTCACGGAGGAAGTCGCGTCCACGGTCGGTCTCCGGAGGGAGGTCAATGGAGAGGCGCAGGCGGTCGATGGTCCATTCATCAGCGTCGGGCAGGAGGAAACAGGCAAGGTCGAAGGGGCGCTGAACGCGGATGCATCCGTGGGAAAGCGTGCGGCGTTCGCGTCGGAAAGCAGAAGGGTTGTTGGTGTCGTGCAGATAGACGGCGAAGTCGTTGGGAAAGCGGAAGACAAGGCGTCCAAGGCTGTTTCCTGCACCGCCGAACTGAGCGATGCGGAACCGTCCGGTCAGCATCTGGGCAGCTGTGACGGTGGAAGGCCGGAGCGTGTCGCCCGTGGAGCGCTCGATGATATAATAGTGATTACGAGCGAAGTAGGACGAGTCTCCTGCATGATGAGTAACCTCGTTCTTGATGATGTTCTGCGGGATTATCCATTCGGGATTTACTTGCAGATGTGTGATGCCGCTGTGAAGCAGAGGCGTCTTGGTGAGCGTGCTGCCACAGCAGATTTTCATATTCAGGATGCTGTCCGTCCCGAAAGCCCAAAGCTGCTGGGCAGCCAGATTGACGACGATGCGGCGGCCATCGGTGGCAGGCTGAGTCATCTGCCAACGGCAGCGCTCGATATTCACTGCGAGTGTGCGGCGCTGCGCGTTGTCACGCACGGTGTCAATGGCGGCTCGCAGGGCTTCATAGACAGGCCCCGTCGGATGCGAGTCGCGGAGGTATTGGATGCGCTCATCGGAGGACAGCTGCTGGAGGGCTTCATCGTAATCGGGAGCTGTCACTTCATAGTCAAAGAGGCGGGCATAGTCCGTGCTGCCAATCTTGTAGTCCAACTTGTTGAGGAGCTTGTCGGGCCGCAGGAAACCATAGCGCTGGCCGGCACAGTAGTGAACGAAAGTGCACGAGAGGTTGTAATCTAATCGGGGCAGTACTTCGTTGATGCTCACGCACAAGGAATCGAAGGCGAGGCGGTGGACGATTTCCAGGTCACGGGCAATCTGCGGGAGGAGAAACGCGGTGGTGTCCAAGCCGTTGACAGGCAGTTCGCGACGCAGGACAGCCAACATGGAGTCGGCCTCGGGCGTCACCCCTAAACGGCTGAACCAAAGGGGCGTATCCTCAAATTGGGCGATATCCTCATAACGCTTTCTCACCACGATATGAGCCTTCCAGGAAGAGGTGTCGGCACGCAGCACCGCCTGCAAGTGGTGCTCCATCTGGAGGGTGTCCAGTTCATAGACGAAGGCTCCGAAGGCCGACAATTCCGCCTCCGTCTTCTGCGGTGCCGGCTGGCAGGAACAGAAGAGGAACGCTACGAGGCAAAAGAAACAAATCTTTTTCATATTCTAAACCCTCGATCCTCACCTCATCACCTTGCGGCTGGTGCCATCGGAGTAGCGGATAATGTAAAGTCCGGCAGGAAGAGCCTGGAGGTCACGTCCGAGGAAGAGTCCACCGATTGTGTAGTAGCCTGTGACAGCCGCCGAAGGTGTGAAAGCAGCGGAAGCAACATCCTGTGCACCAGTATCATATCCACCATCCTGACCTATGAGACAGTCAGGCGTACAGCGCGCGTTGGGTCGTCCGATGGAGGGACGGTTCATGCAGTAGAAATTGAGACCGCCGTCGGGATAGCGCCCCACAGACTGCTTGTCCGTGTGCGTCGTGTAGGTGAAGAGGTCGGCGAACGTGGCCAGGGTCGGGTGCTCTTGGAAGAACGCTGCGTTGGCACGGACGAAATCCTCCGAGGAAGTGAGCAGCACGACTTCCCCTTCCCTATTGCCCAGCTTGAAGCCCGTGTGCAGCTGTGGCGTGGCAAAGGCCGAAGGCTCGGCGGGCAAGAGCTTGTCGGCCCAGACGACAAGGTGCCCGCGGGCTGGGATAATCGTATTGGCAACGGTGGCGGCAGGAATCTGGTATTTCTGCGGGACTTCGGTGTCATCACTGAGGTAGAGACCAGCGATATTCAGATCCGTGTCGGTGGTGTTGTAGAGCTCTATCCAGTCGTTCTTCTTGAAGTGGTCGTTGACAAAGATGCTGTTTCCAGCGCTGACCTCGTTCACCTTGATGGGTGCTGCGGCAGCGGCCAGCAGCTCTGCATCGGGCAATGCCTCGTAGGTGGCCACGATCTTGCCCAAATCCGAGCCTGCATAGGCGTCCAGCTCCAGCTCCGGATCTGTAGAAAGGAGGGCATCCTCACCCCGGACGTTGTGGATCAGTTCTGCCGTCCAATAAATGTCAGAGGATTGACCGTGTGTGTTGTGCACCTCCACTGCAATCACATTACGTCCGCTGCGAAGCCACTGATTATCAATCACGAAGGAGCACTCCAGAGCCGTGGAACTGGCATAACTGGTGGAGTACTGTTCGTAGGTGGTCTCGCCGTCGGCCATCAGGTGACGCCCTATCTCGTGTCCATTCACATACACCACACATCCGTCATCTACATAACCTTTGAGCACGTAGGCATCAGTCGCCGTGGGAACTTCGGCCAGACGGAAGACCTTGCGGAAATAATAGGTCGGACGTTTGTTGTTGGGGTCGGAACCATAATCAATCGTCGTGGCGTAATCGGCTGAACCATTGATGCCTATATTGCCATAGCCGAAGGGAGCCTGACCGCTTTTCCATGCCGAAGTGCTGTAGCTCAAGTCCTTCCAATTCGTGCCGTGCAGGGAGCCTTGGTCGTAGTAGAACCAGGTGTCGTTGATGTCAAAAAGCTTGCTGTCAAAAATCATCGTGCCCTCCCCCGACTTCTGCCATCCTGCAAACCGATAGCCCGCCGGACCCAGGGCAGTAAGCTTCATCGGTGCCTGCAGAGTCCCCCGGAAACGGCCCGTCGGCACTTCCTGTCCGTTGACAAGAATCATCGCACCTTTGACATTACTCTCCAGCTCCAGCGTGATGGGATTCTTCAGGCCGAAGTAGTTGCGGAAGTTGTTCATGCGTGACGTGCGATTGTTGTTGATGCCGTTGATGAGAGTGTTTGCAGAGCTCCTGAGCGTACCGCCATTGCCCTCGAAATCACTGGCTGTCATCATATAGTCGCGCATCGCATTGACAATCTGCTTGCTGCGCTCTTCCTCGAAAACGCTGCCGTTGACCAGGCAGAAAGCATCGATAAAACGTTTCTTGAAAGGCTGATGCTTGAGCATATTCAAGAAGATGTCTATGAGGAAGTTACGTCCCGTGTCATAACGCGAGTCATTGAGCGCGCCAGACAGATTGCTCAACATATTGGTGCTTCCGAAGCCGCTGTCCAGATCCATGAAGACCAGATGGAAACGGCCGTCGTTGCGGTCACGATAGCCCTTCACATTGTTGCTGTTGGTGAGCCAGTCACCACAGCCCACATAGCACTCCGCAGCCATATAGTTGCAGTATTCATCAATATCCACGAGCTCACAGATCTCATCATAGAGAGCAGTGTTCGCGGGCGTGTTGCCCAACCGCGTGGCCAGGCTCATCCACTGGCGGAACACCTTGTTGTCGCCCGTGCGCTGTTCATAGCCTCGACTGCCATTGATCTCGAACTGGTCCAGCTCATCATCATCAATGCCGTAGTTGCCGTAGGCGTGGTTTTTGTTGTTGGGCTCGCGCAGGTTGTAGGTGAAATAGAATTGGCCATTGATGAACACGTGCACGGGCTGCCACTCCTGACAATCCACGTAGAAGCCGCTGGTGAGGATAATCTGATGCGTACCTGCGTCACGGATGCGACCGTAGCCGTCGTTGCCGCCGTTGCGCACCACGACGCCCTTGCTCTTGATGAAGGGCTTTCCCTGGAAGAAGCTGTAGGGCAGGAAGTTCTGACCCAGGTAGTACTTGCCGCCCTTGAGACGGAAGGAGGCGTTGGGCGCAAACTGGTTACGGCTCCAACCGCCACAGACCTCGAAGTCGCACTCCTGATTCAGCGCCATGAGGAACGAGCCGCCGTCATCATCGGGCACCAGGTACTCAAAGTTCACGGGCCGCTCCCACGAGCGGTTCTTGTTGGTGCTGTAACTCACGCCCTGTCCCGAGATTCCATTGGATCCCACGGTGTAGGCACCTATCTTATTGTCAAAGAGGTTGTCGTCATCGGTCACCACAGAAACGATGGGCATGTAGTAGTCCTTATCCTTATAAATAAAGGAACGCGTGAGGACAGAACTGGGCAGGTAGCCGTCCTGGAAGAGGCGGAAACGGTAAACCATCGTGGTTCGACCGACGCTGAAGCGCCCCGTCGTGGTGGTCTTGCCGTTGGTGAGGGTGGGTGTACTGCCGTCGGTGGTATAATACAGGGTGGCGCCTTGTGGGACTTTGACGTTGAAGGCGAAGGGTGTGTCAAAGACTTTTGCATCTGTATTTACCTCTGGCATAGGCAATTGCTCATCGGCAAAGGTACTGCCGGCGTTGGACGCAGCGGGCGTAGGCGTGGAACACCAGCGCCACTCGTCGCCGCCGTCCGTCGTGCGGGCGTAGCTGCACCGCTGGATAGCAGGCGGGAAGTCCTGTGACGTCAGGAGCTCGCCGCGTGTGTCGCTGATGTAAATGGTGCCGCCCTCGTAGTTGAGTTTGAAATTCACTTGCCGGTTGGCCTGTGAGCTGTATTTGTTGCCGGTGTCGTAATGGTCAAACCAGAGGTTCTTGAAGCTGTGGGCTGAAATGGTCCCAATACCCGACGGCAGACGAAACATCTTGAGATTCAAGGAGTCCTCACTGATGTACAGGCCACTGAGGCTGATGGTGGCGTCGGTGGGATTGTACAATTCAATCCACCCGCCGTAGTTGAACGACGGGTCAATGAATCCATCTATATTGGCCACCTGAATCTCATTAATGATGAGATCGGAGACTGCAGCCCTTGCCGTCAGCGGCAGAGAGAGCAGAAATGATAGTATAAAGCGCCTGATGCTCACGACGTTACTGTCCCTCCTGCCAGAGGTTCTTGACGTTACCGGTGTGGGGATGAAGCGTCACATGCGTGTCCTCACGCTTGTTGAAGAGAATATCCGAGAGGATTTCCGTGGTGCCCAACTGGCAGATGGGAAACTCGGTGTTGAGGAGCGTGGAGGTGGAAGTGTTGATGGTGATCTGCACTCGTTGCGGCACATTCACATACACGCCCTGATCCATTTTGGCCTTCTTCTTGGCAGTCTCGGGGTTGACCACGGCCTGGGGCAGTGCGCCTAAGGAACGCAGGGTTATCCAGACGGGTTCACCGCTGAGATCGTCGTTATCTACTAGTCCCAGTCGCTTGGAGAAACGGCACAGCAGCTGCCGCTGTCCCAACAGGCTTGGGTCGGCAGAAGGCTCATAATCAAAGGAAAGCACCTCGGTACTGGTGAGCGTCTGGCCCTTGAAGAGGGATTCCAGCGCGCCAATCTGTGCATCCAGATTGTCCAGCATCAGTTTCAGCTGCATTCCGTCCTTTGGCGTGTTGTCTGCCTCGCCACGAATCAGGGCGTTGCGGCTCTCGCGTAACTCATAGATTTCCTCGGCAGTGAGCTGTGCCATTTTGGCTGTGCTGCCCGAAGCCAGGATTTCCTGAGTCATATAGTCGCGCCCGTTGACGGCCTTGGGAGCCGGCGTGCCCTGTGGCAGCTCGGGAATTGCTTCCTGTTCCACCTGTGTATTGACGCCCAGAAGCAGACCGTCGTCGGTGAGGCTGACAAGTGGTGCCGAAGTGCGGGGCCGCAGCTTGATGCTGTAGGCCTTGGTGCTGTCTGGCACGCCGTAGGGCATGAGTGTGATACTCTTGATCTGCCACTCAACGGATTCAGCGGTCGGCACATTGGGCTGGCGCAGGAAACGGTCGGAGTAACCGGCAAACTCACCCGGAACAGTGACAGCTTTCTCGGCCGTCACCACCACCTCAAAGACGGTCTTGGGCAGGAAGTAGCAGACGCCCTCGGCAGTGACGCCCGGACGAAAAGCCTCCACCTCGGTCTGCGCCATCACAGACGGTGCCGAGAAAATAAATAATAAAGGTAAAAGAACTACGAGCTTTCTCATCGTGCTTACTGGTTCTGTTTCTCGATTTCTGCGAAGATGGCTTCCAGCATCCCTTCCTTGGTCTTGCAAATGTCCCAGTCGAAGGTGTTGCGGATGCCTTCTGCAGCGAACCATTTGGAGAGGGGTTCGGTCTGGCTGTGATAGACGGCAAAACGCTTGCGGATGGTCTCCTCATTGTCGTCGGCACGGCCTTCCAGTTTGGCACGACGCAACAGGCGGAACATCAGAACTTCCTCACTGACAATCAGTTCAATCATCATTCCCAGGCTGTCTCCGCGCTCTTCGAGCATCTTCTTCAGTGCCTCGGCCTGTGCGATGGTGCGGGGGAAGCCGTCAAAGATGACGCCCTTGCCCTTGGGCAGGCTGTCGTACTGGCTTGCCAGAATATCAATCATCAGTTCGTCGGGAATCAACTGGCCGTTGTCGATGTAGCCCTTGGCGGTCTTGCCCAACTCGGTGCCATTCTTGATTTCGGCGCGCAAGACGTCACCAGTGGAGATGTGTCCCATTCCATAACGTTCAGCAATTTCAGCGCTGTAGGTGCCCTTTCCAGATCCAGGAGCACCAAAGATAATAATGTTCTTCATATTCAATGTTTATGTTTCAATTACAATTACTTTATACCAAAGTAAAGATATCCCTCGTGTTGCGCCCAAAGCCATCATAGTCAAGGCCGTAGCCCACGATGAAGTCGTTGGGAATATCCATGGCACGATAGTGGATGGGAATCTGCACCTTCAGTGCATCGGGTTTCACCAGCAGGGAGCAGACCGAAATGCTGGCAGGATTGTGACGTTCCAGCGTTTCGATCATGTGGGCCATCGTGAGGCCGGAATCGATGATGTCTTCCACGATGATGACGTCACGGCCCGTGATGTCACTGGCCAGACCTATCACCTCACGGATTTCACCGGTGGATCTGACGCCGGAATAACTGGCCAGTTTGATGAAACTGACCTCGCAGGAAAGGGTGATTTCCCGGAGCAGATCGGCTGCAAAAATAAAAGAACCATTCAGCACGGGCAGGAACAAAGGTTCGCGTCCGGCGAAGTCACGATTGATCTCGGCAGCCACACGCTGCACCTGTTTCAGAATCTCCGCCTCGGGTATGCTGATGGCGAAAGACTTGTCTTTAACTTGTATTTTTTTCATATAATGAGTAGCTTTTCGCCGCAAAAATACGAATAAACGCTGAACTTTAAGCTATGAACGGTGAACTTTTTTGCTTTTCAGTCGTTTTTTTATGCAAAATCGCGTAACTTTGCACCCGTTTTACAGTTCAACACTCATCAATATGAAGATTTTGACAGGCGGACAGTTCCGCGAACTGGATCTTTACACCATCCAAAACGAGCCCGTTGCTTCGTTGGAACTCATGGAGCGTGCCAGCAGGGCTGTGGCGGACGAGATACTGCGCCGCTGGAGTGACCCTTCCCAGCGCGTCTTCGTCTTCTCTGGACCTGGCGGCAACGGGGGCGACGGTTTGGCAGTGGCACGTCTGCTGGCAGAAGCCGGTCGGGAGGTGACGGCCTACCTCTTCAATGTGAAGGGCACCTTGAATCCCGACTGCGAACAGAACCGTGACCGCCTCCTGCAGACCGAGGGTGCCACGCTGGTGGAAGTCACACAGGAACTGGTGTTCCCCGAACTGCGGGCCGACGATCTGGTAATAGATGCCCTCTTCGGCACGGGACTGAGCAAACCGCTGAGCGGCGGCTTCGCACTCGTGGCCAAGCGGATGAACCAGAGCCAGGCCACCATCATCAGCATCGATGTGCCGTCGGGACTGATGTGCGAGGACAACACCTACAACGACACCTCTAATATTATACGCGCGAGCGCAACGCTCTCCATCCAACTGCCCAAGCTGGCCTTCCTGTACCCAGAGAACCAGCGCTTCGTGGGCGAGTTCACCCTGCTCCCCATCGGATTGAGCGAGGAGGGTCTGGAGCAGTTGAAGAGCCACCTGTGGCTAACCGAGGAAGCCGAGGTACGTGCGCTGCTGCGGCCGCGACCTCGCTTTGCCCACAAGGGCACCATGGGTCACGCCCTGCTCGTCACGGGTTCATACGGGATGGCGGGAGCTGCCATTCTCTCTGCCCGCGCCGCCCTGCGGACAGGACTCGGGAAGCTCACGTTGCACTTGCCGGAAGCCTGCCTGAACATCCTCCAGAGCGCTGTGCCAGAGGCCGTTGTGCAGACTGACCTGGACGAACGATGCATCTCCACCGCCTTGGACGCCAACGGATTCCAGGCCGTCGGCATAGGGCCCGGGCTGGGACGTGACCCGCACACAGCCACTGCCCTACTCCACTATCTGCAACAGCAGGAGGCACCCATGGTGCTTGATGCCGATGCGCTGAATATCCTCTCCGAGCATCAGGACTGGCTGCGACTGTTGTCTCCAGACAGCATCTTGACACCGCATCCGCGTGAGTTGGACCGCCTCGTGGGCCACAGCAGCAACTCCTACGAGCGGATGAACCGCGCCCGCAACCTGGCAGTGACGCACAAGGTCTTCGTCATCCTCAAAGGACACTTCACCCAGATCTGCACACCCACAGGCGCTGTGCTCTTCAATCCCACAGGAAATCCCGGAATGGCCACACCCGGCAGCGGAGACGTCCTCACGGGCATCATTACCAGTCTCTTAGCACAGGGCTATCTACCCATAGAAGCCGCACAAATCGGCGTTTATCTTCACGGGCTGGCCGGCGATTTGGCTGCCGCAGAACTCTCCGAGGAATCCCTCCTCGCCAGCGACATTATCCAATTCCTGCCCGCCGCCTTCAAAAAACTGAAATAATGGAAACAAACTTCATAGATTACGTAAAAATCATCTGCCGCTCCGGTAAGGGCGGCAGAGGTTCCATGCACATGCACCACGCCAAATACGTTCCCAACGGCGGCCCCGACGGCGGCGACGGCGGGCGCGGCGGACACGTCTATCTGCGGGGCAACCGCAACTACTGGACACTGCTGCACCTGCGCTATGAGCGTCACGTCTTTGCCGGACACGGCGGCAACGGCGGCAAGAGCGGTTCCCATGGTGCCGACGGCGAAGACCGTTACATCGATGTGCCCTGTGGCACAGTCGTTTATGATGCCGAGACAGGACGCTTTGTCTGTGACGTCACAGAGGACGGACAGGTGGTGCTGCTGCTGAAAGGCGGCCGTGGCGGAATGGGCAACAAGCACTTCGCCACCAGCACGCGCCAGGCACCACGCTTTGCCCAGCCGGGCGAACCCATGCAAGAGATGACAGTCATCATGGAGCTGAAAATGTTGGCCGACGTCGGCCTTGTGGGCTTCCCCAATGCAGGCAAGAGCACGCTGGTGAACGCCGTCAGTTCGGCACGTCCGAAGATTGCAGGCTATCCCTTCACCACCCTGGAACCCTCCGTGGGCGTGGTCAGCTGCCGGGACAACCACTCCTTCGTGATGGCAGATATTCCAGGAATCATCGAGGGCGCCAGCGAAGGCAAGGGTCTGGGGCTGCGTTTCCTGCGTCACATCGAGCGCAACGCCCTGTTACTCTTCATGATACCTGGCGACACCGATGACATCCGTCACGACTACGAAGTGCTGCTGCGGGAGCTGGAGACCTATAACCCCGAACTCCTGGACAAGCAGCGCGTGCTGGCTGTCACCAAGAGCGACCTCCTGGACGAGGAACTGATGCAGATGCTCTCCGCCGACCTGCCCACCGACCTCCCTACCCTATTCATCTCTGCCGTCACCGGCTTCCACATCACCGAACTCAAAGACCTGCTCTGGCAGCAACTCAGCCAAGACACCGAACGCCACCACACGGCGCTGGTGCACCGTGACAAAGATCCGGATCTGCTGCCCGAAGAGCTGGCCGAGGAAGGAGAGGACGAGGACATCTTCTTCGTGGACGAGAATGATCTGGAAGACGTGGAAGACCTGGAAGATTTCGAGTTCGTGGAGCCGGAAGATGCGTGAAAGTGGCAGGAAGATGCAGAAAGAGAAGGTACGCACACCCGCGTGAGGCACAGAAAAGCCGAAAAAAGCAGCAAAATCACGTTTTTTATGCATTTTTTCTTGTGAAAAGGCCGCTTTTCTGCATTTATTCCCTACCTTTGCCCCCGATTTCAAGTCAACACGTGATCAATAACTATCGTAATTACTTTTTTTAATCATTGTTTACTAACTCTAAATTAAATGCGTATGAAGAAATTTTTCACACTCGCAGCACTGCTGACCTTCGGGCTGGCAGCACCCGTCCTGGCCCAGGAAGAGGAAGATGTAACACAGTACATCGCCAATCCGAGCTTTGACGAAGACCTCACTTGGCAGGCCGACGGCTCCAAGAAGGAGATCATCGACACCAAAGAGCTGAGCAACCGCAGTATTGCCGGCATTGCTGCCGACAGCACGGTGTATGCCACGGTGAACCCGGCAACTCCGAACCACCGTCCCGACGGCCGCACGCTGGAAGCCACCAATGGCTTCATCGGTCGCATCAATGGTTGGGAGATCGTCACCAACCAGACGTTCCCCAAGTGCGAATGGGTGTACTTTGGTTCCATACCCTACGCTCTCGGCGAAGAGGCTATTCCCATTGCTGACGACGGCAGCACCTATCTGCTGGTACCCACCAAGCCCGAAGAAATCGACACCGAAGACAACGTGGGTGCCGCTTACCTCCGTGCCGGTTGGGGCGGTCGTTGCGTCTATAAGCAGGAAGTTGATCTGCCCTGCGCACAGTACCGTCTGGACTACTGGATCCGCAACTTCAACTATGAAGGTTCCAAGAACAACTCCAACGTTAAGAACCTCTGTAAGGTCACCTGCCGCAAGGAGGTCTTCACCGATGATGAAGGCTTCAGCGCAGAAGACTGGGTGAAGCACAGCATCGAATTCACCGCTCTGGACAAGTTCACCATTGAGTTCGGTTTCGAGTCCAGCGGCGGCTCCGGCAGCAACCCCTTCCTGTTCATCGACGGCATCAAGCTCTTCAAGATCGGTGAAGCCGACGAGGTGGCTCTGATGATGGAAGACCTGGACGAGATCTATGAACTCCTGCAGCCCGCCAGCCTGGACACCATCTGTGTGGACGCCGACGGCAACCGCTTCGAGGGCATGATCCTCTCCATCCAAGACCAAGTGGATGAGCTCTACAAGGACGGCACCACCGACGAAATCCGCGCATCCATCAAGAACCTCCGTGCCCTCTACAACGAAGTGCTGGCCGCTGCCGACGCAGCCAACAGCGCCGCCTTGCTCCTGAAGCGCGCACAGAAGCTTCTGGCTGTGGAGAATCCCTACCCCGGCGCAGACGAACTCACCGCCAAGACCAATGAGATCTCCGCCATCCTCTATGAAGACGGCTCCATGGAAGAAGTGATTGCCGCCGAGGCTGCCATGAAGGAAGCCATCAACGCCTACTACTACTCCCAGGTGCCCAGCGCAGAGGCTCCTGCCGACTACTCCTTCCTCGTGGAGAACCCCTGGTTCTGCATCGAAGGCCGCGAACCTATCTCCAACTCCATTGCCGACGTTGCCGAGAACGAGTTCACCACCGACGACAAGGATGGTCGTGGCTGGACCAACGGTTCCACCGCCAGCGGCGATCCTCAGACCGGCGCCTACTTCAAGGTCGGTCGTCCCTGCTACCAGCTCTGGTCCCTCAACTTCACAGGCTATCTGGATATGTACCAGACCATTACAGACCTGCCCAACGGCATCTACAGCCTGGAAGCCGACCTCATCACCAATGCCGACGCACTCGGAGACCAGCACATCTACGCCAACTCCACCATGGGTGAGACCGAAGGCTACATGACAGAAGCTGGCGTGCTCTACAGCTGGCCCAGCGGTGACGACTGGGGCACAGACTATCCCGAAGAAGGTTCCGAAGATCCCTGGGAGACCGTCAAGACCGGTCAGGTGATTGTCACAGACGGCACCCTCACCATCGGTGCACGTTCCACCCACAAGGGTGAAGGTGAGGACATCAGCTCCGGCATGCGTCGCGGCGTGTTCTGGTTGAGCAACTTCGTGCTCCGCTACTACGGCGAGGCCAGCGAAGAGCAGATTGCAGAAGCTCTCAAGGCTCGCGTGGCAAAAGCAGAGGAACTCATGAACGCCCTCCACTTCAATGCCGACAAGGCTCCCGTGGCCGACTCCATCGCTGCCTATAAGGAGAGCGGCGACCTGGCTGTCCTCAACGGTGGTATCGCCTACGCCCGCACTTCCGAAGCCAAGTATGACGAAATCATGGAAGACGGCAAGACCATTCCCACGGTGACTCAGACACTGGAAGAGGCTCCCGAAGAGTACGGCGCAGCCATTGACATCGTCCGCTTCGCACTCGATGCCACCAACAAGTGGATTGCCAGCGAAGAGGCCTCCTACAAGGATGTAGATGCACAGCTCCAGCTGATGAAGAACTACACCGAGACCTACGTGCCCGCATTCATCAAGGCCGACGACGACCTGGCCACCATCACCACCTCCAAGGCTGCCAAAGACATCCTCAAAGGCGTGATGGAGAAGCAGAAGACAGCCCTCACCCGCGACACCCTGCTCAGCGCAGAACTCGTCAATGAGTATGTGGCCGAGCTCCAGTCCGTCGCCAACCTGGCACTGGCCCAGAACCTCTATGAGCAAGGCAGCACCTCCAACGACTACACCTTCATGATTCAGAATCCCGACCTCGCAGCCGAGACAGGATGGAACATCATCAAGGGTGCCGGTGACGCCACCAGCAAGAGCGGTCAGCACTACTCCGGCGACACCAGCCGCCGTTACATCGACAGCTACAACAGCACCCGCGGAGCCCTCAACTACTATGCAGAACAGGTCATCATCGGCCTGCCCAACGGTAAGTACGAGGTGACAGCCGCCGTGCGTGCACCCGCCGAGGGAGCCTTCCTCTTCACCGCCAACGGTGGCGCCGAGAAGACCGACACCGCCTTCGTGGAGATCCCCCTGAAGTACTACAGCTACGTCACCGAGGAAGGTGTGGACACCACCGTCGTCGTGGCAGACTACTATGGTGAAATCTGGGAAGAAGCTGCCCGCCTGGTCAACGAGGAAGGCAACAACGATCCCGACATCCTGAATATGTATTCTGTCCATGAGAGCCTCGGCTACGGCTGGCGCTGGATGACCATCAGCACCGTGGAAGTCAAAGATCACGTTCTCGTGATCGGTGCCACCACAGATGTCGAGCGCACAGGCAAGGCATTTGACGGCACATGGTTCTCCGTCACAGACTGGAGCCTCACCCTCGTGGAGAAGGGCAACAACGACGGTTGGAACGGCCCGCTCACCAAGGTCAACGCTGTTAACAGCCAGCGCGTCAACGGCTTCGCCATCTATGGCATCGATGGCCGCCGCGTCCGTGACCTCAACAAGCCCGGCCTCTACATCATCAACCTGGGTGGCCGCACCCAGAAGGTGACTGTGAAGTAAGCACCACCCAACCCTCATGTCCCCAAAAGGGACAGACAACACACGCAGGCAGAGCCCCCTCCGCCTGCGTGCTGTTTTGTAATGACACCCCTCCTTTGATGGTTAATAAACGGTCTTTTGGGGAGGAAAAAGTGAGAAAATGCACTAAAATGTGATTTCCATCATGGTGATGCTCACTTTTTCAGTGAATTATTTGGCCGTTTCGTTTGAAAAGTGTACATTTGCAGCACGATTTTATATTGAAAAGTGTATATTTGCAGCGAAAAGTCGTTAAGAAAAGTGCGTCAAAAAAGAAAAAAGTCGTTGGAAAAACAACGGTAATTTTATAGAAAGTCACTAAAAAAATAACAAATAATTTTGCAGACTCGTTAGGATTTTGTATTTTTGCATCGTAAAAAATTGTAGCATTATCATGTTAAGACGTAGGATATCAGTAGTGTTAGAACAATGGAAGGCAAAACCTAACCATAAGCCGCTCGTTATTATGGGTATTCGCCAATGCGGAAAGACCTTCATCGCGCAACAGTTTGCCGGCGAAAACTACAAGCATGTTGTCTATATCAACTTCTTCAAGGAAGAGGAGCGGAAGACGGCTTTTTACGGTTCCAAGGATGTGGACAATATCATCATGCTCCTGTCTGCCCAGATGCGTAATGCCAAGTTTGTCCCGGGCGAGACCTGCATCATCCTGGACGAAATCCAGGAATGTCCCGAAGCCCGCACAAGCCTGAAGTTTTTCAAGGAGGACGGCCGCTACGACATCATCGCCACCGGTTCGCTGCTTGGTGTGCTGGGATACGGCCAGGAGCAGAAGAAGCGACGTAAGAGAGGTACCGCCAAGCAGGAGAAGGGCAGCACATCCATCCCTGTGGGTTACGAGGAGATAGTGGAGATGTACCCGCTCGACTTCGAGGAGTTCCTCTGGGCGAACAACATGAGCGAGGAGGTTATCGATGTCTTGAGGCGATGCTTGGC
>JAFZSP010000020.1 GCA_017619335.1 Bacteroidaceae bacterium
GAAAAACGCGTGCCTTTAGGTACGCGACAACAGATCCCTCTCGCGTACCTAAAGGCACGCATTCCATTGGTAACCACATTACCAGCCAATGAATTGGCTGGCTATCCCTATCAAATGCCTACGGCATACTTGCGAAAGTTGAGACAATTAACAATTAAGAATTAAAAATTAACAATTAACAATGAAGAATGGATAATTGATAATGGATAATTGATTCGCGGGTTAAGCCCCGACGGGGCGCAAGACCACAGGCAGGGGTCTTGACCCCTGCTAACGACCGCAACGCCACACGAACCCCGACGGGGCGACAGAACATTCAACTTTAAACTTTAAACAACAATGGAAATTAAGATCAACAAGGACGTCGCTGAACTGGAGCGACAGCTGGCCGTGCGCATCGTACACATGGCCTACGTGAAGAAGGACGGAAGCATGCGTGACGCCTGGGGCACACGCTGCCTGGCACTCATCCCGGCGGAGTATCACCCCAACGGCCGCAGCCAACACAAGCCCTGCGCGTGGACACTCTCATACTGGGACACCGTCAAGGGAGGCTGGCGAAGCCTCATCCGCAAGAACGTATTAGGATTCATAGAAGATTGTGAGCAACAAGAAACCAGCGATACATGGCATTAGTAAACATTCATTTAGGACAGAGCGAAGACGAATTCCAGATGGCGTACCTCACACAGGAAGAGCACGACCTCTACGGCCTGCGAACCTGTAACCTCTGCGACTTCCGATGCATCGAAGAGAAGGATCCCGTCCGGCGAGCCTACTGGCAGGACTTCTGCAAGGAGTTGGCACGCCGGAGCAAGAAGCAATGCTACTATGCACACGCCGACCACAAGAACCTCCGACGCATCCACGACATCATCCAGCGAGCCAAGCTGCGATTCAAGGCAATGATCAAGAGGATCTGTAAAATGGACAATTAATAATTAAAAATTAACAATTAATAATGAAGAATGAAGAGTGGATAATGGATAATGGATTAGCGGGTTAAGCCCCGATGGGGCGCAAGACCACAGGCAGGGGTCTTGACCCCTGCATCGAACGTCAACACCACACGAACCCCGACGGGGTGACAGAATGAAAATGTTCTGTCGTACCTTCGGCACTCGTTTCCCCGTCCTCTGGTAGCAGGGGTTTCACCCCTGCCTGTGGTCGGACGTCCCTTCGGGACTGGCTCCACCCCTGCCTGTGGTCGGACGTCCCTTCGGGACTTTTATTCCAAACAGTTACATCAAACAACAATGGCAGCACTTTCTCCATACGTTATACAAGACTTGGTTTCGTCGTGGGTCGGTGAAGACCCACGGCGATTAAAACTGTTCCTCCACTTACTCAGCAAAATGGATGACGAGGGGTATGTGGAAATTAGCGTTAGAGATTTTGCCAAACAGCTAAATATGTCTCGTGAAGTGGCGAGCCGTATTCTAAGAAATTTGGAGGAGCACGCCATAATCGAGCAAATATCACACCAAAAGCGCACCATTATATTTATCTGTAAATCCGAGCGTTACATGATGGTGCAACACCAATATGACACCAATATGACACCAATACAACACCAACTTCCTCCTTTACAGAAAGAAAAGGAAGAAAAGAAGGTTCCCCCCTGCACCCCCTTTAAAGAAAAGAAAGAAAAGAAAGAAAACGTTACTCCGGAGGGTACTTCGTACCAACAACAACAACAACAACCGACTCCGTCGGAAGAAAAAATTCTCTCTGAACCGATAGAGAAGCGCCGTGAGCGCTTCTGGGCAGATTGCTGCCATAGCCACGCCCTGCACCCCGAGTGGCCCGAAGAGGGCGTTCGCAGTTTCTTCCTGTTCTGGACGCAGCCGTCCAAGGACGGCCAGCGGATGAAGTTCGAGGAGGAAGCCCACTTCGGCATGAGCTACCGCATGAAATTCTACCTGAAACGTGGCCAGTGGTTGGACGAGGTGCAGGAAGCCCGACTGAACCGCATCAAGGGCAGGAAAGCCGTCAGCCGCGAAGAGGAGAGTTATCAGCGCCGCCGTGCCGCCGCCCTCGAAGAAGACGATGCAGGGCGCGAGGAGCGTGACCGTCAGCGTGACGAGCGCGCCCAGAAAGCCGCCACCGTGGAAGAGATCAAGGCCATCCTCGGGGACCGGTGGGTCGGGGACAATTGATAATTAATAATTAATAATTAAAAATTAATAATGGATAATGGATAGGTCGCCCTTCGGGCCCAATACTTTAGGTCGGCCTTTGGCCTCCGCTCGGCTTTGCCGCTCATTCGAGCTACTCTCTTACAAAGCAGCGAGTCTTGAGAAAATTATAAAAAAATTAAATCAAAAAATTATAAGAAAGGCATTCTGATGATGAAAAAACAATAAAAGCCCCAGCGGGGCTTAATAGGGGTAGCCAGCCGTTTTAACGGCTGGTATAAAGGGGCGGAGAAAAACGCGTGCCTTTAGGTACGCGACAACAGATCCCTATCGCGTACCTACGGCACGCATTCCATTTGCGACCACATTACCAGCCAATGAATTGGCTGGCCGCTCGGCGCTCTGCGACGCTTCACACTTGAAGAACCCCTATCAAATGCCTACGGCATTAACCCCTTCAAGCGCTCGGCCCAAAGGGACGCTTCACACTTGAAGAACCCCTATCAAATGCCTACGGCATTAACCCTTCAAACCCCTATCAAATGCCTACGGCATTACTTGCGAAACTTCAGTTTTTTGATTTTTTTATAATTTTCGGTTTTAATTTTCTTATAATTTTGAGCGCAGCGACCATAAAATTTACTTTTTTGAAAAAAAGTTCGGGCAGTCGAGGGTAACTGGGCAGAAAATAAAAATAATTGTTGTACCTTTGCACCGTGAAAGAGAGGAAAAAGCGTCCCAAGTCCGGGCACTGCCCGAAACAGTCCACGAGAAAGGCCGAAACCGACCACGAGACTGGACGACAAGGCCCAAAGGGCTGGACGACTTGCCACTAAGGGCTGGCCCCTGGAGCTCAAAACACCAATGCCTGACCGCGGAGGCTACCGTGCCAAGAGCAAAAAGAGACTACATCGAGTGAAGTGCGCAATTCACTGGAGAAACCCTGACCTCTGATTCACACAGCGATCTTTAACTTATTTCATTAACCAAAAAATCTAATCACTATGGCAAAGTACGCAAGAAAGAAGCGCAGTGCCATCGCACTGCAGAGCGTGGAACAGATGAACTACTCTGTGACCATGCGCAAGAATCCCATGAACGAGAACGACCCCAAGAAGGCCTACGCCAACGTCCAGTACGAAGGCCTGGTCAAGCTGGAACAGCTCGCCGAGCACATCAAGACCCACGGCAGTCCCTACACCCGCGACATGATCGTGGGCATCGCCACCGCACTGGTCGATTGCACCCGCGAGTACCTGACCCGAGGATTCAAGGTCGCCCTGGGAGACCTCGGCACCTTCCGCATCTCCATTGCCCAGCGCGCCGCCAAGACCAAGAAGGCTTTCACCGCCAACAACATCACCGATGCCTGGGCGGAGTACGAGCCCGGAGGCTATTTCGTGGACCTGCGTGACGAGATCAACTTCACCGAAGTTCCCAATCGCACCGTTCAGCAGGTAGCCGCCAAGCTGGTCAAGGAAGGCACCATCACCCAGGAGCAGTGGCAGGCCATCCTCGACGGTTCCGCCACCATCGAGATTGATGAGGAAGGCAACGTCACGCCCGTGACCCCCGAACCCTAATGGAAGGTCGGCCACAACAGACTCACCCCCGACCCCTCTCTTTCAAAGAGGGGGGCGAGGGAGCCGGGTTGAAGCGGAGGGGCAAAGCCCCAGCGAGCAGACAAGGGAAGCCCCAGAGGGGCTTAACAAAGGTAGCCAGCCGTTTTAACGGCTGGTATGAAGGGGCAGGAAAAAACGCGTGCCTTTAGGTACGCGACAACAAATCCCTATCGCGTACCTACGGCACGCGTCCCATTACACAACCGCCTACCAGCCAATAAATTGGCTGGCCGCTCGGCCCAAAGGGACGCTTCACACTTGAAGAACCCTTATCAAATGCCTACGGCATAAAACCCTTCAAACCCTTCTCAAATGCCTACGGCATCAATCCACGCAATCAAACACAACACAAACAACACTAAACGCTAAACTCAAAAGCTTATGAAGAAGGAAACTTGGAAGCAGATCCTGCACATCATCATCACCATCCTGACCGCGATTGTCACCGCACTCACTACCACCAGCTGCATTGGCAAGGGCCCATTCTGATGTAAAATGTAAAATGTAAATTCAATGTAAAATGAACCGAATCAGAGACTCATCACACTCCTGACAATTACGACCCAATCACTACTACTGCTTGCCCGCGTCACTCAACACATGAGGACGCGGGCAAGTTTGTTTGTAATGGTATGCTCATGCTGAATGTACCTAAAGAATCTTATTTCTTTCCGCTTTTGTTGTAGTAGTCCAGTCCGCGGCGGACGTTCTCGATGACGGCTTCTGAGGAATAGGTGGCTCCGGTGATGACGTCGATTTTCTCGGTGGCGGCCTTCTTGACGGTGAGGCCGTTCCAGCGGTTGATGAGGTCTCGCTTGATGAGGGCGAAGTACTTGGGTGTCTCCAGGTTCTTCAGGGCCTCCACCTTCTCGATTTTCCCTTTCTTGATGTAAATCTTCAGGGGTGTGGGGCCTGCATAGCCTTCCACGTCTTCGCCCAGCGTGGTGGTGTTGATGATGGTGGCGCCGTCTTCCTGGGTGATGACCTCGTCGGCAGCGCGGAAACTCACGAGCAATGCTGCCAAGAAGACCCACCCCCAGATGCCTCCCTTGAGGGAGGGGAGTAGCTGGCGCGCAGATACTTTGTTTGATTTCATTTTCATTTTACTGTTGTTCTTTTCTCTCTTTGACCCACCAAACTGCAAAAGGTTTAAAACTCGCTTACTGATGGCTTTCCCCTCCCTAACGGGAGGGGTCAGGGGGTGGGTCTTTTGTTATTTCCTTCTTTTGCGTGTCAGTTCCACGATGCGGCTCATCTGGTTGGGGATGCGGATCTGCTGGGGGCACTTGCTCAAGCACTGTCCGCAGTCGGTGCAGGTGGTGGCGCGCTTCTCTGCGGGGATGGCGTCACGGTAGGCCTTGATGAAAGCTTCCTGTCGTTCGGCATAGTCGGCGGCAGTGGGGTCGGGCAGGGGCAGCATCTTTTTGGTGACGGCATCGTTGTAGAAGGCGAAGTTCCCTGGTATATCCACTCCGTAGGGGCAGGGCATGCAGTAGGCGCAGGTGGTGCAGCCGATGGTGGGGAATCCTGCCATCTGGTCGGCGATGCGTGCCAGCAGGTCGTTCTCGGCCTCGGTGCAGGGCTGCAGGGGCGAGAAGGTGCGCACGTTCTCCTCTAAGTGTTCCATGCGGTTCATGCCGCTCAGCGTGGTGAGGATATTCGGATGTGAGCCTACCCAGCGGAAGCCCCACATGGCGGGACTGTCGGCGGGGCGCACGGCCTGCATCTGCTCGCGGATCTCGTCCGAGACGTTGGCCAGACCGCCACCTCGGATAGGCTCCATCACCACCACCTGAATGCCCAGTTTCTCCAGGCGGCCATAGAGGTACTCTGCGTCGGCGTCGGCGCGACGGCGTCCGCGGCCTGCGTGGCGCCAATCCACATAGTTCATCTGTATCTGCACGAAGTCCCAGTGGTACTTCTCGTGCTGGTCCAGCAGGTAGTCAAAGACCTTGACGTCACCGTGATAGCTGAACCCCAAATGGCGGATGCGTCCCGCTTCCCGCTCCTTCATCAGGAAGTCCAGCAGACCGTTGTCGATGAAGCGGCCGTTCAGTGCCTCCATTCCTCCGCCGCCAATGCTATGCAGCAGGTAGTAGTCGATGTAATCCACGCGGAGCTTGCGGAAGGAGTTCTCGTACATCTCCTTGGACTTCTCCAGAGACCACAGCTGCTGGTTCTGGTTGGACATTTTCGTGGCCACAAAATATTTCTCGCGCGGGTGGCGGCTCAGGGCTGCGCCCGTCTGTTCCTCGTTGTGGCCTCCGGCATACATGGGAGCCGTGTCGAAGTAGTTGACGCCGTGGGCAATGGCGTAATCCACCAGTCGGTTGACCTCCTCCTGTTCGCGAGGCAGGCGCATCATGCCGAAACCCAGCAGGGAGATGTTCTCTCCCGAACCGTTCTGGCGGCGGTAGGTCATCTTAATGTCCTCGGGCTGTGCCGTTTGGGGGTGTGAGCTGGCAAATGCCTCTAAGGGGCCCATGGCCATTAACGAAAAGGCCGAGGCAGAACCCAGTCCCAGACGTTGCAGGAACTGTCGGCGATTCATGTCGTGCTTGTTCATCGTCCTATCAGTTTGTAAGTTAAAAGAATAAATACTATCTCGTGGAAGAACCCTTGTATAGGATTTCCGCCGCAAAGGTACATCTTTTTTTCTGGAACTCCCCAATTTTTTGCCACAAAAGTTGTTTGCGACGCCTCATTCCCCCACTTTTTCCTCCTCTTCTTCCCCTTCTGGTCCCGTCAGCACATTCCCCCGCCGGCTGAAAGGTTGGTATACAAAGCGAGAAATTATTCATGATAAGTAGCTAATCAAAATTAATTGACATAATGTTTGCACAAAAAGCCCGAAGGGCTGATGAGAATACAGGCAGGGGTGAAACCCCTGCATAGATTGCGAACGTCACACGAGCCCTGAAAGGGCGACAGAATGAAAAAGGGTGATCTGTCACCCCTTCGGGGTTCGTACTGCGTGCCCTGATAGCAGGGGCTTCGCTACGCTCCACCCCTGCCTGTGGTCTTAACACCCCTTCGGGGTTACATAACATATCAGTTAAACGCTTGGTGTGTGAAATCAATCAGGCGGGCGTAGAGCGGATTTTGGCGGAGGAGGGCAGCGTTGCCCACAAGAACGAGGTGCTCGCGGGCGCGTGTCAACGCCACATTCAGCTTGCGGTCGATCACTTGTCCGTCCTCACAGAAGCACTGCTCCGTGAGGAAGTCCAGCTGGGCCGGGTGGGAGACCGTGAAGCCATAGATGATGGTGTCCCGCTGGCTGCCCTGGTAACGCTCCACCGTGTCGATGGTGATGTCCTGCGCCGCGTCGCTGTCGTTTCCGCTGGCGGCTACGATGGCTGCCCGCACGGCTGCAATCTGGTGACGGTAGGGGACAATAACCCCGATGCTGTCTGGCGTGAAGCGTTCGCCTATTCGCCCGCGCAACTCGCTGACGCACTGAGCGATGACGGCTGCTTCCTGCAGGTTGACCTTTCCTCCCATGGGAGTTGCCTTGTCTCCTGACGGCGCCGCCGGCACATCAATGAACTGCAGTCGCGGCCAGCCGATCGGAGAGGGTCCAGCCTTCTGATGAGGCAGTGGCACCTCGCGCAGCGTGCCCCCGTAGAACGCCTCGTTGGGGAAACGGGCAATGGCCGGATGCATACGTCCCTGGTGCGTCAGCTGATAGGTCACGTGCGGGTCGCGCCCGTACCTCTTTAATAATCTCTCAAACAGCGAGAGGCGGCAGTCTGTGAGCCCGATGTTCCGCAGCGCCGGCTCCTCCACTCGGGACTCCGCCGCCGTCTGCTGCACCACAGCCGGCAGCTGTTTGTGGTCACCGATCATCACGAACTTGCTGATGGCAGCCCGCCCCTCCTTCTGTGCCGCCAGGAGACTCATCAGGTGAGGCTCCAGAATCTGTGAAGCCTCATCCACAATCGCAAGACTGAAATGCTTTAACTTGAATAGATTGATGTTGGCATTAACAGCATTGGTTGTTCCAACAAATATTCTGGTATTCTTGATGGTCTCTTTCAGTTGAGAGATATTTCCACAGTGTTCCACTTTGGAGTCCAATAAAAACGGACGGCAGGCTTCTTCGCAAGAATATTTTCCACCGATGCGAATAAAATCAAGTTTTTTTTCTATCAGTTTACCGCATATTTCATCTACAGCCCGATTGGTATAGGAAAGCAGCAGAATGGAATCTTGAGTGGATAATAACTCTTCTTGCAGAATGTTTAATAACCCAAAAGACGTTTTTCCAGTTCCAGGAGGACCAATTATGAGGAACAGGTCTTTGGCCTCCTTGGCTCTGAGTACCAGATTGTTAAATTCCCCATACTCCCCCGACAAGGTTTTGGAACTATCTACTTCTGGAGTTCTCTGAAGCAGAAGTAAGTCCTTTCGTTCTTTAGGTGCAGACAGAAAGGAATGAATTCCGCGATAAAGGGAACTGAAAGATGAGTCAAAGAAATCGTGTTCTATAGCCCATTCCCTTCTTACTTGATACCAAAAAACGTTGTCGCTTGTTTGTGATGCGCGAAGGTTCAAATAAATGTTGTCTGATGTGATTCTTTCTATCGTTGCACGGAAAACCATCGTCTTTCGCGCATCGGGTTCTTCTCCCTCTGGATAAGGGTAGAGGATCACAATGTCCCCTGTCCTGAAATTTGATATTCCCTGGTTGCTTCCTTCCTTGAATCCTAATTGAAGGTGTTCGACCTTGCCTTTTTCCGTAGGATCGGGAGAAAGCAACTCCAGCCCCAAATAAATGTTCCCGGCTAACAGCTTGTCGTCCAGTGAGCTGTGCCACTTGTCTGCAAATCCTGAGTTCTCCTTGGTTTGGGTTCCGACTTTGGCCATTAAATGTTCTGTTTCAAGGAACTTAAAGAAGCGTAAATAAAAAGTACGTTCTAATTCAGAAGCAGAACGAATGGGTGAGAGCAGTGATTCTATTTGAGGCTTTTGATGTTTCTCCCATAGTGGTCCACTCACCTTATTTATGTTGAAAGAATCTGCCGTCAGCGTCGAAAGAATCTTCAGCCCATCTTGACAAAAAGCGTATTCTTGTGTGGCAATCTCATTGCGTAGTTTTATCGCGTCAAAGATCAAATCGGGTGCAAATCCCAATGGAATAAGTCCTTTTTGATATTTTGAATAAAAAAGGAATGAGTATAATCTGCGATGATTCTTTTCGTATGTCTCACGATAATTATATCGCAGAAGCAACATATAAAGAATTAACTGTACATAGTGTTTTTCTTGTTGTTTTGGAGGATCTGATTCGGGAAACTTTGCCTTTCCTGATTTTTGTTCCAAAAGAACCTTTTGGCCAAGATGAAGAAAGTCCATTCGTCCTTGCAATCCTAACATTTCGGAGAAGAATGATGGTTCCACCATTATTTCAGAAGAGTCGAATTGGATGCCTTCTTCATGTAACATCTCAGGCATGATGTTTCTGATTGTTTGTTGGATGATTGTTTTTTGTGCAGACGCTTTGGCGTGAAATTCCGCTCCCAAATCTGCTGTCAATAAACTAAGGGCATTGTTCTTGAAAAAGGTATTTATACTGTCTTTGTATGAGCAATCACCAAATAGGGTTTCGTCCAAAAATTGGCTTGCCAAATTGCCAAGAACGATGGATTGGGTGTTATCGACGGACTTTATTTTATTAAGCAGATAGTTCCAGGACGTAACTCCGTAATTCTCAAAACAGGCTGCAATTGCAGAAATATCAATTAATAAGTCCGGCTCCACAATGAACAGTTCAGGATATAAAACACCATCAACTTCTAAGGGGCGAACAATGTTCAACTGACAGTTTTCTGTCAATAGTGTTTTCAAATAACTCCAGTCCCAGTCTTTATAAATGGAAAGAGTATTTTTCCCGCCATAATAGACCTTAACTTCATCCGTATTCTCTACGTCTGCATCAGCATAGATGTAGGTATCATCCCACCTGTTGACGATAATGCGCAGGCATTCTGTTTTCAGTCCTCTCCGCTGTGTCTTACGTCTTTCTGGGAAAACAGATTTGAGGGTAGAGGGAACAGGAACATTATAAATGAGGCTGATAAATAGACAAATAGCCTGAAAATCGAATAGGAAGTCTTGTGCTAATTCTTCATCTTTCTTTTGCTTGTAGCCTCGTAAATGGACGCGTGCATCATTAACGTTTTTTTTGAGGTAAGGACGAGCTTGATACTCTTTCAATAAGTAGTCAGCTTTGGCAAATGGGCCATTGAACCTGATTCCAGCAAAATAGGTCTTTTCATCCAAACTCTTTAAAAAAGTCCGGCTTAATAACTGATATGCGTCCCGGTAGTTAGGTATTCTATGATAACTTTCTTGTAACTCCGCAAACAGATTGGTTGCAGCTTCAGGGTCTCTCTGTTTATTCCAACGGGCCATTGTTTGATGTATGAATGAGGCCACAAAGTTACATAAAATCCCTGATAGGAGTGCGAAAAATGAACTTCAAAAAGCATAAATGCGCCAGTAACCTCCCCTTTTTAATAATAATTATGAAAACTGGCACGCTGATTCCCAAAAAATCTGTATCTTTGCCCGCGAAAAGAATTGCGTCATGCATCATGTCCAGAAGCCTCGAAGACCTTCAACAGCTGCACATCCAACCGTGTGAAATACAGCATAATCAGCATCGTCGAGCCCCGTGGCAAGCCTATGGGGAGGCGGGAATTTATATGATTACCCTCTGCACAGAAGGGAGGCTGCCGCTTCTTGGACAGCTGGTGGGCAACTGCGAGGCCGACAGGGATTCACAGGACTTTCCGCATGTGCAGTTGAGCGAGCTGGGGTGTGCCATTCGTGACGAGGAACTCCCGAAAATTCACCGTTTCTACCCACAAGTGGAAGTCTGGCAGGCCACCATCATGCCTGATCACCTGCATCTGCTCCTGCGAGTCACAGAGACGCTGCCCCGGAATCGGCAGATCGGAGATGTTATCAGCAGCTTTAAAGGAGGTTGCTCGCGCGCTTGGTGGCGGCAGCACACGGCACCTGCCCACTCATTACCCGCGCCGAACGGCGCGGGAACTGCTGCCATGGTTCCCGAGCCGTCCGGCGCGGGTCACATCACTCCTTTGGCTCGCTCCCCCCTTTTTGAGTCCGGGTATCATGACCGGATTATCAAGCGGCCTGGGATGTTGGAGACCATTAAACGTTACATGGCAGATAATCCCCTTCGCGCTCTGATTCGGCGGCAGAAGCCTGATCTTTTCAAGATTCACCGCAGGACGGTGGTCTGTGAACTGGAGTTTACGACGTTGGGGAATCATTTCTTGCTGGACTGGCCAGACAGGCAGTTGGTGGAGATCAGCCGCAGCGTAAGTGAGGAGGTGGTGAAGGAGCGGCTGGAAAAGGTGATGGCGGCCGCCCACAATGGTGCTGTGACCTACACAGCGGCCATCAGCGATGGTGAGAGGCTGATAGCGAGGCGCGTGCGGGAGGCAGGCTGCCTGTTGGTGGTGCTGCTGAATGACGGTTTCCCGGCAGAGGACTCTCCGCATGAGCGGTACTTCAAGCCAGGTGGTGTCTATTTTGAAGCCTGTTCCCGAGGACGGCTGCTGATGATGGAGCCGGTGGAGAGTGCCTTTGTGCATCCTGCCGTGATGGCTGCCACGGAGGCGACGCTCCGTCGAAAAGCAGAAGCGCGTCACTTCAGTTACACAAGGATTCCAACGGAGTCTCTTCGCTATCGATTTGTGGCGCTGAATGAAATGGGCCGATTGATGGTGGAGAGATAATGGCAATAGTACTTGCGCAATTTGGGGGAATCAGCGTGGAGTTTTTTTATTCTTTTTTGAATTTGTTGATGCAGTCGATGTATGCTTCCACAGAGGCGGTGACGATATCGGTGTTGGCGCCGAAGCCGTAGTAGAGGTGTCCGTCGTACTCCACTTGCATGTGAACTTTGCCGACGTCGTCGGAGCCTTTGGAGATGGCTTGAATGGTGAATTCCTTGAGGGTCATCTGTCGTCGGATGATGACCTTGAGGGCTTTGATGGCAGCATCCACGGGTCCGTTGCCGGAGGCGGAGGCCTCGAACTTCTCGCCGCTGATGTTCAGACCAATGGCGGCAACGCTGCGGACGCCCATTCCTGTGGTGACCTGAAGGTAGTCCAGTTTGATAGCGTGGGCGGCGGTGCGGTCGGCCCCTGCAAGCATGAGGATGTCGTCATCGGTGATCTCGCGTTTCTGGTCGGCGAGGTGGAGGAAGGCTTCGTAGGTCTTGTCCAGCGCTTCGTCACTGAGTTCTATGCCGAGTGTCTGTAGGCGGTGCCGGAGAGCTGCGTGCCCGCTGCGTGCGGTGAGGAGGATGGAGTTCTCATCGATGCCGACGTCCCTTGGTTTCATAATCTCGTAGGTCTGTGCGTTCTTGAGTACGCCGTCCTGGTGGATGCCGCTGCTGTGGGCAAAGGCGTTGCGCCCGACGATGGCTTTGTTGGGCTGGACTGGCATATTCATGAGTGAGGAGACGAGCCGTGAGGTGGGGTATATTCGCTGGGTGTTGATATTTGTATCTATGCCGAGTCCTTGGTGGCATTTGAGAATCATTGCGATTTCCTCAAGGCTGGTGTTGCCGGCACGTTCTCCGATGCCGTTGATGGTGACCTCCACCTGTCGTGCGCCGTTGATGATTCCTGCGAGGGTGTTGGCGGTGGCCATTCCCAGGTCGTTGTGGCAGTGGGTGCTGAGGATGCACTGTCCGTTGGTGAGTCCATCGACGTGTTCCAGCAGGTACTTGATTTTCTGCCCGAACTCGTCTGGCAGGCAGTAGCCGGTGGTGTCTGGAATATTGCAGACGGTGGCTCCGGCCTTCACGGCGGCCTCAATGACGCGGGCGAGGTACTCGTTGTCGGTGCGTCCGGCGTCCTCTGCATAGAACTCCACGTCCTCGCAGAAGCGTTTGGCATATTTCACGGCGGCGACGGCTCGCTCAATGATTTCCTCGCGGGTGGCGTTGAACTTGTAGCGGATGTGTGGGTCGCTGGTACCGATTCCGGTGTGTATGCGGCGGTGCTTGGCGTAGCGCAGGGCTTCCAAAGCGACGTCGATGTCTCGCTGTACGGCGCGTGTGAGGGCGCAAATGGTGGGCCAGGTGACAGCCTTGGAAATCTCAATCACGCTGTTGAAGTCGCCGGGGCTACTGACGGGGAATCCAGCCTCGATCACATCAACGCCGAGGGCTTCCAGTTGCTTGGCCACCTGGATTTTCTCCACGGTGTTAAGTTGACAGCCGGGCACTTGCTCGCCGTCACGCAGGGTGGTATCGAAGATGAAGAGTCGGTCGGACATAATAAGTTATTAATGGAAAATGAACAATGAATAATGAACAATGAACAATGGACAATGGAAAATGAACAATGGAAAATGAACAATGGAAAATTAACAATTAACAATTAACAATTAACAATTAACAATGAATAATGGAACTTGAAACTTGAAACCGAAATGGGTTTATGCTGACTGGATCCAGCGGACAATCCATTGGCCGACTTCGCGGGTGCCGTAGGCGGGGGCACCGGAGACTTGAATCTCGGGAGTGCGCACGTTGGCGTCGAGGCTGGCTCGGACGGCCTGACGAATGAGCTGTCCCTCGGCTTGGAGGCCGAAGTACTCGAAGAGCATGGCTGCGGAGAGAATCTGTGCCAGCGGGTTGGCAATGTTCTGTCCTGCGGCCTGGGGCCACGAGCCGTGGACGGGCTCGAAGACAGGTGTGTGGTCGCCAGTGCTGGCGGAGGGCAGCAGGCCCATGGAGCCGGTGATACAAGAGCCCTCGTCTGTGAGGATGTCACCGAAGGTGTTTTCTGTGACCATTACGTCGAAGAAGCGGGGTTCCTGCAACATTCGCATGGCGGCATTGTCCACATACATGAAGTCGGTGAGGACATCGGGGTACTGCGGTGCCATCTCCTGAGCTATTTGTCGCCACAGGCGGCTGCTGGCCAGGATATTAGCTTTGTCCACGACGGTCAGGTGCTTCTTGCGGCGACGGGCATATTCAAAGCCCACGCGCAGGATCCGCTCAATCTCGGGGCGGGAGTAGAAATTGGTGTCGTAGGCCTTGTCGTTGTCCTGATAGCGCTCGCCGAAGTACATGCCTCCAGTGAGTTCGCGGATGCAGATGAAGTCGGCACCTCGGACGAGGTCGTCCTTCAGGGGCGACTTGTGGATGAGGCAGTCGAAGGTCTCCACGGGACGGATGTTGGCGTAGAGTCCCAGCCCCTTGCGCATGGCCAGCAGACCCTGTTCGGGACGGACGCGAGCGGTGGGATCGTTGTCAAAGCGGGGGTCGCCCACGGCGCTGAAGAGCACAGCGTCTGCGCGCAGGCAGGTCTGGAAGGTCTCCTCGGGGAACGGGTCGCCAACGGCATCGATGGCTGTAGCGCCGCAGATGGCATATTCGTAGGACACGGTGTGTCCAAATTTTTCACAGACGGCGGACGTGACGGCCACGCCCTGCTCTGAAATCTCCGGCCCTATGCCGTCGCCGGGAAGAACTGCAATGTGTAGGTTCATTGGAAAGTGGAGTTTATGAATTCTGCTAATTGACGTCGCGCGGGTTCGTCGGCCATAAGCATCTTGGCCACAGCGCGCATGAAATCCTTGATCTCGGGTGCGACTGTCTGTGACGCATCAGGATCGAGTGGGGGAGTGGCGGCCTCGGGTTCCAGGAACTGGAAGGTCTGCTGGAGGCCTTCCTCGGAGCGTTTGACGGTGGCGGCGGGTTCCTCGGGGACGTCCTGTGTGTCCTCGATGTAGTCACTGAGTCCGGAGAGGAGACCGTCGAATTTGTCGCTGCTGAGGAACACGGCGTCTTCTCCTCCGTCCAGCACGCCTTCGAAGAGCGAGGTCTTGAAGCGCAGCCGGGAGAGCATATCTTCCTCGATAGTACCGGCGGCGATGAGATTGATGACTTCCACGCCTCGCTGCTGTCCCATGCGGTGGAGACGACCGATGCGCTGCTCCAGCACAGCGGGGTTCCATGGCAAATCCAGATTGATGATGACGTTGGCAGCCTGGAGATTAAGTCCTGTGGCGCCGGCATCAGTAGAGAGGAAAACGCGCACCTGTGGGTCGGTCTGGAAGGTCTCCACGCGCTGCTGCCGCTCGGCTGCGGGGATGCTGCCGTGAAGGTAGGCGTAGTCCACGCCGCTGCGCTCCAGCTCCTGTGCCACGAGTCGGGCCATGCGTTCCCACTGACTGAATATCACTACCTTGGACTCACCCGGTTGTGAGTTGTTCTCAGCCTCTCCGTTGACGGTGACGCCGCACTCGTTCAGGATGTTCATCACTTCCTCCACCTTGGTGTCTGCGCGGCTGTGCTCGTCCAGCACGTAGAGACTGTCACAGACCATACGCATTTGAGAGAGGGTCAGCAGCAGCTGCTTGCGATCCATCTCGGAGAGGAAATGCTGGCGGTGCCACTTGGAGACGAGCCGCGCGGCCTGCTGTTTGAGGTCGTGGTGGGCGTCCATCTGCTCGGGGGTTATCGGAACAAAAAGGTTCTTGTCTATGCGCTGTGGCAGCTGCAGTGCCACCTCTTCCTTGCGCCGGCGCAGCATCACGGCAGCCATCCGGGGCCCTATTTCCGAGAGGTTGCGATAGCCCAGCGTTCGGCCATCGGCATCGGTGAAGATGTAGCGGTCACGGAAGAGGTAGTAGGGCGAGAGCAGGAACTGATCCACGAGTTCCACGATGCTGTACAGCTCCTCCAAGCGGTTCTCAAGGGGCGTGCCGCTGAGAATCAGGGCATAACGGGAACTGATGCGGCGCACAGCCCGTGAGACCTGTGTGTTCCAATTTTTCAGACGCTGCACCTCGTCCAGGACAAGCATGTCAAATGAATGGGGCAGGGGAGACGGCCCGTTGACGATGCTGTTATAGGAGGCGATTTTGAAGAACGACTCACTGCCCATCTGCTCCTGCCGCCGTTCTGCATCGCCCTCGATGACCTGCACCGTGGCCTCTGGTGCAAAACGCTCGATCTCCCGCTTCCACTGGTATTTCAGGGTCGTGGGGCACAGCACGAGGACGTTTCCGACAAAGCCCTCCCGCCGCAGGAGTTCGGCGGTGGCGATGGCCTGCACGGTCTTTCCCAGTCCCATCTCGTCGGCGAGGATGGCACGACCGGCGCGGGCGGCGAAGCGCACACCCTCCTTCTGGTAGGGGTAGAGCTGTGTGCGCAGAAGCTGATCCAACCGTTCGTCATCATATTGTGTGTCAATGACTTTTCGGCGGGCGATGGCCTCGCGCTGCTCAATGACGAAGTCGCGTGCATCGGAGTAGCAACGGAAGCTATCATCGATGGACTTGGCCGCCGTGAGGAAGTCTCCGAAGTACTCGTAGGCGTGCGGCATGAGCGTTCCTAACTCGTCAAAGTACTTGGCCGCCAGCGCCTTGAACTCGGCTTCGCGGGTTGTGCCGATGCGTATCTGCACGCGGCGCTGATTGCTGCGGTAGCTGAGATACACACTGGTGTAGGCGGGCAGGTCCCGATGGATGCGTTTGTGGTGGTCGGCAATCCACTGACGAACGCCCTCAATGTGCTTGCAGGTTCCCAACTGTGAGGTTTTGAAGTCCATACAGTCACAGTAGTTCCACGGGCTCTTCGGTCCTCGGAACACCACTTTATAGACGCCGCCGCTCTTGGGGCTGCTGACACGGTATTCTCCCGGGTTGTAACGTTCCGAGATGCACTCCACCTGGAAGTCCTCGCGCTGGGCCTGCTGCATCCGCAACATCACCTGCCACTGTTCCAGTGACAAGCCTTCGGGCTTCACCAGATGATTCAAGCGTTCTTTGGGTAAATCGGCGTACTTCATGATGCCTTTTTGTTGTTTCAGGTGGCAAAGGTATGACAAAAATTCGATATAATGAGAAAAAATCAAGAAAAAAGCGTAAAAGAAGGGGAAAAGTAAACGAGTTTCGGAAAAAATCATTATCTTTGCCGCGCAATTCCGCTAATTTAATAACTTCTTGAAATGAAAAGACTCTCTCTTTCTGCTGTCCTGTTGACAGCTGCGCTGAGCCTCAGCGCCCAGAAGCCGATGTCTGCTCCCAAGGGCGGCATGGCCATCAGTGACGAACTTATCGGTATCTTCTTTGAAGATATTAGCAGCTCTGCCGACGGCGGTCTCTATGCCGAGCTGCTGCAGAACGGCTCCTTCGAGTACAGCCCTGCTGAGCGTGACGGCTGGGGTCCTGGCACGGCCTGGAAGCAGGTGCGCCCGGGTCACTCCCTGGGAACGCTGCAGGTGAGAATGGACAACCCGCTGCATCCCAACAACCCGACCTACATGCGACTGCACACGGAACGTGTGAAGGAGTATTATGACTACACAGGCTGGAAGGGCTTTGGCCTGGAGAACGGCGGCTTTGACGGCATCAGCGTCAAGGGCGGTGCCGGCTACGACTTCTCGGCTTTCTTCCGCAATATAGGCGGTGCCAAGCAGGTGCGCGTCGTGCTGGGTGAACCGCAGGGCTGGGGCAAAGACCTGAAACTGCTGGCAGAGACCACGCTGTCTGTGACTGCCGCTTCCTGGCAGAAATACACGGCCGTGCTGACGCCCTCTGCCGACTGCAAGAACGCTGTCCTTCAAGTCCTTGTCCTGACCACGGGAGACTTGGATATTGACCAGGTTTCCCTGATGCCGCAGGACACCTATAAAGGTCATGGCCTGCGCAAGGACCTGGCCCAGGCACTGGCCGACCTGCAGCCGAAGTTTATGCGTTTCCCCGGCGGTTGCGTGGTGCACGGCGGTGGTGACGGCTTCTGGAACACCTATCGCTGGAAGACCACCATCGGGCCGAAGGAACAGCGCCGTCCGCTGAAGAACACCTGGGGCTACCACCAGTCCATGGGTCTCGGTTACTACGAGTACTTCCAGTTCTGTGAGGACCTGGGAATGCAGCCGCTGCCGATCCTACCTTGCGGTGTCAGCTGTCAGGGTACCAACGGCGGTTGGGGTATGAAGGGACAGGCACAGGATGTCGTTCCCATGAATGAAATGGACGAATGGGTGAGCGAGGCACTGGACCTCATCGAATGGGCCAACGGTGACCCTGCCACCAGCAAATGGGCCAAGATGCGAGCCGATGCCGGCCACCCCGCACCATTCAACCTGAAGTACCTGGGTCTCGGAAACGAGGAGAAAATCACGCCGGAATTTGCCGAGCGCTTCCGTTATATATATAAAAAGGTGGTGGAGAAGTACCCCGAGATTGTCATCGTGGGCACCGCTGGCCCGGGTTCTCACCCCGGCAATCCCGACCTGGAGAACGGCTGGAAGCTGGCCGATGAACTGGGAATGCCAATCATTGACGAGCACTATTACGAACCCAACAAATACTTCCTCAACAGCCGCCAGTATGACAAGTACCCGCGCGACCGCAAGACGAAGGTCTATCTGGGAGAATATGCCGCCAAGGACAAGAAGTTCATCGACGCGCTGGCAGAGGGCCTGTACCTCCTGCACGTGGAGCGCAACGGTGACATCGTTTGCATGACTTCCTATGCCCCGCTCTTCGCCCGCAAGGACGCCACCAACTGGAACCCCGACCTCATCTACTACGACAACGAACGTCCTTATCTCACCTGCAGCTACTACGTCCAGCAGCTGTTCGGACAGAGTGCCGGCCAGTATTACTATGGTGATTGTGTGCAGTTTGAGGGCGATGCCAAGGGCGTGCAGCAGCCCCAGGTGGATGTGCACTACGGACAGAGCGTGGTCCTCAACGTGAAGACGCGCCGCCTCTTCGTGAAGCTCTGCAATGCCTCTGCCGAAGCCAAGAAGGCGAATATCAACCTCAGCCGTTTCCCGCTGAAGAAGACCGCTGTGAAGACTGTGCTCCAGGGCAAGGCCGACGACGAAAACAACTATGAGGCTCAGCCCATTGCGCCCCAGAAGGAGACCGTCAAGGCCGAGAAGATATTCACCTACGACCTCGCACCCTACAGCTTTGTCATGCTTGAATACGACCTTTAACTTCCCCTAAAAATTTACTATGAACATTCCATCTGCTTTCTGGCTCGTGCCAATCGCCTCTGTAGCAGCGCTGTGCATGGCCTTCTACTTCTTCCGCTCGATGATGTCGGCGGACGAGGGCACGCCTCGTATGCGTGAGATTGCCAGCTACGTCCGCAGCGGTGCCATGTCTTATCTGAAACAACAGTACAAGGTCGTCGCCATCGTCTTCGTGGTGCTGGCCATCCTCTTTTCCTTCATGGCCTACGTCCTGAAGTGGCAGAACCCTTGGGTGCCGTTTGCGTTCCTCACGGGCGGCTTGTTCTCGGGTCTGGCCGGCTTCTTCGGTATGAAGACCGCCACCTTCGCCAGCGCCCGCACCGCCAACGCTGCCCGCAAGAGCCTGGACGGCGGACTGCGCATCGCCTTCCGCTCGGGAGCTGTGATGGGTCTCACGGTCGTGGGCCTCGGACTCTTAGATATTGCAGGCTGGTTCTTTGCCCTCTCCTTTGTTTATCACGGTGATCACATGGCACTGATCACCATCACCACGACGATGCTAACCTTCGGAATGGGTGCTTCCACGCAGGCGTTGTTTGCCCGTGTGGGCGGCGGCATCTACACGAAAGCGGCCGACGTGGGCGCAGATATTGTCGGAAAAGTGGAGGCAGATATTCCCGAGGACGACCCGCGCAATCCCGCCACCATAGCCGACAACGTGGGAGACAATGTAGGTGACGTGGCTGGAATGGGCGCAGACCTCTACGAGAGCTACTGCGGCAGCATCCTCTCCACCGCTGCACTGGGCGCCACCGCCTTTGCCATGAGCGGCGAGATGCAGATGAAAGCTGTCATCGCACCGATGCTGATTGCCGCTGTGGGCGTGTTCCTGAGTGTCTTTGGCATCTACCTCGTCCGCACGAAAGAAGGCGCCACGATGAAGGACCTCCTGCGCTCGCTGGCTGTGGGCACCAACGTCTCGGCCCTGCTCATTGCTGTGGCCACCTTCGCCATCCTCTATCTCTTGGGCATTGAGAATTGGCTGGGCCTCTCCTTCTCCGTCATTACTGGCCTGGCTGCCGGCGTGATTATCGGTCAGGCCACAGAGTACTACACCTCTCACTCCTACCGCCCCACTCAGAAGATCAGTGAGGCTGGTCTGACAGGCTCTGCCACCGTGATTATCAAGGGAATAGGCACGGGCATGATTTCCACTTGCATTCCTGTGGTGACCATCGGTGTAGCCATCATGCTCAGCTACCTCTGTGCCAACGGATTCGACATGGCAATGAGTGCTGAGGCACTGTCACACGGACTCTATGGAATAGGTATTGCGGCAGTTGGAATGTTATCCACACTGGGCATCACCCTGGCTACCGACGCCTACGGACCCATTGCCGACAACGCCGGCGGCAACGCTGAGATGAGCGAACTGGGCGAGGAAGTGCGCCACCGCACCGACGCCCTCGATGCCTTGGGCAACACCACCGCCGCCACAGGCAAAGGCTTCGCCATCGGCAGTGCGGCCCTCACGGCCCTTGCTCTCCTGGCTTCCTATATAGAAGAGGTGAAGATCGCGATGGAACGTGCAGATATCACGCTCACCAACCTGAAGGGCGAAGTCATCACCGCCGCCCAAGCCACCATTCCCGATTTCATGAACTATTTCCAGGTGAACCTGATGAACCCGCGTGTGCTCGTGGGCGCTTTCATCGGTGCCATGGCCGCGTTCCTGTTCTGCGGACTCACGATGGAGGCCGTCGGACGTGCCGCCCAGAAAATGGTGGAAGAAGTGCGCCGTCAGTTCCGTGAAATCAAGGGCATTCTGGAAGGTAAGGCCACGCCCGACTACGGTTCTTGTGTTGAAATCTCCACCCGCGCAGCCCAGCACGAGATGATCTTCCCGTCGCTGCTGGCCATCGCGATTCCCATTGTCGTGGGCATTGTTCTCGGTGTGGCAGGCGTGCTCGGACTGCTGGTTGGCGGTCTGGCAGGCGGCTTCACGCTGGCAGTCTTCATGGCCAACGCCGGCGGCGCCTGGGACAATGCGAAGAAGATGGTGGAAGAGGGCAACTTCGGCGGCAAGGGTTCCTTTGCCCACAAAGCCACCATCGTGGGCGACACTGTGGGCGACCCCTTCAAGGACACCAGCGGCCCCAGCCTGAACATCCTCATCAAGCTGATGTCGATGGTCTCCATTGTGATGGCAGGACTCACCATCGCGTTCTCGTAAAGACCCACCACAAACCCCTCCCATTAGGGAGGGGCTTTTTCCTCTAAACCCTAAACTCTAAACTCTAAACTCTCAACTTTAAACTTTAAACTATAACCCCCTCCCTCATGTTCCCCACCATCAAATCCCTGGCCACTGGCCTACTGACAATCCTTCTGTTAGCTCCGGCTGCATCCGCTCAAACTCTCAAGGAGTGGGATGATGTTAGCATCACCAGTCTCAACCGCCTGCGGGCCCACACACTTGATATTCCTGTCGCCAGTGCCAGTGAGGCCGCCGCAGCCTACACCCCCACCAACGCCCTGGAAGCATCGCCCTGGTTCCTCAGCCTCAACGGCACGTGGAAGTTCAAGTGGGTGGGCACACCGGAACAGGCCAGCAAGACGTTCTTCGAGGACTCCTTCAACGCCTCGGCGTGGGAAGATATTGAAGTGCCGTCCTCCTGGCAAGTCTATGGTCTGCGCCATAACAAGCAGTGGGACAAACCGTTGTACTGTAACGTCGTGTATCCTTTCTCCTACGACCAGACGACCTGGTCGGTGATGGCAGACCGTCCCTCGTGGTTCACCTACAAGGACAACAAGAAGAATCCCGTGGGCAGTTACCGCCGCGAGTTCACGCTGCCGCAGGACTGGGACGGACGTGACGTCTTCGTGCGCTTCAACGGCTGTGGACATGGGTACTACGTCTGGGTCAACGGCGAGTTCGTGGGCTATGCCGAGGACAGTTACCTCCCCAGCGAATGGAATATCACTAATAAGGTACGCGCGGGCGTGAACAATATCTCCGTGCGCGTCTATCGCTTCACCTCGGGCTCCTTCTTAGAGTGCCAGGACTACTGGCGCCTCACGGGTATAACTCGCGACGTCTATCTGTGGAGCGCGCCCAAGACTCACATCCGCGATTTCTTCTTCCGGACAACGGAACTGCACGGAAACACGACGGAAAAGAACGGAAATGTGACAGCCGACGCCGCTTTGACCGTTAACGTGAGCGGTCAGGCTCCGGCACAGACCACCGTGGAGGCACAGCTGTTGGACGGCGGCAACGCCCTGGCCACCCAGACTGCCAACGTCGGCAGCAACGGCACCGCAGAGATTACCTTCCAGGGTGTCGGCGGCATCACAGCCTGGAGTGCCGAACAGCCCCGACTTTATGACTTGGTGCTGACGCTGAAGAAGAACGGCACAGCCACCGACGTCCGCGCCTTGAAGGTGGGATTCCGTACCGTCGGCGTGCGCAAGGACGGTGCCCTGCTGGTCAATGGCAACCCCATCATCTTCCACGGAGTGGATCGTCACAGCTTCAGTGAGAACGGCGGACGCACCCTCACGAAGGCCGAAATAGAGACGGACCTTTTGCAAATGAAACGTCTGAACGTCAACGCTATCCGTACTTCCCACTACCCCAACAACCCCTATCTCTACGACCTCTGTGACCGGCTGGGTCTTTATGTGCTGGCCGAGGCTGATGTGGAATGTCACGGCAACACGGGTCTCTCCAGTCAGGCTGCTTTCCGCCCGGCCATGTGCGAGCGCAACGTGCGTCACGTGCTGACACTGCGCAACCACACTTCCATCATCATCTGGAGTGCCGGCAACGAGAGTGGCAACGGTGAGAACTTCAAGGCCGTGATGGATTCCATCGGCCGACTGGACCCCACGCGTCTGACACACTACGAGGGCAACAGCACCTGGAGCTCCGTCACCAGCACGATGTATGCCAACCTCGGTTACATCGAGGGCACGGGACGTGACCGCCTGAAGGACTATCAGAGTGGAAAGAGCGGCATCCGTCCCCACGTGCAGTGTGAGAATACACACGCCATGGGCAATTCCATGGGCAACCAGCGTGAGTTCTTCGATCTCTATGAGAAGTATCCCGCACTGGCCGGTGAGTTCGTCTGGGACTGGAAGGACCAGGGACTCAAGGTCAGCAGCAAGGGCCAGGCACTTGCCTTTGAGGCACTTGGACGTCAGGGACTCACGGATGTGGTTTCCATACTGGACATCAACAAGGGCGAGTACTGGGCCTACGGCGGCGACTTCGGCGACAGCCCCAACGACGGCAACTTCTGCTGCAACGGCGTCGTGCTGGCAGACAACAGCCCCACGGCCAAGAGCTACAATATGAAGAAAATCTACCAGCCCATCGACTTCCAGATGAAGGACAGCACCGCCGGCACTTTCGTCCTCAAGAGCAAGCTGCAGCAGCGCGTGCTGGACGACGTGGTGGTGCGGTACTCGCTGTTGGAAGACGGCATCGAATATGCCCACGGCACCATCGATGATATCCGTCTGGGCGTGGGCGAGACGATGGAAGTGATGCTGCCCGAGGTCAAGCGTGCGGTGGCGGTTCCCAACAATCCCGCCGCCGAGTACTTCATCCGTTTCAGTGCCGAGCAGAAGGCGGCCACCGAGTGGGCTGCCGCAGGTTTTGAGGTGGCCAAGGAAGGCTTCCGACTGCGTGCCGCCACAGCCCGCAAACCCTACGCTCCTGCCGGAAAGTTCTCCACACCCACTGTGACGCGCGACGGCAAGACGCTGCTGGTGCAGGGCGATGGTTTCACCGTGAAGTTCACCAACGGACAGTTGGCTGGTTATGAATACAATGGACGTCAGATGCTCTCGGCACCGCTCACGCTGCAGGCCTTCCGTCTGCCTACCGACAACGAACGTGGCCGCACGGGTTCCTACGACAGTGCCGGCCTCCGCAAACTCACCCTGAAAGGCGGCGAGACCGAGACAGAGACGGCGGCCGACGGACAGAGCGTGGACGTCACCGTGCAGAACACCTATACCTCCGCAGCGGGCAACACCTTCACCGTCCAGCAGACCGTCAAAGTGCTGGCGGATGGCGTGCTGATTGTCAGTGCCTTCATCACGCCGCCCCAAGGCAGCGAACTCCCGCGACTGGGCCTGCGCACCGAACTGCCGCAGGGGACAGAGAATATGTGTTGGCTGGGACGCGGCCCGCAGGACAGTTACCGTGACCGCCTGGAAGCAGCCCTCACCGGCTTGCACCACAGCCGCGTGACAGAACAGTGGACCAACTATGTCCTGCCGCAGGAACACGGAAACAAAGAAGATGTTCGCTGGATGGCACTCACCAACGACGAGGGACAGGGCCTGCTCGTGGTGGCACCCGAGACCATCAGCGCCAGCGCCGCCCACTGGCGTCCCGAGGACAACTACACCAAGTCCGACAACCGCAAGAAACATCCCTACGAGGTGAAATTCATCCAGCAGACCGTCCTGAATATTGATGCCTACCAGCGCGCTCTGGGCAACGCCAGCTGCGGGCCGGACGTCATTGACAAGTACCGCGTGCGTGCAGCCAAGACCCATCTCTCCTTCCTCCTGATGCCCCTCACCAGCACCCTCACCGACGAGCAACTGGCCGAGCGCGCCCGTGTGACTTCACCGGTCTGTTCGCCTGTCACCATCAGTGCCACCAAGGGCGTCGTCACCCTCACCTGCTCGAATCCTGCTGCCACCATCCATTACACCGTCAATGGCGGCGAGGAAAAGACCTACACCAAGCCCTTCACCCTCAACAAGGGGGGACTCGTCCGCGCCTACGCCACAGCTGAAGGTCTTAGCCCCAGTCCTGCGGTCGAGGAACAGGTGTCCATCTACATCAGCAAGAGCAAGTGGAAAGTCCTCAGCTACAGTAGCCAGCAGGGCGGTAACGAGGTGGCTGCCAACGTGATAGACGAGAACCCCCAGACCATCTGGCACTCGCAGTACAATCCCACGAAACCCACCTGCCCGCACGAGATCGTGGTGGATATGAACACTTGGTACCGCGTCTCCCACTTCGTGTATCAAGGTCGAGAGGATATGACAAACGGTCGTGTGGCCAAGTACGAGTTCTACGTCAGCGCACAGTCCGGCGTCTGGGGTGCTCCCGTGGCCACAGGTACCCTCCAGAACTCCTCCGAGGTGCAGGAAATAGAGCTGCCCTCCAAGCCCGTGGGACGCTACTTCCGCTTCATCGTCGTCTCCACGCACGACAATCAGGGCTACGCCTCGGCTGCAGAACTTGGCATCATTCCCGAGGAGGAGGTCTCCAAGCCCGCCACTGTCAGTGCCGCCTTCAACACCACCTCCTCTTCCTATTATTACCTACGCCACAAGGCATCCGGCCTCTTCCTGCACCTCACCGAAGGCAGCAGTGAAGGGGCCTTCGCCCTGGGCGAGGTCAGTACGGAGAACTTGGATGACTACAGTTACTGCTTTCATTTCGGGAAAGTGACGGGTTACACCGCCTTCTTCACCGTCAACACGCGCACCCCGCTGCGATATATGACGGTCAGCGGCTGGCACGTGAATGCGACCTCCAAGAAGGATGCCGCCGCCCACGACCAGTGGTTCCTCACTGAGCAGACCGACGAGGCCACCATTCGCCTGCGAGGCGCAGAGAAGGAACTCCTTTACTTCAATTTCGACCGCCATACCCCTGGCTCATTCGTCTATGCCGACAAAGCCAAACCCGCTGAATTTGAAGTCATTCAGCAGAGCAAGATTGATCAGCTCGTGGGAATCCGGGACATCAAAACCGTTCTCAACGCTCAACCCTCCACGCTCAACCGCTACGACCTCAATGGCCGCCGCCTCTCTGCGCCCTCCACCTCCTCTGCCTCCTCTGTGCTCCCAAAGGGAGTGTATATTGAGGAGGGAAAGAAGCGAGTGGGGAAGTGAGCTCGAAATTCCCTAACCGTGAAGTGGAACAGGGGTTCATCAAATACCTTTTGCCAGCTGTTCAAAATCGGCATCAACTTCTCAACAGAAACTAAGTTGATAGATGATTGGAAGATAGCATAGGTTTCGGCATGCCATTCTTTCATGTACGAGCAAGATTTTCAAGGAGATGTTCTCTATATGATGCATTGCGTGGTAGTTGCAGCTTTGTATTTGATTCCAGCTGTCATCAGAATGACAGAAAATGGCATATATCAGTTGTTGTTTCTGATTGAAAATGCCCTGCCGCGTCTCTCGACGCAGCGGGGCTAGAGTGCCTATAGGACTTGCATGTTTACTAACTGCTTTATAGAAATCAATTAACTAAATACTTATTCTCTGTTTTTAGGCTTCTTGTTCAAGCGATAAACCACATGGAGGAGTGCGTAGCGGGGCATGATGTTGGTGTAGGTCTCCGTGCGGCCTTGGGCGTTGAGGGTGCGGGTGACATTGCTGAGCTGTCCGAGGATGTCGAAGCCGTCGAGCATGACGAGGAGCTTGCCTTTGAGGAAGGGACGGGTGAGGCGGGCGTTCCAAACGAGGTCGTTGGTGTTCAGCTGTGGGTCGGCATAGCCTGTTCGGCTGTAGAGGCTGAGATCGGTCGAGAGGTCGAGTTCCCAGTGCAGCTTCAAGATGGCAGAGAGGGTGGTGCGGCAGGTGAAGGCGCTGAAGTTTTCAAAGTCTGCGCGGTTGCCCGTGAGGCGTTCCCATGTGGGCTGACAGGTGAGCTCGAGGTGGTGTTTCCCGATGTCGGCCTTGAAGGTAGGGCTGAAAGAGAGGGCAAGGCGATGGACGGTGGAAGGGGAGGGGGCGGTTCCGCTCTCCACTCCCACTAAATCCACATTTTGACTGTAGGTGACATGGAAGGGGAGGTCAAGGTTGAACTTCTTGGTGGAGTCAAGACTACAATAGAAGGTGTAGCCGCCATCGGTGGTGTAGTTGCCGTTGACGTTGTCGGGGCGGTAGGTGCGCACGCCTGTCCGGGTGTCATAGACGTAGCCCATGGCGAGGGCGTTGAAGGTGGGCTCGTAACTCCCTTCGAGGGCGTGATAGCCTTGTTTCTGCCTATATACGCCACGGAGACCGAAGTGAGGCGTGACGGCAGTGCGCAGGTCGGGGTTGCCGAGGCGGACGTTCATCGGGTCGGTGTCGTCGCGCAGGTCGATGCGCTGCTCCAGGTCGGGCAGTTTCTCCTCGATACCTAACTCCAACCCGAGCTGTCCGTGTGCGAGGTCGAGATAGGTCCAGCTGCCCATGTTGATGGTGAAAGCGGTGCGGCAGAGGGTGGTGTCTATACTTCCGCGCTGGTAGTCGAGATGCTGACTGCGCAGGAAAATGTCGCCATTGAGGAGCGTCCAGAACTGACCATACTTCTTCTTGTCCCATTTATAGCCGAGGTTGAGGTGCAGCATGTGGCGGTTCTCTTTGAAGTGGCTGTCATAGCTGTTGCTGCGATCCATCACCTGTTGGTATTCAGTGACGGAGGGGAGGGAGACCCCCTCCCCGCTCCCCCTTCTTGGGAGAGCAGAATGTATTTGCTGGGTTGTATTCTCTTCAGCAGTCGAATAGTGACCATCCTCCCCCTCGAGGGGGAGCGGAGAGGGGGGCTCCAGCAGGTAGAGCGACGAGCGGTGGTGCTGATTCAGATGATTGAACTCGTAGTAGGTGAAGATCGACCGCCATCCGGGACCTAAGGGGAGGTTGTAACCAATCATGGCACTGGCATTCCAGTCACGGTGGGGGTGGTTATCGGTGAAATGGTGGAGGTTTGTGGAGGGTTGCAACGATGTTGCAGCATAGTTGACGCTCTGGTGGTCAAAGAGTTGCTCGTTGCGCTCGTTGTAGCTGAAATCACCGCCAAGGCGCAGGTTCTCATTGGAATGCGGAATCTTGATGGTGGCTCCGGCATCGATGGAACCTTTCCAGTCGTGCCCCTTGCCCATCCCTTGTCGCAGGATGCGGTTGACCAGCGTGTCGCGCAGGTTGATGCGCGAGGAGGCGGGACTGTAGAGTTCATCGAGCAGCTGGCGGCTGACATCAGCAACGGGAGCGTTGAAGGTGGCCGAGGCGAGGTCGGAACTGTGGTCGAAGCGGTGGTAATTCAAGTTGGGATCGATGTGCCAGCGTATGCTCTTGTGGTTGCGGGCGAAGCTCTGCCATGTGGAGAGACGCAGATCCTCGTTGCGGCGGCTGCTGAAACTGTGGTCGTAGGTGTCGCCCGTGGGCAGGTAGTTCTGTCGCACGGTGTGTGTCTCGTCCTCTGTGCGCTGGTGATGGACGGAGGCATTGCCCGCTAATTCCCACCGTTTGTTGCGGTCGCTGACATTGAAGCTGAGGTCGGAACGCTCCGTGCGCCGCAGGTCGTTGGTCTTGCCGCGCTGCCAGTTGTCGCTCTCGCCAGGTCGGCTGTCGTCATCGAGGTTGTTGGCGTTGGCCACGATGGCCAGCCGCGAGAAGTCAGTGTGGCGCATGGCGAAGAGGCGGGCAAGATAGCGCTCGCTGGTGCCGCCACCGACCTCCACATTCGCCATCCAACCAATCATATACTCCTTCTTCAGTCGCACGTCGATGACGTGACGCTGTGTGCGCTCGTCCTTGATACCCAGCCACTCGTTTTCGGCGGTCTGTTTGTCGTAGATGGCGATGTCCTTCACGGTGTAGGCGGGCAGGTTCTCCAGCATCAGCTTGCGGTCGTGGCGGAAGAACTCCTTGCCGTTGAGCAGCAGGTCATCCACGAATTTACCCTCGTGGTAGATGCGCCCGTCGGATTTCATCTCCACGCCTGGCAGCTGACGGATGAGTGCATCGAGCATAGAACCTTCGGCCAGGATAAAGGCATCTGCGTTGTAGATGATGGTGTCACTTTTGTAGTAGAACTTGACCTTCGAGGCGGTGATGGTCACCTCGCGCATCATGCTCGTCTGTGGTACTGGTGCCAGATAGAAAGGAGGCAGTCCTCGCTCGTGCTCTCGGCGGCCGATGTGGTCCAGGGTGTATTCCACATAGGTGGTCTGGTGCCCTTCGAAACTGATGCGGAAGAGGTACTTGGCAGGTTGGGCTGGCACGAGAAACGAGAACTCACTGGTCTCCCAAGAGCCAATCTCCGCAAACCACTTCTGCCGGGCTTCCTTCTGAGCGATGAGGGTGCTGTCGGGTCTCAGTAGTTCCACGGTGGCACCGATCAGCTGCTTGTGGGCACGAATGTCCTGCACCTCGCCTTTCAGTTTGAGCTGCCGCTCGGACTGCCGCTTGGCTTGTACATAGATGTGATTGTCCTGTACCTTCACTTTCACGGGCAAGCCCTTGCACACTCGCTTCACAGCCGTCACGGCGTCCAGGTCTTCTACTGGTGCCGAAGTCGTCAGATTCTCGAGGCCGTCACTGACGATATCGATGGTGTATTCAGACTGGCTTTGCTCGATGGATTGGAGGGCGGAGAGGAGGGATCTTGGTTCCTGAGCAAGCAGGGGGCTTGCCATCGCGCACATATATATAATAAGGTATAGCTGACGTCTCATCATTCATCCTCCTCTTTAGATTCCACAAAGATGGTGTCATCCAGCAGGGTCAGGTGAAGGTAGTCGAACATATTGAGGTGTCTGAGAAACACTGCCAGCGAGTCTTCTGGATTCCAGGTCGTGATGAGTTTCATCGTCCTCGGCTTTTCGCTGCGGTAGCAGACGGTCTTGCCGTAGTGAGCGGCGACGACGGAGAGGATACTGTCCAGACGGATGTCGGAGAAGCGGATGGGGGACTCTCCCCCCGCCCTCCCTGTTAGGGAGGGAGCGGATACTTGTGCTGATTGAGGCGACTCTGTTCTTGAAGACTTGAAATGCGGGATGATTGCCCAAGCCAGCCCGCCGAGGCAGACGGCGGCGAGGAAGATGGCGGCAATCTTGCGATAGGAGAAGCCCCACCCCCGACCCCTCCCGTGAGGGAGGGGAGTGGCTGCGCGCAGTTTTTCTCTCTGATACACCTTCTTGCAATCAGCCAAGAGTTCGTAGTTTTCCCGCACCTCATTGTCAGCGAGCAGTTCTTGAATCTGTGCCTCGGTCATTGTTTCCGGCTCGTCCAGCAGCCGAAGCAGGGTCATGATTTTCTCGTTTGTCTCCATACCTTTAGGATTTGAAATGTTTCTTGATTCGTGTGATCGCAGCAACAAGATGTTTATACACCGCCACCTCGCTGATGTTCAGCTCGGCAGCAATCTCGCGATACTTCTTCTCTTCGCCGAAACGCAGTTGGAACACCCGTTGCTGCTGTTCGGTCAGCTCCGTGCGGATGAACTTCTGCAGGTTATCCAGCCGTTCTGTTTCCTCGTCCTCTGTCACCGTTGCCTGCTCGAGTGCATAGAGATGCGTCACCTTTTCCGTCAGCGACTTGCGAGCAAGGACGTTGCGGCAACGGTTGCGCACGCTCTGGCAGAGGTAGGCCATTTCACGACCGGCCTCCACGGCTGGCTTCCGTTGCAGCAGTTCCGCGAAAAGCTCGCTCACCACATCGCGGGCTTCCTCGGCATCATAGAGCATTGTCCGGGCTTCTGCCAGCAGACGCTCATGATGTTCATTGAACAGTGTTTCTAATGTCGCTTGATTCATCTTTTGTTGCTATCGTTTACCATAAAGACAAACAAACATATTGTTTTCCTAACCTCGTTTGTAACAATAACGTTTTTTTCCCCCGATTTAGTACTATTGCTTCTTCGGATTCTTGTTGAAGTGCCAGACGGCGTGGAGCATAACATAGTGGGGGAGGCTGCGGTAGGTGGTGATGGTGCGGCCTTGGGCGTTGATGATGTAGTCGGTGGGAGAAAGTTGGTGGAGGAGGTCAAAGGCCTGGAGTCGCAGGATGAACCGGCCTTTAGCAATGGGCTGGCTGAGGGAGGCGTTGAGGACGAGGTCATTGCTGTTGAGGGCTGCTGTGCCGTAGCCGCGACGGCTGAACATGGTGCCGTCGGCCGCGATGGTCAAGCCCCCGAGTTTGGTGCCCCAAAGGGGAGGAGTGGTGTAGCTGGTTTCAAGACCGTATTGGAAGTCGAGGGCGGAGAAAGACCCACCCCCAAACCCTCCCGTCAGGGAGGGGAGTGGCTGTGCGGTATGCCACCATTTGATGCTGCCCACAGCACGGATGTTCAGAGTCTTGCGGTTGTAACGGACGTTGGCTCCGCCGTTGAGGCCGAAGGTGTTCACGGTATTGACGGTGGATTGGGTTTGGCCCTCCAGCATGGCGTGATCCTTGGCGTGATCCCAAAGGGGGCCGGCGTTGATGTGCCACGACCAATAACGTTTCTCTCCAATGTTCTGGTCGGTGCTGAACATGACGAAGGCTCCACAGGCACCGCTGATGTTCATGGGTTTGTAGGTATAGACACCGGTGGCAGGATTGTAAGACAGAGACTGTGCCACATCTCGGTGATGATAATTGAAGGAGGCAGAGAGGTAATACATTCCATTGTTGTGCCCTGTGCGGTCGTAGTATTCGGCGGAGAGTTTGGTAACTGCCGATGGCTCCAGGTCTGGATTGCCGAGTTTGACGATGAGGGGTTGGCTGTCGTCGCGGAAGTTGATGCGGTCAAGGAGGAGCGTTCTTTGCATGTCGAAATTGATGTTGAAATGGAAGTCGCGTCGCCCGTCTTTCCTCACGTTGCGGTAGTTGAAAGTGAAGTTCGGCAGAAATACGGTCTGGCTGGCCAGCGTGTCGAGCGCACCGCGCTGATAGTGTAGCCGCTCGTGTTGTATGGGGGTGCGGATGTAGAGTTGCCATCGTGCATAGTCCACCGAGACGTGGACGAGGGAGTGCATGTAGTAGGCTTTCTTCATCACCATGAAGATGAGATTGTTAGACCAGTCGCGGTCGCGGCTTTCGTAGGAGTTTGCAGGGTCGGTGATGGCGGTCAGAGCGTCAATCTGAGAGGGGAGCAGCAGCGTGTTCGGATGGTAAAGGTAGTCTCGGTTATGCTGTTCGCGGATATAGATGAAGTCGGTTAGGTTGATGAAGAAGTTCTTGGCAATCTCTCTGCCGAACCCTATATGCCCAGCGCCCCAGGTGCTGCGGTTGAAGAGGGAGGAGGAGTTGACGGAGGCCCCCCTTTCGTCCCCCGAGGGTGACACGACACCAATTGTTCTTGTTTCAAACTTCGTAGCCTTCTCGCTCTCATCATCACTATGTTGCACATCGAAAAAGTAGTCAATGGTTTGGTTACTTCTGCCTACTTTGATGGCTCCCTGCACGGCAGCTTTGATATTCCATGCTTTTCCCTCGCTCATTCCGAAGGTTCGCTGCGAGACGGTCAGGCTGTCTGACCACTCGTCGAAAGCGGAGTTGAAAGAGCCGTCGCGACGTGCGTGGTTGAAGTCGGCTTCGGCGTAGAGATAGAAGGGCTTGGTCAGCGTCAGTGAGTTATGTAGGTGCAGATTCCTGTTTCCTGCACGGTTGAAGGACGCGGTGACGGAGGTGGGGGAACAACCCTCAATAAACCGCTCGTTGCGCTGTTGCATGGTCTGCTCATCGGTGGAAGAGGTGTATTCTGCGCGGAAGGTTTCCTTGAGTTTGTCACCCGGAGAGTGGTAGTTGAGTTCCCCTGCCACGCTGCGTGTCGTCAGTAGCGAATGCGGTTGACGGGCAGGTGACCACTGGTCGGACTGTCCGATGTGGCGACCCTCGTTGACATTGTTGGCATTGGCCAAGAGCGTGAAACGCAGACGGTCTGTGAAGCCGAGGAGGAAGCCGCGACCCAGCCATCGCTCCTCCGTTCCTCCCGCTGCTTCCACATTGCCGATGTAGCCTTGACTGTATTCATCTTTCAGGTTCACGTCCATCACATAGCGGCGTGGTTCCACGTCGTAGCCCAGCGCCACACTCTTGTCTGTCTGCTTCTCATAGACCTTCAGGTTCTTGACTGTGTAGTAGGGCAGGTTCTCCAGCAGCACCTTCTTGTTCCCGCCGAAGAACGAACGGGAGCCGAGCAGCAGTTCATCCACCTTGCGCCCGTTGACGAAGATCTCGCCATCGACATTCATCGTCACGCCCGGCAGCTGACGGATGAGGTCGTCGAGCATGGAGCCTTCAGGCATCTTGAAGGCGGTGGCATCATAGACAATCGTGTCACCACGGTAGTACATCTTGATCTTAGTGGCCGTAATGGTCACTTCGCGCATCGTTTTTGCCGATGACTTACGCATTTTCAGCGTAGGCACTTCCACTCCTCTCTCTGGCAAAGGACGTGGAATCTGCACACGTTGCCATACGTCGTCGTAACCCTCCAAGCTGGCGCGGACGAGGTACTCCCGTTCTGCGGCGTTGACCTCGGCTCCGAACTGTGCCTTGACGATCTGCATGTTGCTTCTGTAGAAGACAACGATTTGTGCAGAATCCACTACAACACTGCTGTCTGTTCGCAGTATTGATACTTTGGCATGCATCAGTGGCATCTCCAAGAAGCCATCTTTTACATCGCCAAAGAGATGGATGGTCTTGTCTGTGAGATCATTTTCTGGTTTGTACTGGACGAAGATTTGCTTGCCGCGCCTCTTCACCTTCACCGGCTGTCCCTTGCACAGCCGTTCCACCGCTTTGTCTGCCCTGAGATTCTTGATGCGGGCAGAGACACGTAAATGTTCCAGATCGTTATGAATGAAGTGGATGGCGTATTCCGTTTGTGAGTCGCGTATGGCGGTTAAGGCAGCAGAAAGAGAATCATTCTTGAATGTCATTTCCTGCGCCGGGACCCGTGCGCCAGCGAGTATGAAGATAATAAGGTATAGGACAACGCGCTTCATCACTTAGCCTCCTCTGCTTCGGTTACCACAAATATGGTATCCCTTTCGTCCTTTAGCTTCAGTCCGTCGAATTCATTGAGTGTTGTGATGAAAGCCATCAATGAGTCCTCACGATCCCATATTGTACTCAATCTCAGTTCCTTCGCCACAGTGTCAAGGAAGCAGACAGTCTTGCCGTAGTGGGCGGCCACGACATAGAGAATGCTGTCTAAGCAAATGTCGGAGAAGCGGACAAGTCTATTGGCGGGCAAGTTGTGAGTTGAAGGTTGCGAGTTAAGGGCTGGCACATCTGACTGCTGTTTTTCTTTCGTTGAGGAAAAGAAATGGAAGGCGGCGAAGGCGATGCCCGAAATGAGAATAACACCAATGAAAGATGCGGCGAATTTGAAGAGTGAAGAATGTTTTCCACTCTTCTCGAGCCCCTTCTCACTTATGAACTTCTGCCACGCAGTCTCCACATCTGCGGGCTGCTCTTGCTTCTTATGAATGAAGCCTTGTTTTGCTGCCACCATCAGTTGGTATGCCCTGCGGGTTTCATCGTCACTATTGACGATGTCGCGGATTTCCTGCTCGGAATATGACTCGGGATGGTCGAGCATTTCCAGTAGTCGGTTGATGTTCGGATTCGTTTCCATAACTTCTGCTGTTTAATGTCTATAATGCTTTTGCATTTCTTCAATAGATTGACCGAGATACTTGAAAACGGTCTTGAGGTTCATGTCCAGCCGCTTGGCGATGTCTTTTAAAGTCAGGTCTTCCTGAAAGCGCAGGCGGAAGATGGTGCGGTGGGGCTCTGACAGATGGGTGTCGGCAAAGTCACAGACCGCATCCAGCGTTTCTAATCTTTCTTCAATGAATAGCAAGTCCGTTTCGGCTTCAATGGAATAGAGGCTCTGGATCTGTTCCGTCAAGCTCTTCTTCCTGATGCGATTGATGCAGCCATTACGAACAGCCTTCATCAGATACGCTCTTGCCTTATCTTCTGCAGGCAAGATGTCTGCCTCTAAGAGTCGAACAAACACGTCTTGCACCGTGTCTTCGGCTTCTTCTTCAGCATATATCAGTGTCCTGGCCAGACAAATCATCTCGCTGTAGTATTGGCAGAAAAGCTCATGAACTATCGTTTGGTCAATCATTCTTGTGTCTTTGCATTTTGTCCCTTGTGGGGGGCTTCCAATAATATAGACAATTTAGGAACTCGTTTTTCTACAGAAACGTCATCTTTTTGCATTTTTTCATTATGCTTGCCATTATCTGTGGCTTTAGCAACGGTTATCTGGAGCGTTAGATGCGGGCATCTCCGCGGTTAGATGCCCGCATCTAAGCTTCTGCAACCATTATCTGGAGCCCCAGCAACGGTTATCTGGAACTCGAGATGCAGGTTTCTCTCTCATTCGCGGTGCAAGTGAGGTGAAAGCCGAATGCACAAGCTTGCTTGATGCTGAGGCGCATCCCTCATTCGCGACTGCAAAGGAACAGCTTCTGGAAATAATGATGTACTGCTAATGTCACTTAGCGTCATTTAACGTCACTTATGGCGGTTTTTTCGCTTTAACTCATTGACCATCAGGTGCACTACAATGACGACACGCTTCTTTTTACGCAAAAAAGTACTCAAAAACGATGGAAAAAGGGTCAGCAGCAGCCGCCAACGGGCACGTTGGCAGCGTGGCTATATGGGAGGATTCTTTTTCTTTTTTTCTTTTTTGGTACTTTTTTCTTTTCTTCTTTTTCTAACCCGTTCAGGCGATGTGAAGATTTCATATCGACATCACGGAATGGCCCTACAGAGGGTTGATTTCTCGCGCGTGTACGCGCTATGTTGATGTTGTTGTTGTCTTTCTCTTTCTTCTTCTTTCTCTTTTCAAGAAAGGGGTGCAGGGGGAAGATTGTTTTCTCTGTCTTCTTCGTTCTCTTTCGTTCGTCTCGTGTATTATTTCGTTATTTCGGAGTCCTCACTTTCAAAGGGTAACGCTTCAAGATATTTGTCGAAGTCACTTTGGAACAGATGGTCTTGCACGATGCGATAACGTTCAAACTCCGTCTCTGCATGGAGTACTGCTTCTTCGTGACTCACACTTCCCGCATCTGCAAGCAGCGGACGCTATTGACGCGGTAACCTACGGCGATGATGGCATCGAGGGAGTAGAACTTTGTATTGTAAGTCTTGCCGTCCTCAGCAGTATGTGCAAATTTTGCACATACTCGTTCTTCCATCAGTTCTCCCGAACCAAAGATGTTACCAAGGTGCTTTGTCACCACACTCCTTTCGCAATCAAACAATGCTGAAATTGCCTTCTGCGTTGCCCAGATGTTCTCGTCCTTGTAGTACACCTCCACACCCTGTTCCTTTCCTTCCGCCTGGAAGATGAGAAACTCAGCCGTGCTGTTTCTTATCAAATGTCTTTCTGCCATAATCGGTTAGATTATTTCTTCAATAATATAATCCATATATTAAACCGGCACAAAGATAGTACTTTTTTTTCGAGACAGCGCAAAAAAGAGAGGAAAAAGTGAGGGGAAAGGAGAAAAAAGAAGTGAGAAATGAGAAAAATGAGGGAAAATGAAGTGAAAGATGTCCCCGAAGGTCGAGAATGAGCGTGCCCCAAGAGCCTGTTGGGCGGTTATTTGTGCAGATTTTGAGGAAATGATACAAAAAAGGGGAGGAAAATGTATTTTGTTGAAGGAAAATGATGACGGAATGAAATAAAAAATGTATTTTTGCTCCCAAAAAGGAGCTTGATGCATATTATTGAAGACATTATTTACCCTATAAACTGTTATTTTTTATGAAAAAGACAATCTTCTTTCTCTCGGCTCTGCTCTGCTGGGCAGTGACAACAACTGTGTTCACCTCCTGCATCAGCAATGAGGACAACCCGACCCCTGCACCCACGCCGACTCCCACGCCGAAGGTTGTGGATCTGGGCACGCTGACCGATGCCTATACGGCCCTGGATGGTCAGACGCTCACCGGAACGCTTGCCAGAGTCGTTCAAATCACGGTAGCCCCTGGCGCCAGTATCACGCTGGAAGACGTCAGCATCAATGCAGAAGGAGAAGTATATCAGGATAATCCCTTCGCTGGTATAACTTGTCTGGGTGATGCCACCATCACGCTCAGCGGTGACAACGTCATCAGAGGTTTCAGTAATTTCTATCCCGCCATTTTCGTTCCCGAAGGTTACACACTCACCATCCAGGGCGATGGCTCGTTGGATGTCAAAGGTAGTGGATACTACAACATTATGTGTGCCGCCATCGGCAGCGTCCGTGCTGGTGCTCCCTGTGGTAATCTGGTCTTCCTGGGCGGTAAGATCTATGCCGAGGGAGGACGTTACTGTGCTGCTATTGGTGCCAGTTATGCGAGCGTTTGTGGCGACATCACCATTGGCGGCACGGCAGAGATTACCGTAAACTCCAATGATGGAGCAGGCATCGGCACCGGCTCCGGCCCTTATGAAAATATGTCAATATGTGGCGACATCACCATTGGTGGACAGGCAAAAGTGGAAGCTATCGGTTTGCCTGCTATCGGTGCTTACTATGTTGCCAAATGCGGGAATATCACTATTGGCGAAGACGCTGATGTCGTTGCCGAGGGTGTTGATATAGCTCCGGGTATCGGTTGCGGTAGCTCTTATACTTGGTGTAAGGAAATTACTATTAGCGGAGGACATGTCATTGCCAGTTGCGAAGATTATGGTCCTGGCATCGGCACCAGTTGTGGCGATTATTCCATCTGTGACGGCATCACCATCACAGGCGGCACCATCCTGGCCATCGGTGGAGAAGACGGTCCCGGTATCGGTTCTGGTCCTGAGAGCGAATTTGGCGTCCCCATTGTCATCACGTCCGGTGCCACCGAAGTCACTACCATTCGCGGTTCCTACGAGGCCGACTTTATCGGCACAGGAGCGTACGGCACTCGCGGCAGCGTGACCATCGACGGCGTGGAGGATGCCACTCCGGAGAGCACCTTCACCCATTTCGAATCTTTCTCATTCGAGTATAGATGGACGATTCTTAATAAAAGTGCTATTTACTGAGGAAAGCAATAATCTATAAAAGGCTTGCCCGTGTCATATCGAAGGACACGGGCAAGTTCTTTTCAGAAACCGGTTGGGGATTAACGGTGTGCAGCCAGGATGGCGGCCATCTGCTGCTGGACTTCGCGGGCTTTCTCGGCGGCCACTTCGGCGAAGCGCTCGGTGCTGTCGGCATAGATGATGGCGCGGCTGCTGTTGACGATGAGGCCGCAGTGGTCGTTCCAGCCGTACTTGCAGACTTCTTCCAGGCTCCCTCCCTGGGCACCGATACCGGGAACCAGCAGGAAGTGGTCGGGTGCCAGACGACGGATATCGGAAAAGGCACTGCCCTGGGTGGCGCCGACGACGTACATCAAACATTCAGACGAGGCCCCCTCCAAACCTCCCCGAGGGGAGACTTCCTTTACCCACTGCTGACTTCTTTTGATAACGACTTCAAACAACCGTTCTCGGGTAGCAGAAGCTGTAGTCTCCCCCTCGGGGTACGAAAGGGTGGCCTGCTGGAAGTCCGCACTCCCTTTGTTGCTGGTCAAGGCCAAGAGTATCACCCACTTGTCCTCGTAACCCAGGAAGGGTGTCACGCTGTCTTCTCCCATATAGGGGGCCACCGTGACGGCATCGACGTCCAACTCCTCGAAGAAGGTGCGGGCGTAGAGCTTGCTCGTGTTGCCAATGTCGCCGCGCTTGGCGTCGGCAATGATGAACTGGTCGGGGTACTGCTGGCGGATGTACTTCACGGTCTTCTCGAAAGCGATCCAGCCTTTCACGCCGTGGGCTTCGTAGAACGCCAGGTTGGGCTTGAAGGCGATGCAGTAAGGTGCAGTGGCATCAATGATTGCCTTGTTGAACTCATAGATCGGGTCAAAGCCGGCGCCATCTGTTCCGCTCGCGGCGCCTTCCTGTTTTGCCCGTTCCAGCAGGCACTGTGGCACCTTCTTCAGGTCGGTGTCCAATCCCACACACAGGAAGCTCTGCTTCCGTTTGATGTTCTCAAATAATTGTTCTCTTGTCATAATATGGTCATTAAAAAAATAATTCATTGTGGATTGACGAGTCAATTGATGTCGATTGACGTCTTCATCACCAGTTGACGTGAATGATGTTTTACTTTGACGTGAATGATGTTTATTTTGGACGTCAATCGTCGTGAATCTAATCGTCAATCTTTCTTTAATCTCATTGTTTCGGTAGAACTTATGTTATTTACTCAAGTTTCGCAAGTAATGCCGTAGGCATTTGATAGGGGTAGCCAGCCATTTTAATGGCTGGTAATGTGTCAGTTAATGAGATGCGTGCCGTAGGTACGCGATAAGAATCTGTTGTCGCGTACCTAAAGGCACGCGTTTTCCTCGCCATTGCATACCAGCCAATGAATTGGCTGGCTACCCTTATCATGCCCCTACGGGGCTTTGAATTACAGTGTGTTGGC
>JAFZSP010000003.1 GCA_017619335.1 Bacteroidaceae bacterium
AGTGAAGGGCAATACCAACTTCAAAATCTACAAGAACGGGCACTACGACCCAAGCCTGACGAAGAATGCCAAGGAAATCTTCAAGGCAATGCCTGCCAGCAGCGTGAAACGCATTGAAGTCATTACAGACCCTGGAGCCCGAGAAGATGCAGAGGGCGTGAATGCCATCTTGAACATTGTAATGGTAGATACACGGCAGATGGAGGGCGTAACGGGTAGCGTGTCTGGCAGCTACAGCACCCTGAACAATCCGGGACTTGGAGCTTACTTGACGACCCAGTTTGGCAAAGCTATTGTGTCTGTAGATTACGGCTATAACAATATGTCGAAGAAATCCACTACTCACAAGAGCTATTTGAAACGCTCATTCGTGGAGTCAGATAACACACAGATAATCAGTGGTGAGAGTTCAAATCCTGGCTACATTCACTACGCAGATATCAATGCCAGCTACGACATCGATACGCTCAACCTGCTTTCAGCCTCATTCGGTGGCTATTTCTATAAGGTAGATGTGCAAGGCGGTGGCCCCGTTTCCATGTTCAATTCATTAGGCAATCCTCTATATAGCTATACGGAAAGCTATTGGTTGCCCAGTTACAATCATAACTCATGGAACGGTCGTTTGGATTACGAACACAAGACGCGTCGAAAGGGCGAGCTGTTCACGCTCTCTTACATGCTCGCCCTGACGCGTCAACACTCTGAGCAGGAAGACACCTACACCAATATGCAGAACACACCGTTCAATTACGCAGGTCTGCTCGTCAACACACGTGAACACTTTACCGAACACACCTTCCAAGCAGACTATATCCGTCCGCTATGGGAAGGGCACAAGCTGGAAGTAGGAACCAAATACATTGACCGCCGCAACAGCAGTAACAACAATCAGGAGTATTACAATTCCACACTGCCATCTACCAACACTGCATTCGACCATAGTACTCAGATTGCAGCCGCCTACGCTGACTACATATATAATAAGGAGAAGTGGTCAGCACGCGCAGGCCTTCGCTACGAGTACAGCTATCTCAAAGGACACTATCCTGATGGCTCGTCCACAGATTTTGACAAACACTTGAACGACTGGGTGCCACAGGCCAGTGTGAAATATCAGATTAACGATGGCCAATCCCTGAAACTCGGCTACACCACCAGCATTACCCGACCAGGCATTACCTATCTCAATCCTGCTGTCGTCAGTATGCCTGCCAGTGTCAATTACGGTATGCCACAGCTTGTCAGCACACGTCAACAGACTCTTTCCCTTACGTATATGTATATCGGCCAAAGGCTCACGTTGCAACTTGTTCCACATTATTCCTACTATCAAAACGGCATTGGTTCATTTATCTATTCACAAGGCGATGTCCGATACAGCACTTACGGCAATAATCTGCGCCAGCACCGTTGGCAGATGGAGGGCTATGTCCAGTGGAAACCTTTCGACGGCACGACAATCGTAGCCAATATTAACTTCACGGATAACTACGCCAAGAATACCGATGCCAACCTCAGCCAACATACAGATAACCTGTTCTACTATGTCAACCTTTCTCAGAAACTGCCTTGGAATCTCCGCTTCACCGCTTATACATTCGGTCAGTTTGGACATAGCCCCATGAATATATACGCTTACTCTCGTGCATGGAATTGCTATGCTTTCACGCTTCAACGCTCTTTTCTCAGTGATGACCGTCTAACCATACGTTTGTTGGCTTGTGCTCCCTTCAACAAAGACATGCATAATAAGACTCGTACTACGCAAGGCGACATCATTGGATGGGGTGATAACATTACTACAGCTAATGGTCGTTATTTCAAACTTACCGTTTCCTACCGTTTTGGCAAACTAAAAGCCAGCGTAAAAAAGACAGAGACCACCATCGAGAATAGCGACGTGGTGGGCGGAATTACAAAGGGAAACAACTAAGAAACAGGACAAATGAAAACAATGAAGATTTGGAGACTCGCCTTAGCGATGCTTGCTGCTTTCTCCCTCACCTCTTGCAGCAGCGACGATGACAACGAAGACAAAGTGGCGCTGGTAACGGTTTACGTGTCTTCCGAGACAGGAGTTTACTATGACATGTGGCTCGACCCAGAAAGGGAGAATCCAATCATTGGGATGCGGATTCGGGAGGAAGGCACCAGCGTTTGGCGAACTGTCGGCCTCTATACCATCAAGGGCTTCACCTACTGCGTAGGAAACGAATACGAATTGCTGGTGAAGAAAACAACCCTTGCCAATCCTCCGCAAGATGACGTCAACGTCAGGTACGAACTCATCAGCATCGTCTCGCAGAAAAAGATAGAATAATTACGCCAGTTCCTATGAGCGTATCTCCCCGTTTGCCTTACGGCTGCGGGCGATACCATACGGTTTACATATGGCTTAAAATTTCATCGTGATAAAAAAGACGGGGTTATTGGATCCAGTGGAAATACACATAGAAAGCTATCTCCATTGCAATAGTTATGATTGACAGGAGGGAAAGAGAGCCAATTATGTAAAAGACTCTTGTTGAAATCCATACACCCTCATTTTTCTTCACAATGTTCGTTAGTCGTTGGCTATACTTCTGCCAATTCGCTTCTTGCTGCTTTTTGTGGTCGGCAAGTTTCTGTTCCTCTTGCCCAAGCCACTGGGCATGGAGTTCCTTCAGTTGCTGGATGCTCTCGTCATCAAGTCGGGCTTTGATGTGAATAATGGTTTTTGGAGGCCGAGCTATTGGTGCCTGGAGCGTTAGATACGGGCATCTCTGCGGTTTGATGCCCGCAGCAAAAGCCTCTGCAACCATTACCTGGAGCCCCAGCAACGGTTATCTGGAACGCGAGATGCAGGTCACCTGTCTCTGGAATGAGTGGGGTTGCCCATAAAAAAGGAATATGAAAAAAAATTTTTTTGTTTGAAAAACACTACACTCTACACTAAAAAGCGCAATCCAGTGTAGAGTGTAGTGTTTTCTGAAAAAAAAATTTTTTTTGGGGCACGCTTCCAGTGTGCATATTACGGAAATCCTTCTTTCCGAAGGTGCTTCGCACCCACGGCCAAGGGATATGGCACATGCGTCTATACACGATGTCACTTGCGGCCAAGGGTTATCGCACTTGCGGCCAAGCGCGGGAACACTTTCGCTTAAGCGCTCGACACTTGAGGCTCAATAGTTTTCTGCCTTGATCTGGAAATAGCTTTGGGGATGATTGCAGGCGGGGCAGACTTCGGGTGCCTGCTTGCCAATGACGATGTGTCCGCAGTTGGAGCACTGCCAGATAACGTCGCCGTCACGGGAGAAAACCACAGCGTCCTGGATGTTCTTCAGGAGGCGGCGGTAACGTTCCTCGTGGTGACGCTCAATGGCTCCTACGAGTTCAAACTTGTCTGCAATCTCGTCAAAGCCTTCTTCACGGGCCTCACGAGCCATCCGAGCATACATATCTGTCCACTCGAAGTTCTCGCCGTTGGCAGCCTCTGCCAAGTTGGTGGCGGTGTCACTGACGCTGCCGCCGTTGAGGTATTTGTACCACAGTTTGGCGTGCTCCTTCTCGTTGGCAGCCGTTTCCTCAAAGATGGCAGCAATCTGCACGTAGCCGTCCTTCTTGGCCTTGGATGCGAAATAAGTGTACTTGTTGCGAGCCATACTCTCGCCAGCGAAGGCCTCCATGAGGTTCTTCTCTGTCTTGGTTCCTTTCAGTTCTTTCATAGTCATTTGTTGTTGATGGTGATTATTTAATACCTTTCAGTTCGAAATAGGTGTCCAACAGTCGCTTGGCAGCGATGAAGGAGGTCTGCTGACCTGCAAGCACCGACTGCTCGGCCTGTGGCAGCAGGGTGGAGATGGTGGGATGGTGGTAGAAGCTGTTGCGCAGCTGCTCATTGATGCTCTCATACATCCAGTACTTGGCCTGCTGAGCCCGCCGGTATTCAAAGTAGCCGTTCTTCTTCACGAAGTCCATATACTCATAAATCATGTCCCACACCTCTGTGATGCCCAATCCGTAGAATCCACTGTAGCAGAGCACCTTGGGCAGCCAACCGCTCTCGGGCATGGGGAAGAGATGGAGGGCGTTGCGGAACTGCCGTGCAGCCAGTTGGCAGGGTTCCACGTTCTCGCCGTCGCACTTGTTGATGACGATGCCGTCGGCCATTTCCATGATGCCTCGCTTGATGCCCTGTAGCTCGTCTCCCGTGCCTGCGAGCTGGATGAGCAGGAAGAAGTCCACCATGGAGTGGCAGGCCGTCTCGCTCTGTCCCACGCCCACGGTCTCCACAAATATCTTGTCAAAACCAGCTGCTTCACAGAGGATGATGGTCTCGCGTGTCTTGCGTGCCACGCCGCCGAGTGAACCTGCCGAGGGGCTGGGACGGATGAAGCTGTCTGGGTGGACGGAGAGTTTCTCCATGCGCGTCTTGTCGCCAAGGATGCTGCCCTTGGTTTTCTCCGAGCTGGGATCGATGGCGAGCACGGCGAGTTTGCCGCCCGTGCGCTGGAGCACATGTATGCCGAACTCATCGATGCTGGTGCTCTTGCCGGCTCCGGGCACGCCGCTGATGCCGATGCGTATGCTCTGTCCACTGTGGGGCAGGCAGCGCTCAATGACTTCCTGGGCAATGGCCTGATGTTCGGGCACGGTGCTTTCCACGAGTGTGACAGCCTGTCCCAGGATGCTGACGTCTCCGTGCAGGATGCCTTCCACATAGTCGGCAGCCGTGAGACGCCTGCGGGCAAAGCGGCCGCGCTGGAGATAAGGATTGACAATGCTGGGCTGCTGCACACCGCTGTTCACGGTCAAGCCCTTGTATTCTTCACTGTTTTCTGGATGCTCCATAAATGTTGATAGTTTTTTTCGGCTGTGCAGGGTCGTTGGTAATGAGGAGGATATGCGGGTCGTTCTTCATCTGCTGGAGGCTGGCGTGCTGGATGGTTACTTTCAGCTTGGCACTCTTGCCTGGGGCGATGGTTCGTGAAGAGAGGCTGATGGCCACGCCCTTACCTTGCACCTGCATATTACTGATTTCCAGTGGACTCTGTCCGCTGTTCTGGATGAGCAGCGTCTGCGTGAGTTTCTTCTTGCCCGCCAGTGCACTGAAGTCCAGACTGTCCTGCGAGAGACTGAGCTGTGGCGCAGTGGCCAGCTCTGCAGCACTGAGTTGTGCAAAGGAGGGCAGCAGCACGACAGAGACGTCAATCTCGTTCTCTGTGCCCACCTTGTCTCCGAGGTGACGCGCCAGGTAGATGGTGGTCTCTGTGAGGCCATAGTTCTTGAGTTTCTCACTGTTCAGGGTGAGGTGAATGCGCCCCACACGTCCTCCTGCCAGCAGCTCGGGAATGTAGCGGGCACTGAGGTAGGACGGCAGGTGCATGAGCTCTGGCTTGTAACTCTCGCGACTGGTGTTGACCACCTGTAGGATGACTTCGGGCTTCTCGCCACGATTGACATCATCAAAGGCGACCACATTATTATTCAGACGCACGCTGCCGAGGTCGATGGGGAAGGAGTCCTCATAGTCCGTCACTGTGGTGACCACACGCCCCTGCAGCGTCAGATAGATGGGTTCCGCAGAGGCGCTGGTATAGACTTCTATCTCCTTCTGGAAAGAGCCCAGCTGGCGGGCGTCGAAGATGACTTGCAGGGTGGCAGTCTCCTCGGGCTTGATGTCTTCGCGGGGCCAAATGACCTGCGTGCAGCCACAGGAAGCGTGTACATCTGTGAGTCGCCACGAAGAAGTGCTGGTGTTCTTCAACTCGAAGGTGACAGTCTTGGGTTGCTGCCAGGGCACCTCACCCAAGCTGCGAATCTCCTGATCGATGGTGACTGCGTTCTGAGCTGAGGCAGCGAGGAGCCCGAATACTAAAAATAAGATATTGAATATTAAATATTTCTTCAAGATGGGAGTATTTATGGGGTCGGGGTATCGTGACAACTTTTATTTCTGTTATTTCCGTTTCTTTCCGTCCTTTTCCGCTTTTTCCGCTTTTTTCTTCTTGGGTATGCGCGGAGTGACGGGCTTGATGCCGCTGTTGGTAGGAACGACAGGTTGGATGTAACCCTGCTTGTCAAACTCCAATCGGTCTATGCAAACCTGACGATGGAAGCCGGGGCCCTTTGCCTTGTCCAAGTAGTTCTTGTTGATGCGGTGATATACGATGTACCACTCATCTTTTCCTGGAACCTGGATGATACTGTTGTGTGCCGTGCCGTAAATCTCGTTGATGGGATCCTGTTTGAGGATGGTACAGGGTGTTGCCACGCTGATGGGTCCCAGTGGCGACTTGGCAGTTCCGTAGGCCACGTGATAGTTGGGAGAACCAGTGTCATCAACGCTCCACATAAAGTAATAGATGCCCTTGCGGTAGAAGACGTAGGGAGCCTCACGGTACTGGTAGTCCGAGAGCGTGCCGCCTTCAGGAGTGAGAACGCGGATGGTGGTGGTGTCAATGCTTGTCATATCGCTACCCAGTTGTGCCACAGCCATGTAGCCATTGCCCCAGTAGAGAAAGTCCTTGCCGGATTCGGGGTCGTGGAAGACGTCCACATCTATTTGCTGGCCACCGTTCACGCCCTTGGGACGATCGTTGACAATGGGTTGCCCAAAGTCCTTGAAGGGACCTGTGGGGCTGTCGGCCACTGCCACACCGATGGCTTTGCGGTTGTTGGCAGGGTTGTGACCACTGTAATAGAAGAAGTATTTGTAGGTTCCGTCAGGCATTTCCTTCTCGATGATGGCAGGTGCCCAGGCATTGCCAGTGGCCCAGGGAACCTGGTCGGTACCCAAGTCCAGAATGATGCCCTCATGATGCCACCAGCAGAGGTCGCGACTGGAGAAGGCTGTGAAGTAATAGCCTCCCCAACCCGGGGCTCCGTCGGTGGTGGAGTAGATGTAGAAGCGGTTGTCCTGATGGGAGAACATCACTTCGGGGTCGGCGTGGAACTCCGGAAGGATGGGATTGCCACTCAGGCGTTTCTGATTTTTCTGGGCAGTGGCGGTGAGGCTCGTCAGCGCCAGCAGGAGGAAAAGAATCTTTTTCATTGTTTTTATCTATTTATTTAATACCTAATATGTTATTCATTCTACTCTAAACTCTCAACTCTGAACTATCCCCATCACATCTCCCTGTAGAAATCCAGCATCTCGAAGATGTCTTTCTTGCTGGCCTGCTGGTTGATGCGCACATCTCCCACAGCACCCAGGAGCGTGAAATTGATGACACCGGCAGCATTCTTCTTGTCGTGCGTCATGAACTCATAAAGACGCTCATAAACCTTGCAGTCAAAGAAGAATTGGCCGTAGGTCTCCCGCACGAACTGACACACTTGCCGCAGTCGCTCGGTGGGGAAACCACAACGGGTGGCAGAGAGGTAAAGCTCGCAGACCAGTCCCCACGCAACCGCATATCCATGCAGCACGGTGCGTCCCTCTTCCAAAGCCAGACTCTCAAAGGCGTGACCTGCCGTGTGCCCCAGGTTCAGCGCTTTGCGCAGACCATGTTCCAACGGATCCTCGGCAACGATGCGCTCCTTGATGGCAACGCTCTGGCCGACAAGTGATTTCAGACGTTCGTAGTCAATGTTTTCGAGATCAAAGGTGAGTAATTCTGACAAATGCTCCTCCGTGGAGATGAGCCCGTGCTTGAGCATCTCGGCATACCCGCTGCGCAGGTTCCGTGCGTCCAAAGACTTGAGGAACTGCGTGTCGAGGATGACGGTTCCTGCCGTGCGGAAGACACCTATTTCGTTTTTCAAACCCCTGTAATTAATGCCTGTCTTGCCGCCCACACTGGCATCCACCATCGCTAGCAGCGTCGTTGGCAGATTGATGAACTGGATGCCCCTCTTGAAAGTGGCAGCAGCAAAACCGCCGAGGTCGGTCACCATACCTCCACCAAGGTTCACGAGCGCCGAATGGCGGGTGGCACCGCCCTCACCCAAAGCTGTCCACACGGCAGACAAGGAGTCCAGCGTTTTGGCCTCGTCAGTGGCTCCGATGGTAATCATCTGCGCGTCTTTCAGGCAGTTAAAACGGCTGATAACGGGCCAGCAGGCCTGCAGGGTAGTCGTGTCGGTGAGCACAAAAAGACGGTCGGGACTGATGCAATTGATGGCAGCATCCAATTCCTGTTCCAACTGGCGACTGATGATGACACGCTGCTGCTCATCTTTTCCTAAACAGTGGAGAATAGCCTCGGCAGCACGACGTGGAGCACCGGGTTCACCCAGTTTGCGAGCCATCTCCTCATAGCCCTGCAGCTGTGCCTCACGGGCCTCGCCACCTGGAAGAATAGAGGCCAGATGACGACGACAAGCTTTGACTGTCATCTGCTCGGCCACGAGCTCTGGCACCACTTCACGTCCGGCAATGAGATTCACGAGACTGATGTAGGGAACCTTGATGAGTAACTTACGTAACAGGGAGGCTATCTGCCGGAATTGCATGAAGTAGCAGACCACCTGCGGCACACGGAAGAGGGCTGTCTCCAGAGTGGCAGTGCCGGAAGTAACAAGGGCTGCTGTGGCACCGGACAGAAGATTATAGGTCTGATTATAAACCACTTCTACGGGATGCTGGCCGATGTACTTCTTATAATGTTCGGGCGTGATGCTGGGAGCACCAGCCACGATGAGTCGGTAGTCTTTCATGAACGGCTCAGCAGCAGCAATCATTCGAGGCAGATTGTCGCGGATTTCATGGGTGCGGCTGCCGGAGAGGAGGGCTATGTAGGGTTTCCCGTCGGGCAAACCGACGGGCACACCGGCTTTTTTAAAGGCAGCCACCTCATCCACAGTGGGATTGCCGATGTAGTGGATGGGATAATGATGCTTCCCCTCGAAGAAATCGACCTCAAAGGGAAGAATGGAGAATATCTCATCCACGTTGCGACGGATTTCTTTGATGCGCCATTCCTTCCAGGCCCACAGCTTGGGAGCAATGTAGTAATAGACGGGACAGAGCCCACGTTCGTGCACAAACTTGGCTATCTTCAGGTTAAAGCCCGGATAATCCACAAGAATGACCACATCTGGCTTCCACGTCTCAATGTCTTCACGGCACTGTCTCATGCCGCGCAGAATGGTGCGCAGATGCATCACCACTGCCACGAGACCCATAAAGGCCAAGTCACGATAGTGACGCACCAGCGTGAGCCCCTGCTGCTGCATGAGGTCACCGCCAAAACCGCGGAACTCGGCTGTGGGGTCCTGCGCTTTCAGGGCAGCTATCAAGTGGGAGGCGTGAAGATCTCCACTGGCTTCACCAGCTATGAAGTAGTATTTCATTAGTCGTTTTCTATTAAGCATTTAACATCATCCATTGCTTCGTGCGCCGTCATATCAATACGCACAGGAACAATGGAAGCATAGCCGGCACGGAGGGCGGCAAAGTCGGTGTCAGTGGCATCGGGCTCCAGGTCGTTGAAAGTGCCTGTGAGCCAGAAGGCGTGCTGCCCAAACGGATGTGTGGCAGTGACCCATTCACTAGTCCATTGACCGCGTGCCTGCCGACAAACCTGCCAACCGCGGAAGCTGTGGGCAAGAGGGAAATTGATGTTCAGACACACATCCTGCGGCAGTCCTTGGCGAATCACCTGCTGGCAGAGCCGGGCAATGGCTGCGAGGGCATCGGCACAAACTGGATGGTCTTCATAGCGCTGCCCACGTTGCAGGTACTGCGAGATCCCGATGGAGGGAATCCCCTTCATACACCCCTCAAAGACTGCACCCATCGTTCCACTGTAATGGACGCTGATGCTGGCGTTGTCACCGTGATTGATGCCGCTCAGCAACAAGTCGGGCTTTCGAGGCACAACCTGTTCACAGGCCAGCTTCACACAATCCACAGGACTGCCAGAACAGGAAAAAGACTCACCCCCCAACCCCCTCTCTTTCAAAGAGGAGGAGAAGGCTGGCGCATCGTTGTTCTCCTGATTCTCATTTTCGAGGACAGCTCCCCCTCTTTGAAAGAGAGGGGGCTGGGGGGTGAGTCTGACGGGTACATTGCTGGTGATGGATGCCGCAGCACCAGAGCGGGGACCGTCAGGTGCCACCACATAGACTTCGGCAAACGAGGAGACGGTGCGGACAAGGGCTTGGAGGCCGGCAGCCTGATAGCCGTCGTCGTTGGTGAGGAGGATGAGGGGCTTTATCATATTATTCAGTTTTTAATTCTACGGCAACTGTATGGGCTTCATACTCGGGCGCATAGATGCACTGGATGCGGCAGAGACCTGTGGTGTAATGACCTGTACGGTCAATGAACGTGGTTTCTTCCAGCACGTAAGTGCCCTTTGGCAGCCGGTCAAAGAAGTAATCGGTGTGGGCATCACGAACGGCACGGTAGTAACCAAGGCCACCTTGATAACGATAGCCCGACAGCTGTTCGGCAGGTTCGGCGCTGGCAGCACGGTCGGCACGCAGGCAGACGTACTCATAGTCACGGTCGGCAGTGATGATATAACGAGTGGTGAGTTTGTCTCCTAAGCGAGGCGAGGTAGCACTGAGTTCTCTACGGATAGAAAGGCCGTTGCTGTGCGCAGAGACGTCTGAAACAGGGGAGAGGTACTGAGCATAGACAGCTCCCCAGGCCTCTGTCTTGGAGTTCCGCTGAACGGTAATGGAGCTTGGGGCGGCTCCATCCGTGTAGGTCTGTTTGATATAGCCAAGGGCAGCAGGAGAAGAACCCGTCTTGTCGGAGGAACCGACAAGCACGGCCTTGCGGCGCGGATAATTGAGCGTGAGGCGGTCCTTGGCGGTGCTCTGGAGGTCAGCAGTGCCCTCGACACCATTCAAGAGGGCATAGATGGCGTTGACAGTACAGATGCAGGATTCCCACATCTGTGTGCGCTTCTGCTGGAGGAGCCAGCGACGGAGGCCGCTGTTGAGGACTTTGTCGTTGGGCGTCAGTTCGCGCACGGCTTCCATAGCTGCCGTGTGAATGATGACTTTGTGACCTGTGGGTGTGAAGCTGCCTCCAGCGTAGTCAAAGAAGGTGCCATGCTTAGGCGTAGAAGTCATGTGTTCACGCATGGAGTCGAAGTAGAGACGGGCTTCTTTATTACGACCGTCGCCTTCAAGGACAATAGCTGCCATAGCACGTTCGTCATTACTCATGCCTACCACCGTGCCTTTCAGATGGTCAAGCAAGTAACGGACGTCTGCCTGCTGGCTCTTGGTGAGTTTGATGTCTGCGCGCTGGGTGATATAGATGTAATGCAGGTGCATGAGTGAACCCGTGTGAATGGCAATGCCTTTTTCCTCAGCTTTCTTCATCTCCTGAATGAGGCGTGCATTCTCTGTTGCCACAAAAGCAAAAGCTTTCTGCAAGATGCTGTTGGCCTGCTGCTTAGTGGCGGAAGGCAGAGCGGAGAAGTTGTCGGTGAGAGAACGCAGACGGGTAAGCTCTATGCAGACGAGACGGGTCATCAATTCACTGCTGCGCATACCCGGGAACCAACTGAAGCCACCATCGGACTGCTGACGCTGGGACAATCGTGTGAGGGTGGAGGTCAGACGACTTTCCACAAGGCTTTCGTTGAAGAGATCTATGAGCTGGGCCCGACGTTCTGTGTCATTATCTGCTTCACGCAGCCAAGGCGTCTCTTCCAGTATGAGCTGTTTGAGCTCTTGATTCTCAGAGAGCGGACTCTTATTGGCAGAAGCCTGCTGCTTCCACAACTCTATGATGGTCTTCAGACGGGGAGTGGTGGCGGCAATATGAGCGGCCAACGCATTGGCGTAGAAGGCAGAAGTGAGGGAGAGTACATCGTCATATTGCGGCTCGCGAAGGGCGGGAAGCGCCTGAACGACATTCCAGATGGGATGCGTGGTGTATTCCACCGTCAGGCGGCGCTGTGTGGCTGTGCTGCTATTCTTGTTGAATAGAGAGGTGAGGTCTGTGGTGAACGTGCCCAGACTGTCGGCCGCAATTTCCACGCTCTCTGTAATCCATTCCTTGGAAGAAAGGATGGGGAGATACTGTTGTTCGCCGTCTGAGAACACTGCATCTTTCTTGTTGGAAGGAGTCGTCTCTGCTGTCAAACGAACAGCCACGATAGAATAATCTTCTGTGGGTACATAGTCAAAAGCCAGCACTGTCTCACCATTGGCATCTGTCTGGAAGTCAGCAGTCTGACGCTTGATGAGCTTCTCTGTCTCTGGGTCAAAGATTTCCAACTGGGCTATACCGTTGAGAGGCGATTCCGTGAGGTTCTGTATGACAGCACGGAGGGAACTCTGGTCTCCATCACGCAGGAAACGAGGCAAATACAGACGAGCCATCAGTTCCTTGCGGGCAATGGCTTGGGCCTGAATAGTGGTTGTCAGGAAATCTTGTGTGTGTGCGATGCCGAGCAACTGCCACGTGGTGAGACTCTCTGGAAGCGTGAAGGAAAGCGTGACTTCGCCTGTCTCTGGATTGGAATGAAGACGGGGCATGAAAGCCGCTGTCTCGTTGAAGTTAGTGCGGAGAGCAGGAGAAGCAGCAGAAAGCGTTTCCTCCTCTGTGACAGATAGTTCGTCTTCGAACTCCTCATCGCCGCCGGCATCAAAGGAGGCATTCTGTGCAGCCATAGCGGCTGGCGCTGTCTCGTACATCGGCTTAGCGTTATCCAGAGCTACTTCTTCCAACACCGCGCCTTCGGCACGACTGGACTTTGCCATCATCACACGTCCCACGCGACGGCCACCAATGATTGTATTTCGATAGAAAGAAAGGCCTTCAATCCATTTACTATCAAAGCAGTCAAAAGCAAGAGCATTGACCGTGTACTCCTTCATGGGGAAATAAAGGTACTCATGAGCGATGCCATTCTGGAAGAAGTCCTGAGCTCTCCAAGGAATATAGCGAAGATGGTGCATTCGACTGACAAGCAGCTGCCAACTGTGGGGCGTCAGCTGGTCCAGAGAAGCGTCATAGATGGTAGCCATCAGGTTGGCAGAGGCAGGCTTGCCATCGGGTGTGGTGAGCCGGAGCGTCCAAGTCTCATGGTCGCCAGGGTGAAGGCGGTCACGGAAACTTGTCCACTCCCAGCGAAGGGAGTAATCAGGAAGCGTGCGTTTCAGGCTCTTGTTCATCATGTGACAAGTGCCGTTCTTGACAAAGGCAAAGTGAGCCGTCACGCCATCGCCGTACTCTGGGAGATACGGTATTTCTATCATACGGAGCTCGTCGGAGAGGCGGATGAGTTCATCCTTGATGATACCTTGTTTACCCACGAGGCTGTAATAGAGTGCTACATCCTGGAAGCTGCTTCCAACTTGCAAGCGTGCTGGATGGCTGACGTCAAAAGTGTCGGTGGGACAGTAGAGCCACTCTTCTGTATGTCGCGGCAGACGGGTGTCGGCCATCGAGAACAAGAGGAACTGTTGCTTGGCAGAAGCGGTGTCTGCGCCTGCCTGGGCTTTGGCAAAAAGGGTGTAGTCGCCAGATGGGAGTGCACGCAGCGCCGCTGTCAGACCTTCGGTGTCTGCCGCACTGCTGTTGATGGAACCGGAGGCCATTGGAGCCGTTGCCGGTTTCTCGTCCTCAGAATATGTTCCAGGGAATACCGACCAGTTGATGGTGCCGGTGGCAGGCTTGCCCGTTGAGGTAAGCAGAGAGAAAGTAGGCGGCTGCAGGCGGTCGCGATCCTGCTGCTCACGCATGCTGATGGTGAGACGCAGCGGTGTGGTGCAGAGTGGCACCCGGGTGCTGCCTTCACGAGTCTCGCCCGCAGCACTGAGCACTTCCACATCCACAGAAAGGACAAGACCATACTTGAAAGCTTCAGCAGGGACATTATTAAGAGGTACGCGCACGTGAAAGACACCGTTCTCGTCGGTGGCTACCGTATCAACAGGCAGACTTGGAGAGTTCTCGTGGCGAAACCACCACCAATAAGGATAGGAGAACTGGTATTGTCCTGTCACACGTCCGTCCCTGACGGGTACGCCATTATATCCCATGGCCTTGCCCGTCAGTTCAATGCTGTCCTGTGGCCATTGCAGTGCGGGGGCTTCATCCATCTTCACTTCAAAGGTAGGACGTTTGTATTCTTCCACACGGAAGGAGACCGAGTTGCCTCCTGATTGGATGCGATACTGACCAGGCAGACGGCCTTCTGGCAGCGTGAAATCAGTGGCAAAAACGCCCAATTCATCGGTCTTTACTGTTTGTCGGTCCACTTCTTTCCAATTGGCATCGCGCAGAATGACTTCATATTCCTTGTTGGCAAGAGCACTGGCATCCCAGTGTTTCTGTGTGTAGGCGATACCGCTGAGATGAACGGTCTGCCCAGGCCGGTAAATCGCGCGGTCTGTGTAAAGGTGAAGGGGCGTCGTGGGACGTTCTTCACTGAAAGAAGAACCACTGGCCCAGAACGTCGTTTCAGGAAGATAATGGTCAGAAGAGGTACTGGCCGTGACGATGAGGTGCTGACGGTTATTGGAAGTCACATGCTGGAAGTGTGCACGTCCTTCTACATCTGTTTGCTGTGAAGCGAGACGCTGACGTTTATCTGTACGATAGTCCGAAGTGAAGAGCTCAATGGTGGCGCCTGCCACAGGCTGTCCGCTCTCTGCATCCACCACGATGACTTCCAAATAATCTTGTGAAGGTTGGCGGGTGATGGTCTGAAGGCTCGTGACGAGGAAGAGCTGGTATTGGTCTGTGACGGTCTTGCGTGTTGCTTCCTTCTCATTGGTGGTGGCACTATAAAGAATAGCATATTGGCCCACTTCAGGTGCTACCCACGTGAGGCTGTCTTCAATAGGTTCATAAGGAGCACCTTTTCCGATGGAATGGGCTATTTCTTGTACCTGTATTCCGTTTTTCCTGAAGAATTCCTTGACAGAAAGCTTACTCTTTTCCACATCCTCTGCCTTGAAACTGTCTTTCAAACGATAGATGGTGAAGTGAGCTGCGGTGGCGTTTTTCGTGGTAAGATTCCATGTATAGGATTTGCCTGGATAATAGACTTGGTTGCCTTTCCAGACAACAGACGGTCGCTGCAGTTCATTAAGGACGTTTTTCACACTCCCGATGCGCGCATAACGAGGATAACGGCGCAAGGCTTCCCGAGCCCATTCCACCTTTTGTGAGTCTGGTGCTTCGGTACTGAAAAGACGCAGATAGACCTCAGTGCAGAGAGGGAGGTCAGCAAATGATTCTTTGAGGTCGAGTAAAGCAGAGGTCTCTGAAGCATCGGAGGTGCCAGAGGAGAAGCTTGCGGCAAGGCGAACTGCATCCAATCGCATAAGAAGTTCTGCTTCGCGGTTACCTCGTTGGTGATAAAGGTCTATGATGGATGAGAGGCAGGTCGTAAGGTTGCTCGCCACAGGGCTTGAAGCGTCATTATCCCAGATAGAACGACGCTGTTCACTTGCCCGCTCCCAAAGAATGTGCAGCAGGTCGTGGTTAAAGTAGGAGGAGTTGGCGGCTTGGGCGATGAAAGGCAGCCAGTCCTTGCTGCGGGCATCAGCCAATGCTTCAAGATTCTCTAAGGAGAGTTGCCAGTTCCTGACGGCAGCACTGTCATACTGTTCGCGCGTCCATTCTTTCATATTCTCGCTGGTGAGTTCCAGATTACTCGCTTGTGAACGGCTCCTGTTCCGCTCATAGATTTCTGCGAGGATGGAAGCGTAAATAGCCTGTGCCTCTGGACGTTTCTCCTGGGCGCGTAGTGCTTCCAGTTCTGCGATGTCAGTGAAGAAACTGTCAGGAGCCCATTCCTGATGTAGGCTGGCAGCACGCAGACGGGCACTCAGCACCTGACCTTGCTGCCCTTCGGCGAGTGCCTTTTTCAGAATCGTCTGAACAGTAGCGTAGGCCGACTGTGGCTTGCCGTCCTCTTCCTGTTTCTGTTCGGTCTTCCACAGGGAGTCGTAGGATTGGGCGGAGGCAAAGTGTGAGGTGAGGCTCATAAGGAGGATGAAAAAGAATGGTTTCATTGCGAATAATTAGTTACTGATTCAGAGCCACTTGGCTCAGGTTTCTTACTGAAGTATCGCAAGTAATGCCGTAGGCATTTGATAAGGGTAGCCAGCCAATTCATTGGCTGGTAATGTGTTAGTTAATGGAATGCGTGCCGTAGGTACGCGATAGGGATCTTTTGTCGCGTACCTAAAGGCACGCGTTTTCCTTGCCATTTCATACCAGCCATAAATGGCTGGCTACCCATATTAAGCCCCGATGGGGCTTTGTATTACAGTCTGTTAGCATACTTCCGAAAATGGAATATCTTATTTCTCAGGAATCTCCGAGAGCAGGGTCTTGAGGAAAGTCCAGAAGCGGCCAACCGACGGGATGTAGCAACGCTCATTGGGCGTGTGAGGTGAACGCAGGGTGGGACCGAAAGAGATAAGATCCATCTTCGGATAAACAGCGCCGATGAGGCTACATTCCAGTCCGGCGTGCACCACTTCCACCTTAGCAGGCTTACCTTCCAAACGTTCATACAGCGCTGCCATCTGAGCAGCAATGGGCGAGTCAAAGTTGGGTTGCCAAGCTCCGTAGTCTCCACCAAACTCCACTTTCATGCCAGCCATTCCGAAAGTACTCTCGAACATTTCCTTTTCCAGTTCCAGCTGTGAGTCACAGGAGGAACGTGCAAGGATGAGGATCTTGGCATTACCCTCACCTATCTCGATGATGGCCAGGTTGGAGCTGGTTTCCACCACATGAGGAATACTCGGGATATTGCGCAGCACGCCGTCGTGACAGGCAAGAATGGCACTGACGAGGTTATCTTGCAGTTCTTCGGGCACCTGCTTCTGAGGCCGTTCCACGCGCTCGACACTGATGTCCACACCTTCTTCCACGCCACGATACTCGTCTGTGAAGATTTGCTGACAATACGCTGCCAACTCACGCAGGTCTGCTTCGTTCTCGGCAGGAATGGTCAGCACTACCTCTGCCGTGCGAGGAATGGCGTTGCGCATGTTGCCACCTTTCCAGGTTGCCAAACGTGCGTCGTCATCCTGAATGGCCTGACGAACCAGACGTGCCATGAGCTTATTGGCGTTGGCGCGGTTCTGATTGATTTCCAAACCGCTGTGTCCACCTTTCAAACCACCGATGGCCACCTTCAAAGCGATATCTGAGGAATCTGTTTCCACCTCTTGATAACCGATGGTAGCTGTCACATTCACACCTCCGGCACTACCGATGCAGAATTCTCCTTCACTCTCATGGTCGATATTCAGGAGAATATCACCATGCAGTGTGTCAGCTGCCAGATGGTTAACACCCCACATGCAGGTTTCTTCATCCGAAGTGATGAGTGCTTCCAGGGGGCCATGCTGCAAGGTATTGTCCTCAAAGACAGCCATAATGGCAGCCACACCGATACCGTCATCCGAGCCGAGGGTGGTGCCTTTGGCTTTCAGCCATTCTCCATCAATCCAAGTCTCGATGGGGTCCGTCTCGAAATTATGAGTGCTCTCGTCGGTCTTTTGGGGAACCATATCCATGTGGGCCTGCATGGTGCAGCACTTGCGATTCTCGAAACCAGGTGTTGCCGGTTTACGCATAACGATGTTATCACCGCCGTCTTTGTAGGCTTCAATGCCCCGTTCCTTGGCCCATTCAAGCAGGAACTGCTGAATCTTTTCAAGGTGTCCGCTGGGACGTGGAATCTGAGTGAGTTTGTAGAAATTGCCGAAGATGGCTTTCGGCTCCAGTTCTTGAATTGTTGCCATAGTTTATTAAGTTTATGAGGTTTGTAAATTTGTTGTCTGTTGTTGTGGATGGAGTGGTTTTGTGAATGAAAGTGCCACTAAAGCCCACAGTCCGAGGGCGGCGACAAGTAAGGTCTGTACCGTATGAACAATGAGTGCGAAGAGCGCTCCGTCCTCACCAGGGACACCATATAGCATCAGTACCGTCTTGACAGCAAAGTGCCACGGACCGGCACCGTTAGGTGTGGGCACCAGCACAGCGAAGGTGCCAACCACAAACGACACCATCGCCACAGAGAGGCCCAGCCCCTCGGTGAAAGAGAAGCAGAAAAACGTCAGGTAAAAATGCAGAAAATAGCAAACCCAGATGAGGGCGCTATACAACCAAAAAAGTCCCTTTCCATCGACCTTCCTGATGGACAACAGCCCGTCGGCAAGGTCATGTAACTTTGTATGGGTGCGGGTCATGAACCGATAATGGCGGAAGAGATAGGCCACAAAGATAAGCAGTGCCAGCAGACAACCTGCCGTGACCAGCCAACCTGCTGTTGTGAACTGTCCGAGGAAGCCCGCTACAGACAAGCCTGTCTGCTGGAAGAAACGCATGAAGACAGGTATCTGAACCACAAAGACCATCAAAGACAAAAAGGCAATCATCACCATATCCACCACACGTTCTGTAACCACTGTCCCCACTCCTCTTGTGAAGCTGCAACCGTCATAACGCTTGAGGACCCCACAGCGCAACACCTCTCCGACCCGGGGCACTGCCAACGAGCTGGCGTAGCTGAGGAAGATGGCATTCACGCTGGTACCAATGGGGGCATTCTCACCCATCGGACGCAGTAACTGCCGCCATCGCAAGGCACGAAACACCTGTGCCAGGATTCCGAATGGGAACGAAAGCCACATCCACGTCCAATTCATCCCACCATGAAGGGCCGTTTGGAGGGTCTGCCAGTCCATTCCGCGGTACATCCACCACAGAATTGCACCTCCAAGCAACACAGGAAGGCCAATTTTTACTATAGAATGAACGTATTTCAAATCTTTTTTGTAACTTTGCAGCGCAAAATTACACATTATTCTTCATACATGCGCACAGTTCGGCCTAAAAAGTTCCTTGGACAACATTTTTTAAATGATTTAGACATTGCTAAACGCATTGCGGACACCGTTGATGCCTATCCAGACCTTCCTGTACTGGAAGTTGGACCGGGAATGGGAGTCATGACGCAGTACCTCATGCAGAAGCCTCGACCATTGAAGGTCGTGGAGCTCGATTTCGAAAGCGTCGAATACCTACGAAGGACGTGGCCACAGTTGGAAAATGACATCATCGAGGATGATTTCCTGAAGATGCATCTGGACAGAACCTTTGAGGGAAAGCCTTTTGTGCTCACAGGTAACTATCCCTATAACATCTCCTCACAGATCTTCTTCAAGATGCTGGATAACAAGAATCTGATTCCCTGTTGCACAGGAATGATCCAGAAAGAGGTGGCCGACCGCATTGCAGCCCATCCCGGCACAAAGGCCTACGGCATTCTTTCTGTGCTCATTCAGGCTTGGTACACGCCCGAGTACCTCTTCACGGTGGAACCTCATGTGTTCAATCCCCCTCCAAAAGTCCGTTCGGCTGTCATCCGTCTGACACGCAACGACAAGGAGAGCCTCGGATGCGATGAGGCCCTGTTCCGCAAGGTGGTGAAGACCACTTTCAACCAAAGACGCAAGACGCTCCGAAACAACCTCCGTCCCCTGCTCACAGAACTATCCCCAGCAAACGACCACACTGCTTTCCTCACCGACACACTTTTCAATCTGCGCCCGGAACAACTTTCTGTGGAACAGTTCAAAGAACTCACCAATCGTGTCTCAGATTATCTGTTTACGCAGTAAAAACAGACATTTTCTTACTTAAAAGACCTATTGGGACGAAAAAAATGCCAGAATGTTTCGCGCGTAAAATAATAATGTGTAACTTTGCACCGCATTTTGGGGCTTAACGGCTCTGAATGCCTCTGTCCAGGCATATTAAACTCACAAATAACAACTCATCATTTAACTCATTATCATTCTTTTGCAATGAGCAAACAAACAGAAAAGATTCAGGAGCTGATTGAGCTCCGCGCCAAAGCCCGTCTGGGCGGCGGCGAAAAGGCCATTGAGAAGCAGCACGAGCGCGGCAAATATACTGCCCGCGAGCGCATTGCTATGCTGTTAGACGAAGGCAGCTTCGAGGAAATGGATATGTTCGTAACACATCGCTGCCACAACTTCGGTATGGAGAAGAAGCAGTACATGGGCGACGGCGTCGTGACCGGTTATGGAACGATTGCAGGTCGCCTTGTTTATGTGTTCGCACAGGACTTCACCGTCAATGCAGGTTCTCTCTCTGAGACCATGGCCCAGAAGATCTGCAAGGTGATGGACGCTGCCATGAAGGTGGGCGCTCCCGTCATTGGCCTCAACGACTCCGGCGGTGCTCGCATCCAGGAGGGTATCAACGCTCTGGCTGGCTACAGCGAGATTTTCCAGCGCAACATCATGGCCAGCGGCGTGGTGCCACAGATCAGCGGTATCTTCGGTCCCTGTGCAGGCGGTGCTGTCTATAGCCCCGCGCTGACGGACTTCACACTGATGATGGAAGGCACCAGCTATATGTTCCTCACGGGTCCTGCCGTCGTGAAGACCGTGCTGGGCGAAGTCGTTACCCAGGAGGAACTCGGCGGCGCCAGCGTCCACAGCACCAAGAGCGGCGTGACACACTTCACCGCAGCCACAGAGGAAGAGGCTATGGCCATGATCAAGCAACTCCTGAGTTACATTCCCCAGAACAACCTGGAGAAGACACCTCGTGTGGAGTGCACAGACCCCATCGACCGCAAGGATGACTACCTCAACGAGATTATTCCCGACAACCCCAACATGCCTTACGACATGTATGAGGTCATCGCCAGCATCGTGGATGGCGGCGAGTTCTTTGAGGTGCAGCCGAACTTTGCCAAGAACATCATCGTGGGCTTTGCACGCTTCAACGGTGAGAGCGTCGGCATCGTGGCCAACCAGCCCAAGCAGCTGGCCGGTGTGCTCGACTGCAATGCCAGCCGCAAGGGAGCACGCTTTGTCCGCTTCTGCGACGCCTTCAACATTCCCATCGTCACCCTCGTGGATGTTCCCGGCTTCCTCCCTGGCACTGGTCAGGAGTACAACGCCGTCATCCTGCATGGCGCCAAGCTGCTCTATGCCTACGGCGAATGCACTGTTCCCAAGGTGACCGTCACCCTGCGCAAGAGCTATGGCGGCAGCCACATCGTGATGAGCTGCAAGCAGCTGCGTGGCGACATGAACTACGCTTGGCCCAGCGCCGAAATCGCCGTGATGGGTGCCGCAGGTGCCGCTGCCGTCCTCTATGCAAAGGAGGCCAAGGCCATCAAGGAAGAGAAAGGTCCCGAGGCTGCCAAGGAGTTCATCGCCGAGAAGGAGGCTGAATATACCAAGCTCTTCGCCAACCCCTACAACGCTGCCAAGTACGGCTACATCGATGATGTCATCGAACCCCGCAACACCCGCTTCCGCATCATCCGCGCTCTGGCACAGTTGGAGGACAAGCGCATGCACAATCCCGCCAAGAAGCACGGGAATATTCCATTGTAAGGAGTCTCCCCCCACCCTTCCAAAAGGGAGGGGGCGATTACCTGAATAATATGACAACAGTCAAAGACAATTAACCAAAAGATTATGACTCTTTTATCAACCAATTGGTCCACCGTATGGACGATGACGGGCTTGGGCATCGGGACAGTCTTTGCACTCCTGATTCTGTTGTTCCTCATCCTCTCCGTCTTCAGCAAGGTGACGCGCAAGACACGTGACAAGGTGCTGACTGGCGTGGAGGCTGTGAAGAACGTAGTGGAGAAAGAAGAGATTGCCGAGAGCACGCGCAACGCTGCCATCGCCACCGCAGTCTATCTTTACATGCAAGGCCGCCACGACGAAGAAAGCGGTATCATCACCATCCATCATCCCGACCACCCGCTCTGGCACGCCGAGCTCAACGAACACCTGTAAGGATTCGCGCTGCGCGCAGCAGCAGTACAATCCTCATTCAACTCTAATCTTTAAACTTTAAACTGCGGGCGATGCCCGCGATCAATATGAAAGAATTCAAATTCAATATCGACGGCAAGGAATTCAATGCCACCGTGGCTCCTCAGGAGGACGGCAAGCTGGCCGTAACCGTCAATGATACCACCTACACCGTGGAGGTGCCCGAGCTGGCCAAGCAGGCACCGCGTCCCGTCGTGAGCCACGCCGCAGCTCCTGCTCCCGTGGCTACCAAACCCGCTGCTGCCGCTCCCGTGGCTGCCAATATCGTCGCTGCTCCCCTGCCCGGCACCATCACCAAGGTGCTCGTCAAGGAAGGTGACAAGGTGAAGAAGGGTGACACCCTGCTCACCATGGAAGCCATGAAGATGGAAAACAGCATCACAGCCGAGGCCGACGGCATCATCCGCAAAGTGCATGTGGGTGTGGGTGCCAGTGTCAATCAGGGCGATGCTCTTATTGACTTCGAAGGACTGGGTGTTCCCAAGACTCAGGCCCCCCAGTCGGCCCCCGTGGGGGCCACGGCACCTAAGCCTGCAGCACCCGCCGCAGCTCCCGCTCCCAAAACAACAGAAGCCCCCTCGGGGGCTGTCGGGGGGGCCTCCGCCCACACTGTGGATGCACCTCTGCCCGGCACCATCAAGCAAGTGCTGGTGGCTGTGGGACAGGAGATTGCAGCCGGTGACACTGTCGTCATCATGGAAGCCATGAAGATGGAGAACAACATCACTGCCGAGTTCGCAGGCAAGGTCACTGCTGTGAAGGTGGCTGTCGGCGACCAGGTCCAGAGTGGACAAGTGCTGGTGGAGACCGCGTAAAGAGAAGACCCATCCCCTTACCCCTCCCTGTGAGGGAGGGGAGTGGTCACCTTTGTGTATTATAAACATTCATACAATCATACAATTATTAATGATTACCATTCTAAACAACCTGAAAAGGTATATACTCCCCTCCCTCACAGGGAGGGGCAGGGGGGTGGGTCTGCTGCTGTTGATGCTGTTGGTCCCGCTGACCCTCAGTGCTCAGGACTTTGACTTCGCCTCGGCAATGAGCAAGTTCTGGAACGACATGGCCATTACCAGCTTCTTTGTGGGCGACGGCTGGAAGAATGCGGTGATGATCGGCATCGCCTGTTTCCTCCTCTACCTGGCCATCAAGAAGCAGTACGAGCCCCTGCTGCTGCTGCCCATTGCCTTTGGTATGTTGCTGAGCAACATCCCTGCTGGCGGCCTCTTCCACACCTCCATGTGGAACGATGAGTTCTTGAATCCCAACAGTCCCTTCTTCCACAGCTATCGTCACGTTCTGGCTGAGGGCGGTCTGCTCGACATCCTCTACATCGGCGTGAAAGCCGGCGTCTATCCCTGCCTCATCTTCCTCGGCGTGGGTGCCATGACGGACTTCGGTCCCCTGATTGCCAACCCCAAGAGCCTCCTTTTGGGTGCTGCCGCACAGCTGGGCATCTTCGTCACCTTCATCTGTGCACACCTCATGGGCTTCACCTCTCCCGAAGCAGCCAGCATCGGCATCATCGGAGGTGCCGACGGCCCCACCGCCATCTTCCTCACCTCCAAGCTGGCTCCCCACCTCCTGGGTCCCATCGCTGTGGCTGCTTACTCCTACATGGCTCTGGTGCCCGTCATCCAGCCGCCCATCATGCGTGCCCTGACCACCGAGAAGGAGCGTAAGATTCAGATGAAGCAACTGCGCGAAGTCAGCAAGCGCGAGAAGATTCTCTTCCCCATCATCGTGGCCATCATCGTCAGCCTCATCCTGCCCTCTGCCGCCACGCTCATCGGCTGCCTCATGCTGGGTAACCTGATGAAGGAAAGCGGCGTGGTGGAGCGTCTGAGCAAGGCAGCCCAGAACGAGCTGAACAACATCGTGGTCATCTTCCTCGGCACCACCGTGGGCGCCACCGCCACAGCCGAGGCCTTCCTTAACTGGCAGACCATCGGCATCCTCACCGTGGGCATCGTAGCCTTCGGCTTCGGCACCGCCGGCGGCGTGCTGCTCGCCAAGCTCATGAACCTCTTTGTGAAGGAGAAGATCAACCCGCTCATCGGCTCCGCTGGCGTCAGCGCTGTGCCCATGGCTGCCCGCGTCTCACAGGCCGAAGGTGCCAAGGCCAACCCGCGCAATTTCCTGCTTATGCACGCCATGGGCCCGAATGTGGCAGGCGTCATCGGATCCGCAGTGGCTGCAGGTATCCTCCTCAGCTTCCTCGGATAAAGCCCCCTACCCTATCCTATAAAGGCAAAAAACTTCAAAGCGTCCTCCTGTCATCAGTCAGCGAGGACGCTTTGTCGTCCAGTGTCTCGGGCACATGCGTCCAGCCCTTTAGGCACTTGCGTATATACGACTTGCCACTTGCGGCCTTTCGACTTTGCACTTGCGGCCATGCGACATGCCACTTGCGGCCTTACGACATGACAAAATCGTCCTGTGTCGTTGACTTATAGCTCATTTTCTTTGATTTAAGTGGCAGACAAACTGTTGGTGAATGGAGTTCAATATTTTTTTCTATGATGAATTTGACTTTGCCGTCACCAAACACCACATAACCCACAGTGCTACAATGCATTAACATGGTGAAGGCTGTGCTTTTTGCCGTCACCTTGCCGTCACCTATGTGAAGACTGTAATACAATGCCCCAGGGGGCTTGATAGGGGTTCTTGAAGGGTCAAGCGTCCCTTTGGGCCGAGCGGCCAGCCATTTTAATGGCTGGTATGCAATGACGAGGAGAAACGCGTGCCTTTAGGTACGCGACAACTATGGTGACGGCAAGGTGACGGCAAAAAGCACAGCCTTCACCCACCTAATTAACTAACATTCACCAAATTACACCCCATCGGGTGACGGCAAAGTCAAATTCATCATAGAAAAAATGGAGAGGCGTGTAACACTTGATCATTGAGTGCTGTAATGTACCGCACGACCATTCTTGGGTAAGGTCATTCATTGTTCGGTTATCATGACCCTGAGCCGGAGGCTGGCATTCGCTTCATTGTCATAGTGCTCCAAACGGATGGAGTGCTTCTGGCCTTTTGTGGTGGTGATGGTGGCTATTCGCGATGTCTCGGCGTGGTTACCCCAATCAGCACAGAGCTGTTGGCCATCCACAATGAGGCGGTAACCGTCGTCCCCAGCGATGGAGAAGAACACTTCGCCGCTCTGGGGTGCTGTGAACTCGCTCTCGGCGATGAGGCTCCAGCCGTCGGCGTTAACACCCTGGCAGGGGCTCTGATTCCAGAACGCATCGATTTTCTCCATTTGAGTGGTGGCCACGATGGCACCATCCATCGTCTTCGTGTTGAAATAACGCACACTGAAGCCCGTTTGGCCATTGGCTTGGAAAGCAGAAGCTGGCACTTCCTGCAGTGAATTCTGCAGGTTCAGCAGTCTCACGGCACGCTGGAAGTTGTCTCCGAGTCCCATTTGCTCTACCAGTACTTTGTTGATCCGCCCGAATTTCTCGTTGAAGGCCTTCAATGTCTCTTCCTGCTTC
>JAFZSP010000021.1 GCA_017619335.1 Bacteroidaceae bacterium
GACGGTTCGTTGATATGTCTAACCATATCCGTTTCCTGTACTACTTTTGTCTTGTTGGTCATCATTTCAAAGAACGCTTTTCTGTGTGCTCGCGAGCCCGCTGCTTCCCGAAGAGAGTGAGCGTGAGGGACAGCCCTGAGAAAATCAGGGTCCCTTGTCTCGTTTGCGGGTGCAAAGGTACGGCGACTTTTTGAATCCTGCAAATATTTTCGGGACTTTTTTTCAAAAACCTTGCATTTTTCTTCGTTTTTGCTCTTTCCGCCTGAAAGCGCGAAGCGGCCTCGCGCGCGTACCTTATTAATATATATAGAGAGTGTGGTAAGCGAATAAGTATAAAGAATCACATTAGAGGAAAAACACTGCTTCACGTGGCCGGATGAAAAAAAGCATCGGCAATCTGACGCTTTTCTCGAAAAAAAACACTACCTTTGCAGCCGAAAAAGTTTATTAACGAGTACTTCTTCCCCAAGAATGACCACAGCAGACTATTTATTGCAAGCCGAAAAGGCCCTCCAAAAGACCGAAGACACAAATTGGGCTTCAGATACATTTCTGAATAAAGAGGCCATCAAGGAAACTGATGTCGCTCGGGAAGATGAAAGAGATGTGGAATGGCATCCTTTGATTCCATTCCTGCCACATGGAACCCGCGTCCTCTTCCTTGGTTCGTTTCCTCCACAGCGGAAACGATGGTGCATGGACTTCTTCTACCCGAATTTCATCAACGATCACTGGCGCATTGAAGGCTTGGTATTCTTTGACGACGAATCGTATTTTGTGGACAAGACGCAAAAGAGGTTCCAACTACGGTCGATTGTGGATCACTTGAAACAACAAGGCATCGGTTTCTTTGACACATCCATTGCGATTCGCCGGTTGGCAGAGAATGCCTCGGACAAGTTTCTGGAAGTTGTGGAAGTCACAGATATTCCAGCCATTGTCAACCAACTGCCTGAACTGCGCGCCATTGTTACCACGGGTGAGAAGGCAACACAGACCATCGTCAAAGCATTAGGCATGAGCGATGAAAACAGACACTGGCTGCTCCCCAAAATGGGAACAGCCACCAAGACACCGTGTCATGACATCGAGTTGTACCGTCTGCCCAGCTCATCACGCGCCTATCCGATGGCATTGGCGAAAAAGGCGGCAGCTTATAAGACAATGTTTCAGCGTTACCTCGCAGAATAACTCTACAAGGTAACAACCTCAGGGAAGTTCAGGATGGTCTGGTCTAATTATTTGCTGATGCGGCGGGCAATCCAGATAATCACTACAGCACCAATCACAGCTGTACCGATATTTCCGATGACACCACCCCACTCGATATTGAGCAGATCAAAAATCCATCCACCCACACATCCGCCAAAGATTCCAAGCACAAGGTTCTTAATGAAACCGTAGCCTTCGCCACGCATAAGCCATCCGGCAATGCAGCCTGCGATGAGTCCGACAATGAGTCCGTAAAGCATAGTTTATAGAATTTGAGTTGAATATTTGTTTTACGGGCGCAAAGATATGAAAAAGTAGGGAAAAAATGTCTCTTTTCCTGTATTTTATCACCATTTTTTAAAAAAGAAACGCCATTTTACCTTTTTGATACATAAAAAAACACCATTATCCAACAAAAAATACTATCTTTGCAGCGCAAAACCCCAAATAAAGAACTATGTATCTCATCGGTTATGACATTGGCAGTTCCAGCGTGAAAGCTTCGCTGGTTGATGCACAGAGCGGAGCCTGCGTGGCTTCTGCATTTTATCCCAAAAGTGAAGCCCCCATCAAGGCCGTTCGTGCCGGATGGGCCGAACAAGCTCCCGACGCATGGTGGAGCTATCTGAAAGACGCCACCGCAGATATCATGTCTGCCAGTGGTGCCGACAAGTCTGAAATCAAGGCTATCGGTATCTCCTATCAAATGCACGGTCTCGTCTGTGTCGATAAGGACTTGAAGCCTCTGCGTGACGCCATCATCTGGTGTGACTCGCGCGCTGTGCCCTACGGTCAGAAGGCTTTCGCCGCCCTGGGCAGCGAGCAGTGCCTCAGTCACCTGCTGAACTCTCCCGGCAACTTCACCGCCTCAAAACTTGCCTGGGTTCGTGAGAACGAGCCCGACACCTTTAATAAAATCTACAAGGTGATGTTGCCCGGTGATTACATTGCTTGCCGTCTGTCTGGCACTCCAGCCACCACCGTCAGCGGCCTCTCCGAAGGCATGATGTGGGATTTCAAGGAAGAACGTCCCGCGCAGTTCCTGCTGGATTACTATGGCATTCCCGCAGACAAGTTGGCTGATATCGTTCCGACTTTCGGTGTTCAAGGTGAAGTCAGCGCCGCTGCTGCCGCCGAACTCGGTTTGTCTGCAGGTATTCCTATCACCTACCGAGCTGGTGACCAGCCCAATAACGCCCTCTCCCTCAATGTCTTTGAGCCGGGCGAAGCCGCAACCACAGCCGGTACTTCGGGTGTCGTCTATGGCGTCTTAGGCCAGGTCGGTTACGATCCTCAGAGCCGCGTGAACACCTTTGCTCACGTCAATCACGCTGCCAACAACCCACGTCTCGGCGTGCTGCTCTGCATCAACGGCACAGGTATTCTGAACTCCTGGGCCCGTCGCAATGTTGCTCCCACAGGTATCGGTTATGCCGAGATGAATGACCTTGCCGCCCAAGCTCCCATTGGTTCCGCCGGTCTGTCCATACTGCCTTTCGGCAACGGTGCCGAACGCGTCCTTTGTGACAAAGAGGTCGGTGCCAGCATCCATGGAATCAACTTCAACACCCACTCACAAGCCCACCTCCTCCGCGCAACCCAGGAAGGCATTGTCTTCTCCTTCGCCTATGGTATGGAAGTGATGCAGCAGATGGGAATGAGCCTGAAGACCATCCGTGCCGGCAAAGCCAATATGTTCCTCAGCCCGATTTTCCGCGACACGTTGGCTGGTGTGACAGGTGCCACCATCGAACTCTGCGATACCGACGGCAGCGTGGGCGCAGCCCGTGGTGCAGGTATTGGTGCAGGAATCTACGCCGACCACAACGAGGCTTTCGCGACACTGAAGAAGCTGCAGGTTATCGAACCCGTGGCAAAAGACCAGCCTGCCTATCGTGAAGCCTACGAAAGGTGGCTGTCCTATCTTCCCAAATAAGTAATTTCTATCCATTTAAACTATTTAACCCCCTAACAACTAACAATGAAACAGTATTTTCCTGAAATTTCCGCCATCAAGTTCGAAGGCGTGGAGAGCAAAAATCCGTTGGCATACCGCTACTACGACCGTGACCGCGTCGTGATGGGCAAGAAGATGTCCGAGTGGTTCAAATTCGCAATGGCCTGGTGGCACACCCTCTGTGCAGAAGGTGGAGACCAGTTCGGCGGTGGCACCAAGTCTTTCCCCTGGAACACAGCTGCTGACCCTGTTCAGGCTGCCAAGGACAAGGCTGATGCCGGCTTCGAAATCATGCAGAAACTCGGTATCGAGTACTATTGCTTCCACGATGTGGATCTCGTGGCCGAAGCAGCTACCGTTGAGGAGTATGAGAAGAACCTCAAGGAAGTGGTGGCATACCTGAAACAGAAGCAGGCAGAGACCGGCATCAAGCTTCTCTGGGGCACCGCCAACGTCTTTGGCAACAAGCGTTATATGAACGGTGCCAGCACCAATCCTGACTTTGACGTCGTTGCCCGTGCTATTGTTCAGATCAAGAACGCTATCGATGCCACCATCGAACTCGGCGGCACCAACTACGTCTTCTGGGGCGGTCGTGAAGGCTACATGAGCCTGCTGAACACCGATATGAAGCGTGAGAAGGAACACATGGCAACGATGCTGACGATGGCTCGCGACTACGCTCGCGCCAAAGGTTTCAAGGGCACCTTCCTCATCGAGCCCAAACCCATGGAGCCCAGCAAGCACCAGTATGACGTTGACACAGAGACCGTTATCGGTTTCCTGAAGGCCCACAACCTGGACAAGGACTTCAAGGTGAACATCGAAGTCAACCACGCCACTCTCGCCGGTCACACCTTCGAGCACGAGTTGGCTTGCGCTGTGGATGCAGGCATGCTTGGAAGCATCGACGCCAATCGCGGTGACTACCAGAACGGTTGGGACACCGACCAGTTCCCCATCGACCACTATGAGCTGACTCAGGCTATGTTGCAGATCATCCGTGGCGGCGGCTTCAAGGACGGCGGCACCAACTTCGATGCCAAGACCCGTCGCAACAGCACCGACCTGGAGGACATCTTCATCGCTCACATTGCTGCTATGGATGCAATGGCCCACGCTCTGCTGTCCGCAGCTGACATCATCGAGAACTCTCCTCTCTGCGCTATGGTCAAGGAGCGTTATGCAAGCTTCGACGCCGGCGAAGGCAAGCGTTTCGAGGAAGGCAAGATGACCTTGGAAGAGGCATACGAGTATGGAAAGAAGGTGGGCGAGCCCAAGCAGACCAGCGGCAAGCAGGAACTGTATGAAGCCATCGTGAATATGTATTGATACCTCATCAATAGTCAAACTAAACAGCTTGGCCTCGTTTCATCACGAAGCCAAGCTGTTTTCTTTATCTTAAAAACTCTTTTTCCGAAGAGACTGCCAGTGGATAGCAGTTTCATGCCAGTGGCTCGAGGGTGAGTTCCTTGGCATCAGGAGCGGCAGCTTCCACCTGAATGGTTTGTCCCTCAGCGACTTTGCCATCGAGGATGAGTTGGCAAAGAGGATCTTCCACAGCAGTCTGGAGGAGACGCTTCAGGGGACGGGCACCAAACTGGACGTCATACCCCTTAGTGGCGAGCCAGGTGCGGGCGGCATCTGTGAGGGAGATGTCATACCCCATCTGCCGGATGCGTTTTTGTAGAGGCCGCATCTCAATATCCACTATCTGCTGGAGGTTTTCACGGGTGAGCTGGTCAAAGAAGATGATGTCATCCAGACGATTCAGGAACTCCGGAGAGAACTGGCGCTGCAACGTCTTCTGAATGATGCTGCGGGCATACTCGCGGTTGTTCACGTCACCACCCGTGGTGAAACCGATACCTTGTCCGAACTCCTTCAGCTGGCGGGTGCCGCTGTTGGACGTCATGATGAGGACGGTGTTGCGGAAATCAATGGTGGTGCCGTTGCCATCGGTCAGACGGCCCTCGTCCATCACCTGCAACAGTACATTAAAGATATCATGATGTGCCTTCTCGATCTCGTCCAAGAGTACAATACTGTACGGTTTGCGGCGCACACGGTCGGTGAGCTGTCCGCCCTCCTCATAACCCACATATCCCGGAGGGGCACCCACCATGCGGCTGACGGTGTGCTTCTCCATGTACTCGCTCATATCCACTCTGATCAGAGCATCTTCACTTCCGAAGAGTGCCAGTGCGAGCTGCTTGGTCAAGTAGGTCTTTCCCACGCCTGTTGGGCCCAGGAACATAAAAGTGCCGATGGGTTTGTTGGGGTCTTTCAGTCCCACTCGTGACCGTTGGATGGCGTGAACAAGCTTGTCCACTGCATCATTCTGTCCCACGACCGTTCCCTTCAGGGCCGGTCCAAGGTTGCGAAGACGCTCGTTCTCACTCTCTCCCACCCTTTGCACAGGAATACCTGTCATCATGCTGACGACATCAGCGATCTGTGTCTCCGTGATGGTCTCGGGTGCTTCAGAAAGCTGGTGCTCCCAGTCCTTCTTCATCAGTGCCAGACGTTGTTGTTCATTAGCCAGCTGGTCACGGTAGTCCGCCGCCAACTCAAAGTTCTGCTTCTCCACAGCCTTGTCCTTCAACTCCTTCAGATGCTGACACAGCTCTTCCTTGCGAACGATGTCCTCACTGATGGGAATATTCACGAGGTGTGCACGCGAGCCAGCCTCGTCCATCGCATCGATGGCTTTGTCCGGCAGACAGCGGTCTGTCATATAACGGTCTGTCAAGGTGACGCAAGCCCGCAGGGCTTCGGGAGAGTAGCGCACGTTGTGATGTGACTCATAACGTTCCTTTATGTTCTCCAGAATCTGGACGGTCTCCTCGATGGTCGTGGGTTCCACCATGATCTTCTGGAAACGACGCTCCAGCGCACCGTCTTTCTCGATGCTCTTCTTGTACTCGTCAATGGTGGTGGCACCGATACACTGGACCTCGCCACGTGCCAGCGCAGGTTTCAGCATATTGGCAGCATCCATCGTGCCAGCGGCAGAGCCGGCACCAATCAGGGTATGTATCTCGTCAATGAAGAGGATGATCTCCTTGTGCTGCTGCAGTTCGTTGATGATGGCTTTCAGTCGTTCCTCAAACTGACCGCGGTATTTCGTGCCAGCCACGACGCCAGCCAAGTCTAAGACAATCACCCTTTTATCAAAGAGCAGACGGGCACACTGCCGCTTGACGATGCGCAGGGCCAGCCCCTCGACGATGGCGCTCTTGCCCACGCCGGGCAGTCCGATGAGGATCGGGTTATTCTTCTTGCGCCTACACAGAATCTGTGCCACGCGCTGTATCTCCCGCTCACGCCCCACCACGGGGTCCAGCAGTCCCTGTTCGGCAGCCTTGGTGAGGTCGGTGCCGAAGGTGTCCAGCGCCGGTGTGCCGGAGTCATTGCCCTTGCGACGAGAGGTGGTGGCGGCGGGCTGCTGTGCCTGCCCGGGACGACCCACGTTGTGGATGTCATCATCCTCATCATCTTCCTCGTCCTCATCCTCATCTGTGTAACCGAAGCCTGCCTGAGGGTCCTGTTTCTGGGTGAGGGTATTCTTCACCGACTGATAATCAACATCTTGTTCATTCAGCGCAATGCAAGCGTCCTCGCCCTGATTGCGAAGGAGTGCCAGCAGAAGGTGCTCGGAGTCGGCTTCCTCTGCCTGCATGGAACGGGCCTCCAGCATCATCAGCTTCACGACACGGCTGGACTGTTCACTCAGCAGCGGGTCACGGTTGTCTGAGACGCCGCGGACGCTGCGCTCCAGCATCTGCTTGAGGCGCTGCATATTCACTTCCATCTGCTGCAGAATGAGCGTGGCGGTGCAGTCTGCCTCCCGCATCATAGCCAGGAGCATGTGGGAAGGCTCCACCTGACGGCTGTGCAACCGGGTGGCTTCTTGTTTACTGTAGGTGAGTATCTTGTTGATGATGGGCGATAGTTTGTTCTCCATAAAAATGAAATCCTTTCCTAAGATTCATAGTTCACTTCACGTGGTGACTCCTATAGGATTCAAACCTATAACCTTCTGATCCGTAGTCAGATGCTCTATTCAGTTGAGCTAAGGAGCCAAGCTTTCCCTCAAAAAACTGCGCAAAGGTAAGGATTTCCTTTGAATGGTGCAAATTTTTGAGGGAAAATTTGTTATTTCAGCAAATCTACGCTGCGTTTCACAAACCGAGTGAGGGCTTCACCCTTCAACATTCCGTTCTGGAGCAGTGCCAGGTCGATGAGCTGATGAACACGTTCGTTGCCGGCGGCATAGCCTGCGATGATGTCACGTTTCTTATTCTCTTCGGCTTCGATATCTTCGCGGCACTTCTTCATATCCTCGCGCTCTGCGTCGGTGATTTCGTCATACTTCTTCTTGTCCTGTTCGGCCTGGAGGACAGCCTTGCGGGCGTTGAGTCCGCGGAGCTCTGCCTCGATGGGTTTCAGGGCTTCGGCAGTGGCGGCTTCACTGTCTGTCAGAACGTTCTGGATGAGGGTGTTATCAGTGTTCAGCACCAGGTTGAACATATCCGGCATCTCACCGTAGAATCCCATTCCGGGCTGGATGCGAGCCATATCCTTCATGCGGCGCATGTACTCGCTCTGGGTGATGACAATTGGCATCGCTTCTGCACCCATCGGCTGGGTCTCCACGTGGTACGTCGTTTTGTCACCCTTGGGCAGCTGGGTCTCGAAGACGGCTGACAGATTGGCAGAACGGTCGGCTTCCAGCACCTCACCCTTCTGTTCCTCCTTCTGGATGAGACGGTCGATGACGTCGGCATCCACACGGGTGAAAGTAGTCTTCTCCATCTTGCGCTCCAGCATCTGCACCAGTGGTGTATCCAACTGGCCGTCCAGGAGCAGGACGTTGTAGCCTTTCGCGTGCGCGGAATCTATATAGGTGTATTGCTCATCACGGTCGGCAGCATAGAGATAGACGAGCTGACCGTCCTTGTTGGTCTGGGCGTCCTTGATCAGTGCCTGGTACTCTTCCAGTGTATAGAATTTTCCTTCGGTGTCCTTGACAAGGAAGAAGCTCTTGGCCTTCTCATAGAAATCATCCTCTGTCAACATACCATAGGAGATGAAAATCTTGATGTCGTCCCACTTGGCCTCGAAGTCCTTGCGGTCGTTCTTGAAGAGCGAGCTGAGGCGGTCGGCCACCTTCTTAGTGATGTAACCGCTGATTTTCTTCACGTTGGAGTCGCTCTGCAGGTAGCTGCGGCTGACGTTCAAGGGGATATCCGGGGAGTCGATGACACCGTGCAGGAGGGTGAGGAAGTCGGGAACGATGCCTTCCACCTGGTCGGTGACGAAGACCTGGTTACAGTACAGCTGAATCTTGTTGCGCTGGAGGTCCAGATTGTTCTTGATTTTCGGGAAGTAGAGGATACCCGTGAGGTTGAAGGGGTAATCCACATTCAGGTGGATCCAGAACAAGGGCTCATCGGCCATGGGATATAGGCTACGGTAGAACTCCTTGTAGTCTTCGTCCTTCAGGTCAGCGGGCTTGCGGGTCCACAGCGGTGTGGTGTCGTTGATCTGATTGTCCTCATCGGTGTCCTGCATCTTGCCGTCCTTCCATTCCTGCTTCTTACCAAATACCACAGGCACAGGCAGGAAATGACAATACTTCTTCAGCAGGCCTTCCAGTTTGTCTTTCTCCAAGAACTCCTTGCAGTCTTCGGAGAGATGCATGACGATGTCGGTTCCGCGGTCGGCCTTCTCCACCTCTTCAATGGTGAACTCGGGGCTGCCGTCACAGCTCCACTTCACAGCGGGAGCATCCTGATAGCTCTTGGTGATGATATCCACGCGGTCACTGACCATGAATGAGCTGTAGAAGCCCAAGCCGAAATGGCCGATGATGGCGTTGGCGTCTTCCTTGTACTTGTCCAGGAAGTCGTTGGCACCGGAGAAGGCTATCTGATTGATATACTTGTCGATTTCTTCGGCGGTCATACCGATGCCGCGGTCAGAGACGGTGATGGTGCCAGCGTCCTTGTCGGTGCTGATGACGACCTTCAGGTCACCCAATTCACCTTGGAAGTCGCCCTTGCCGGCGAGGGTTTTCAGCTTCTGTGTGGCATCCACAGCGTTGGACACCATCTCACGGATGAAGATCTCGTGATCGGAATAGAGGAATTTCTTGATGACCGGGAAAATGTTCTCGGTGGTTACTCCAATGTTACCTTTTTGCATAGTCTTTTATTATTTAATTAATGTATATACTTTCAGTATTTGTTTCTGGATCCCTTTTAGTTTTCTGGTCCCTCAAAAGAAGGGAACAAATCGTTCCAAGGAAGGGTCACGTCCTTTTCCTTGCAAAAGGTGTGCCAAAACGGAAAGATTGACCATCACCTCTTGTGTGAAATAATGCAAAAATTTTTCATTCCTCCGAATAACGAGAAATGGTTTGCAAAATATCTGCCATCTGTCACCTGAATAGGATATTCAAATAGTATAGAAAGGATTAGATGATGGCAGATATAGGTGTATGATGGCAGATAAGTATGCAGAAATCGCTATTTCTTACACTATTTACATAAGAAAATGCACAAAATTTGTGTAATAAACTCAAGTTTCGCAAGTATGCCAACACACTATAATTCAAAGCCCCGTAGGGGCATGATAAGGGTAGCCAGCCAATTCATTGACTGGTATGCAATGGCGAGGAAAACGCGTGCCTTTAGGTACGCGACAACAGATCCTTATCGCGTACCTACGGCACGCATTCCATTAACTGACTCA
>JAFZSP010000022.1 GCA_017619335.1 Bacteroidaceae bacterium
AAAGACGCCACCGCCAAATTCCAGAATGGAGATATCGAACGTACCGCCGCCGAGGTCGAAGACGGCAATCTTCATATCCTTGTTGGCCTTGTCAACACCATAGGCCAATGCAGCAGCGGTGGGCTCGTTGACGATACGCTTCACTTCAAGGCCTGCAATCTGACCGGCCTCCTTGGTGGCCTGACGCTGAGAATCACTGAAGTAGGCAGGCACTGTGATGACGGCTTCCGTCACTTCCTGACCCAGGTAGTCCTCGGCAGTCTTCTTCATCTTCTGAAGAATCATGGCGCTGATTTCCTGCGGAGTGTATTTGCGGCCTTCGATATCCACGCGGGGATAGCCGTTCTCATTGGCCACCGTGTAGGGCACGCGGGCAATTTCCTTCTGCACCTGCTGATAGGTCTCACCCATGAAGCGCTTGATGCTGAAGATGGTGTTCTTAGGATTGGTAATAGCCTGACGCTTGGCGGGGTCTCCAACTTTGCGCTCGCCGTCCTTCATGAAGGCGACGATGGAAGGCGTAGTGCGCTTGCCTTCGCTGTTGGCAATAACGACGGGCTCGTTGCCCTCGAAAACGGATACACAACTGTTTGTGGTACCCAAGTCAATTCCAATAATCTTTCCCATTGTTGTATTGTTTTAAGTGATTAATATTCGAGTTTCGGGATGACATGAAATGTCGAATATCGATGAGCAAACAATGTGCCAAAGTCCCTCCTCGCGCACACGCGTACCTTAATAAATTATAAAAGAAAGGTCATTTTTTGCCTATTTGCGCCACATTGACTATCTTTGCAGCGCAAATCCTGCCAAATTGACACAATGGGTGTCAAGAGCGGAGTGAAGAAAGAAGATTGTCGAAAAAGAAAGATTGAAGAAGAAATGAAAAGCAATAGGTTCATCGTGAGATGTCTCATCATCCTTGTCCTGATGATGGTGAGCGCCTGCCACCGTGACGGACTGAGCAGCGACCAGCGCGCCGCCCGCAAAGCTGCCGAGAAGTGTTACCGGCTGCTCCAGAACGAGAAATATGACGCCTTCGTTAACAAGATTTCCTACGCAGGACAAATGTCACCCGAGTACAAGTCACAGATGGCCGACCTCGCTCAAGAACACAGCGCCGCGCTTCAGAAGCAACACGGCGGTCTGGTGAAAGCGGAAGCCATAGGCGACAGCCTAAACGGGCAGCAAGCATACGTGTATCTGCAACTTACCTTTGCGGACGAAACGACAGAGGTGGTGGGCTTGTCAATGGTGAAGGTGGAGGATGAATGGCTGATGCAATAGCCTCTTACAGCGGTCCTCCTTCCCGGCGGAGTTTCTCCACATACTCATCTATGCGGCGAAGCTCACGAGGAATCTTGATCTGCTGGGGACAGTGAACGGCACACTGGTTGCAGCCGATGCAGTGATTGGCCTGACGCAGGCGGGGCACACTGCGGTCATAGCCCACGAGGAAGGCGCGGCGCTGCCGACGAAAGGTGGGACTGCCGCTGCTCTGAGGCGTGTTGCCTTCACGGATGCAACGGTTGTAGTGGGTGAAAATGCCCGGTATATCAAGACCGTATGGGCAGGGCATGCAATATTGGCAGGCGGTGCAGGGGATTTCCTTCTGACCGTAGATGAGTTCAGCAATGTGCATGAGGAAGTCGTGATCTTCCTCTGTGATGGGATTCAGCGGGGAATAGGTGCGGACATTCTCTTCCAGGTGCTCCATGAATGTCATACCGCTGAGCACCGTGAGGACGCCCTCGGGAGTTCCGGCAAAGCGAAAAGCCCAGGAGGCGATGGTGGCTTCCGGGTCACGCTGTTTCAGCTCCGTAGCCACTTCGTCACTGACGCTGGCCAGGCGGCCTCCGAGCAAAGGTTCCATAATCACAGCAGGAATTCCCCGCTTATGCAGCTCACCGTAAAGGGTGACAGCATCCACGTTGCCTCCATTGATCTCGTTGGCGTAGAACCAATCCAGATAGTTCAGCTCTATCTGCACGAAATCCCAGTGGTAACGACCCTCATCATGCAACTGCAACAGATACTCAAAGGCACGGTAATCACCATGCCAGGAGAAGCCGAGGTTGCGAATGCGGCCAGCTTCCTTCTGCTCTACAAGCCAGTCCATCAAGCCGTTATCAATGAATCGGCGTTTACAGACTTCCAGTCCGCTGAGGTTCTCACCCGTCTCCGGATCGCGCCCTCCGCCGCCCGTGCTGTGCAGGAGGAGGTAATCAATATAATCCACCTGGAGTTCCTTGAGGGAGTTCTCGAACATCGCTTGTGACGGTTCCAGTGCCCACTGGTCACTGCCGAAGTTGGATAGTTTGGTGGCGATGAAGAATTTGTCCCGAGGGTGACGCTTGAGAGCGATGCCTGTGCAGCGCTCGGAGAGACCTCGGCAATAGACGGGGCTAGTGTCGAAGTAGTTGACACCGTGTTCGATGGCATAATCCACCTGACGATTGATCATCTCCTGGTCAAAGGGGCCAGTCTGAGGGTCTTCGGGGGTACCCTCGGGGAGCATCGGAAGGCGCATCATGCCGTAACCGAGGAGGGAGACGCGGTCGCCGGTGTTGGGATTTTGGCGGAGGGTCATCTGAGAGCCCTCGGGGGTACCTTCTGGCACGGGTTTGCAGGAGGAGAGAAGAGAGGCGGCAGCGGAGCCGGTGAGGGCGGCGGCAGGAGCAGTGCCGGCGAGATATTTGAGGAAATTACGGCGGGAGAGGGTGCTCATAGGGAGTGGGGGATTGAGGGTGATTTACACTTCTTTGTGGACTTCGTGGCCTTCCACATAGATGGCGGAGAAGGGACGGGCGGGGCAGAGGTTCTCGCAGGCTCCGCAGCCGATGCACTTGGCTTCATTGACGGCGGGGACATAGGCGCCGGTCTCGTCATCAGGATCCAGCGGCACCATCTGGATGGCACCAGTGGGACAGTGGCGGGCACAGTTGTCGCACTCCACTTCGTCAGTCAGCACCACGCAATTCTTCTTGATCCACACGGCGTGACCGATTTGTATGGAGGATTTCTCTTCTATGGTGATGGGACGGATGGCCTCTGTGGGACAGACTTCTGCACAGCGGTTGCACTCGGGACGACAGTAGCCGCGCTCAAAGGACATCACAGGCTGCATCAGGGTCATCAAACCTGCAGAGGGACGCAGGACTTGGTTCGGGCACTTTGAGACACAGAGTTGACAACCAGTGCAGTGCTGGAAGAAGTGACGGGCAGAGAGGGAGCCGGGAGGGGTGATGGGTGTCTGCCGTTCGGGAGCCACCTTGTCTTCAATATCTGCCAGACCGCCGTCCACTTTCTGCTTCTTTTCCTGTGCCAGGGCGGCAGTGGCGAGCAGAGCAGAGGAGAGGAGGAAGGAGCGGCGGGAGGAACTGGCCGGAGTGCTGCCCTCGGGAGAACCCTCGGGCACAGGGGAGGGAGCCTCGGGCACGGTAACGGGACGAGCGGCACGGTGGAGGGCGGGAGCATCGTATTTCAACGCACCGAACTTGCAGGCGTCCAGGCAGTTGCCACAGACGACGCAGCGGGAATAATCCACGGTGTGGTTCTTGTAGTCGATGCAGGAAGCCTTGCAGCCCTTGGTGCAGGCGGAGCAGTTGCGACACTTGGTCTCGTCAAAGTTGATCCGCAGGAAAGAGTAGCGGGAGAGGAAACTCAGGAACGTACCGAGAGGACAGATGGTATTACAATAGGTGCGGCCACCTATCCAGGCAAGAACAGCCAGAACGATGAACGACACAGCCGCAATAATGAACGAGGGCAGGCTGCGCATCCATACGTCAACGTGGTAGAAGGCATAGCTGTCATGTTTGGCAGCAACAGTAGCCAGGCCGTTGTTGATCCATTCATAGACCGGCGAAAAGAGATTAGTGACAATGACCCCAAAGGTGCTGTAGGGAGCCAGCAGGGAGAAGACGGAGCCGACACCCGCCACAAGGGCTATGATATAGAGTGCGAGGACAGGATAGCGCAACCACTTGACCTCCGGCGAAAAGCTGTAACGTCCCACCTTTTTATTCTTACGCGGGCGCAAACGGGCGAGACCATCCTGAAGGATGCCCAACGGACAGATGATGGAACAATAGATGCGGCCGAATACGAGGGTCATAGCCAGCAACACCACTACAATAGCGATGCGCCGCGACAGGAATGCCGGTAGGAACTGGATCTTAGCAAGCCAGCCGAGGTAGGGGTGTAGGACGCCAGTGATGTCGAGGAACAACAGCGTTATTCCGATGATAACGATGGCGGCGAGGATGATTCTGATTCTTCTAAGCATTCTTCGAGTGTTTTTGGGTTGGGATTTGTAAATCGGACAATCCAGATGCTGACTTCATAGAGCAGCCAGATGGGAAGAGAGACCACGAGCAGAGTCATAATGTCTGCCGTGGGAGTGATGACGGCCGCCACGATGAGGATGGCGACGATGGCGTGACGACGGTACTCTGCCATCCACGTGTGCTTCAGCATCCCAAAACGTGCCAAGAGCCAAGCTATGACGGGAATCTCAAAAACGATGCCGAAGACCAGGCACATCAGCAGCAACGTATCCACATAGCTGGAGAGCGTGAGCATGGTCTGGACGTCGGGACTGACGCTGTAGGTGCCCAAGAAGCGGACCGTGAGCGGGAAGATGAGGAAATAATTCACTGTGATGCCCACCATGAACATTCCGTAGGCCGCTCCCACGAGCCGGATGCTGGCGCGCCGCTCATTTTCATAAAGTGCCGGAGAGATGAAACGGAAGAGAACGTAGATGATGTAGGGCGAGGCCACCAGCAATCCCATCACCAGCGAGACCTTCATGTGAATCATAAACTGCTCTGTCAGTTCTGTGTTGATGAGTTTTAGGTCAAAGGGCTCGGCACCCAAGAGGCGGTAGGTGGGGAAGTCGCTGCTGCGTGGCCACAACACAAAATCGAAGAGGTAGTCCTTCAGAAAGAACACTCCGATACCCATGACTACAGCCGCCACGAGCACGCGAATAATGCTTCCCCGGAGGACGTCAAGATGATCCCAGAAGGTCATCTGTTCTTCCATCACTTGCTCTCGGTCTTGTTATAAACGGTCGTGTCTTCTACCTTGATTTCGTCGTCCAGGCCTTTCACGCCGTCCTTGAAACTCTTGACGCCTTTGCCGAGGCCTTTCATGAGTTCGGGAATTTTCTTGCCTCCGAAGAGGAGCAGCACCACGAGGGCGATGAGAATAATTTCAGGGGTTCCTAAGTTCATTTTTTCGCTATTTTTGGGTTTGTTTGGGGCAAAAGTAATAAGAAAATGCGAAAGTCGTGCACTTTTTTCTGGTTTTTTATGTGAAAATGATGCAAGTGAAGTCAGTTTTTGCTATCTTTGCAGCCAAATAAGAGCAAAAACAAAAGAATAACGTTCAATAATAACCCTAAAAACCCTCAAACAGACATGAAAAAATTTATGCTTGCCCTGTGCCTCTCCTTTGTGAGTCTCGGCACCTTCGCTCAAGAGTATTATGATGATTCAGCAGCAGCTGGCGATTGGGCTGTTGGCCTGAACATCCCATTCACATTCGGCGATGACACCCACCTGGGTTTCGGCCCCAAGCTTCAGTACTACGCCACCCAAGCCCTGCGTCTGGAAGCGTCCTTCGACTACTATCTGGAGGCCAACGAGCGCATCGACTGGGACCTGAACTTCAACCTTCACTACTTGATTCCCGCCAAGTACGGTATCTCTATCTATCCTGTGGTAGGTATGACTTTCCTGCACCGTCACTGGACTTTCGATGGTGCTCCTGGCGACTCCGGCAGCCTGGGTCTGAATATCGGTATTGGTGCACAGTATGACGTGACGTCCAATATCTTTGTGAACTATGAGTGTAAGTATCAGTATGTGAACAACCACGACCGCGCCAATATGTGCGTGGGCATCGGTTTCCGCTTCTGATGCAGGCAGCGGCGGTGGTGCTCCCCTGCCCTACCGTTTGCTGACTCCGATTTTCACGGAACAGGGTTGGTTCAGTTGGTTCTGCCATTCGCGCAGCCAGCTGAACCAACTTTTTGCATCCGTGAAACCGCCTTCTTCCATCAGGGCACAGATAGCCAGATGGTAGCGGATTTGCCCGTCTTTGGCGTGCAGCAGGGTCAGGTAGTTGAGGTCATCCTCCTTGGTGGAATCCAGGAAGGACTTGGGCACACAGACACCCAAGCCCACGCCTTCCACCAAATCCTCTGCCGCCTTGTCGGGGACGTTCTTTCCCCACGAACCCGCCAAACCACTATTCTCAACGAAGCCCTCATTCTCCATTTCCAGTTTCTGCACGCCCGTGCAGTAAAGGTCCCTTTCCAAATTGGCGCCCGACAGCCGAATGTCCACCTGCACGTCACGATGCCCTGCATAGATGATGTAGCGCTGGCGCATCTGCAGGGGACGGTCGTTGTAGAGCCAGTTCTTGTCCGTCACCTCCACAATGGCCCGCACGGGACCACTGGCAATGACACGCTGTCCACGAGCCTCCACACTATCCACGTAGGTAGGCTTGCCATCGACGTAACCGCGGAAAGAACCGGCTCCCACGCTGGCTCCAGCAAAGAGAATGTCACAGCCGAGACCAGCCGCCATATCCTCACGCGTACTGTAGAAATTGGTCTTGTCCAGCACCAGTTGAGGACGGGGCTTCCCATAGATGTCGATGCTCTGACGATGATCCATATACACGCGGAAGCCCACCAGTTCAGACTCCCACTGAGCCCCGTGCCCATAGATGGCATCATACATGGACAACGGCGTATTACGGCCTTGATATTCAATGCTGTTGATGTAGGGATAGCGATACTTTCTATCCCAAACTTTCATGAAGGCAGCCGTGCGTGGTGTGAAGTTTCTCTGCGAGGGAACAGCTGCGCACTGCACCTTGAAAGAGACAGAGGAACGGGCGGGCACGTCGCAGACGAAGGCCAGTTCATCGGGAATCAGGTCGCCGTCCAGATCGTCGAGCTGGGAGGGCAGTTCGTGGTTGGCGGCGTTCTTGACGATGGCAAAGAGCACGGTGGGTTTTCCCTTGAATAGTTTGTTGTGCAGGTCAATGACCACAGGCACATCCTTGCGGTCTGTGGTGGAGGGATTCTTGACGGTGACGTTCAAGGTCTGTGCCTGCCCATGGAAGCAAGCGAAGCAGAGTGTGATAAGAAAAGCGATTCGACGTATCATGAGGTGGGATAATGTTTCTTTTCGGGCACAAAGTTAATCAAAAGTTCCCGAGCGAACGCGCTTTCTTCATGAAAAAGCGCTTCTGAAGACACTTTTTCGCTCGTTTTGGAGGCAAATGTGAAAAACATTCCTTAATTTTGCCCGCAAATTCATATAAAACCTCACGACTACAAATGAAAACATTTGTTTCTGCCCTGCTCCTCTGTGGCTTGTTCGCCTGGACGGCCCAAGCCAAGACAAAGGTCTCTGTACCCGCTGTGCCTGCACGCCTCCATTGGATTGGCAAGACGCCTGCGACGGCCAAGCCTGTGAGCTTCGGAATACCTTTCTGCAAAGGGGAGTTCCAGCCCTCCGATGCTTTCGTTCTCACCACAGACAAGGGTGATGCGATTCCCGCAGACTTCTGGCCCACAGCCTATTGGCCGGACGGCAGCGTGAAGTGGGGCGGCTTTGCGGCAGTGGTGCCAGGAGGAACGGAGAGTGTAAGCCTCACCCCCAACCCCTCTCCAATGGTAGAGGGGAGAAAAGAGCCCAGCCTGGTTTTATCTGTCTCTGAGACGACCGACCAAATACGGGTTACCTCTGGTGACTTCGCAGCTTATATCCCCAAGAGCGGGACGGCGATTCTGGACAGCCTCGTGCTTGGTGGCACGCGGGTGGCGGGTCGAGGGCAGTTGGTTTACACTACCCAGGATCAGCCCTATACAGAGGGCGTGAAACAGATTCATTATCATCAATATGAGAGCCACGTGGAGAAGGTGGAGGTGGAGCGTGCCGGCACTGTGCGCGCTGTGGTGAAAATTGAAGGGGTCTGTCTATTCCCCTTTACTGTCCGCCTCTACTTCTATGCCGGCTCGGAGCAGGTGAGGATGGTACACACCTTTATATATAATGGTGACCAGAACCGCGACTTCATCCGCTCCTTGGGTGTCCGTTTCGAAGTACCAATGCGGGAGCAGGCCTACAATCGTCACGTGGCTTTCGCCACACAGGACGGCGGCGTGTGGGCCGAGAGTGTGCAGCCTCTCAGTGGGCGACGCTTCCTCAGCCCCCTCCCTACCTCCCCCAAGGGGGAGGGAAACCAATTCATTGGGAAACAATCAGGAACGAAGCTCCTCCCCCATGGGGGAGGTTGGGAGGGGGCGCAGGTGGCAGGCGAGCGCATCCCTGAGCCCTCCGCGTTTGACGAGCGGAACCAGGATCTGCTGCATCACTGGGCCAAGTGGAATACCTACCGCCTCACACAGCTCAACGACCAAGGTTACAGCATTCAGAAGCGGGCCCACACGAACAATCAGTGGATAGGTACCCACACGGGCCATCGTGCCGCGGGCTACGCTTTTGCAGGTGACATCAGCGGCGGCTTGGGCCTCAGCGTCAAGGACTTCTGGGAGAGTTATCCTGCCTCGCTGCAAGTAGATAGTGCCACCCACGAGACGGCTTTCCTGACGGCCTATCTCTGGAGTCCCGAGGGCGGAGCGATGGATCTGCGGCACTACGACAACGTGGCCCACGACCTCAACGCCTCCTACGAGGACGTACAGGAAGGAATGTCAACGCCTCTCGGCATCGCTCGCACGTCCGTCCTCACCCTGATTCCCGAACGCGCCTTCCCAGGCAAGGCAGCCATCTCCCAGCGGGCCCAGCAGCAAGCAGAGGACGCGCCACTCATCTGTACGCCCGAGTATCTGCACTCCCGTCGTGCCTTTGGCGTATGGAGCCTGCCAGACAGTTCCAATGCCCGCAGAGCTGCTGTCGAGCGGCAACTCACAGATTATCTGGACTTTTACGTAAAAACCATCGATGAGCGCCACTGGTACGGCTTCTGGAACTACGGCGATGTGATGCACCAATATGACCCAGCCCGGCACGAGTGGAAATATGATGTGGGCGGCTTCGCGTGGGACAACACGGAGCTGGGCAGCATCTCGTGGCTCTGGTATTCGTTCCTGCGCACGGCTCGTCCCGACGTATGGCGAATGGCTGAAGCAATGACGCGCCACACGATGGAGGTGGATGTCTATCACTCAGGACCTTACGCGGGACTTGGCTCCCGTCACAACGTCAGTCACTGGGGTTGTGGTGCCAAGGAAGCCCGCATCTCTCAGGCCGCCTGGAACCGCTTCTACTATTACCTGACCACCGATGAGCGCACGGGCGATTTGATGTCTGCTGTGCGTGATGCCGATCAGATGCTCTACACCATCGACCCAATGCGTCTGGCCCTGCCGCGCGAGAAATACCCCTGCACAGCCCCTGCCCGACTGCGAATCGGGCCGGACTGGGTGGCCTACGCCGGCAACTGGATGACAGAATATGAACGCACGCGGGACGAGAAGTACCGGAAGAAAATACAGGCAGGCATGAAGAGCATTGCCGCCCTGCCCAATGGGATGTTCACGGGACCTGGCGTCCTGGGCTATGATCCCGCCACAGGCATCCTCAGCTGGGAAGGAGACCCGTCTGTCACCTCCTCCAACCACCTGAAACTCATCATGGGAGGCTTTGAACTGCTGCATGAGATGCTGGAAATGGTGCCCGACAAGAAGTTTGCCAAAGTCTATTTAGACCACAACGCCAACTACCACAAAATCAGCAAGAACCGCTTCCGCATCAGCCGTCTGAAGGGCTATGCGGCCTACTTCAATCATGATCAGGCGCTGGCCAACGAAGCGTGGGAAGATATGTGGAAGTACAGCGCCCCCGCCCAACACTACCTCTACGACCCCCATCGCCTCCTGCCGCCCGAGGTGCCGCAGCCGCTGACAGAGAGCGCTTTCACCACCACGAACGACTGCGCCCTCTGGAGCCTCGACGCCATTTACCTGCAAGAGGTGATTCCGCAAGATTAGTTTCCTCTTCTTTTCCGATGCAGCTGGATGACGAATTCGAGGGCTGCATCATGCTCATTGGGAATAACACCGTCGAGGATGGCGTCCTTCACGGCAGACTTGAGCACCCCGACTTCCCTGCACGGCGGCAGATGGAACAGTTCCATGATTTCCTCTCCGCTGACGGGCGGCTGGAAACAGCGGATACGGTCACGCTCTTCCAGATCCACGAGCTTCTCGCGCACCAGCTGGAAGTTGTCCAGGAAACGCTGCTTGCGCTGCTGGTTCTTGGATGTGATGTCTGCCTCACACAGGAGCATCAGGTCATCGATGTCGTCACCCGCTTCGAAGAGCAGACGTCGGACAGCAGAGTCCGTCACTTCCTCATCGGCAATCACGATGGGGCGCATGTGGAGTGAGACGAGCTTCTGGACATACTTCATTCGGTCGTCCAACGGTAGCTTCAAGCGCCGGAAAATCTGCGGCACCATCTTCTCTCCCACGAAGTTATGATTGTGAAACGTCCAACCTGCGGCTGGGTCGAAGCGCTTGGTCTTGGGTTTCCCAATGTCATGCAGCAGGGCTGCCCAGCGCAGCCAGAGGTCGCCGCCGGCCCGCACCACATTGGTCAGTACCTCCAGCGTGTGCCAGAAGTTGTCCTTGTGAGCGCGCCCGTTCATTGTTTCTATGCCGTGCAGCGCATAGAGCTCAGGGAAGATGATTTCCAACAGGCCGCATTGGAACAGCAGTTCCCAGCCACGGGCAGGCGCATCGCTGGCCATGAACTTCTGAATCTCATCGATGATGCGTTCCTGCGAGATGATGCGGATGCGCTCGCGGTTGCGCTCCAGTGCCTCGAAGGTCTCTGGTTCTATCTCGAAGTTCAGCTGTGTGGCAAAACGGATGCAGCGCATCATGCGCAGCGGGTCGTCGGAGAACGTCACATCAGGGTCCAAGGGTGTGGCAATGAGGCGGTCTTCCAAGTCCCACACGCCATCAAAGGGGTCCACCAGCTCGCCGAATCGCTCGCGGTTCAGGCACACGGCCATCGCATTGATGGTGAAGTCGCGCCGCTGCTGGTCGTCCTCCAGCGTGCCGTCCTCCACGATAGGTTTGCGGGAGTCATGGCTGTAGCTCTCCCGACGTGCGCCCACAAATTCCAACTCCAGGGCACCGTCTTTCACTTGTGCCGTCCCGAAGTTCTTGAAGACGCTCAGATGGGCGTGACGTCCGAGGCGGACTGCCACTTGACGCGCCACTTGTATGCCGCTGCCCACCACCACCACATCAATATCCTTACTGGGGCGTTCCAGGAAAAGGTCACGGACGTAGCCGCCCACGACGTAGGCCTCCAGGTGCATCTCATCAGCCACCTCGCCTATCAGATGAAAGACGGGTGCAGCGAGCAATTCTGTCAATTGTTGACGGTCAAGATGTCTCATAATGTTTAACCAATGCTAAAAACGGCGGCAAAAGTAATAAAAAAAGTTGAGATGACATGCATTTACGCGGAGAGAATTGCAGAAAGACGTACTTTTGCACCGCAAATGAAAGTTTATAGCCCCATATTCATCCTTTCGATGGCCTTTTTAGCCGTCGCATGCAAGACCACCGAGGACGCTGCCGAGGAATCTGCGGCAGTGATGCTGGAGGAGGCGCGCTCCCTGTTGGCCGAGAAACAATATACGGCTGCGCGGGACACCATCCTCAGCCTCCGTCGTCAACATCCCACCGCCTTGCAGACGCGACGCACCGCCATCGTGACCCTGGACAGCATAGAGCTGATGGAGACGCGCGACAGTCTGGTGCTGTATGAAGTACGACTGAACGCTGCCCGCGAAGGTTTCCGACAGATGCTGCCGCGTGTCAACGGCCGCACCAATGAGCTCTATTACCAGCAGCAGCGCCGAGTGATGGAAATGGAGCAGCATTATGACGAGCTCTGCGCCAAGGTCAAGTTCTACCTCCGCAAAATCGACATAGACCTGCAAGACCAATAATTCCGAGCGTTCAGCCTCTCAAGCACTTGCGGCCAGCCCCTCAGGCACCATAGTAGTGCTGCTTCTGTATTTCCCGCCAGACAGCGGGTGTGAGCCCCTGGCCATCGTAGGCAGGGTCGTAGGCAATGGATTCACGAATCTGAGTGGAGGAAATATCCAGTAGTGGCGTCTCCACCAACTTGCTGCCTGCGGGCAGGGAAGCTGGGTCGATGGGATAGCCTGGGCGGGGATAGATGATGAGGCGGTGATGCCGCAGGATTTCCTCGGAGTGGTACCACTGTGGAAAGCGCTGCCAGTTGTCGGCACCTATGATGAGAACGAAGTCCCTCTCCGGATAGGTCGCCCGCAGCTGCTCCAGCGTGTGAACCATATAGGACGGTCGCGGCAGGTGGAACTCAAAATCGGACACCCGCAATCGCCGCTTCCTTCCGATGGCCAAGCGTGCCAGACGCAGCCGGGCCTGATCGTCCAGCAACCCGCTCGCTGGCTTCAGGGGGTTCTGCGGAGAAACGAGGAACCAGAGCTCATCCACATAATGATGCTGCACCAGCCACTGCCCCAGGGCGATGTGACCTGTGTGAATGGGGTTGAAGCTGCCGCCAAAGAGCGCTGTGGTCATGGTTCTACAAATCGACATATTGCCTCGTAGGCATCAGCCTTGGCAGTATCCAAGTCATCATTGATGACCACATGGTCAAAACGAGGGGCAAAGGAGAGCTCGTAGGCAGCACGGTCCAGGCGCTGCTGAATGACGTCAGGCGCATCGGTACCTCGTCCTTCCAGACGGCGACGCAGCTCCTCAATGCTGGGCGGCTGGATGAAGAGGCTGAGCGCACGCTCCCCAAAGTACTCCTTCAGGTGCATACCGCCATGCACATCCACATCGAAGACCACATTCTGTCCAGCCTCCAACTGCCGCTCCACCTGGGATTTCAGCGTACCATAGAAACGGTCCTGATAGACCTCCTCATACTCCACAAACTCGTCATTGGCAATGCGCCGACGGAACTCCTCGGGGGTGAGGAAGAAGTATTCCACGCCGTCCTGCTCCTGACCACGGGGCGGACGTGTGGTGGCAGAGATGGAGAACGCCAAGTGCAGTTCCTCCCGGGGCATCAAGCTGTTGATAATCGTGCTCTTACCACTGCCGCTGGGAGCACAGAAAATGATAACCTTGCTCATATTACATCACGTTCAGTACTTGTTCCTTTATCTGTTCCAGCTCGTCCTTCATCCGCACCACGATATTCTGCATCTCGGCAATGTTGCTTTTGCTGCCTGTGGTGTTGATTTCACGACCCATTTCCTGGGCAATGAATCCCAGTTTCTTGCCCTGTCCATGACCATCGGCCATCGTCTGGCGGAAGTAATTCAGATGGTTCTTCAGACGCTGTTTCTCCTCATTAATGTCCAGCTTCTCAATGTAATAAATCATCTCCTGCTCCAGGCGGTTCCGATCCACCTGCACCTCCGGAATGGAGTTGAGGGCATCCACGATGCGACTGCGGATCTTCTCCACACGAGCCTGTTCGAAGGGCTCAATCTGGGCCAGCAGCGCCTCGATATTGTTGATTTTCTCTGTGAACTTGCGGGCGAGGGCCTCGCCCTCCTGACAGCGGAAATCCATGAGGTGCTCGATGGACTCCTGCACCACTTGGCGCGCCACCGCCCACTCCTCCTCGGAGAGTTCGGCCACCTCCACCTTTGTCATCACATCCGGTAGGCGCAGGATGGTCGGGAACCAATGCTGCTCGGGTTCCTCGATACCCATTTCCTGGCTGATGGAACGGATCTGGTCCACGTAAGCCTTGAAGACGGGGCGGTTGATGGGTGTGGCGGCGCTGGCATCGTCACGCTCGATGTACAACGCAAACTCCACCTTGCCGCGTTCCAGCGCCGTGCTGATGAGGTTGCGGATTTCCATTTCCTTCTCGCGGTAGATGGGCGCGATGCGTGTTTGCAAGTCCAGTGCCTTGCTGTTCAAGGATTTAATCTCGGCAGTGATTTTCTTGGTGCCGTATTCGGCAGAGGCTTTGCCGTAGCCTGTCATTGAAAGGAGCATATTGTGAGTGAAGTTTATTATCAATTATTTATCATTATTCTCAAGTTTCGCAAGTAATGCCGTAGGCATTTGATAGGGGTAGCCAGCCATTTTAATGGCTGGTAATGTGTCAGTTAATGGAATGCGTGCCGTAGGTACGCGATAAGAATCTGTTGTCGCGTACCTAAAGGCACGCGTTTTCCTCGCCATTGCATACCAGCCAATGAATTGGCTGGCTACCCTTATCATGCCCCTACGGGGCTTTGAATTACAGTGTGTTGGC
>JAFZSP010000023.1 GCA_017619335.1 Bacteroidaceae bacterium
AGTGGGCGAGGCTTCCGGCACTGCCACGACCATTGCTGCCGGTACTGGTGCAACCACATCGGCCATCATCGTGCCCCAGACGCTTGCTGCCAATACCAGCTTCATTCAGGTGGCCGTAGGAGGTGGCAACTACATCTACAAATTGGATGCCGCCACGACGTTTGCTGCCAAGAATCGCTATACCTTCAACCTGACTGTCAACAAGACCGGTCTGGTGCTCACCGTCACCAACATCACGCCCTGGACTGCCGTCGATCCCATCGTGGGTACTGCAGAGATGCCGTTACCAGGGACTGAGCTCAGCACCATCACAAGTAATTACACAGCGAAAAACGGCGAAAGACTGACAGGCACATTAGCCAACGAAGTGATGATTTCCATTGCCGACGGTGCCACCGTGACTTTAGACAATGTGAATATCAACGGTAACCAAAATTTGAGTGGCGATTATACCGGTGCAGGTATTACCTGCTTAGGCAATGCCACAATCATCCTCAGTGGAACGAACATTGTGAGAACTTTCTTTGAAGAATATCCCGGCATTTACGTACCCTGGGGTAAAACCCTCACTATCCGGGGAGAAGGGTCACTGACCGCAATAGGTGACTGGGGCGGTGCTGGAATAGGTGGCGGCTACCAGTTACATTGTGGCAACATCAACATTGAGGGTGGTAACATCACGGCAATTGGACATGCCGGTATCGGCGGCAGTTTCGAGGCAAGTTGTGGCAATATCAATATCTCTGGCGGTACTGTCAATGCCACAGGTATAAATGATTGTGCCGGAATTGGTGCCGGTAACAGTTATGGTTGTAGCAACATTACCATATCGGGCGGAACGGTAGTCGCACAAACAAGTGGAACGGCGTCGGCCATCGGTGGCGGTTACGAGACCGATTGTGGGAACATTAGCATAGGCCCCAACGTGAAAAGCGTGACAGCCATAGGTGCATACGCACAAATCCCCAGCATCGGGGCGGGACAATACTGGATGGACACCAATTGTTCAGTAACATTTGGTACTATGGTAATGGTAACCGAGGAGACAGATTGTGAATTAGGCGGTTATATCCTCCAATATAACCCTGCACTCGTAAGCGATACTAACTATGGCGGCCTGATTCTCACCATCTCGAATGAGGGCAAGACCTTGACGCTGGTGCCAGCAACGCCCTAATAAGCCCGAAACAAGAGTGGAACCATCCATCAACTAAGCAAAAACAAAAAAACAACATTATAATTCATTTATTAATTAATTAACATCTTAAACCATTTTCAATTATGAAAAAGTTAGTATTTTTCGCAGCCGCTGCATCGATGATGTTTGCCGCTTGCAGCAGTGACAACGAAGAAGTGAAGGTTGCAGAAAAGAGCGCCATTCGCCTGAGTACCCAATCGCTGACGAGCATGACTCGTGCCGGACAGAGCATCCAGCTCACGCAGTTTGACGCTGACGAGAACGTAAGCATCTTCCTCGTAGAAGATGTCAACGGCACCCAGACCCCCAGCGGCACCAACGTGACGACCTACAGCAACCCGCTGGCCTACACGACAGGCAATGCCGGTGCTCTCACTCCCGCCGCAGCCCAGTACTGGCCCCAGGACGGCAACGGTCTTTTCATCTTTGGTATCTATCCCGCCTCAGCCGTCACATCGTCAACGGCCTATAACGGCACCGACATTACCTTCAGCGTAGCTGCCGACCAGTCGAGCACTGCCGGTTATAAGGCCAGCGACCTGATGATGGGTGCGCCTACGGGTGGTAACCCTGTGACCCGCACCACCTCGGAAGTGCCTATGACGTTCACCCACCTGCTCACTAAGATCAACGTCAACCTGACCGCAGGCGACGGCTTTACGGAGACTGAGATGAACAATGCTGAGGTAAGCATCCTCGGTGTCAAGCCTACCACCACCTTTGGCGTACAAGGAACCGCTGTGACCGAGGGTTCGGGCACTGCCACAAACATTGCAGCCGGTACAGGTGCCAGCACATCGGCCATCATCGTGCCCCAGACGGTTATGGCAGGCAACTTCATCAAGATCACCATCGGTGGCGGTGATTACTACTATGCACTGGCTGCCAACAAATTCTTCGCCAGTCAGACGCTTTACACCTACAACCTGACCGTGAACAAGACCGGTCTGCTGCTGACAGCAACGACCATCACAGCTTGGGCTGACGGTGGCTCAGCTGACGGTACAGCTACCCTGCAGTAATCTTAGGGGGCTAAAACAGCCGCTGCCGGGCAACTTAGAGCGTAATGCCCGGAAACCTACATGGTGTAGGCTGACCGCTTCGCTGGCGGTCAGCGGCACAAGAAAAAAAGAAATACGAAATGAATAGAAAGAAATTCATAACCCTCTGGATAGCCGCTGCGCTGCTGTCATCCTGCTCTTCCGACTGGGAGCCGGACATGCAGCCCTGTGAGCAGCAGCCCATCCGACTGACGGCGGTAGCGACGGCAGTACCAGGGCAGACACGCGCGGCCAGCACCGACGACCTGCAGAACACAGCGTTTGCAGCCGGTGAGGACGTGGCTGTCTATATGGTTGACTGCGACGGCACGGCTACCTACACCGCTACGCCCTACCGCTACCGCACCTCTGCTGCCGTGTCTGGACAGAACGAGCTGACCTACTATAGCGACGCCACCACGGCCTCGTTGCTCTGCTATCCCATTGATGCAGCATCGAACGTCGATGTCTATGCCTTCTATCCCTACAGCCGTTTCGCAAGCGTAAGCAATCGCGAGACCACCGACCTCGACGTGACCGTCAGCAACGACCAGAGCACCGTTGCCAACTACCGCGCCAGCGACGTGATGATTGCTACGCCCGTCACCGACCACTCACGCTATCCGAAGGACGACAACACCATCAACCTGCAGTTCCGTCACGTCATGGCTCGTCTCGTCATCCGACTGAAGCAGGGCGTACACGCAGGATCTTCCTCGCCCATCACAGCCACCGAGCTGGCTGGGACGACCATCACCATTGGCAACATTGCTACCGAGGCCACAATGAATATGACTACTGGCGCTGTCACCGCAGGCGACAACGCAGCTACCGTCACCGTCGCCTCCAACGCCGATCTCGCCTTCTACTACGACAACGCCGATGCTGCCATAGGCACCACCGAGTATGCCATCGTGCTGCCCGCACAGGCTCTCTCCTCGACTAACACCATCACCATCACCACTGGCGACGGCGAGACCATCACCGGCACCCTGCCCGACATCGACCTCACTGCCGGAAGCAGCACCGTCCTCACCATCACCGTCAACGACAGCGGCATAGAGGCCACACGCACCAACTATTCCGCGACAAGTGGACAAAAGTGGGAAAAGATTCCTGAAGGTGCCCTTTCCGGCCAATTCTCTGTCAGTGGCTCGACAATGGTCTATTTCTCGAAAGGCAACCTACAGTACGTGGGTACGTGGCAGTTTGCCACTAACCAATGGGACTATTTCGGAAACTCGCAGTCTGACGACCACCGTGACCTCTTCGGCTGGGGCACTGGTAATAACCCTAATGAGATTTCCGAAGACAACAGCATCTACTCTTCCTATAACGAATGGGGTGCCAATGCTATCACCAACGGTGGGAATACAGCAAATAAATGGCGCACGTTGACCCGAAACGAGTGGCAGTACCTATTATTCAGCCGTACTACGACTACCAACCTTGCTACCTCCAATGCTCGCTTTGCCAAAGCATACGTGAACTCGAAATATGGACTCATCATCTTCCCCAACCATTACATCCATCCCTCTGACGTGACTGTGCCATCGTACATTAATGATGCAAGTTCCGGATTCGGAACCAACTACAATACCACCAACTGGGCCAAGATGGAGGCTGCCGGTGCGGCATTTATTCCAAATGCAGGCTACCGCACCGGCTCGACTTTCACTTCCGTCGCTAATATCGGCTATTATTGGTCGGCAACCTCAGGAAGCAGTAATAGTTCGGCAAATATCCTTTTCATCAGCGCAAGTAAACTCATCACTAATGTTGGTGCCGACCGCTATTCTGGCCGTCCTGTCCGCTTAGTCCAAAACGTACAATAATCATTCGATAGAACAATGAAAGCAATGAAGTTGACAATACAAGCAATCGCAGCGCTGCTGATGGCAGGGACTGCCCTCACATCCTGCTCAGGAGATGATGACCTATTAGACGAGCAGCAGGTGCAAAAGGGAACCTATACCCTGTCTGTAGAGACAGCGAAGAGCATGACCACCCGCGCCCTCGCGCTCAACGGGTCGACCATCAACGCCTCATGGGCCACCACAGATCATATATATGTGAAGAAGGGCACAAGGTGGGCCAATGGCTCGCTACAGCCACAGACCGACGGAGCCACCGCCACGCTGAAGGGCACGCTCTCGGGTGTGACCATCGCCACCGACGACGAGCTGACCCTATACTACCCCAAGAGAGACGTGCCCACCTACATCGGACAGAAGGGCACCCTTGAGGACATCGCCCAAAACTACGACTATGCCACCGCTACAGCCACCGTCACTGCCGTCAGCTCAGGCGGCATGGTCGCTGCCAACGCTGTCAGCTTCCAGAACCAGCAGGCCATCGTGAAGTTCACCCTTCTCGACGATGTAGACGGCACCACGCCAGTCAACGCCACGAACCTCACCATCAGCGACGGTACCAACACCTACAGCGTCAACCCCGCTACGACTACCAACATCATCTACGTAGCCATCCCCGGCTTCAGCAATCAGACTGTCAGCCTGAACGCCACCTCCCTCTCAGGTGTCTATGATTTTGAGAGAGAAAACGTTACTTTCACCAACGGACAGTACTACACCGTCACGGTTAAGATGTCAAAGACGAAGGATGTCTATACCAACCTCGCCGATTGGAATACTACAACCGAAACGAATCCGGTGCTCGTCTTGAATGCTAACGTCTCCACACCAAATCCCTATAAAATAACGCGGGCCGATGGTGTGATAGACTTCAACGGTTATTCTTCCACAGTAAATGTTTATGTGCAAAACAACGTTGCGGGCAGAACCGTGACACTTCGTAACGGCACGGTAGAAAAAGAGGTCGACGGTAATAGTCAATATAATGACGGATACCTTGGAAACGTAATCATGGAGAACATGACCGTCTATCAAAATGCCTATATCGATGGCCATAACTGCAGCATCATAGGTGGAACCTACTACGGTGGCATCTGTAACTATACGCCTGACAACGTGCCTGCTGGCACGGCGACCATCTACGGTGGATATTTCAACACCTTAAGCGCTAAAAATCCACCGGCAGGGCGATCACGTGGGCCTTACATAATCTATGGCGGTAAGTTCAAAAACGATCCAAGAACTTACGGCAATGTCACCATCCCATCGGGCTACTCTGTCAAGGCAAACCCCGATGCCGATGCCAACGATTATCCCTGGAAAGTCAGTAAGGATTGACATCTATACACTAAAATTCGCTGAAACATTGATATACAAAGGTATTTTGCGCGTTTTCAACCCTACATAAACTCTACACAAACTCTACATAAACTCTACACTAACTCTACATGTTTCAAGCGAGAATAGTTCTCGTGGCAAGCGAGAATAGTTCTCGAGGGTGTCAGGAATACTCCCTTGCTGTCGAAAACAGCATGTTTGATGAAGCAAAACAGCATACTTAGTGACACTAAACAGCATACTTGTAGCCTCTTTCCATATAGTTAGTGTATTCCGGAAATGGTGAAACGGCATAGTGTAGGGGCAGATCGTCTGCGTTTATCAGCATGTACGAAACTTCTGAAACTTTAATTAGGAGTCCACTTTAAAAAGTCCACATACTGCCGCAACGGGAGGCGCAGCCACTCCCCTCCCTTCAAGGGGAGGGGTGGCCGAAGGCCGGGGTGGGGTATGTAAATATCAGACAGCGAGGAATATACAGACCCCACCCCTGCCCCTCCCCTTGAAGGGAGGGGAGTGGCTGCGCACAGAGTCCTTCTC
>JAFZSP010000004.1 GCA_017619335.1 Bacteroidaceae bacterium
AGCGTCATGTCCGAGGTACGAGGACATCAAGATACGGGCGTAAGCCCGTCGGATTTTGAAAATTTTGAGTGGAATATGGTCAAAAATCAGTACCTTTGCACCCCGAAAGCGGCAGAACCTCTCATAGGCCGTGTGGTCTATCGCGGCAACAACAACGCGAACGCGAATGGCGGTGTGTCGTACGCGAATGCGAATAACGATTCGTCGAACTCGAACACGAATATCGGGTCGCGCCTGAACTACAACCGAAATAAAAACAAATCGGCGTACAACAATGGGAACGTGTTCCCTCCGTGGTGCCGAGGGAGGGGAGCCACAGCAACAGCAGTCAATGACTGGAAAGCTGAAAGATCACGTGAACGGGTAGAGTTTGGTAGGGCGGCAACGTCTCGAAGAAGTCAGACCCGAAGGCTGAAGGCCACAAGGCCACTGTAACAAACAAAATTGCAACTATGCGCAGAGAAGGACATGTCATCGAGGAGATCGTGGAGTATGGCAACATGTCGGACTCCTTCGACCAGGTGCTGCGCGGCACGAAGCGGAAGAAAAGCCGCCAGGGCCGCTGGCTGCTTGCGCATAGGGACGAGGTGATTGCAGAACTGTCCCGACGGATTGAGGCCGGTGAGTTCCATATCAGGAACTACCGTGAACGGAAAATCATGGAGGGCGGCAAGCTGCGCAAGATCCAGGTGCTGACAATGTACGACCGCATAGGCGTTCACGCCATTATGGCCGTCGTGGACAAGCATATCAGGAAGCGTTTCATACGCACCACCTCGGCCAGCATCAAGGAGCGCGGGATGCACGACCTTCTGGAGTACATACGGCGCGACTTGAAGGATGACCCGGAAGGGACGCAGTTCTGCTACAAGTTTGACATCAGGAAGTTCTACGAGAGCGTAGACCAGGATGTGTTGAAGCAGTGTGTCCGCAGGGTGTTCAAGGACGGGAGGCTCATTCAGATGCTCGACGGCTTCATTACGATGATGCCGGAGGGAATCAGCATCGGCCTCAGAAGCTCGCAGGGGTTGGGAAATCTCCTGCTGTCTGTTTACTTAGACCACTGTTTGAAGGATGAGTGCGGAATCCGGCATTTCTACAGATATTGTGATGACGGTGTCGTACTTGGTAAATCGAAAGCGGAATTATGGATGATTCGTGACGCGGTGCATGAGTACGTGGGGAAAATCGGGCTGGAGGTGAAGGCCAACGAGCGCGTGTTCCCCACAAGCGAGGGCATCGACTTCCTGGGCTATGTCATATACAACGATGAGCATGTGGAACTCCGCAAGCGCATCAAGCAGAGGATGGCCCGGAAGATGCACGAGGTGAAAAGCAGAAAAAGACGGGCAGTGCTGACGGCCAGCTTCTACGGCATGGCCAAGCACGCCGACTGTAACAAGTTGTTTAATAAATTAACAGGCAAGACAATGAAATCATTCAAGGATCTGAAAGTCGCTTACAAGCCGGAGGACGGCAAGAAGCGCTTCCCCGGTGCCGTAGTGAGCATCAGGGAACTGGTAAACCTGCCCATCGTGGTCAAGGACTTCGAGACGGGCATCAAGACAGAACAGGGTGAAGACCGCTGCATCGTGGCCATCGAGCAGAACGGCGAGGCGAAGAAGTTCTTCACCAACAGCGAGGAAATGAAGAATATCCTCGCGCAGATTAGGGAAATGCCCGACGGTTTCCCCTTCGAGACTACCATCAAGACGGAAACCTTCGGCAAGGGTAGAACCAAATATGTATTCAGCTGATGAGAAGGATAGAAGGAACAAGCGACGTGCGGCTCATTGAGTGCGTGAATCCCATTAGGGACAAATGGCGCATACGGTGGGACGTGCAGGAAAATGAGGACGGGACGGCCACCTACATGGAGGCTGAGTTCCTGCACAGACCGACCGCTGACGAGATACGGCAGACCATCATAGGCTACTACAACCAGCAGACCGACGAGGCCATCCTGTCCGGCTTCGAGTACGAGGGCAATATGGTATGGCTGTCAAGCGAGAACCAGTTCAACTATAAGGCAGCGCACGATCTGGCCGTTCAGACCGGCGGCGCAACGCTGCCGGTGACGTTCAAGCTGGGAACCGACGAGCATCCAGTCTATAGGAAGTTCAACAACCTGGGGGAACTCACTGAGTTCTACAGACAAGCCATGCTGTATATTCAGGGCGTGCTGGCCGTTGGATGGGAAAAGAAGGATGCTCTGGACTTGTCTCTCTACGAGACATAGACTCTGAAGCCTTCGGGGGAGGCTAAAAAACCCCCGGCCTGTTAATAGTCGTCTCACTTACTCTTAACATGTAAATCGCCACAAGTGCGCAGCCGGGGGCTATACCTCCTGCAGCACTTGTGGCATTTTTTTGCATGTAATTATAAGTGAGACGGTGCAAAGGTAAGCATTTATTTTTAAAATGACACTATTTGAGATATTAAACTTTAATAAAGAGCTATTAAATAGGCTTGTTTCGTTGGGATTCAAGACAGATGACTGCCGATATATAGAACTTTATGCAGATTACAGGCGTATGTTGAATATGGGTGACAAGGTGACCTATATCGTTTCGTCATTGTCTGAAAGGTATGGTGTGAGTGAAAGAAAAATATACAATGTAATCAAACACTTTGAAACCGACTGCACGAAGTGTGCAGTGTAATAAAGGAGAAACATTCTTCGCTCTCGCTTTCCCTGACTACCTTTGCACCAGGTTTTTTAATTCATCAAGTCATGGGAAAGTACACTTACAAACCACAATTCGGCGTTATTGTCATTTGCGCCGACGAGAGAGAACAAAAGGCTGTCTATGACCGCCTACAGAGCGAAGGTCTAACCCTTAAAATCGTGAACGTATGAGGATAGAGGTTAGCCATCATTGCAGCGATTTCAACAGTTATCGTGCTGCACGCGTGAAGAGCCTTTTCAACGCTGAGAAAGGCTGTGATTGGGAAAAGACCGTAGAACTGCCCATCGAGGGCAAGGAGTGGCAAATCGGCCTCATCGTCGGCCCGTCTGGTAGTGGGAAAACGAGCATCGGGAGCAAGATCTTTGAGGGTGAGCCTATCTACGACCTCTATTCGGGATGGGACAACAGCAAACCCATCGTGGACTGCATCGATCCTGAAGGCGACTTCAACACCGTCACGGGCATGCTGTCTGCCGTCGGGCTTGGCGACGTTCCCGCCTGGCTGCGTCCGTTTAACGTGCTCAGCAACGGCGAGAAGTTCCGGGCAGGGCTGGCACGTCTGGCCTGTGAGCGTCCTGAGCACGCCGTCGTGGATGAGTTCACGTCGGTCATCGACCGCCAGATTGCCAAGGTGGGAGCCGCTGCCTTTGCCAAGACGTGGCGGCGCGGGAAGGGCCAGATTGTGCTGCTGTCCTGCCACTACGACATTATTGAATGGCTCCAGCCCGATTGGGTCTATGATACTGCGGAGGCACGCTTCTATGAGCGTGACTGTCTTCGGCAGCGTCCGAAGCTCGAACTTCAAATTTATAAAGTCCGGGGAACTGTGTTCCCAAGACTGTTTAAGCAGCATTACTATTTAGACCTGGCAATGCCGGTGGCCGTTGAGTGCTTTGTGGGCTTTATCAACGGTGAGCCTGTGTGCCATTTGGCCGTTGCGCCTCTGTTCACGGCCAAAGCCTACAGAGCCACACGGCTTGTGGTTATGCCTGAGTGGCAGGGCATCGGTGTCGGCACACGGTTCCTGAATGCTGTCTGTGAGTATCACTTGCAAGGACGGGGACGCTGTGGCCACAAGTTTCCTGTGTTCTTTCATACGTCACACCCGCAACTATGCGGCGCACTCAGGCACTCAAAGAAATGGATCCAGACAGGCGCACACCTCTATGGTGATAATAAGGCCCGTAGTATGGCCTCATTAAAACGATCCGCAGACAGAAGGGGAAAGAAGCACGCAGCCACCAACGGCTACGGCGGCCACTTCCGGGCAGTCCAGGCATTCAAATATATCGGAGAAAATGGTTATCAAGATATTGGGAAATAAGGACACGGCTGCATATCAGGCAGCACGGTCGGTCATTCTGTCACATAGCCATCAACTATGCGGTGAGAATAATTACTGCTATCATTTGGCCGTTGCTCCTTTGCTCACGGAGAAGATTCCAGAGGATGAACTAAAGGTGCCTCTTTTCGGCACGCTCATCTTTCACCCTTCACCTTTGCCATACGGTCGTGGAGCATCGTCCATCAAATGGGCATACAAACGACACGAACCAATCACAGCAGCGACATGGTTCTGGGCAGATAACGGCTATGACACAGGTGATAT
>JAFZSP010000024.1 GCA_017619335.1 Bacteroidaceae bacterium
CATCCGCGAGTGCGGAGCCGTGGGACGCATGAACACCATCTTCTTCCACAACTGCCTGATGGGTAATATGGAGTCGCTCACAGAACTGAAGGACGTCACAGACTACATCTGCTGCTCGGCCCACGTACTGACCAGTGATGGCATCGTGCTCTCCGAATTTGTCCAGGGACTCATGGAACAGGACAACACCGAGGACGCCGTGAAGCAGATGTTCCAGAGAATGAGACCCGACTGGGACAATCAGTTTCCTGATGATATTAAAGAAGGAGAGAACCTCCCCAACGGCGACTTCAAGATGCTGCGCACCAGCCGGCTCGACGGCGTACTCAACGCCAGCCGCCGACTGGCCACCAGACTCGTGGAACTCTTCCCCACACAGCGTGATGCCATCCTCCAGGCCACCAGGAAGGTCTATCGGTTCGTCCACATCGATTACAATATACCAGATATGAGCACCGCAGCGCCCTTCTTTGACCTGGCAGACTTCGCCCACAAGCTCGCAGAGGAAACCGGCGATGCCACGTTTGCAGACATCGCAGCAGACATGGATCAGGCCTTTGATGAACTCTTCATCCACAGCGCTGATGTCAACTGGAACGAGCAACATCTGGACCACTACACCCTCAGCGTCAGCATCTACCACAATTACTACTTCAACGTTGACTTAATAGGCAACGGCGCGTCCTACTTGGCCAATATCGGAGAAGGTTACGAGCAGTGCGCCTTCCACAAGCTGACAGGATGGGGCAACTACCTCCGCATCAACGACATCTTGCCTTTTGACAATCCCGCCTCCCAAGGCGGTGGACCGCTGATCAAATAAAGTAAAAAAGCTTGGCTGCGTCTCGCGACGCAGCCAAGCTTTTTTTCTGCTGCTGGGGGATCAGCCTTTCAGCTTCTCTGTGAGCTTCTCCAGCATGTCGCGGGTCATGGTGGCCAGTCCGAACTCGGGTCTCCAGCCCCACTCCTCACGGGCGGCGGTATCATCGAGGCTGTCTGGCCAGCTCTCTGCGATGGCTTGCTTCAGGGGATCCACCTGGTATTCCATCTTGAAGTCGGGGCAGCGCTTGCGGATTTCTGCATAGATCTTCTCGGGCGGGAAGCTCATGGCGGTGACATTGAAGCCGTTGCGATGGATGAGCTTGTCGGGGTTGGCCTCCATCAGTTCCATGGCGGCGCGCAGTCCGTCGGGCATATACATCATGTCCATGCGGGTTCCCTTGGCGATGGGGCAGAGGAACTTCTCGCCCCGCACGGCGGCATAGAAGATATCCACGGCATAGTCTGTGGTGCCTCCTCCGGGAGGTGTGACATAGCTGATGAGGCCTGGGAAGCGCACGCTGCGGGTATCGACGCCGTACTTGGTGAAATAGTAGTCGGAGAGCAGCTCTGTGCATACTTTGCTGACGCCATAGATGGTCTTGGGGCGCTGGATGGTGTCCTGCGGAGTGAGCTCGTGGGGCGTGTTGGGGCCGAAGCTGCCGATGCTGGAGGGCGTGAAGACGGCGCACTGGTGCTCGCGTGCCACTTCCAGCACGTTCCAGAGTCCGTCAATACCGATGCGCCAGGCCAACTGGGGCTTCTGCTCGGCCACGACGCTGAGGAGGGCTGCCAGGTTGTAGATGGCATCAATATCATACCGCTGAACGATGTCGGCCAGCTGGGCACCATTGGTGACGTCGGCGATGGCAGAGGGCCCGCCTTCGGCCAGTTCTCCCTTGGGTTCGGCCCCGGGAATATAGCCTGCGACGACATGATTGCCGCCATACTGTTTTCTCAACGCTGTTGTGAGCTCCGAGCCTATCTGGCCTGTGGAACCAATAACGAGAATATTCTTCATCGAATCTGTGAGTTTATGAGTAAATGAGTTGTAGAGTCTGTGAGGTTGCGTTTTTAGGGACGTTTTCTTTGTTTTGCGGTTGCAAAGATAGGCAAAAGTTGAGAGTTTAGACTGATGAAAGGGAACTTTTTTACTTTTTCAGGCGATTTTTGCTGTTTTTTCTGCTTTTAAATACCAACTTCTCCAAATATTGCTTAACTTTGCACCGCTAAACGTGCAATTGATGTGAATTATACTTTAATCTTTAAACCTTAAACTTTAAACTTATAAACTAATGTACGGAAAAATGAAAGAACACCTTCAACAGACGTTGAAGGAAATCCGAGAGGCCGGTCTCTACAAGGAGGAGCGTCTCATCCAGAGCCCACAGGCTGCCGCCATCGAGGTGGCGGGCAAGGAAGTGCTGAATTTCTGCGCCAACAACTACCTGGGCCTGAGTAACAATCCGCGCCTCATCGAGGGTGCCAAGAAGATGATGGACCGTCGCGGATATGGCATGTCCAGCGTGCGTTTCATCTGTGGTACACAGGACATTCACAAGGAGTTGGAGGCTGCCATCAGCCGTTTCTTCAAGACCGAGGACACCATCCTGTATGCGGCCTGCTTTGATGCCAACGGCGGCGTCTTCGAGCCTCTGCTGACCGAGGAGGATGCCATCATCAGTGATGCCCTGAACCATGCCAGCATCATTGACGGTGTGCGTCTGTGCAAGGCCAAGCGCTACCGTTATGCCAATGCAGATATGGAAGATCTGGAGCGCCAGCTGCAAGCAGCTCAGGAACAGCGCTTCCGCATCGTGGTGACAGACGGCGTCTTCTCCATGGACGGCAACGTGGCTCCCATGGACAAGATCTGTGACCTGGCAGAGAAATATGACGCGATGGTGATGGTGGACGAGAGCCACTCTGCCGGCGTCGTCGGCAAGACGGGACGCGGTGTCAGCGAGTTCTACAACACCTACGGCCGTGTGGATATCTATACAGGAACGCTCGGCAAGGCCTTCGGAGGTGCCATGGGCGGCTTCACCACGGGTCGCAAGGAAATCATCGACCTGCTGCGCCAGCGCTCACGTCCCTACCTCTTCAGCAACTCCCTGGCTCCGGGCATCATCGGTGCTTCACTGGAAGTCTTCAAGATGTTGGACGAGAGCAACGAGCTGCATGACCGTCTGGTGGAAAACGTCAACTATTTCCGTGACAAGATGATGGCCAGCGGCTTTGATATCAAGCCCACACAGAGCGCCATCTGTGCCGTCATGCTCTATGACGCCCCGCTCAGCCAGCGCTTCGCAGCCCGCCTGCAGGACGAGGGCATCTACGTCACGGGCTTCTACTATCCCGTGGTGCCGAAGGGTCAGGCCCGCATCCGCGTACAGATCAGCGCCGGACACGACCGTGCCCAGCTGGACAAGTGCATCGCTGCCTTCATCAAGGTCGGGAAGGAGTTGGGCGTGCTGAAGTAAAGAGTTTCTCCTCCATCATCTGGAACACCACGAAGAGGGAGGGGACCAGTAACAACAGGGCAATAGTCCCAATGAGCATACCTCCCACGGTTCCCACACCGAGGGAGGTATTTCCGTTGGCGCCGGCGCCTGTGGCAAACATCATCGGCAGCAGGCCGAAAACCATCGTCAGCGAGGTCATCAGGATGGGACGCAGACGCACCTTGGCGGCCGAGAGCGCTGCCTGGGCAATGCTCATTCCGGCACGGCGGCGCTCGCTGGCATACTCGGTCAGGAGGATGGCCGTCTTGGACAGCAGCCCGATGAGCATGATGACGCCCGTCTGCATGAAGATGTTGTTCTCCAGCCCAAACATCTGAGCAAAAAGGAAACTGCCCATCAATCCGAAGGGAACGCTCAGGATGACGGCCAACGGTATCAGCAGACTCTCATACAGGGCGCAGAGAATGAGGTAGATAAAGAGAACACAAGCGGCGAAGACATAGATGGTGTGCTGGCCGGCAGAAGCCTCCTCACGGCTCATGCCTGCGAACTCATAGCCATAGCCCTGTGGCAGCACGCGAGCGGCCTCTTCCCGCACAGCCTGTAGCGCCTGTCCAGAGCTGTAACCCTTCTCGGGCATTCCGCTGACCTGAATGGCGGGGAAGAGATTGAAGCGAGTGAGGGTGGCTGTGCCCATAATGGGTGTCAGCTGCACGAAACTGGAGATGGGTGCCATGCTGCCGTCCTTCGCGCGCACATACATATTATTTAATGACTGCTCGTCCAAACGTGCCTCCACCTCGGCCTGCACCATCACGCGGTACAGCTTGGAGAATTTGTTCATGTTGGAGGAGTAGTTGCCGCCGACATAGCCTGAGAGACAGGCCAGTACATCGGAGGGCGAGACGCCGGCGCGCTTGCAGCGGGCAGCATCCACGGTGAGGCGGTACTGCGGGTAGCGGTTGTCAAAGGAAGTCTGTGCCCGCGAGATCTCGGGGCGGTGGCGCAGGGCCTCGATGAGGCGGTTGGTCACAGCCATGAGCGAGTCCACGCCGCGGTCCTGATGGTCCTGCACTTGCAGCTCAAAGCCGTTGGTGGCACCGTAGCCCGAGATCATCGGCTGGGTGAAAGCCATGATTTTCGCCTCGCTGATGTCTGCCACGCGGCGGTTCACCTCTGCCATGACGCTCTTCAGGTCGTCGCCCTGCTGCCGGCGGTCGTCCCAGTTCTTCAGGCGCAGCAGGAACATTCCATTATTGGAGCTCTGACCAGCCATGCGGCTGACGCCCACGGTCTTGGAGTAGGCCTTGATTTGCGGGAGATCCACGATGCGCTGCTCCACGCGGTCCAGCATTTCACGGGTCTGAGCCTTGGTGCTGCCGGGTTGGGTCTGCACGGTGACATAGATGACACCCATATCCTCGTCGGGCACCAGTGCCGTCTTGGTGGTGGTGAGGAGGAAGAAGAAGACGGCAAGGGCGGCCACCACGAGTCCGCCCACCAGCCATTTGTGTCCCACGAAGAACAGCACACAGGACTGGTAGCCCCGGACAAAACGCTTCACAAGGTCGTTCAGACGGTGGAACCGTCTCGGCTCTGTGACAGCAGTGCCGGAAGGCGCTGAGGAGGAGTTGGTTTTCAACAATCGTGCACACAAGGCCGGGCTCAGCGTCAGCGCGTTAATCATGGAAATCAGCACAGCCACCGCCATTGTCAGGCCGAACTGCGTGTAGAAGATGCCGCTGGTGCCGCCCATGAAACAGACGGGGATGAACACAGCCATGAACACCAGTGTGGAGGTGATGAGTGCCGTGGTGACATCATGCATGGCAGAGAGCGTGGCGGTCTTGCCCCCGTGAGAGCCTCCCTGTTCCATCTTCGCCTGCACCGCCTCGGCCACCACGATGGCATCGTCCACCACCGTTCCTATGACCAGCACCAGGGCAAAGAGCGTCAGCGTATTCAACGAGAAGCCAGCCACATACAGGAAGCCGAAAGTGCCCACCAATGAGACCACAATCGCCACCAACGGAATCAGTGTGGCACGCCACGAGCGCAGGAACAGCAGCACCACCAAGACCACCAGCACCGCCGCCTCCAACAGCGTGCGCTCCACGCTGTGAATGCTGGCATCTAAGAAGTCCTTGGTGGACATCAGGTCAATCATTTCCATATCTGCGGGCAAGTCCTGACGGATTTCCTCCACCAGCTTGTCGATGGCGATGATGATTTCATTGGCGTTGGAACCCGGCGTCTGTGATATCATGCAGGTAGCTCCCGGGTGGCCGTTGATGCGGCCCTCGATGGCATAACCTTGCAGACCTATCTCCACACGGGCGACGTCCCGCAGTCGGAGGATGCTACCGTCGGGCTCGCTGCGGATGACAAGGTTTTCATAATCCACCTCTTCCTCGTAGCGGCCGCGGTATTTCATGACATACTGGAACGTGTTCTCGCTCTCCTCCCCCAGCGTGCCGGCAGGACTCTCCACATTCTGTTCGCCCAGCACGGCAGTGATGTCAGACGGCATCAGGTGGTGCTGCGCCATCTTCGCTGGATCCAGCCAGATGCGCATGGCATAATTGGAGCCATAGACGTCCACTTCGCCCACGCCCGGCACACGGCTCAGGCGAGGTTCGATATTGATCTTGAAGTAGTTGTTCAGGAAGGCCAGGTCGTAGGTACCATTCGGGCTGTACAGTCCCAGGCTCTTCAGCGTGGACGTCTGGCGGCGCATCACTGTCACACCCGTGCGGGTGACCTCGGCGGGCAGCAAGCCCTGTGCCTGTGCCACGCGGTTCTGCACGTTCACCGTTGCCATATCGGGGTCGGTACCTTGCTTGAAGAAGACATTGATGCGGGCCGAACCGTTGTTGCTGGCGTTGCTCGTCATGTAGAGCATGTTTTCCACGCCGTTGATGGCTTCTTCCAGGGGCACCACGACCGACTTCTGCAGCGTCTCCGCATTGGCGCCTGTATAGTTGGCACCCACAGAGACCGTGGGCGGAGCGATATCGGGGAATTGCTCAATGGGTAACTGCGTGAGACCAATGGCTCCGATGATCACAATCATCACGGAGATAACACCCGCCAAGATGGGGCGGTCAACAAAGGTCTTGACGCTCAGCATCGTCCGTTACTCCCAGGAGTGGTCGAAGACGTCGCCCTTGGTCAGAGCATCACCAGGGTCCTGACCTTCACCGGGATTCACGGGAACATCTGTGCCGTCGTCAACGGACAGGCCGAGCAGCGGCGATTCCATCTGAAGGGAATATGCGCGATTTTGTGGACAGTAATAAGTCTTTTTCATAATGAATGGAATTAATTGGCGGCAAAGGTACGAAAAAGTTTAGAGTTTAGGGGTTGGAGTGCAAGGAAAAATACGTTTCATGCAGGAAAATCATCAAAAAACGGCCTTCACGAGCAAAAAACTTGAAACTTGAAACTTGAAACTCTCAACTTTTCCTTATCTTCGCACCCGAAAACGAGAAAAGTTATATGGCAGAAAGTCCCATCACCATTCTCTCCCGCCAGCGAGCACTGCTGCAAGCGGAGTACGCCTACGAGAAAGAAGAGTTCCAGCGACTGACCGAGGCCACCGGTGTCCGCCGCAAAGTGGAGCGAGGCATCGCGTGGTTCCCGCTGTCTGTGGGGCATTGTTACCGCAACTCCCTGGACCAGATCGTGGTGGAAATCCACAAGACGTCCTCCGAGGCGGGCTCCGCAGCAGACCCCGACGACCTCTCCCAGTTTGAGCCCGGCAAGCCCGTGTGTTTCTTCACCGAGGACGCTTCGGGCGACCGTCACGGCACAGGCGGGCTGCTGACCTATTTCAAATGGGTGGGACAAGTGAGTTATGTGGAGGAGGACAGGATGGTCATTGCCCTGCCCTCGGCAGATGTCTATGAGTCTCTGCATGAGGCATACCGCTTGGGCGTTCAGCTATATCTGGACGAGCAGACCTACCGCTTGATGTTCGAGGCACTGGACGATGTCATCAGCGCCAAGACGGGTCGCCTGGCCGAGTTACGAGAGATGTTCCACTCCACGCTGCCCATCGGCAAGTTCACCTTTGATGCCGTCCGCTTCCCATGGCTGAACACCAGTCAGCAGGCGGCAGTGAACGAGGTCTTGTGGGCTAAGGACGTGGCAGTGGTACACGGGCCGCCGGGCACGGGCAAGACGACAACGCTGGTGGAAGCCATTTACGAGACGCTGCAGCGGGAGAACCAAGTGCTGGTGTGTGCTCAGTCGAATATGGCAGTGGACTGGATTGCTGAGAAGCTGGTGGATAGAGGCGTCAGTGTGCTGCGCATCGGGAACCCCACACGTGTCACAGATAAGATGCTGAGTTTCACATACGAGCGCCGCTTCGAGAGCCATCCGCTCTACACCGAGCTGTGGGCCGTGCGCAAGGCCATCCGTGATATCTACGCCAGCCGCAGCGGCAGCAGTGAGAGCCGTCATCAGAAGATTGCCCGCCTGAAAGACAGGGCCACAGACCTGGAATACACCATCAACCAAGCGCTCTTCTCCGATGCGAAAGTCATTGCCTCTACACTCGCCGGCTCCGCCAACCGCCTACTCACGGGGATGAAATTCGGAACCCTCTTCATTGATGAGGCGGCACAGGCACTGGAGGCCGCTTGCTGGATAGCCATCCGCAAGGCACATCGCGTCATCTTCGCAGGTGACCACCGCCAGCTACCGCCCACCATCAAGTCTCCAGAGGCGATGCGTGGCGGACTGGACCACACCCTCATGCAATACATCGTGGAGCAGAAGCCGCAGGCCGTCTCACTGCTGCGTGTGCAGTACCGCATGTGTGACACCATCATGCAGTTCCCCAACCATGAGTTCTATGGAGGACTCCTCCAGAGCGCGCCCGAGGTGAAGTACCGCGGCATTCTGGACTGGGATACTGCAGTGGAATGGGTGGACTCGGACTCTCCCCCCGCCGAGTCCGGAGAGTCCACTGCCGGCCTCTCCCGCGCCAACCCTTTGGAAGCACAGCTCACCCTCGACACCTTGAAACGCTATTTTGAGAAGATCGGGCGGGAGCGGCTGTTGGAGGAACGCGTGGATGTAGGCATCATCTCTCCCTACAAGGGACAGGTGCAGCTGCTCCGGCGGCTGCTCAGGCAGGACCGTTACTGGAAGCCCTTCCGCAGCCTCATCGCGGTGAATACCGTCGATGGTTTCCAGGGGCAGGAGCGGGACGTGATCGTCATCAGCCTCGTCCGCAGCAACGACCAGGGAGACATCGGATTCCTCCGTGACCTGCGTCGAATGAATGTAGCCATCACACGAGCCCGCATGAAACTGATTATCCTCGGAGACCGCTCCACCATCTGCCGCATGCCCTTCTATCGACGCCTCGCCGACTATATTGACGAGAATTATTAACTAAAGTTTCGCAAGTGATGATATATCTGATAATCAACCCAAAAGGGGGGGATAGACCACAGCCAGTTGTGAAGCCCCATCGGGGCATGATAAGGGTAAACCCAGAGGAAAGGCAAGCCCCAGAGGAAAGGCAAGCCCCAGAGGAAAGGCAAGCCCCAGAGGAAAGGCAAGCCCCAGAGGG
>JAFZSP010000025.1 GCA_017619335.1 Bacteroidaceae bacterium
GAGCCAGATGCAGCCAGCCTTTCTGTGTCTTCAGCGGTGCCGGTCCTTCTCCATTCTTCACCTCCTGGATGGTGTGATAGTGCCGAGGATTGATGATGATTTCCTCCTTGACCTCTGCATGTGTGATGTCTTCCACCAGTGCCCAACCAATGCCTCCACCACTGCCGGTGTCTATGAATCCATCCTGGGGGCGGGTGTAGAAAGCATACTTGCCATCTACGAACTCAGGATGAAGCACAACATTGCGTTGCTGGCTACGGCTTTTGAGGTCAGGCAGACGTTCCCAGTCCTTGAGGTCTTTCGTGCGAGCAATGGCGGCAGTTGCTGTGGCGGCACTGAGATTGCCAGGCAGTGAGTCGTCGTGACGCTCGGCACAGAACACGCCGTATATCCAACCGTCCTCGTGCTCCGTCAGGCGCATATCATATATATTGGTGGCGGGGATGAGGTCTTCGGGCATCGTGATGGGGTCGTCCCAAAAGCGGAAGTTGTCGATGCCATTAGGACTCTCGGCCATAGCAAAAAAACTCTTGCGGTCTGCACCTTCTACACGACATACCAACAGATAGCGTCCTTCCAGCTTGATGGCACCTGCGTTCAGTACGGCGTTGATCATGATGCGTTGCATCAGATAGGGATTGTCCTGTTCCGAGAAATCATAACGCCACTCCAGCGGCGTGTGTTCGGCCGTCAGTATAGGGAACTGGTACTTTTCATAAATGCCGTTTCCCCAGGGCTGCGGCTCGTTCTTGCGTGTCAGCAACTCTTCGTGGTGCTGGTGCAGAGCCTTTACAGCCCCCTCCCATCCTCCCCCATGGGGGAGGTGATTAAAGGTCACTTTCGTATGTTTCATGATCGTATTCTTTTGTTTTAGGGATTTAACACCCGTCCCTCACAGAGAGGGTGAGGGGTGGGTCTTTATATCTTTCAGCATCAACACTTTCTTGTTCTTCACCATCTTGCAGAAATCCTCGGAATCAGGTGTTCCCTTTGCGGGTGCAAAGTAGTGACGGGCGTTGCCGTTGCGCCAGACGAGGAAGTAGCTGAGGGACCAGGGCTTCAGCTGAGGCAGGAGCACCCGTGTCCACCACGTCGGGTCGGGGATATTCTGATAACCGCACTCTGTCAGTGCCAGCAACTTACCTTTCTCGGCGGCCAATTTGCGAAGCACGCCAAGGTCTTTCTGCAACTGCTCCACGAACGCCTTCTCCCCGTTCGGCTGCTGATAGGCGTCCAACCCGATGATATCCACACGGTCGTGACCGGGATAGGTTTCCAGCGCGTCGGGCGTGAAACCATAGTTGGGACTCCAACTCCAGACGATATTGTAAGGCAAGGCGCGGGTGACATAATCCTGTGTCATATTCCAGAGGGCTTTGTACTCCTCGGTGGAGCACAGTCCTCTACCCCACCAGAACCACCCGCCGCTGTTCTCGTGCCAGGGTCGGAAGATAAAAGGAATCTGGTGTCCCTGCTCGTCACGCAGTGAGGTGAGGAAGGTGGTCAGTCGGCTCAGCCAGATCTGGAAGACACCATGCACCCGGCCACCAGGCAGGACGTTCTGCACCACGGTCTTGTCCTTGACATCCCAGGCGTTGCCGCCCGTCAGCGGGTTGTGAGGGTGCCACGAAATGGTGATCACACCTCCACGACCATACTGTTTCAGCATCTCCCGACGCATCACGTCGAAAGGCACACCGTCAATATTCTTATCATTGCCCAGCTCGATACCTCCCAGTTCGAATCCCATCACAGCGGGATAGTCACCCGTGACATCATGCACATCACTGCGGCCTTCCTCGTAACGCCAGCCAAGACCGTAGAAAGGATCGTCCTGGTGACCAAACATGACACCTTTCTTCATCAGTTGTTTCAGGCGGCTCGTGAACTGCTGCGCCGTCGTGGGGCTCTTGGTGGAGACGGGCGTGAGGCGGTAGGAGATGACATCGCGGGCAGGAACGGTGAGCGTGCGCCACACCTTGTCGGCCAGCACGGTCTGTCCCTCGTCCTGATGGGTCCAGAGGTTACGGATCTTATAGACCTTCATATCGAAATGTGTTCCCAGACGGCTCACTTCCGTATCGATGAGGTTGAAGTGCTGCCAGTTGAGGTCATAGCTGACGGCCTCCTTTGTGGGATTCAGAATGGTCACGGCCCAGTCGCCGCCTTTCAGTGGTTTGAACCAGAACTCCAGACCCTGTTCGGTGGCGTGACGCAGTCCCTGCACGCCTAACTCATCCTGATCCACGGCAATCATTTCCGCATTGGTAATAATGGCTTTTGTCTCGGCACTCATATTGCGGAGATCATTGCCCAGGATGAGTGGTGAGGCCATCATGCACCACATCGCGAAGTGTGCGCGGTCCTCGTTGACTGTCATGCCATTGCCCACTTCCAGCATATCGGGGTCGTTCCAGTGGCCAGGGCCGGCGTATTTGCGCAGCGGCTCGTTGATGCGGATGCACTGCATAACACCGATGTCGGTAAATCCCTGTGGATGAACCCTTGCGGAGTCGAAGTTACACCAGATGTCGGGCCCGATGCGCCAGCTGTGACCGATATCCTGGGCCCACGTCCACGGCTGGTTGCTGCCCCACTCACACATACTGAGGAAGACCGGTCTTCCGGCAGCTCGCAGGGCGTCGCTCATCAGCCGATAGGCGCCGCGGGCGTTGATATTGGTGGTGTTGCACCAGTCTTCTTTCAGGTAGTCGATTTCCCAACGGGCGTACTGGAGGGCGTCCTGATATTCGTGTCCGAGGCTACCGGGTTTTCCGGCGCAAGTGGCGGTGCCACAGTCACTGTAGATACCCAATTTCAGGCCGCGGGCGTGTACATAGTCCGCCAGCGCCTTGATCCCGCTGGGGAAGCGCTGCGGGTCTGGCTGTATGAAGCCGTCGGCATCACGCTCGCCGTGCCAGCAGTCGTCCATATTAACATAGACGTAACCCGCATCGCGCAGACCTGTTTCCACGAGGGCGTCTGCAATGCCCCTGATGAGTTCCTCGCTGATGTTGCCACCAAACTTGTTCCAGCTGTTCCACCCCATCTGAGGGCGGTCGCCTACCTTTTCCCACTTCTGGCAGAAAGCTCCCACGGAGAGGCAGGCACAGAAGGAGAGAATGAAAAATCGTTTCATATTCATTGTTTTATGGTTGTTTTTGCAGGTACTTTTTGCCATTCTTGACGAAGAGTCCATTGGGCTGTTTACGGTTCATGATTTTGCGGCCAGTCAGATCATACACGGCACCATTGCCTGTGCTGCTGTTTCCCTTCTCCACCGTCGCGATTCCGGTGACTCGCTGGCGCAGGACTTTCATGTCATCTCGGGTGAGGACGAAGTCGTTGGAGAAGGCCTCTGTCCACCAGGCAGCGTTGCAATTGCTGTGGTCGGTGCTCTTGAACTCGGCGCTGCTGGGGTTGTTGGTGCGGCTGTAATCATACCAGGGTGCGAAGAACAGCCACTTGGCGCCAGCGTTCCACTGCTTACTGATGGTGGGCACATTGCCACATTCGGTGAGGGCCACCAGTTTGTCTGGTGAGTATTGCTTCAGGAACTGGAAGCAGGAGGTGTATATCTTACTGGCGCTGTTGTTGTTATAGACGTCTATACTGACGATATCCACATAATCGTCGCCCGGGTACCAGCGGTAACCGTCGCTGTAGGGTTTGTTCCAGGCGGCTGCCTGTGTCCACACCCAGATGAGGTTGTTCAGCTTGTGGTGGTTAACCAGACGATCATACATCACCCGCCAGAGTTCGTTGCACGCCTCGGCATCACGTCCCCACCAGAACCACTGGCCGCCAGCCTCGTGCAGCGGTCGCCACAGCACAGGAATCTTCCTCTGTCTCAGCAGCTTCAGGTAGCCTGCAATCTGGTCAATATCCTTGAGCATCAGCTTGTACTCGTCAGACTCAGGCTCGAATATTTTCTTCACATCGAAGGTCGTCTTGTCGGCCTCTGTGCCCCAGTAGAACGAATATTTGCCGCTCTCGTTGGCAGGCACATTCCAGTGCCACATAATGCAGACGATACCGCCCTGTCGATTCCATTCAGTCACCTCGGTGACATTGGTATAGTCTATCCAGCCACCCTTGGAGGAATAGGGATGATGGAGGTAATCGAAGGCGTTCATGGCGGGCCATTTGCCGGTGTGCTGATAGACCCACTTGGCCTCGTTCAGGTTCCAGTTGACGTTGGCGGTGGTGCCGGAGATGGTTTTCTCTCCATAGATCTGCTGGAAGCACAGCAGCAGTTGTTCTGCCTCTGCCGAGCGCTGCTGCTCCTGGGCAGAGAGACTCGCGAGGGTGATGAATGTCAGTAGGATGAGGAATGTCAGTCGTCTCATAATGGTTTATTTCAAGTAATTGTCTATGAAAGCTTCACGGGGTTGCAGGTAGTGCTCCCGCCAGTAGGGCGCGATGTCTCCCGATGGCCATGCATGGGTGCGGAATGGCACGCAGTTCACGGTCTTCTTGCCCGGGGCACCGTTGAGTGACGCCCACACGGCCGAGGGCGGACAGGTGGTGTCGATGAGTCCTATCTCACAGTAAATCTCTGCCCGCGAGTGCCGGATGAGCAGGGCGCCGTCGTAGTAGGGCAAGGTGGCGTCCAACTGCTCGGCAGGGACGCTCGGGTGGTTCTCAATGGGCTGGGGCCATCCGCTGCGGCGTCCTGCCCGTGCCCCTCCTAAGTCCTGCAGGGCCGGCACGTTCAGCACCACGGCGGAGACACGTTGGTCCAGTCCTGCTGCCGCCACGGCCTGTCCGCCGCCCTGACTCTCTCCAATGACAATGATGCGTTTCCCGTCCCACTCCGGCTGCCGCGTCATATATTCTATGGCCCGCAACAGTCGCAGGTACATACCTCGGAAGTAGTAGGTCTCACGGTCGGCGGCGTTGTGTTCCCAGTAGTTCCTCAGCAGTCCGTCCTCCAGCATCTGGTAGTAGGCGTCTGATTGTCCGTTGAGCATCCCATGAGCATTGAGATCCAGGCTGAGAGCCCCGTTACCTTTGGCTGCATTGCCCACGCACTCAGCCACTTGGCAGCGGCACCACTCTCCCTTGACACCCGCCGCGCGGCAGAGGATGATGATGGGTAACGACTTCTTCTTGGCGTTCAGGGGCTTGGCCAAGTAGGCCCTCACGGGTGCCGGCCCTAAGCAGTTAATCTCCAGGTCACTGCACTCGTACTTCCCTTCATACTGCTGGGGCACGGAGAGCAGTGTCTTCCGGACCTGCATCGGCAGTGCCTTCAGCTGCTTCTTTTGGTTATCCCAGTAGGACATCAGATCGGCCGGTTCTGCATAGCCGGCGCGGAAACCCTCCGGTGTCACCACATAGCCGATGGCCGCGTCCGAGGCTGCATCTGCCGTCTTCAGCTCCACCGTCACCGCACAGGTACTGTCGGTGGTCTGTTCACACACCGTGAAATCCGCCTGGGTCGGCAGGATGCGGAACTCCTTCACGAATCGGTTGTTGTGAAACACGCTGACGCGGAGAGAATCCTGGGGCACAGCGTCGGCGTGACAGGTGACCAGCGCCCGCTCTCCCCTTGCATACACGCCGCTCTCCTTATTGATGGAGAGGCGCAGGTGCTGGGCAGCCGCTGGAGAGACAGCGACACAGGCCCACATTGTGAGCCCTCCGAGAAGGGCCCGCAATGTGCCTGTGTGATGATTCAGAAGATGCTTCATGTACTTTATTTCACCAGAATCTTGATGCCATTGAGGATATAAAGTCCCCGAGGCAGTTGTTCCACGTCTTGCAGGGTAGCACCCTTGCGCAGCAGCTGACCGGCAGCATTGAAGACGTCACCTCGGCGCGACACCTGTGACATCACAGCACCGATTCCGCTCAACTCACCTCCCACTTCCAGCACCAGGCTGTAGGCGGCAGCCGGGTCGGCCTGGACGGCATTGGGAATGATATAGGCACGGTTGGAACCGACGTGGGCCGTCTCCTCGGTGCTCATCTCGCACTTGTTGCCAGCGAAGATCAGCGCTTCTTCTGTCAGGTCGATGGCAGCGTAGGTACCCTGCAAGGCTCCGTCGTTCAGGGGTTCCTTGGCAACGGTGGTACCCACGGCCAGCTGGATGGTCGTCAGGTCGTCCTCGCTCTCGGCGTCGTAGGTTCCTTCATTGAGGAAGACCACCGGCTGACCGGCCTCTGCCTTCTCCACCTTGTTCAGGGCCACGTACATCTTCTCATCGGTCACGTAGGTTCCAGCCACGGTGTACAGGGCGCCGGCACTGGGGGTCACCTCCACGGGATAACACATGGTGGTCACTTCGCCTGCCTTGTAGTCGGCCAGCGGCGTACCCATAGGCAGCTCTTCTGTGATGTCACCGATTTCTTCTATGATAAGTCCGGAGTTACAGCCCACATAGTCATCGTGCCACGTTACCAGACGGTGATCACGGAGCTGTGCGTGCAGGCAAGCCATATCTTTCCCGGCGTAGTCCAGTCCGCGGATGATGTTTTCGCCATGGCCTACGGCTTTCACCGTGAACAGCGTCGGGTTCAGTGTCAGGCCCGTCCAGCTGTCACGGCCGTAGCACTGGATAAAGAGGCCACTGGCCTGGTGCTGAATAATATAGTTGTCGTCACCCACAGGAATGAAACGGAAAGCAATGTCTGCATCGGCATCATCGGTGAAGAACATGAAGCTTCCCTGACGGACCTCAGCGGCGGCTGTGCTTTCCAGCGTCTTGTCGTCGGCAGGACAGAGGTAGGTGTCATAGAGGGCGCCGAATTCGCTGTCCTCCACGTTGCTGGTGCTCCAGCCCCACTCTCCGTACGCTTCCTCACTGTTGAAGCGAATGGTGTAGTACTTATTGGGTTGTACTCGGTTGGCAGCTGCCAAGAACTTGGTGGCAGGGTCTGCCAGCACAGCCAGGTAGTCGTCGGTCTGCTGCTGGGTATATTTGCCAGACTGGTCGTAGGCTTTGGCATCTGACACTGTCCGCGTCAGCTCATCCAGCACTTCTGCTGTCCACTGGCCCGGGTTGGTACCCACCTCACACAACTTCAATACAGGCTCTGCAGCCTCTATAGCCTGACGCAACTGCGTGGGATCCACGAAGATGGCAACGAATGGATCGTAGGCCTTTTTCAGCGCTTCGTAGTCCTCACGTGACACCTGGTTGGGGTCACACTGGCTGGCCACTTCCAGCGCTGCCACCATATCTGCATAAACCTGCCCCATCTGCGCTGCCTGATTATTGGGGTTCTCCTGCAGGCTGTAGAGCTGGAATTCGCTGATGTGCCAGTAGCCTCTGTTGCTGCTGGTCTCTTCTGCATAGAAACGCAGATACTGGTAGGTTCCGTTCTCGATGTTGAACGTCGTGGTGAGGCTCTCTCCGGACTCGCCGAAGGGTGTCTCCAGGTCTGCTATCCAGTCGTAGTCCAGTTTCTCCCCGTAGGGGTCGTTGCTGCCGTAAACGCCCCATTTGGTGATCTGGTCACTGGAAATCTTACGGCGTGAGAAGTCCATCTGGACAAATCCGCCCAGCTCCTCCGGCAATTCCACTTGCAGGTAGTGGGTTCCGTTTTCCACATTACCACCCTCCCAGTAGGAGTGCCAGAAGGTGTTGTTGCTGCCGTCTAAGAGGACGCCTTCGCTCAGGTTGCCGCCGTCTGTCTTTCCCAAATCATTCTGGCTGAAGGGGCTGCTGAACTGGCTGGCATCGGTGATGAGCAATTCTTTTGTCATGTCATTGGCGATCTCCACCTTGCCTTTAGCGTCTTCCATCATCGCAAAGAACTCACGGACAAAGGCTTTGTCATCCAGCAGTTCCCGGGCTTCCTGCTCATCTACAGGCTCCAGGTACCACTCGCTGGCGCCGCTGTCATTGGTCGTGCTGCACCAGACCGTCATGGGGCCTCCCCAGCCTTTGCCTTCGTTGTGCCAGTTCATGTGTACATATTTATATTCGTTGGGTTTCTCTGTGCTCATGCGGAAGTTGAACATGACGATATCTTCTTCTGTGCTCAGGTCCCAGATGGTCTCGTAGGCGCCATCCACCTTGTTGATGGGATCGATGGCGATGTAGGCCACCTTATTACCGCAAGCCTCGGGTTTGCTGAAGACCATCCCGTTGGCAGGGTTACTCAGCAGGTAGGTGTTGTCGTCCTGTCGCTCCAGGGTCCAGAGGAACGTGGGGTCGCTCCTGTCTATCGTCTTCCATTCATTATCGCCGGAGGGCTTGCTGTACATGGCTTTGGTGTAGAAGACGGTTCCGTTTTCCTCGTCTTCGCCGTAGAACTGCCGTGCACACACGAAGCGGTAATAGCCGTTCTCGGGCAGGTAGAGCTTCTTGCCGGCCACCAGTGCAAGGTAGGTATCCACGATGGCGTGTGACAGCCCGTTGATTTCATCCACACTCAGGTCGTAGCCATAGTTCTTATCCTCCTCATCCAGGATGAGTGCAGCCTCCAGCGCTGCCTGGAAAGCATCCCAGAGCGTCTGAGGGTATTGCCCGTACTCATCTCCGGGCACCATACCTGCCGAGAAGTCCAGGTAGCGCTGATAGATGTGGGAGAGGTTGGCGCGGGCCGCCTCCATCTCTTGCGGATCCGGGTACAGGTACTCTTGTTCTGTGCAGAAATATATCTGCTTCACAGTAATCATACCCTCCGCATGGTTCTGTATAACCACACAGGAGAACGTCTTTTTGCCGGGCTCCAGACGGATGAGGCCTTCTGTCTCTGTGGCCTTGCAGGTCACGCTGTAACAAGTCTGCCAGTTCTCGTCCTGCAGGATGAGGTTGAAGTTTGTGGAGGACTCGTACTCGAGGTAGAGGTAGTCGCACTCTTCAATCTCGAATCCGCCAAGCATCACATTGTACCAGCCCCAGGCGGAGAGGCAGTTGATGGTGTTTGTTCCTTCCTCGAAACGGGAGGAGTAGTCGATTTCGACCTTTGCATGGCCCATAATGGACAGGGCCAATGCGAACATTGCAAAAAAGAATCTTTTCATCATCTCATTAATATTATGATTTAATAAAGTGGTTTCACATTCTGACGCTGTATTGCCGTGGATTTGGTGCGGCCCAAGGGTGTGATCTTCAAGTTATCGAAATAAGGAGTAGAGACGCGGCGCTCTTTCAAAGGAGCTATCAAGCCTGCCATGCCCTTGCCGTAGTGATTCGAAGTGGCCTGCACGACCTCGATTCCATCGACGTAGCCCGTAATCTGGTCGCCTTCGAAACGAAGCTTGAGGTTGTGCCATTCGAGGGCAGAGATATTGCTAAGCACAGCCTCGTCCAACGTGTATTCGCCGCCAATCTCCACGTCCTTTCGGGCAAGGATGATGGCTTGCTGTTCCTTGTCGCCAATGAGTTCTTTCTTGTCGAGCTTCCCACGAGTAAGGATGAGCGTTACTTTCCCTTTATCGTCCATCTTCAGATAGTAACCTTTGGCCCAGATGCCATAGCCAGAACCTACATCACAGAGGCGACCCATCACACCGGCCTCATCGCCAGGATTGAGATACACGTCGGCACTGACTTCGTAGTCCTGCCAGTCTGCATCGCCCAGAATGGTGTAGTGGTGCCATTCGGGTGCCCAGCTGAGGGTGTGGGAACCGACTACCTGCTGGATGCAGGTATTATCATTGAACATTGGTGCATTAACCAGTTCGAAGCATCCTATCAGGTCTGCCAGATAGTGAGGCAGATAGCCCCATTCGGAAGGATTTCTGTACTGCTCGAAGTCGTCCTCGTAGGGGATGGGGAAGGGTAGGGAGGCTGGGATATCGGCAAATGTCCCTTTCTGCTGCCCTGTTGTCGTGGAAAGGGAATAGACTGCGTTTGGTTTCAAAGTGATGGAGAAACTACGGTTCTTGGGAGTGATGTCCTTCAAGCGCACGAATTGTTGCAGCGAGTCACTGTACCATACACAGAGCTTACCTGTGGCAAGTCCGTCGGTCACATCTATCTTAATCTTCTGTGCTTTCTTCGCCCCTTTCGTCTCAGCGATGATGCTGTAGTCACCCGTCTGTGGGTCGCGCATCGTCACCATAGAACCACCATCAGGGAGATTCAGACAACCATCGTCGATGTATCGCCAGCCCACACGGGTAAACTGACCATAGTGCGCATACCCCCAAAGCGCTTCGCGTACAAGGTAGTGCCCGCTCCACGGTTCCTGAGCAAGGAGCATCGGTGGTTCCTTGCTATAAGGCTCCAACGGATATGTAGCACCGATGTCATACCAGTTGACGACCTTGGTTGCTCCGCTGATGATGTAGTTCTGGTTGAAGCAGTGGACGATGCTGATGAGGCAGTCGAAGCCAGGGAGATACACGTGGTCTTCGCTGTTCCAAATGGGCTTGCCCATATCCTCTGCCATCTTGCGTTCTTCAGAAGTCAATTGTATTTCGCTGAACGTATGGGCGCAGATTGCATCAAGGGCATCACGCAGTTCTTCGTCTTCCTGCATCCGCTTGAGAAACTCCATCTTCTTATTGCCCCAGTTGCCGAAACCGTGTAGCTTTACGTCGCGAAAGCCGCGTTCGTTCATGGCTCTGCGCAGATGCTTGGCGAAGTCGGCGTTCCATCCTTTCTCGTTGTGGCAGCCTAAAGCATCCAGTTCCAGACCGTGCACCTCACGCAGTCCTTGAAGCCAATCCACGTAGTAATCCACCATATTGTCTGACCAGTAATTGCCCACCCAGGCAGGGGCACTCCACGAAGTAGCGTCAAGAGCAAGAGCCGGATTACGCCGTTTCGCCTCCTGCATCACCCACCACATATAGCCACGCAGGTAGTTGTGGTCGCCCTGATAGTGGCTATGGGAGGGCATCGAGCCTTGGGTGCTGTTGCCGTCACCGGGCACCTCCACGAGGAGGGCACTGACGCTGGCTCCGAACAACGGTTTATACACCATATCCATAATCTGTGAGCGCTGCGGTTCGGGGTAGTCCTTGAGCAGCACTGCGGTGGCGCCGCCACCGTTGACGGCACCGATACCGTCAAACCGTTTACCCGTCTGTGGGTTCGTGATGCGTACAGTCTGCGTACGTCCGGCGGACGCTGCTCCGGCTGTCACTGCCACCGTCATCAAGAGCGTAAAGAGAATCTTTTTCATTATCAATTATATATTTTACATTCTACATTCTACATTTTCCATTCTACATTTTCCATTCTACATTTTCCATTCTCCATTGTCCATCACACCAACCTCTTTTTCTTCTGGAACGCCTCCCGGAACTCCTTGGGTGAGCAGCCTTTCTTCTTGCGGAACAGGCGGTTGAAGTTAGAGAGCGTATTGAAGCCGCAGTCGAAACAGATACCCTGCACGGTGTCCTCTGAATCCACCAGCAGGCGGGCCGCCATCCCGATGCGGAAATCAATGATGTACTCCGTCAGCGAACGCCCCGTGCGCTGGCGGAAGAAACGGGAGAAGGCCACGGGCGCCATCCCGATCAGGTCGGCCAGCGTCTCCAACCGGATATCCTCCTGATAATGACGGGCGACATACTCCTGCACCTTGTTGACGCGCCGACTCTCGCTCTTCGTCTCTATACGCGCAAAGGCAGAGGACGACAGCGTGCGTGCCTCCTCACACAGTGACAGTTCATACATGATTTCCAGGAACATCAGCACCGCGTGGAACCCTTCACAGTGCTCTGCCAGCGCGTTCAATCGCGAATAGACTTTCATAATAGCCGGCAGGGGGAAGGCCAACCCGCAGCGCGCCCGTTCCAGCATGTGACGAATGCTGTCAAACTGGTTCTTCCGCAGGAGGCTGTCAGGCAAGATGTCACCCGTGAACTGGATGGTGATCTCACGGATGTCCTTTCGCGTGCAATCGCCCTGTTCCCACACGTGTTCCAGGTCGGGGCTGGTGATGAGCACCAGGTCGTAGTCACCAATGACCTCACTGTTGTCGCCCACCGTGCGGCGCACCCCCACGGCGTGCTCCGTGAAGTTCAACTCGAACTCGGGGTGACAATGGATGGGATAGTCGAAAGCCGTCTTGTGGCGGTCGGCCACATAGAAGCAGTCACGTTCCGTGAGCGGCGTGATTTCCCGCATGATATGCGGCTCATGATCCATGGGAGAGAGGGGTTCTGACATTATCAGTGGATTTAGTTAATAGTTGGGAGACTCGTTGTATGATTTCCAGACACATACGGCTGTTATGATAGGGACACTTCCAGAAGCCGGCGTGGTCGTCGTCCAGGTTCACCGTGCCGTCGGCACGGATACTCCAGTACCACTCGCCGCGCTCGTGATCCACGAGGTGCTCCCTGATATACGCCCAGCAGCGCAGCGCCCGCTCCAGGGCCGCCTCGTCGCCGAAGTGCTGGTAGAGGTTCAGGAACCCCACCACGGCCTCGGCCTGCACCCACCAATGGCGGTCCTCGTCACCGCTCTCGTAGGCTAAGGAGCCGTCGGCACGTAGCCCTTCCAAGCTCGCCTGCGCCACCTCACGCACCACGGGACTCACCTTATTTAATATACGCGGGTCGTTCAGCGCCAGCGCCGCCTCATGCAGCAGCCACGAGCACTCAATGTCATGACCATAGCTGGCGGTGGTGCTCATCCGCGTCCAGTCCATCTGGAAGAAGAGGTCCAGATGATGCATCTCGGGATGCAGGATACGGGAACAGAACAGCTCGATGAGTCGGCGAATTGAATTCATAATTTTCCACTGTCCATTCTCCATTTTCCATTTTACATCCTGCTGCGCCAGCAGCAGGTTGGTATAGGGTTCCAATATATGCAGATGAGTGTTCTGGCTCTTGGGGTAGTTCTCGTCCTTGGCCGAGAGGCGCATATCGCTGATGGTCTGCCAGTCACGCGTGCAGGCCTCTATGTAACCGCCGTAGGTGTTGTCCCAGCCATAGCGCTCCGTGACCTCATAGAGCTCCAGCGCCGTCTGCAGGGCGCAACGGTCACCCATGGCACGTGCATACTCTGAGAAACCATAGATCATGAAACCGATGGCGTAGAACTGCTTCCGCGTGTCTAATGGCTCACCCTCTGCCGTCACGCTCCAGAACGTGCCGCCGTATTCGCGGTCTATGAAATGACGGAGGATATAATCCCTCGTCATCGTGGCAGCCTCCAGCAGCTCAGTCAACAGCCCCGGCTCCGTCCCCTCCCCCTGCAGCACCCGGTAGGCCGCGGAGAACGTCCACAGCAGACGAGCATAAAGCACCGCTCCGCGGGGCGCGTCCTTCACCAGCTCGCCACGGCCCGTCATTTGGCCATACCACCCGCCGCGCTCGTGGTCCCGCATCTGGTGGAGCCAGAAGGGCAGGATCGTCTGTGTCAGACAGGCGGCAGTCTCGCTGCGTAAGGTCTCTAAAGCTGTCATAATCGTTGGTTTTTTGTTGAATTCGGCGGCAAAGGTATAAAAAAGTCTTCACTCAGACTCCCTTTTTCATAACAAAAACCACCACTTCGCCCGCCGCGCCCCTTTTTCAACCCGTTTTTTCCATTTTCTGCGCTCTTTTTTCACTGGTTTGACAAAAGAAAAAGAGGGGAAAAGGCGGCAAAATCTTTTTCCTTTGGCGGAAAAATTTTCCTTTAACGGAAAAAATGCTTTCCTCTCGCAGATTTTTCTGTTAGAGGAAAGTCTTTTTTTAAAAAAATGTGTAATTTTGCAGCGATTTTCAGATAAATCTGCGTTTCTACTATCAAAAACAACAAAGATATGAGACAGACCATCTTTAAGCAGACAATTCTCGTCGCCGCATTGCTGACGGGAATAACGATGTCTTTCACCAGTTGTTCAGACCAAGGCGACAATCCCGTGATTAACGAACCGACACAGCCTGAGAGCTACGAAAGCGTGCTCAGTTTTTTCAAGGAGATTAATGCCGTTCCTCGTCCCAGCCGGTACGAAGACCAGATGCGCGAGTACCTGAGAGACTTTGCCCAGCAGCGTGGGTTGGTAGTCGTCGAGAATACAGGAAACATCATTATCTACAAGAATGCCACTGCAGGGATGGAACAGGCGCCGATGGTTTGTCTGCAGACCCACATGGATATGGTCTGTGTGGCAGCCGACGGTTACCAGATTGATTTCCTGACACAGGGCATTGAGCAGTACGACGACGGGCAGTATATCTGGAGCAAAGACCATCTGACCTCTTTGGGAGCCGATGACGGTATCGGGATGGCCATCGTGCTGGCATTGTTGGACAGTCGGAACGTGGCTCACGGTCCCCTGGAGTGCGTGTTCACCTGGAATGAGGAAGACGGGTTGGACGGTTCAGCAGTGCTCGAGCCGGGTGTGCTGAAGAGTTCCTATATGATTAATATCGACTGGGAGGATGAAGGCCAGACCTGTCTGGGTACGGCCGGCGGCATCATGATGGATATCTTGATGTCATACCAAAAGGAAATGGCTGGCGAAGGCACGGTAGCACTCACCCTCCGCGTGAACGGCCTGACAGGTGGTCACAGTGGTATGAACATCGTTAACGGCGGAGCCAACGCCATCAAGCTGATGGGCGACTTCCTTTACACCCAAAGCGGTGACATCCGCATTGCCCACTTCTGCGGCGGTTCGGCCTCCAACGCCATCGCGGCATCGGCCGAAGCCACCGTGGTGGTGCCAGAGAGCCTGAAAGATGCTTTCATCCTGCAGTTCGACACCTTCATGGGTGCGGCCAGGCAGCAGTATGCCGCCACCGACCCCGCCCTGACGTGGGACGTCGCAGCCACCGAGACAGAGACCTGTCTGACGGCCGCTGCCACCGCCATCCTGCTGGAAGGACTGGCAACAGCTCCCCAGGGCGTGATGGAATGGAGCACCCAGGTGGAGAATATGTTCGAGACCTCCAACAACGTGGGACTCATCGATATGAACGACCATGAATGTGCCATCAGTTACTACGTGCGCGGCTTCCAGAACGAGAAGATGAATGCCATTGCTGACGGCATCGAGGCAGCATACGGCGTGGGAACATCCGGCACCGAGAGCGACCGCTATTCCTCCTACTCTGCCTGGACACAGGACATTAACAGCCCATTGCTGTCCTATTCACAGAATATCTGGCGCAGCCTCTTCGGAACCGAGATGCAGCTGGTCAGGATTGGTGCCGGAATGGAACCCTCCAACTTCTCCGTTACCTATCCCGATATGCAAATCTTCTGCTACGGCCCCAACGTCTTTGATGCCCACACCGTGAACGAGCACGTGGAGATCAGCTCCATCGCCCGCACCTGGCAGTTTACCCTCGAGCTGTTGAAGAGCATCAGCACCTTATAAAGAAACAAAGGAAAGAAGAAAACAACAAAAACACATCATACAATGACAACCATCATCAATAACCGCGTTCTCGCCCAGGTGCTGTCGATGGCAGCACGGATGGCAGCTTGCCTCATGCTGATGCTGCTCTCCACCTTCACGGTGGGGGCCACGGAATATGTCGCCGGTGTAAAGGTTATCGGCGGCAGCGAGAGCGAAGTGACCGCGCTGAAGAAAACGCTCACGTCGCAGGGCTGGAAGTGCTGTGACATGGATTTGAACGACAATGCCGGCGGGGACTACATCTATCTGCTGTATTGGACCTCCCGTCTGAACACCGAGGATACATACATCACGGATTTCTACGTCAGGGTTGTAGAGACAGAAGACTCCGCACCTTCCACCATCGAGCACAACGGCCGCACCTATCACCTTGTGCCCTACGACGGGGGCACCCACTTCAAGAATTTGAAAGGCGACCTAAACAGCAACGCTGGTGGTGCTTACATCCATCTCTATTATACCACCGACGATTTTCCCGATCTCCGTGCCGTCACCGAAATCTATTTTGTCAATGTTTTTCACCGCTCTGGGTCTTTGCCACAAAATGGGAAAGAGGGTACGTATGCTGATTTCAATGATGGTATTATAAATGGAAATGAACATAATAATGATATATATATGAAAATCAACTCCCAGCGGAAAGCCGAGCAGCTGATGGGCGACGTGCGGCTCATCGGTGGTTCGAAGGGTGAGGTGAACACATTAAAGGGCACCCTCACCGAGGAGGGTTGGACGCTGGTGGACATGGACTTGAATAAGGGCTGCGGCTCCAGCTCGGATTACATCTACCTGTTGTACCAGCCCACCGACGAGCTCGGCGACGGAAACTTCATCACCGACTTCTACATCAGCGACGCCGATGATGTTGACCCCACCATCGAGCATGATGGCCGCACCTATTACCTCGTGACTTGCGACGGGGGAGACCATTTCATGTCCATTGAAGGTGACCTGAACAGCCATGCCGGTGGTGCCGATATTCACCTGTATTACACCACCGACCCGTTCCCCGACCACCGCGCCGTCTTCGATATTCAGTTCAACGACGCCATGATGAATGCCTTGGGCCGAAACGGCAAAGTCAGTGGTGCCTACAACCTCAACCAGGGTACCAGTGGCGATGAAATCTATATGCACATGGCCACGTGGGCGGTGCCCGATTCCTGGGGCGCCGGCACCAAGGACAGTCCCCTCGTGCTGCGCACCCAAGACAGCTGGGATGCGTTTGTGGCCAATGTGGCCGGCGGCAGGACCTACGCCGGGGAGTACCTGCAACTGGCTGGCGACATGGATGTCACCACCATGGTGGGTACGGCAGAGCACCCCTTCAGCGGCCAGCTCAACGGCGACGGCCATACCCTCACGGTCAACCTCCAGGCCACGGAGAGCGTGTGTGCTCCGTTCCGCTACCTTCAGGATGCCACCCTCAGCAACCTCAACGTGCGTGGCACCGTCCAGGGTGGCACTTCCCGTTACTTGGGCGGCCTGGCTGGCCGCGTGGGCGGCTCCACCACCATCAGGAATTGCATTGTGACCACGGCCGTCAGCTCCACCGCTGCCAACGGAATGCAAGTGGGCGGCCTGGTGGAGGAAACGGAGGCGAGTGTCAACCTCACCATCTCCAACTGTGCCTTCAAAGGTTCCATCCTCTGCCCGGATGGCTTTGGCATCAGCGGCTTCTTGGGATACGCCTACGTGACCGATGTGGTACCGACGCTCTCGTTCCGCGACTGCCTCTTTGCGCCGCAGCGTGTGCAGGTATCCTCTGAATATACCCATTTGAACAGCACTTTTGCCCACATCAGCGACGGCAAGGAAATTGGTTCCTTCACCAACTGCTACTACGTCCAAGCCCTGGAAAACATTCAGGGTGTTCCCGTTAGCCCGACTCGCATCGCCGGCGTATGGGACGAGCCCGTCACAGCCGCCGATGGAGAGACCTATTATCTGCAATTCATCACCACAAAAAGCTTACCCTACACCTACGACTGCTCCACCTCCTTGGAAGAGGATGGCTGGGAGATGAAAGACTGCGCCGGGGGCACTGGACTCCAATCGGGTGTCTTCCGGTTCGAAAGTGCCTTTCAGTACCAATACTTGCTTTCGCCTATTTTTGACGGTTCTGTTCCCATCAGATTGACGTTTACTGCGAGTTTAATATCTAATGTTTATGCTGGAATCATCTTTGTTGGATACACCACTTCCATCGAAGACGATGCTGAAATTCATTGGACATCTTGTAATCTGACGTCTAAAAATTGTTGGTTTGACTTTGAAATAAGCCTCCCTTTAGGCACCCGGCGTGTAATCTTCTGCTCTAGGGATAGTGGCATGATTTTTAATCTCACGAATTTCCGATTCGCCCCCGATACTTACCTCCCGCCCACTCAGCTCTCCGTCAAGGATACAGGTCCCAGGTCGTTTGCGTTCGGCTGGGAAGCTCGCGAAACATCGGTGTCCAACATAGGCTTTGCCTATCAGTACAAGAAAGCCAGTGACGAGGAGTGGTCCGAGGAGCAGACGGTGCAGACCCCCAACGTCCGCATCAGCGGCCTCACACCTGGCACGGACTACCAGTTCCGCGTGCGCACACGGTATCAAGATGCAGCTAGTACCTACGCCACGCTGGACTTCCATACACCCACGTTCATGGAACTGCCATACGATTGCAGCTTTGAGAACGGCATGGACGGCCTGACGATGGTGACTTCCGTCGGAGAATCTCCTTATTATTTCACAGGCATCACCCCCACCAACGGCCGTGAGCTGCTCTACCGCACCGGAGAGCGATGCTTCCGCTTCTACTCCTCTCAATCGAAATACGGCACCCAATACCTCAAGACGCTGTACCTGCCTGATGGCAACGCCAAGAGGCTGACGTTCTACTACAAATGCGGTGGGATGTCGTGGGAGGAGTATTTCTGGGTGGGGTATTCCACCGTCGGCTCAGACCCAAGCTATTTCAACTGGGAAACAAAGATTACCTGCACCAACTACAACAACTGGAAGAAGTACGAAATCATGCTCCCTGCAGAGGCCGTCTGTGCGGCCTTCAAGTACACCAGCGAGGACACCTACGGCGTCTTGATTGACGACCTCACCATCGAGGAATATGCCACCGGAGCCGTTCCGGAAGACCTGACAGCCACCGACCTGTCCGAAGAGATGGCCACGAAGCTGACCTGGAAGAAGCCCGACGCATCGGTTACCGGCTATGCCTACCAGTACAAGAAGGCTACCGACAACGCCTGGTCCGCACCGACGAACACCACCGCCACCAGCGTCACCTTGAATTCCCTGGACACCAACAAGGACTATTTCTTCCGCGTGAAGGCGCTCTATGGCAACTCATCCAGCTACTACACCATGGTCAGCTTCCTCTCCGACGGCGGCATCCAGCAGCTGCCCTTTGACTGGGGCTTTGAGGGCCAACTGGGCGGCTTCCGCACCGTGAACAATGTCCTTGAAACCAAAGTCGTGGGCTTCGATGGTGCCGGACATACGGGGAAATGGTGTTTCCGGTTCTCACCCACCGTGGGAGATCACGGTTCCGAACAGGGAAACACCTCGGAACCCCAATACCTGCTCTCCCCACGCTTCAACCCCGCATCGGCCATCAAGTACTCCTTCTTCTACAGGATAACCTCGCAGGTGGGGTACGATTTCTCCACCGCTTTCCAGGCGGGCTACTCCACCCAAACCAATGATATTGAAGACTTCACATGGGGTAGTCGCATCGATGTCAGCGAACTGGGATGGCAACAATATGTCGGTTACGCCCCGGTGGGCACGAAGTATATCGCCATCAAATGGCTGCCAGGAGGAGCATTCCTGATGGTGGATGACCTGCATTTCGAGGACTTCGCCTATCTGGATTTGGCCGACAACGCCGGCAACACGGCTGCCATCAGTGCCAATAACGGCAAACCGGGCCTGATCACCCTCAAGAACCGCACGCTCAATACCAGCGGCATCTGGAACACGCTGTGCTTGCCCTTCAAGGTGGATCATCTCAGACAGTCGGCACTTGACGGATTCATCATCAAGGAACTGGACACGGAGGCCGACTACAACGGTCACCGGACAGGCGTACAAGAGGGCGCACTCTACCTGAACTTCAAGGACGCCTCCACCATCGAGGCCGGACGGTCCTACATCGTCCGTTACGGCAGGGTGAAGGGCGCCGATGCCGGATGTCTGAAGCTGGAGGCCGGCAACGGTTCGCCGAGTTTCGATGGCGAGGAGAGCGGTCGGCTCTTTGACGGAGATGCAGGTACAAAGTGGTGTACCACTGAAGAATACAAGTATGAAGGCGTGTGGTACACCTACTTCACCGCCTCCAATCCCGTGAAAGTGACAGGCTACACCCTGACCACCGGCAACGACACCCAGTCCAATCCGGGACGCAACCCGAAGCGATGGCAGCTGCAAGCCCGCGCCACGGAGAACGACAGCTGGACGACCATCGACATCCGCAACGTCAATAACAACGGCGACGACGCGCTGCCCGGCGAGAACTATACGTCCAAGAGCTTCGCTATTGCCAGCGACAAGCAGGGCGTTTACCGGTACTTCAACTTCATCGTGCAAGAGACCGAGGACGACATAATGCAGTTGTCCGAGCTGACACTGCAAGGCACCATCGATGCCAATACCCAGCCCGACATCACCAACCCCGCGTTCGAAGCCGTTGTCAGTGCCAGCACGCCGGCAGTCGTCACCAGCCAGGACGGCAAGGTGAGCTTCACCGGCACCTACAACCCGCTATCGTTCACCGCTGCCGACCAGAGCGTCCTTTTCATCGGCACCCAAAACAGGCTGTTCTACCCAGAAAGTGGAGCCGTCATCAATCCCCACCGTGCCTACTTCCAACTGAACGGTATCGAAGTGGGAACCCCCAACGGAATCAAGTCCTTCAACCTCAACTTCGGAGACGAAGATGAGACGACCGGGATAGCCCATGAGGTTGAAGGTTCAGGGTTCTTGGACAAGCCAAGCGGCAGAGCCGAGCGCAAGGTTCAAGGTGAAGACAGCTGGCATGACCTCTCAGGTCGCCGCCTCTCTGTGCCCTCTGCCTCCTCTGTGCGCTCTGGGCTCTCCCGTGGTATTTACATCAATAATGGAAAAAAGATTGTCATCAAATAACACAACAGAGATATGAGATACAACATCTTTAAGCAGACGTTTCTCGTGGCCGCCCTGCTGACGATCACGGCACAGGCCGTGGGACAGACGGCAGCTGCGACTACGCAGATTCCTATTGACTACTTCTACGGCTTCGAGACCAGCCTGGACGACGAGGGATGGAGTTTTTATCAAGAATGGGATTCTCGGTCTGGCATTTCTATGGATAACTCCAAATCGGGCGATTACTCTTTTGCTTTTTCCGTTAGTTTTGAACCCCAATTTGATCCCGATTTTGATCCCCAATCTGTTCTCCAATATAAATACCTGATTTCACCTCTTCTTATGGGATTTCCCGTAACTATGTCGTTTGGGTATTATTTTGAACGTGAATCGGCATTTTCACCGTCCTTTTGGGTGGGTTATTCCACCACCACCAACGACATCAACGAATTCAACTGGAGTAAAAAGACTACTTATTATTTGAAGATATCAGGATATTGGTACGATTATTCGGCGAACTTCCCTGCCGGAACCAAATATGTGGCCATCAGATACAGTGAAGAATATAATGATACAGAAACTGATTTTTTTTCGTATCACCTATATATCGATGACATCAGCATCTCTTCTTTCGCAAAAGTCACAGACATCTCGGTGAGCAACCTGACCCAGCACGAGGCCACCTTGTCGTGGAACGTTCCTCCAAGCGGGGAAGTCGCCAACTATGTCTATCAGTACAGGGATCTTTACGACGGTGACTGGTCAGAGGAAGTCACCGTTGGCGCCACCGTCACTTCGGTCACCCTCAGCGGCCTGTCTGCCGGCACGTACTACCAATTTCGCGTGAAGCCGCTCTTTGAGAACGTGCAAGGCGAGTATAGCGACTACACGTTTATCACCGACTGCGACGTGAACAGCCTGCCCTATACCAATAGCTTTGAGAAAGGCATCGGTTGCTGGAACCAGTACGTGCACAACACGAAGCTGGAGGGTATCCTGTCTTCCGCCGCCCACACGGGCAACCATTCCTTCTGTTTCTACAGGGGTCAAGGACCGGACGACCCCGAATATCTGATCTCGCCAGCATTCGAGGGGAACGATCCCATCGCGGTGTCCTTCTACTATACGACCGATGGCAGGAAGGTCGAGACCTTCCAGGTGGGCTATTCCACTACCAATGAGGCATCGGCCTTCACCTGGGGCGAAACTATCACGGCCACGGGGACTGAATGGATTCTGTATGACGAAGTGATGCCGCAAGGAACGAAATATGTCGCCGTGAAATACCTCTCTCAGGACCAGTCCCAGCTGTTCCTGGACGATTTCACCTTCAAGGTCGATGACGGTTGCAGGCGTCCTAAGACGATTACGCTGGATGATGTCTCCTGCGTGGCGGCCACGCTGACGTGGACGGTGCCGGAGACGTCCCAGACCCTCACAGGCTACGCCTATCAATACAAGAAAGCCAGTGACGAGGAATGGTCAGCCGAAGCCATGGTGACCGGCACTTCCGCCACCCTTGACGGGCTCTCAGCCGACACGGACTACCAGTTCCGCGTGAAAGCACTATATGGCACACACGGTGAAAGCTTCTGGCTACCAATCCGATTCACCACCGATATGGAGTTGCCTTACGAGTGTGGCTTCGAGAACGGTATGAATCGATGGGGGTTGGTAGATATCGATTGGGGATTTACGGAAATCAGTCCAGACGCCGCACATGACGGCGAGAATGGATTCATGTTCGATGGCTCGAAACATGCTCAATATCTTATCTCCCCTCGATTTGCCGGCACGTCAGAAATGACGGTATCGTTCTACTATAGGGATTGTAACCCGGGTTCAAATTTTTGGGAGACCTTCAAAGTGGGGTATTCCACCACGACCAATGACCTCGATGCCTTCACTTGGAGTGATGACTTTGTCGCTAACGATATCCCATGGACAAAGTATGAACACACCTTCCCTATGGGAACCCGGTATATTGCTGTGGCATTCATACAGATTAACTCAAGTGGCTTATACATAGATGATTTCAGCTTCGCAGAGTATGCTCCTTACGCAAAGCCATCCGACCTTGCTGTCAGCGACCTGACAGACCAGGGCGCCAAGTTCGCGTGGTCGGCTCCCGATGCGTCCGCCACGGGCTATGCCTATCAATACAAGAAAGCCAGTGATACGGAATGGTCAACCCAAGCAACCGTGAACACCACGTCCGTCACCCTCGGCGGCTTAGACGCCAACACGAGCTACCAATTCCGTGTGAAAGCCCTGTACGCAGGTGGCAGCGCCAGCAATTATGTGGCAGTCAGTTTCCTCACCGAGGCGCCTGCTGTGACCTCCCTGCCTTTCACGGAAGGCTTCGAAAACGGCATGGGCGGATGGCGCATCGGGAATGGCTATTTTGATACCGGAATTTACTCGCTGTCCACCAACAACATACATAGGGGTAAATACAGTTTTCGCTTTTATGATAGGGGTACCCCCCGTGAGCAATACTTGATTTCCCCTCAGTTTGATGTCATAGGTTCCATCAAAGTCTCATTCTATCATAAAATAGATACTCAATCGGGTACCTTCTATTCCTTCTTTGTGGGTTACTCCACCACGGGCAAAGACCCCGATGACTTCACTTGGAGCAGAGTGTTTGCCGGAAGTGAGTGGCAAGCGTACACTACGATCTTCCCCGAAGGAACAAAGTATGTGGCTATCAAATGGGGGAGTGTGATTATAGATAATTTTTATTTAGACGATTTCACCTTTGAGCCCTCTTCGATCACTCCGGTAGAACTGCAAGACATTGAGGCTACCGACGTCGCTGCCACGAGCGCGAACATCATCTGGACAGGCCAGGCCGAGAAGTTCGAAGTGAACTTCAGGGAGAAAGCGCGGTTCCAAGATGATTTTGAGGCAAACATCGGGACGTGGACCGCTTTTGAGCGCACGAATGTCATGTTCGGGTCAGGTGCAAAAACCAGCTGGCAATGGGCGAACCCAGACAATAAGAACGGAATAGCTGCTTCAATCAATTATTATACAGAAGTTGACGATGAAAACAATCCGACCGGGAATGTAGGAGTCTATGATTTGGACGACTGGATGATTTCGCCAAAGATGCCTTTGACCGGTACGCTGACCTTCCTGGCAAGGTTCGATTCCCTCAGCGATGATTATGACGAGGAGAATGACATGCTTGAAGTGCTCGTCTCCACCACCGCCGACAACCTTCAGATGCTCTATATTGACCCCAGCATTTTTACTGCTATTGGTCGTATATATCCCCAAAACGACAATACATTTAATAGCTTAACAAGTTTCCACAGGTATTCCCTGGACAGCTACAACGGTCAGGAAGGCTACATCGCCTTCCGCCACAAGAGCGCACACAAATCCATGGTTTACATTGACGACGTCTGCGTCTATCGGACGACAGATGCCTTTACGACCCTGACAACAACGGGAAACAACGTGAGCGTGACAGGGCTGGAACCGCAAACCGACTATGAGTTCCAGGTGAGGTCAATATTATACAGCACGGTCTCACCCTGGTCGGAGTTAACCACCTTCACCACCGAGGACTACAAGTCCCTGGCCGAAAACGACGACAACACACAGACCATCACCGCCCTGGCCAACGGGCAGAAGCACGATGTGATACTGCAGGGCCACACATTCTACCGCCATTGCCATGAGTGGAACACGCTGTGTGTGCCCTTCAGCGTGAGTGACTTCAGCGGCACGCCTCTCGAAGGGGCCACGGTGAAAGCAGTCAGCGACCTGGACTTCAACGACGGCACACTGACGATGAACTTCACGGAGGCCACGAGTATCGAGGCCGGACGACCGTATATCGTCACGTGGCCTAACGGCGTTGACCTTTTCATCACGAACGAATCCGAGTGGAGACGATTGGCCGAGCGCGTGGCTGGAGGAGAGGACTTCGCCGGGCAGAATGTGGTGCTGATGGCCGACATTGCTCCCTCGGGGGAATATGGGTGGCCCATGTTGGGCACGGCAGAACACCCCTTCCGCGGCACCTTTGACGGCAACGGCCACACCATCAACCTCAGCATCAACGATGCCGAGTATGCCGCACCGTTCCGCTATATCGACGGTGCCACCATTCGCAACCTGAAGGTCACAGGCTCCGTGAATGGCGGCAGCCGTTGCGCGGGCATCGTGGGGGCAGCCCTGGGCGGCACAAACAGCATCCGCAACTGCTGGATGGCGGCATCCGTGACAAGTTCGGCAAATATTGGCGGCGTCCTGGGCCACGGCACCAACTCCTTCACCACCATCTCGAACTGCTTTCTCACAGGCAGCCTTAAAGGTAACAGCATCGGCGTATTCTACGGCTGGGGCTCCGCCAACGGCGTCCACGCCATCGAGAATTGTTTGACCGATGGCTCCTACGATTACCAAGTAGATGTTGACCTGCTCATGTCAGAGGGCGGCACCACGAGTGTCACCAACTGCCTCAAGAACAGAGATTATATCACGCAGGGCACTCCTAATGCGGCGGCGCATACCTATCAATTCGTCACTTTCCTCGGCAATCAGTGGGCGGAAGATGAAAGCGGAAACATGGTGTTGAAGCCCACCACCGACGTGGAGGTGAACAACATCGAGAATCCCCTGTTCTTGGGCGTGACCGTCAGCAGCGACGCCCCGACATCTATTGACTTCTCCGGTGGGCAGTTCGTGGGCACCTACTGCCCCCTGGCAGATACCAGCCATACGCTGATGGATGCCAACAACCCTGCCAACGGAGCCTTCCATGCAGCCATCTGTTCAGACCCGTCCGCCCTCGGCCAAGGTTCCATAAACTGGTACAACGATGCGGCACTGACCTCGCCTGCCACCGCCATCCCCTTCGATGCCGACGGCCACGTGACACTCTACACAGGATTGTGGGTGGAACTGGCCGACGCAACGGACAACAGCGGGACCATCGAGACGATTGTCAGCAGCGGCTCACAAAACAACAGGGTCGCAGTCCTTAAAGACCGAAAGCTGTACCGCGACGGCGACTGGAACACCCTGTGTCTGCCCTTCAGCCTGAACGAAGCGCAGATAGCCGCTTCATCCATTGCCGGTGTCACCATCATGGAGCTGGACGGTACGACGTCGAACCTGACGAACGGCACGCTGACACTGAACTTCAAGGAAACCTTCCGTATCGAAGCCGGACGGCCCTACATTGTCAAGTGGCAGCATCCCACGGTGGTCATCAATAGCGCTGCAGACTGGGAAAGCTTTGCTGCAGCCGTGAACAACGGCACGTCGTATGTCGGCAAGCTGGTGCAGCTGGGCGCCGACATTTCCCCCTCAGGGGAGCAAGGGGGGCCCATGGTGGGCACGGCGGAACACCCCTTCCGCGGCACCTTTGACGGCAACGGCCACACGCTCAACCTCAGCATCAACGATGCCGAGTATGCCGCACCGTTCCGCTATATTGATGGAGCCACCATCCGCAACCTGAAGGTCACTGGCTCCGTGAACGGCGGCAGCCATTGTGCGGGAATCGTGGGTGCAGCCTTGGGCGGCACCAACAACATCCGCGACTGCTGGATGGCGGCATCGGTGACGAGTGGGGGAAATATGGGCGGCGTCCTGGGCCACGGCACCACATCGGCCACCACCATCTCCAACTGCTTCCTCACGGGAAGCCTGAAAGGCAACAGCATCGGAGTATTCTACGGCGGGGGCTACGACGGCGGCGTCCACGCCATCGAGAACTGTTGGACCGAAGGCTCTTACGATAACCAAGTAGATGTTTACCTGCTCTACTCAGAGGGCGGCACCACGAGCGTTACCAACTGCATCAAGAACAGAAATGATATCTCGCAGGGCAGTACCAGTGGTGCGTGGTACGATAGCCAAAAAGCCTTTTTCCTTGGCAGTCAGTGGACAACGGACAACAACGGAGAGCTGGTTCTGAAGCCCTCCGCCGAGTTTGACTACACAGCAATCAATGATCCCGTGTTCACAGGCGTGACCTTTGACAACAGCACTGCCGCGCAGGCTCGGCAGACGGTCAGCTTCACCGGCGGCAGCTTCCGAGGGTCCTACGACCCTGTCTCCCTCACCCCGAATGACAAGAGCAACCTCTTCCTCGGTGCCGGCAACACGCTCTACTGGCCCAATGCCGCCAACAACACCGACGGCAACTACCACCTCAACGCCTGCCGCGCCTTCTTCCACATTGACGATGGCAACACCGTCAAGGCCTTCGTACTCAACTTCGGAGACGAAGATGAGACGACCGGGATAGCCCATGAGGTTGAAGGTTCAGGGTTCTTGGACAAGCCAAGCGGCAGAGCCGAGCGCAAGGTTCAAGGTGAAGACAGCTGGTTTGACCTCTCAGGTCGCCGCCTCTCTGTGCCCTCTGCCTCCTCTGTGCGCTCTGGGCTCCACCGCGGAATCTACATCAATAATGGAAAAAAGATTGTCATCAAATAACACAACAAAGATATGAAACACAACATCTTCAATCAGAAAATCCTCGCCCTGGTACTGACCATTGTGGCACTGATGGCGGGACAGACGGCATGGGCCGAAAACACCTGGACGGTGGAGAACCTGTCCGGCAGCACGTTTACTATCACCCGTAGCGGTGACTTATCAAAATCCGAGACGGTCCGTTACCGTACCGTGAGTCTCACCGCCGTTGCGGGAGAACATTTCAATAATGAGAGTGGTTCGTTGACGTTTGCTGCCAACGAAGATAGCAAGGAGATTACCGTTCGCGAGGGTACTCCCAGTAAAGAATACTACAAGTACCAGACCAGCTCCACGCGCAAGTACCGTTTCGAAGTGACGGATCAGGGCGGCTTTCTTCTGGCAGACTGTGACCGCACCATCACCACGGGCAGAATGGTCACTAAATATGAAGAGTTTTTAAACAAGACCAAGAGTGCTTCCATTGCATCCGGACCTTTTATAGTGACAGAAGATGGTTATAAGCAGACGGGCCTTCCCAAAACGATCGCCAGCACCGCTTTCTACGACGCAGCCCAACAGGGTTATATAGGTACCGCTTGCGAGCTCCACATGACGTTAGAGTTTCAAGCCAAGGAGGTGAACGACGGCTATCAGTACTTGCAAATAATTACCGATAACATTACGGACTGCGACAGCGAAAAAAGTGCCGATAAAGGTGATCCTGGCACGCCAAGCGTCTCACGCTATATGGCAGGCTTCGAAATCTGTTCCGGTAGCATGTACGATACATACAAAACATACTCTTTCCCCGTCACCAGTGTAGGCCACGACAAAGGTGCGACAAACCCTTGGGGTCATGACACGGACAAAGAGAAGTTCCCCCTCTCTAAGCAGAAGTTCAAAACCGGCTGCCGCGCCTCCGACGGCACGCTCCTGTTGCCTATAGACTTCCAGACCCTCGCTGTCCGTTTCGATGCCTCCGGCGAAAAGGAAGACGACTGGTATGTTAAGAACCTCAATGCCAAGATTACGGCGGTTGATACTCAGGCGCCGACCCACCTTAATGCAATCGTCTCAGATGCTCCTCGCTCCAAAGGCAACACCTTCTACATTACCCTGGTTTTCAAGGAGATTGTGAAAATCACAGGTACCACCAAGAAGCTCTCTACCAGCTGGGGCGACCTTACATACATTGATGGCGACGGCACCAACGTGCTCACCTTCAGAGGCACCATTAGCAACAACGCCACTAACCCGTTGGCTATTAACAGCCTCACTGGTACTGTCAAGGACCTGGCTGGCAACACTTACTCAAACTCATCCATCAGCCATACGAATGATGGCTTCAACCTTACTGAAAGCTTTTCCTATCCCATCAGCTACGACCTCAACGAAGGCACGGCGACTAACCCCGACAGCTATACCTACGAGACAGCCACCTTCACACTGAACAATCCCACCAAGGAAGGCAACTACTACTTCGCAGGCTGGACAGGCAGCAACGGCGATGTGCCGCAGAAGACGGTCAGCATCAATCAATTCTCCCACGGTGCCCTCAGCTACACCGCCCACTGGACACTGGGTTATTCTGTCTTCTTCAATTCCAACGGCGGCACAGGCACGATGAGCCAGCAGGATTTCAACATCGGCGAGACCAAGGCGCTCACAGCCAACACCTTCACCCGCAACTACTACATCTTTACCGGTTGGAACACCGAGGCTGATGGCTCGGGAACCTCTTACACCAATGGTCAAAGCGTCTCGAACCTCGCCGCTTCTGGTGAGACGGTGACCCTCTACGCCCAATGGACGCCTGATTACGCACTCTGGGGTGCTGACAACGACCACGACGGCACCTCTGCGGACCGCGCCTACATCATCACCACCAAAGACGGCCTCAACCTGTTGGCCGATTTGGTGAAGAAAGGAAACACCTTTGGCCCAGATGACACTCATCCCGAAGGCTACTTCTTCAAGTTAGGCAACGATATCACCTATAAATATACTTGCACTTGGAACAATGATAACAGCTCCGTGAAAGAGAACAACTACATCATCATAGGCAACGAGACTAATCCTTTCAATGGAACCTTTGACGGCAACGGCAAGACCCTCAGCGGCATCCGAGTATATCAAGCCTTAAATAGTGTGGGGCTGTTCGCCTACATCGGAACAAGTGGGAAGGTGAAGAACTTGACCCTCAGCGATTCCCGCATCTATGTTTCTCTACACAACAATATCGGTGCTATTGCAGGTTACAATCTGGGCACCATAGAGAATTGCTGCCTGACTGACCACGTGTGTATAGTTTCCAACGGCACAAATGTAGGCGGTATTGCCGGAAAAAACAGTTATGCTAGTGATTTTAGTGCCACGATCAAGGACTGCACCAGTTCCGTTACCATTAGATGGGGTGGTAAAACCAAAGGTGGTATTGTGGGTCAAAATTATGGAAAAGTCGTGGATTGCTTCTCCGATGGCGTCCAAATTCTTGAAAGGCCGTATGAGGTAGGTGCCATCACTGGTTTCTCAGACAAAGATAATGCCCAATTAATCGGCAACTACTATCATAACTGCAGCGTGAACAACAGCGCCACGACAGATATGATGACAAATGTTGGCGTGGGCACCAGTGATGCAACAAGCGCAGATAAGGATGGCGCCAGGGGCATAGCACAAATCACGCTGGCCGAAGCAGGCATCGGCATCGACCCGAGCGCGCCCGTGACTTTCAGGAATAAGTCCTACTACTATTCCGAAGACCTGATTACCCTGAGCTACAGCGGCACGGAAGATGACATCGCGTACGAAGTCAAGAAGGCCAGTGATGGGAGCACCCTCCTCAAGACCAGCTCCATCTTTGTGATGCCAGGCTATGATATCACGGTCAGTACCGCCAATTCGCTCTGGGAAGGCGCTGGTACGGAGCAGAGTCCTTACCTCATCAAGGACGAGAACGAGTTCGCCCAGCTGATCTATAAGATACACGGCTACAAAGGTGCCAAGCAAAACAGCTATGAGGGCAAGTACTTCCGACAGAATGTCAACCTCATCTTCAAGGGCGGCTCCAATCAGAGCAACCTCAACGACAATGGCACCACGAGCCGAGACTTCAAGGGCATCTACGACGGCAACGGCTGGTACATAAGCGGTATCACCGTCAGCCCCACGGGCGATACGGACCACAGCATCTTTGGCGACCTCAACGGCGGCACTGTGAAGAACCTGACCATTAAGAATTCCGCCATCAGGGTCACCGCATCGGGCAATGAAGCCAGTGACTACGCCTTCGTGTGCCGCAACCTGAAAGCAGGCGCCATCGATAGCGTCACGGTGAAGAATTGCACCATCGACGTGCAGGAAGGCCTGACGGTGAACACGATGGGCGCCGTCTGTGCGACCCTCGAATCAGGCACCATTGGAGGCGAACAAAATGCTAAGGGCTGCACGGTGGACATGCTGCAGTTTTCCGCTGATGGTTTTTTTTCCAAGCATCCGATTATCAACACCTTTGGCGGCATTTGTGGTAAGGTCACAAACGGAACGGTGAGCTACTGTGCATGTACCAATAGCACTATCTCATTGGAAGACGTGTTTAGTCATTATACCGGCGGCATCGTGGGAGAAGTGGCCATGAACTCACGCGACAACCACGGTCTGCCCTTAGTCACTATCACGAACTGCACCTTCAAAAACAGCAACATTTCCAATTACCAATGCGCTGGCGGCATCGTGGGCAAGGTGGATCATTACAACTGTCAGATCTCTGGCTGTCACACATCCAACACCGTTAAGAATGATGGCAGCATCACTTCCTATGGCAGCTACGCTGGCGGCATCGTGGGCTGGTTCAACGGAGATGACATTAATTTGAAGTGCGAAATCAATGTTTGCTACAACGACAGGAAAGTATTTGGTGCCGATCACGTAGGCGGCATCGCAGGCTATGCCAGCAACTGTTATGTTTATGGATGCTACAACTACAGCGACATTCGTAGTACCGATGGTTACATGGGCGGCATCGCAGGTGAGCTGACGGGCCACGAAACCAGCATTGTGAATTGCTTCAATGCGGGAGATATCAATCAGAACAAAAGTTATAACACCCCCCTTAACACCGGTGGCATCGTGGGCTATTTGAATGGCTCCAACACGAACAGCACATGCTTCGTGGCGGAATCCTTCAACAGCTATAAGGTCCACGGCTACAACCGCGTAGGCGGCATAGCAGGAACGGTGGAAGGCAGTGCCTATCTCACATTCTGCTATAACACCGGCGTGGTGAAGGGCATCGCGCAGGTGGGCGGTCTGATAGGTCTGCAAAAGAATGCCTCCCAGACCTCATGCTGCTACTCCGCCGGAAAGGTGGAGGGCTCCAGCATGGTCGGCGCTGTCTGCGGATACGCCACCACGTCTGCCAACTTTAGCAACTGCTACTACGACAACCAGATGGTGGCGTACAAAGGCGTGGATGATCAGGACGTAGCGAACATCACGTCGTTGACCCATGCAAATATGTTAGATTATACTAATATGTATGTCTCCGGACTGGATTCGCAAAAATGGTCCTTCGAATCAGGCCACTATCCGCGGCTGACGATTTGCCCTGTGTCAGGAGCCGATAAGGCAGCCACCCTCGTCTTCCCGCTCACAGACTCTCAGAACACCACCAACCTTGATGTATATGATACTGTAAAAGGTGGCGACCAGATTACTCTGCCCACAGAGAACGGGTTGACATGGATAGTTGATCATGACACAGAGCACTTAACTATAGATAATAATAAGTTGTTGTATGCCTCTATGAGAGGTATATGCGATTTCAACATCTTGAACTCAGACAATCGTCCACTGCGCACCTTCGAAGCAAACTTCGGAATCTCGGCGCAGCAGCCCATCGAAATTTGTGACACCGCAAGCTTCAGACAATTCCGCTATCACATCAACGCTGATCAAAAGTTCGTGTATGACGAGAGTGAAAAAGCTTTTAAACCATCCGGAAACGGAGGCGTTGTCATTCCACAGTCTGCCGAAGGCTGCTACTTCAAGCTGAACTATACACCGAAAGAAGGGGACACAAAAAACTATTTCTGGATGGTTCAGGAAGAGCCTCATGAGATCCGATGGGATCCTATAGGAGCCTTTGTGAATAATCATATCCCAACCAGCTTCAAAGGCAAACTCGACGGCAACGGCCACAAGATTATTTTCAAGTGTAATCGTCCTGACCAAGACTATGTAGGACTATTCGGTCGCATGGAGGGACACATCAAGAACCTCAAGGTGGGGGTCTCCGTCCAACGCGACGATGCCTTCGTCAACGGAAAACGCTATGTGGGCGCCATCGCAGGCTTCTGTAATGGCACCATCGAGAATTGCTCCACAGTAGCATCCGACTCGTCGGCTTTCGTACCCACCGTGACGGGCAACGACTATGTGGGAGCTCTCATCGGCAGAGCCGAGTTCTCGAGGATTACGGGTTGCGACAACGCCTACTGTTATGTCTCCGGAAAAACAGCAAACGTGGGCTATGTTGTTGGCAGCCACGATGACAACACCATTATTTCAGATACGACATCAACCGTTACTAGTACTCCTCACTACCAGGTAGCCCTCTGTGACAAGGACCTGGAGAAGCCCGATGGCGACAAGAATCCTGACCGCATCAGCGCCCTCTACGCCAAGACACACTCCAACACTGGCGACGAGACTTCTATAGTCACCCTTCCAGGCCGAATCCTCTACAAGGACGGCGCATGGAACACCATCTGTCTGCCCTTCTCGCTGAGTGCCGAGCAGATTGCCGCTGACAATTCGCCGCTGAAGGGCATCTCTTCTCTCATGGAACTGGACACCCAGGGCACCTACGATGGCCACAAGACTGGCTTCGACGCCACGACAGGCACCCTCTACCTCTTCTTCAAGGATGTCACCAGCATTGAGGCTGGCAAACCCTATATTTTCAAGTATAATAGGGCAGATAACTATGGACCTTATGATTATAAAACGCGTATCTTGCACGATGTCCACAGTCCCGAGTTCCGTGGTGTAACGATTGATAACAGCGAGACAGCACAAAACCGAATGACCATCACCAGCGCCGACGGCTGGGTAAGTTTCAAGAGTACCTACTCCTACATCCCGTACTATCAGACGGACAAGAGCGTGCTCTTCATCGGTTCAAGCCCTGATAATCCGAAAAATGGTGAGTACTATACCTATCTCTACTACCCGGAAGTCCTAACAGATGGAGCCAACCCCGGCCTCATCGGTGCCTGCCGCGCCTACTTCAAGCTCAACCATGGCCTCGCCGTCGGCGGTGGCAATTATGATGTCAAGGCCTACCGCATGAACCTGGACGACAATACCGACGGAGTCGGCGAGGTTCAAGGTTCTGGGTTCAAGGTTCAAGGAGAAGACAGCTGGTATGACCTCTCCGGTCGCCGCCTCTCTGTGCCCTCTGCCTCCTCTGTGCGCTCTGGGCTCCCCCATGGCATCTACATCAACAACGGACGCAAAGTTGTGATCAAGTAACACAACAACGATATGAGAAAGAACAACATGATGCAGAAAGTGGTTGGCCTGGTGCTGACCTTCGTGGCACTGATGGTGGGACACACCACGGCACTAGCCGATGATGTCGAGGTTTCCCTCTCAGAAGACCCCGACATCGCCGAAGGCACCGTCGGGCACTGGTATGTGAACATGCCCTCAGTACAGTACCAAACATACAATCTAACCCTTTCCGCCACCGATCTGGCTGCCGGCAAGGGCACGTTCAAAGTGTATGACAATGGCGGCAAAAACGGTAATTACTTGAGATCCAAACGGACATATATCTTAATCACTGCTCCCGACGGCTACATCCTCGAATTCTCGGGAAGGGCGTGGACGCAGGCACGCAAGAATGTTATTGAAACAGACTACTTGATTGAAACAGACTACTTGGCTGTATATGATGGCAAAATGATTAATCCAGAAGACCAGCTTGTCTATGTCTGTAGTGATATCGACGGACAGGAGACCCAAATCAGCTCCCACACCTCATCGACTACAAGCATTTTCCTAATATTCAATTCTGACAATGGGACAGAATATGCAGGCTTCGAGCTGACCGTGAATGTGATTGAGAATACGCCGCACGACATCACCATCGCCAGCAACATTGTACACGGCAGCGTGACGGTATCGTCCACATCAGCGTTGGCAGGCACGGAGATAACGGTAACCCCGACACCAGATACGAACTACAGCACCAGCACCGTAAGCTATAACGACGGGAGCGAACACACCATTAAGGCTGACTATGACAAGAAATACAAGTTCATCATGCCCCCGCACGACGTCACCGTCAGCGCCATCTTCCTCGATGAGGAGGGCCTTGTCTGGAACGGTGACGGCTCGACAGAGCATCCCTACGTCATCCGCAACAAGAAGGGCTACGACCTGTTGGTGGAACATTCCAAGACCAACAGCTATGCCGATAAGCACTTCAAACTGACCGCCGACATCAGCGGCGTCGCCAGCGCCATCGGCAGCGATGCCAATTATCCCTTCCGCGGAATCATCGACGGCAAGGGCCACAAGGTGACGCTGGCACTGGAAACTTCCAGCACCCTCAAGACCCCGGCTATGATTGTGTGGGCGGGCGAGGGCTGCACGGTAGAGGACCTCACTGTCGATGGCACCATCACGATGACCGACGGCATGTATGGAGCCGGATTCATTTCCCAAGCAAAAGGTGCCATTGCCCTGACCAACTGCCGCAGCAGCATCACCCTCACCTACACCGCCGACTATGGCACGCCCCATAACGGCGGCTTCATCGGCAACTTGGCAAGCGGGGCTTCTGCCACCCTGTCGCGCTGCCTCTTCGACGGGGCCTTCATCAGCAGCACCGCTCAAACCTTCTGCGGAACGGTGGGAAGCGGCGGAAACGTCACCATCCAGAACAGCGTGGTGGCAACTGCCGCCACCACCAGTCTCACAGCTACGGTAAACAACGACAACAATGCCTTCGCCTTATTGCCCAATACTACCAACTGGAGCAACAACTACTATGTGTATGACAACAGCCAGAACCACCTGAACGGCATCGTCAACCGCTATCAGGGCAACGGCCAGTCGCTGACTTGGCAACTGACACTCAACGACGGTGCCACCGCTGCCCACAGCGGCACGGGCACCACCATCGGCAACGGGGCCGCCACGGTCTATGCCGACGGCTTCAGCTACGGCGGCAATGAATACTATCCGCAGGGCACCACCGTCACCCTGGGCAACACGCCTGCCGACGGCATGTCCTTCCTGGGCTACACCAGCAGCGACGCGACTCTCAGCGACACCGGCACCTTCACCATGCCCGCCCAGGTTGTCACCGTCGGCGCACAATACCAGCGCACCGACTACGTCAACCACTGGCAGGCCAGCCTCACCCGCGACGGTAGCAGCGAGCAGAAGGCCTTCCTCATCACCACCCCCGAGGGGCTGGACCTGCTGGCCAGCGAGGTGAACGGCGGCAAACACTTCGCGAACATGTTCTTTAAGCTCGATGCCGATATCAACTACAGCCACACCACTGCATGGAACGATGACAGCAGTACCGAGAACAACTACACGCCCATCGGTTATAATAATGATTTACTTTATTTCAAAGGAACCTTCGATGGCCAGAGCCATACCGTCAGTGGCATCCGCTACTACGACGACACATATAATACAGGTCTCTTCGGCTGGCTCAAGAACGGTACCGTCAAGAACGTCACCCTTGCCGATGCCCGCATTGCCAGTTATCACGCTGTAGGTGGCATCGTAGGCTGCAGCGACGGCGGCACTGTCGAAAACTGCCACGCCACAGAGACTGTCACCATCCGTGCTATACAATCGTATGCCTTCTCCCTTGGCGGCATCGTGGGCGATAACAGCGCGGGCAGTACCGTCAGCCGCTGCACCAGTGCCGCCCGCATCATGGCTATCGACGGGGGCACCGGCATCACATCTTTCGGCGGCATCGTGGGATCTAACAGCACCGTCGGCACCGTATCGGACTGCACCGCCGCAGGAGCCATCATCGCCGACGTCGATGACGCAGGTGCCATCGTGGGGCATAACAATATCATTAGCGGAGACAACACCAGCGGCATCCTGACCGGCAACACCTACCACAGCTGCCTGGTAGGCACCAATGCCTTCAACATCGGCGTGGGCTTCCACGGCACTGGCGGTATGGCGTCAGGCGAGTACGGCGACAGGGCAGGGGCCGCGATTGACCGCACAAAACTCTTTCTCTACGACGACCGCAATAACACCAACATCATCGCCGCCTATAGCACCCCCCAAAGCCATACCGCCTTTAGCGGCAGCGCACCCAGCGTCAGCAACCTCACCGTCACCCTCAAGGGGCGTACCCTGTGGAAGGACGGCGACTGGAACACGCTGTGCCTGCCCTTCAGCTTAGATGCAGAGGCCTTAGCCGCCTCACCCCTCGCTGGTGCGACGCTGATGGAACTGGACACGGATCATAAATTCATAATTCAAAATGCAGAATTCATAATTAACGAGAACGGTGGATATCAGACGGGCTTCGATGCTACGACAGGCACATTGTATCTCTTCTTCAAGAATGCCACGAGCATCACCGCCGGCAGACCTTATATTATTAAGTGGGCCAAGGCCAACGACTATGTGAACGACAATGCGCACAATATCTTCAGCCCCGTCTTCAGTGGCGTGACCATCGATAACAACGCCTCTACGGAGGTCAGCTTCACGGGCGGCAAGTTCAAGGGCACTTTCAAGAAGATTCAGTACACGGAAGAGGACAAGAGCATCTTACTTCTGGGCTACGACTATTCTGGTAGCATACTCTACTATCCGGAGACCCATGCCAGCATCAACTCCTTCCGCTGCTACTTCCATCTCAACAGCCCCGTTGCCGTCAAAGCCTTCAACCTCAGCTTCGGAGAAGATGAGACGACCGGGATAGCCCCCCTCTTATCCCCCCAGGGGGGGACGATTCACTCCCCCTTGGGGGAGACGGAGGGGGCTTCGTGGCTTGACCTCTCAGGTCGCCGCCTCTCTGTGCCCTCTGCCTCCTCTGTGTGCTCTGGGCTCCCCCATGGCATCTACATCAACAACGGGCGCAGGGTGATGATCAAGTAACACAACAATAAAAACTACTATAAGGATGAAGAATTCTATGATACGAACAGCCACGGCGCTGTTACTCGCAGTATTTTCTGCGACCACCATGCCTATATGGGCAGAGGTCAAGTCTTACATCGATGTCTGTAAAGGCGGCCTGGGCGAAGTATGTATCAGTGGCTGGGTCTATGATACGGATAGAAAGTCCTACGAGACGTCCGACTCCTACGGGATTTCCGTGAGAGCCGTCGTTTCTACCTCGTCCAGCAATGACGACCTGTCAGAAAGCAATAAGATGGAATACTTGGAGCGGTCGGATGTGAATAGCACGTACGGCCTCACTGGCAAACACGGGTTCAAGACCAAGGTGTTTGCCTATCCTCATTGGTTCGGGTTGAACAGCGAGATGACCGTCAATGTGAAGATTTATGCGACTATCGGTAAGGGGTATTACGCTAATCCTAATGTCGTCTGCCTGAAGAACGTTGATATCCCCGTGAGAATAAACTATGGCTACGGCACGGAAGAGTTTCCCTACATCATCAGCAGTGCCGCCGACTGGGATTTGATGGCTGACCCGGATTTGGCTCCCTTCTATGCAGACAGTTACATCCGAATGGCCAACATGACGGATGACTATTACAACTACGACAACTCGACCGCTGCCACCAAGCCGTTCGGCACGAGCACCACTCCCTTCGCCGGCCACTTCGACGGCAGGGGACAGACGCTCAACGTCAATCTGAGCGGCTCAACGCATGTTGCACCCTTCGCCTTCACCAATGGTGCCACCATCAAGAATCTCACGGTCGGCGGCACCGTCAATTCCTCGCAGTATGCCGGCGGCATCGTGGGGCACGGTGGCTCCAGCACGCTCACCCTGCAGAACTGCATCTGCGCGGCCACCATCAGCGGCTTCACCAAATATGCCGCTGGAATCTTAGGCTGGTGTGATGATCTGACGCTGAACATCAAGAACTGCCTGTTTAAAGGCTCATTCTCGCCCGGCAGCGGTGGCAAGTACCACCCTATTGCCCTCAAGTATGCCCCCAAAACCGTCACGGCGCATGCCGCCGTTTGCATTTACTACCTGAACACTACTACCCCGTCGGAAGGGTTGGACAACAACGCCATTATCGGAGCAGGGGGCTTCCCACTGAGCACCACCTTCGTCGATGGCGTGTGGGACGACCCTATAACTTTTATTGACGGACAGACCTATTATACAGCCCATTTCACAGGGAAGACACTTGCTTACGAGTACGGTTTCGAGAATAATGACCTCAGTAGTGAAGGCTGGACGATGGTGGGATGCGATGGCAATACGCATATTTGGGGGGCGCCCAGTCGTCCCATACACTCTGGCGGATTGGTTTTTGATTTCAGCAGGCCGTTTAGCAGTAACGCCAACCCCCAATATCTGATATCACCGGAATTCAACGGCCACGATCCCATCTTGGTACAATTCTATTATGCGAAGTCAGGAAATACCGGTGAACCCGCTAAATTCCAAGTCGGCTACTCCACATCGACACCTGACATTGAGGCTTTCACATGGGGTGAAATGCAATACGCCAGCTCAGGATGGGTTTGGAATTTGTATGAAGAAACCTTCACCAAGGGAACGAAATACATCGCTATCAGATGTTTTCCCGATGACATTTCCTATCTATTTGATCATTACGGCGGTTTTAACAATTTATGTTTGTCTGTAGATGACTTCACCTTCACGGCTTGCGACACGCCGTCCCCAATCAGTCTCATGGCAACCGATATCACAGAATATACAGCTTCGCTGTCATGGGAGTCTCCTGTCTCGGACCATCCTATCACGGGCTATACCTATAAATACAGGAAAGCCAGTGATGCGGAATATTCAGACGATGTCACCGTCCCAGCAACGACCACTTCCGCCACCATTGACAATCTCTCAGCCGACACGGACTATGAGTTCCGCGTAAAGGCCCTTTACGGTGTTCATGGTGAAAGCATATTCGCGCCGACTGGTTTTACCACCGCCACGGAGCTGCCCTACGAGTGGGGCTTCGAAAACGGTCTGGCTCGCTGGAATTTAGTGGACTTTGACTGGGAATACGGAGGTGTCCGCGCCGAAGCCGCCTATAACAACGACAATGGCTTCCGATTCGTTTGCTGCGGGCATGCCCAGTACCTGATATCTCCCCGGTTTGCAGGAACAGATGCGATGGACGTTTCCTTCTACTACAGGAAAAAAAACATAAACACAACCCCTCCGTTATTCCAAGTGGGGTACTCCACTACAACCAGCGACCCTTCTGCCTTCATTTGGGATGAGGAGATTTCGGCTACTGAAGAGTGGACCTTGTATGAACATGTCTTCCCCGCTGTTGCCAGGTTTATTGCTGTCCGATACAATTCCGTACAAGTGTATTCTGGCGAATCAAATATCTATTATGCGGCGGATAACTTGTATATCGACGATTTCAGCTTCGTGGAGTATTCAGCCTATGCGAAACCAACCGACATTGCCGTCAGTAACCTGACCGACCAGAGTGCCCAGCTCACATGGACGGCTCCCAATGGGGCAACAAGCTATGCCTACCAATACAAAATGTCCACTGAAAATGCATGGTCTGCCGTAGCCACAACAACCGACGCTTCCGTTACCCTTGACGGCCTGGAAGCCAACACAAACTACATTTTCCGGGTGAAAGCACTTTATGCAGGCAGCAATGCCAGCAATTACGAGACGGTACGCTTTCTTACCGAAGGCCCTACCGTCACCTCCCTGCCTTTTACGGAAGGCTTTGAAAACGGCATGGGTGGCTGGCGCATATCTGGCTCTTCATCGAAAATATGTAGCAGGAACTCAAGTGAAATACCCGATGGTAACTATAGCTTCGAACTTTATCAAAACGAAGCGCTGATTTCTCCTCAGTTAGATGTCAGTACTCCCATGTGGGTAACATTCTATTACAAGCATTTTTATGGAACCTATTTCGATGGTTCTAAAGAAGTCACTGGCGAACTTCCCGCAGGATTCATAGTGGGTTTCTCCACGAAGACCAAAAACCTCAGCGATTTTCGATGGGGCACCTCGACAATGGGTACCACTGTAGAGTGGAATAATCTCACATGCTACTGTCCAGAGGGTACAAAATATGTTGCCGTCAAATGGCAAGGAGGTTATGATATTTATTTGGATGACTTCACTTTCACCGAATATACTGGTCTTTCCGTGCCCCATGATATCGCCGTTAACAATATCACCGCCTTTAGTGCAGACCTCAGTTGGTCGGGTGATACTAAAAAATATAATATACGTTTTAGGCAGAAGGCCGATGATGGCAGCACCGATCTTTATGAGTGGAAAACCGCAACTACATCAGAGCACGATGGATTTAATGTGTATAATCTTTCGCCTAACACCAAATACGAGTTCCAGGTGCAGTCATGTTTATACAACATGGAAACCAGTTGGTCGGACGTGTTCACCTTCACCACCAATCGCATCGTCCCCTTGAACGATGACAAAGACAACACGGTGTTCATCGATATCATGGCTGACACTCCAAACAGCACTTACGATGTGATGCTGGTTGGCCGCACGCTCTATAAGAACGGCATCTGGAACACGCTGTGCCTGCCCTTCAGCGTGGGCAACCTCATCGACACACCGCTCGAGGGTGCCACAGTGAAGACGCTTAGCAGCACTGCCCTCAGCGACGACGGCAAGCTGTCGCTGAACTTCACAGATGCCACGAGTATCGAGGCCGGACGACCGTACCTTGTGAAGTGGGATTTGCCCACCCCCAACCTCATCATCCGCTCGGCAGCGGATTGGGAAACCTTCGCACAGAACGTGAACAACGGCACCGAATCCTACCAGGGCAAGCTCGTGCAGCTCGCCACCGACATCAGCGTCTCGACGATGGCAGGCACGGCGGAACACCCCTTCCGCGGCACCTTTGACGGCGCTGGCTACACGCTCGACCTCAGCATCAGCGGTGCTGAGTACGCCGCGCCGTTCAGCTACATCAACGGTGCTACCGTCTGCAACCTGAAGGTCACGGGCTCCGTGAATGGCGGACAGTATTGCGCCGGCATTGTGGGCGCTGCCTTAGACGGCACGAACAATGTCCACAACTGCTGGATGGCGGCATCGGTGACGAGCCAGGGCAATCACATCGGCGGCGTCATGGGTCACGGCACCACATCGACCGTCATCATCTCGAATTGCTTCCTGAACGGCACCCTCACTGGCAACGATATCGGCGTCTTCTGTGGCGGAGGCTCCAACGGCGGTTCATTCACAGCTGAGACCTGCTGGGAATCTGGTACCTACAACAAATCCGTCAATGCCGGCAGCCTCGACCTGATACTGACTGACAACGGCGTTACGGTCAGCATCACCAACTGCACCCATGATAATGACGGTATCTCGCAGGGAACCGATAATAGTGGTGCGTTTGTGGTAGTTATTGACGGTACCACCGACTACCAGTACCGAGATTTCCTCGGTTCTCAGTGGACGTTGAATGACAACGGAGGACTGGCACTGAAGCATACCACCGACGTCGCAAATATCACGAGTCCCGTCTTCAAGTCTGTGCATGCCAGCACCACCATCACTCCGGTCCAAACCGAATACGTCGATTTCATCGGCAGCACGTCGCCCTTCACGCTGACCGCCAACGACCGCAGCGTGCTCTTCCTGGGTGCTGCCAACACGCTTTACTGGCCCGATGCAGACAAGACCATCGGTGCCTGTCGCGCATACTTCCAGCTGAAGAACGGCCTTGAAATGGGCGATGGCTCCAATGGGGTCAAAACCTTCTTGCTGAACTTCGACGGAGAAGATGAGACGACTGGTATAGCCCCCCTCATATCCCCCCAGGGGGGGACGATTCACTCCCCCTTGGGGGAGACGGAGGGGGCTTCCTGGCATGACCTCTCCGGTCGCCGCCTCTCTGTGCCCTCCGCCTCCTCTGTTCGCTCTGGACTCCCCCGCGGAATCTACATCAATAATGGAAAAAAGATTGTCATCAAATAACACAACAACAATATGAATAAGAACAACATGATGCAAAGAGTAATCGCCCTGGTGCTGACGATAGCAGCACTGATGGTCGGACAGAGCCTGTGGGCACAGGCATGGACAGTGAAACCATACTCTAACGATACATGGGACTCAAAAACCAAGACACTGATCGTAAATTGGAAGCCCATATGTGGTGGTAGTAATAATGTAGAGACCAACTACCAAAATCAATGGGCGATTGAGTATGTTGTTA
>JAFZSP010000026.1 GCA_017619335.1 Bacteroidaceae bacterium
CAGCGGATGCTCTTTGAGGAAGAAGCCCATTTCGGCATCACATACCGCATGAGGTCATACCTCAAATATGGCCAGTGGCTGACAGACCTCCACGATGCCAAACTACAGCTCATCAAGTCCAAACAAGCTGCCTCAGAACTGGAAAGAAAACGTGCCAAAGCCGCCGCAGAAGAGGCCAGCATTGTCTATGACAGAGCCTTTGAAGAGATGGAGAGAAAAAGGCAAAAAAATATTTGAAAATATTCGGGAAAAAGTTTGTGAGAATGGAAAAAAAGCAGTACCTTTGCACCGCGAAAAGGAAAGAAAAAGCACTTCGGCCTCTTTCCAACGGACGGAAACTGCGCAGCGTCCAGAGGAAATGCCACTTGCGGCCAGGGAAAACGGCCGATTCGAAGGTTCGCAAGCAAAAAAGCAGCTATTCAGCCCCGCCTCGCAAGAGATCATTTACAACATTCACAACACTCAACACAAAAAAACAGAAATCACTATGCCTAAGTATGCAAGAAAGAAGAAGCAGGCCATCGCCCTGCAGAGCGTGGAACAGATGAACTACTCTGTGGCCATGCGCAAGAACCCCATGAACGAGAATGACCCCAAGAAGGCTTACGCCACCGTCCAGTATGAGGGTCTGGTCAAGCTGGAACAGCTGGCCGAACACATCAAGGCTCACGGCAGTCCCTACACCCGTGACATGATCATCGGTATCGCCACCGCACTGGTGGATTGCACCCGTGAGTACCTGACCCGCGGCTTCAAGGTACAGCTGGGAGACCTGGGAACCTTCCGTATCTCCATCGCCCAGCGCGCCGCCAAGACCAAGAAGGCCTTCACCGAGAACAACATCACCGATGCGTGGGCCGAGTATGAGCCCGGAGGCTACTTCGTCGATCTGCGTGACGAGATCAACTTCACTGAAGTTCCCACCCGTCTGGTGCAGCAGGTTGCCGCCAAGCTGGTCAAGGAGGGCACCATCACCCAGGAGCAGTGGCAGGCCATCATGGATGGTGAAGCCACCATCGAGATTGACGAGGGCGGCAACGTCACCCCCGTGCAGCCCGAGAATCCGTAAAGACTCACCCCCGACCCCTCTCTTTCAAAGAGGGGGGCGAGGGAACCGGGTTGAAGGGAGAAGAGGGTCACCTTCGGCTCAGGCCGAAGGTTGACCATTTAATAACCAATTTAAATTGAAAGGAGTATGGCAAACGACAACAACGAGACATGGAAGAAGATTCTCCATATCATCATCACCATCATCACCGCACTGGCAACGGCACTCACCGCCGAGAGCTGCATCAAGCACCACCGACCCGACACCGTGCCCGCCGTGCGCCCCACCATTGACGTGAAGGCTCTGGCTGCACTGCCTGCTGACAATGCCGCCGACAACGTCCAAGCTACCCTCTACATCATCACCAGAGAGGACACCATCGCCATCCCAATCACTGCTGCAACCATCCACAAGGAAGCCAACTACAAGGCCAGCAGCCAACGAAACAAGCTGCAATACAACGCGCTGGATGCGTCAGCGGGAAGGGTCTGCGAGAACGCCCACCATCCGAGGGACACACTTATAGGAATGAAAAGTTAAAAATGAAAAGTTAAGAATGAAAAGTTAGGAATGAAGAATGTATAGTACTTAATAGTTAAACAGTGTGATTTGAAGTCATAGTTTTAAAGTCTTTTTTTTTTACATGATTTGTTTGATGTTAGACATTTTTCTTGCCTGCGTCGTGAGGACGCGGGCAAGTTTTTTTTCTCTTTTCACCGCTTCTGTGCTGCTGCTTGGCGATGCCTACGCCCGCAACCTCGGCCTCAATATCCAACGTGCCCGCACCCTCGTCATCCTCTCCTCCGGCATCCTCGTGGGAGCCTTACGTCATCGACTTGAGCAATGTGCTGTCTGGCATTAGTGTGGTCGATGGTTATGTTACCGACGATGACTCCGATTGGTGGACGCTGCAAGGCTTCAAGATAGGCCGCAAGCCTATACAGCCGGGTGTGTATATCCATCACGGGGAGAAGGTGACAATCAGGCAACATACAAAATAAAAACAATCTCAGTAAGGGAGCGGGTTCAGTCCCGTTCCCTTATTTCCTGACTTCTGATGATTGCCCTACCTCTGCTGGTGCTAACGGCATACAGTTGGTGCACACAGACACTATGGTGTGACGGCAAGGTGACGGCAAAGTCAAATTCATAATAGAAAATAGAACAACATCAGTACCACAACCATTCTCACAGCGGCCCATTGGATATCCAGTGGGCCGTTATTGGGCACTTTTACGTCATTTTACTCCTTTCTCTCCATTTTTTACTTGTTTATCCTCACTTTTTCTGCGTTTTTCTTTGTCAATTCACACATTACCCTTACCTTTGCGGCCGAAAAAGGCAATCGGGTGGTCATCGTGCCGTCCGATGCAAGGGAATCCGGTGAAAGTCCGGAGCTGTACCTGCAGCTGTAATCCCCCTTGAAAAGTCTGTTCGTATAACGCCACTGGCCGCAAGGCTGGGAAGGTAGAGCAGATGGGGAAAGCCAGAAGACCTGCCTGATGTTAGATTCAAGTTTCAAGTTTAAGGTTTCAAGAACCTTGCGGCGTCCAGGATTAGGCGCACGGACTTCATGAGGAAATCACCCTTCTGCGCAGCACGCGTATTGGTGGCAGTGACGGCTTCCATTAGCCTCGCGACCCCAGTTTTAGCACAAGACACTCTGCGGACGAATCGTCTGGAAGAAGTGGTCATCACCGGTACAGGCACCCTGCACCGGCTGAAGGATGCACCTGTGCAGACGGAGGTCATCTCCCGCCGGATGCTGGACAGCTATGGCGGCAAAAGCCTGGAGGAAATCCTGAGCGGACTGACGGCCAGCTTTGCTTTCAGCGAGGGAGATATGGGTTCCCAGATGCAGTTAGGCGGCTTAGGAAATTCCTATATCCTCATATTAATAGACGGCAAACGCATCCACGGGGACGTTGGCGGCGAGAACGACCTGGGCCTCATTGACCCGCAGAACATAGAACGCATCGAGATTGTCAAAGGGGCACAGAGTGCGCTCTACGGCAGCGATGCAATGGCCGGCGTCATCAACATCATCACCAAGAAGCACACAGAAGCCGGCATCTATGCCGACAACAGCACCCGCATCGGCTCGCACAATGACCTGCGCCAGCACAATACTGTGGCAATTGCTCTCGGCAAGTTCACCTCCCAAACCAACTTCCAACTGCAACGCAACGACGGCTGGCAGAACACGGCTGAGGAGTGGGCAGAGGGCATGGTGCTAACCGACAGCAAGAACAAGACGGTGAACGAGTTCCGCAACTGGCAGATAGCGGAGCGCCTGACATTCAAACCCCTGAGTGATTTGGAGTTGTATGCCGAAGGTTCCTATTACAAGAAAAACATCCTCCGTCCCAGAAACGGCAGCCACCCCAGCTGTGACGTCTATACCTACGACCTGCGCTACAACAATGCCTCGGCAGCCGTGGGCGGGAAGTGGTTCCTGAGCGATGAGGCACTGGGCACGCAGCGCAACTACATCACCTTGGACGCCGACTGGAACAAACACGCCTACTACTATGACTACACGGCGCGGACCTACGAGTATGTGCTGCTGAAGGGCGAGGAGTTTGGCGACCTGAACGGAGAATGGTACTCTGTGGCGAATCTGCCCGGACAGAGCAAGCTGCAGAGTGACCAGCAACGTGCGATGGCCCAGCTGAAAGGCATCTTCTACCTGCCGGCAGAGAACATCCTGAATGCCGGGGCAGAATACCGCTACGATTACCTGAACGCTCCCGACCGCACAGAGACAGGGACAGCAGATGACTGGACGGCGGCACTCTACGTGCAGGACGAGTTCAACCAGCTGGGATGGCTCAATGTCACGGCAGGGTTACGGCTGGTGGACAACCGCAATTTCGGTTTCCGACTGACCCCTAAAGTGAGTGCCATGCTCTCCGCTGGGGACTTCCGCTTCAGAGTGGGTTGGAGCCAGGGATTCAAGACGCCCACAGTCAAAGAGTTGCACTACCGTTATCTGCATGTGATGGGCAGCAGCACGTTCTTCAATATCGGCAACGTGAACCTGAACCCTCAGACCAGCAACTACTTCTCGGCCAATCTGGAATACCGCGGTCGCAAGTTCGCGGCATCGGTCACCGGCTACGTGAATAAACTGGACAATATGATCGCGCTGGTAAATGTGCCCGTGGGCGAGATTCCTCCTGGCATCACCACCGCCTATCTGGGCGACGGCAGCGACAATGTGCAGGCGCGCATGTATAAGAATATGGATGACGCACGCACGTATGGCATAGATGCAACGCTCTCCTATCAGGTCATGAAAGAGCTGACGCTGACGACGGCTTATAGCTATTTAGACACGGAAGCCCATCTCTACGATGCTTCCAAAGACCGCATGAACACCGTCACCATCGACGGCACAGCCCATCACAAATGGAGCGCTGCCGCCACCTACAGTCACACCTTCTGTCCACGTTACAAGCTGGGAATCAACCTGTCAACCCGAGGCAGTAGCACACGCTACTACCAAAACAACGGCAACGGAAAAGCCTTCCAAATCTGGCGCATCAACACCACCCACGACTTGGGAAAGTCCGGCAAAACGCTGACCTACAGGCTGGAGTTGGGCGTGGATAACATCTTCAACTATGTGGACCGCACAATGCACCCCTACCACCTGGGTAACAACACCTCCGGAACTACGGTGAACGCCACCTTCACCATCAAATTCAATGCTGGCAAAAGAGTTAAAAACCATATTTCATCAACTAAACAACATTTTAACAATGAAGAAGATTAATTCTTTTCTTTTCGCTGTCGTGGCTTTCTGCCTGACAGCTCCTGTGTTCACTTCCTGCAGTGATGACGACAAGAACGAGAACGTCACCAAAATCGTGAACAACATCGTGTCGGAATACAGCTACAATGACTCCATCGTGGCAGCCCAGAAAGCAAAGTCCAAGAAGGACGTGGCTGTGCTGCTGGTGGCCTTCGGCTCCACCTGGAACAACGCTTTCCTGGCCTTTGACAAGACCAAGGCAGCCTACGAGAAGGCTTTCCCCAATGCCGACGTCTATGTCTGCTTCTCCAGCGACATCTGCATCAACCGTGCCAGTGCTGGTGAGAACAAGGACGACAACGGCAAAATCGTGAAGCGCGACTACTACGAGCCCCGTTACCTGCTGCATGCTATCGGCGCTGCCAAATATGGCAAAATCTATGTGCAGTCCCTGCAAGTCATTCCTGGTGAGGAGTTTGCAGCTGTGGTAGCTTCCGTCAAGAAGTTCATGAACAATGGTTTCATTGCCAGCGCCCACCTGGATGATGCCTATCTGGCCAAGCTGGCCGATGACGAAGCCATCTTCCTGGGTATGCCGCTGTTGAACGACCCCGAAAAGGATGTGCCCGAGGTGGCCAAGCAACTGAATGCACTCTACAGTTCTGAGGCACAACAGGGCGTTGTGGCCTTCATGGGTCACGGCAACCCCGACACCTATGACACCTTCAAGGCCAACGTCCGTTACGAACAGTTGGAAAAGGCACTGCAGAAATACAACAAGAACTACTTCGTGGGAACCGTGGATATGCCCGACAACTACAAGCAGGACGTGATGGCACGTATGCAGGAGCAGAACATCAACAGCGGTAAAGTCTATCTCCACGCCCTGATGTCCATTGCCGGTGACCACGCCCATAATGATATGGCTGGTGGTGCTCTGGAGGATCAAGACGAAGAAGAGTATTGGGACGAAGAAGAGCCCGAGAGTGAGGACAACAGCTGGTTTGAGTTCTTCAAGTACTATAAGTATGAGCCCGAAGTACCCCTTGCCGGCAAGCACCCGTTGGGTCTGCTGGAACTCGAAGGCGTTCTCAATGTGTGGATTGAACACACTAAGAAGGCTGAGTTCTTGGAGGATGCCTACCACAGCATGTACCCCGAGGAATAATGTGAATCCATGAAACACGCCATAAATACTATCTGCTTCACGGCGGTGCTCCTGCAAGTGTGCGGGGGCACCGCTTTTGCTCAATCCGCTACCACGTCACACGACCTCAACCCCGTGGTTATCACGGGAACAGGCACTTACCACCGAGCCGACAACTCCCCTGTGGCCGTAAAGGTCATCACCGCCAAAGAACTGAAAGATGCCCAGGTGACAAGCCTGCAGGACGCCCTCACACGACTGACCACCAACGTCACCACACACACCAGCGGAATGGGAACCTTCGTGAACTTCAACGGCGTCAGTGACGACTACATCGTCATTCTGGAAAACGGTAAACGCATCAGCGGCGACGACCGATGGAACCGCATCTCGATGGCCAATGTGCGACGCATCGAAATATTCAGCGGTGCAGCCTCGGCCCTCTACGGCAGTGATGCCATCGCAGGTGTCATCAACATCATCACTGAGGACAGCAAGGAACCCGTCTCTGCTTCATCCACCACCAAAGTGATGAACCACGGACGGATGGACGAAGATATTACCATTGATTTCACAGCCGGCAACTGCTCTTCCCACACGACCTACACCCACCATCAGGCCGACAACTGGCAGGTGAACCGTTATCAGGCTTTTGATGAAGACGGCACAGAGGTGCTGAAACTCACAGGGCGGCCGATGTCCCCAGGCTTCCACAGCAACAACCTCAGCGAGAAACTGGACTTCCGGCTCAACGACCAATGGTCCTTCTACATTCGCGGCTCCTACTATGATTACCTCACCACACGTCCCCAGTCCGCCACCTACTTCACTCAGAAGAAAACCAACGTGACCGTCCCCGAGGGTTCTTACACCTACACCCCGAAAACCGCCTATACCTACGACCTTCACCACACCTCCTACCTCTACGGAGGCGGGGCCCGCTGGATGCCCAATGCCCGCACCCATCTCTACTTAGACATCTATAGCGACAATTTCTCGTCTAAGTACGACTACTGGCAAACTGCCGAGAAGGAGCCATGCGACGAGACGCGCAAGCGCACTCACTACGTCAACGAAACCCTGCGCGGCATCTTCCGACTGGCAGACTGGAACAAGCTCTCAGCCGGCGCCGAACTGGTGCAGGAAAGTCTCACCAGCCAAAGTGACAATATCGATTTCGAGACCACCAACACCTATAACTTCTTTGCGCAGGACGAGCTGCGACTGACACGTTCCATCGAGGCTGTCGTGGGACTGCGCTTCACGCAAAACGACCACTTCGGTGCCGCCTTGACGCCCAATGCCGGACTCTTCTTCCATGCAGGAGGATTCCGCTTGCGCGCCAGTTATGCAGGAGGGTATCGCACACCAACGCTCTCTCAGCTTTACGCCACCGACCAGGCTAAGACCACTGCCCGCTACACCCTCTTCAATACGGAATTGAAGCCCGAAAAGAATCATTTCTTCAATGTCAACGCCGAATACAGCAACACGTGGATGAGCATCAGCATCAGCGGTTTCCTCAACAAAATCCGCAACATGATCAACTACCGCACAATGACACAAGCCGAGATTGCCGCCGATGCCAGCCTCACTGCTTTGCAGGACGAGGGCTGGACTACCATCCGTCAGCGAGACAACATCGACCGCGCCACACTGCGTGGCTTCAGCACTTCTCTGAAATTCCTGCTGCCATGCGGTTTCACTCTGGGGGGCGGTTACACCTTCACGGATTCCGAAGCCGAGACAAGAAGTCTGGACAAGAAGACACAGCAGTACGTCGTCACCACTTCGGATGTTGACAAAAGCGTGCGGCACGTGGGCAGTGTGCTCACTTCATGGGACCACATCTGGGGTGACTACCACCTGAACATCAGCCTCAACGGGCATATTCAGGGACGACGTTACAGCAGCACCTACGGCTATGCCGCTGCCTTCAGTCAATGGGATCTCACCACACGTCACACCATTGTCCTCCGCAACTTCACGCTGGAGCCCGGTTTGGGCATCGACAACCTCTTCAATCAGCGAGATTCATCCCCTTGGAACTCCAATTTCTCCACAATCAACCCCGGGCGATCAATTATTGTGAGTCTGAGAATGAAATATTGAAAACAAATTCCTATCTTTGCACCCGAAACAATGATAAACGGTCACGGTGACGATGCCTTCCGCTACAACGACATCCGTCATAATTTCAGTAGCAACATCTTCAGTCACGCCAACCTCGACGCGCTCAAGATTTTCCTGGCCACACGACTCGATGCCATCGGTGCCTATCCGGAACCCGAGCCGCGGGCGCTGGAGGCACTGATTGCTGAACACTGCGGAGTGAAACAGGACTGCGTACTCGTGACCAATGGTGCTACGGAGGCCATTTATCTGATAGCAGAAACTTGGAAGGAGCTGACGACAGCCATCCATCAACCCACTTTCAGCGAGTACGCCGATGCCTGTGAAATGAGCGGCATGAAGCATGGCGAAGGCGGGATGTATTGGCTCTGCAACCCCAATAACCCCACGGGCACAGTCCTTCCGAAGGCAGCAGTTCTACAGTTGTCGGCAGAGAATCGTTATTTGGTTCTTGACCAATCCTATGAAGATTACACCCTGGAGCCACTGCTCACGCCTGCTGAGGCTGTTGAAGCAGGAAACATCCTGCAGTTGCACTCACTCACAAAGAAATATGCAGTGCCAGGACTGCGAATAGGTTATGTCGTGGGAGCCACTGCACTCATAGAACAGTTGCGTCAGCATCTGCGTCCGTGGGCCGTAAACGCCCTCGCCATCGAAGCGGCCAAGTGGCTGATAACGCATAACGTGAAGGTGATTCCAGACCTGCCGGCTTACCTTGATGAAGCACAACGTTTGCGCAATTTGCTGAATGCGCTCCCTGGAATCACTGTACAGCCAACGGCCACCAACTTCATGCTCTGCCACATCAAGGGAACGACTGCAGCAGAACTGAAAGAACATCTGGCCACCCGTCACGGTATCCTCATCCGCGATGCTTCCAACTTTGATGGCCTCACGCCCCATCACTTCCGTGTGGCGGCGCAGACGAGAGAGGAGGATGAGGTATTGATTGATGAATTACGATTGATGATTGATGATTATAATGGGCGGAAAAGCAATCATCAATCAATCATCAATCGTCAATCGTCATTAAAGAGCGTTATGCTTGTCGGCACAGGCAGCGACGTAGGCAAAAGCGTGCTGGCCACAGCGCTCTGCCGTATCTTTCTCCAGGATGGCTATCACCCCGCTCCCTTCAAGGCACAGAATATGGCGTTGAATTCCTACGCTACGCCAGAAGGTCTGGAGATTGGCCGGGCACAAGCTGTCCAAGCTGAGGCTGCGGGTATCCCTTGCCACACAGATATGAATCCGTTGCTGCTGAAACCACAGAGCGACCACACCAGCCAAGTGGTGCTGAACGGCAGACCCATCGGAAACAAAAATGCCTACGACTATTGGCGGCGAGGAACTTCCGACATTGATTTTCGACAGGAAGTCTGTGCCGCTTTTGACCGCCTTGCCGCCAAATACAACCCCATCGTGATGGAAGGAGCGGGCAGCGTCTCGGAACTGAACCTGCGAGATACAGACCTCGTGAACCTGCCGATGGCGCGTCATGCTGATGCAGCCGTCTTCCTGGTTGCAGATATCGATAGAGGAGGTGTCTTCGCTTCTGTTTATGGGAGCATCGCTTTGCAGACGCCAGAAGACCGGGCACGCATCAAAGGCATCATCATCAATAAGTTCCGAGGAGACTTGCTGCTCTTTGACGATGGTCGTCGCCTTCTTGAAGAGCTTTGCGGCGTGCCCGTCTTAGGCGTCATACCATACTTCAAGGACATTCATATTGAAGAAGAAGACAGCGTGGCGCTGGCACAGAAATCCATGCAGCACGAGACTGGGAAAGTCAATGTGGCGGTGGTGTTGCTGCAGCACCTCTCCAATTACACCGACTTTGATGCTTTGGAACGAGACCCGCGCATTCATCTCTTCTATACCAACAACGTTGAGGATCTGCATCATGCCGACATCATCATCCTGCCAGGAACCAAATCCACCCTTGACGACCTCCTTGAACTGCGTCGCAACGGCTGTGCACAAGCCATTCTGCGCGCTCATCGCGAAGGCACCACTGTTATTGGTATCTGCGGGGGCTATCAAATGTTGGGCATTGAGATCTGCGATCCCAACCATGTGGAAGGCAACATCCTGCGTCTCCCCGGCCTCGGCCTGCTGCCCATTCACACCACCATGAGTGGCGAGAAAGTCACCCGTCAAGTTACATTCCGTTTCAATGGTCACGATTGTCAAGGCTACGAGATTCACCAGGGTATCAGCGATACCGACCAGCCAATCCTCCAGAATGGTCACTGCATTGGCACCTACATTCACGGTTTCCTCGACAACGCCCCTGTCATAGAAACCCTCCTCGCTCCCTTTTCCGACCGCTTAACCGCTAAAGCCAAGCCCTTCGACTATGCCGTCTTCAAGGAAGAACAGTATGACCGCCTGGCCAATCACGTCCGCCAACACTTGGACTTGCAACGACTCTACGAAATCATTCAACGATAAACAAACAATCCCTCATATCTCCTTCATTATCCATTTTACATTATCCATTTTCCATTGTCCATTATCCATTATCCAATAACCATCTCCCTCCTCATAGGTTGGCTCCTCGACCTCTGCTTTGGTGACCCAGCCCATCTGCCACACCCCATCGTGTGGTTCGGGAAGGCTATCTCGGTCTGTGAGCATCGCTGGAATCATGGCTGTCACAGAAAACTGAAAGGGGCTCTCGTGGCCACGACGCTCATCGTGGGTGTTTTTCTTTTCTGCGTTGCAATCAATTATACATTATACGTTATTCATTATTCATTATTCATCGCTTTCAACACGATAACCGTTTTCTTCTGCCTCGCAGGTACCACCCTCGTTCGTGAAGTCCGCTCTGTTTTTCTCGCCCTTGACCAATCGCTGGAGGAAGGGCGACACCAGGTGGCTCGCATCGTGGGACGTGACATCAGCGAGCTTTCTGCACAAGAAGTGCGCACTGCTGCCCTGGAGACGCTGGCCGAGAACCTTAGCGACGGTGTGGTGGCGCCACTTTTCTGGTTCGCCCTGCTCGGTGCACCCGGTATGCTGACCTATAAGATGATTAACACCCTGGACTCCATGATAGGCTACCGAACAGAACGTTATCGCGACTTCGGCTGCGTGGCTGCCCATATTGATGACATCGCCAACTATATCCCTGCACGCCTCACCGCTCTCCTGATGATCCTGCCCCACGCTATTAGTCATTTGTCTTTTTCCATTTTTCATTTCGTCCACGCCAACGGTCGAAACCACGCTTCCCCTAACAGCGGCTATCCAGAGGCTGCACTGGCTGGCATCCTCAACTGCCGTTTCGGTGGCCCGCATTATTACTTTGGTGAACTCTTTGACAAACCATACATCGGGGAGAATGAACGTCCTCTAACAACTACTGATATGCGTACTGCCATTCACGTCAATCGCATCACGGAGGTCATGATGGTAGTTCTCACCGCCCTCTTCACTTACTTCAATCCTTTGTTAACACCTTATTATTAAATATGGGAAAAATCATCATCGCTGGCATAGGTCCAGGCTGTCCCGAGGACATCACTCCCGCCGTACTCGAAGCAGTTCGCGAGGCAGACGTTATCGTGGGTTATAAGTATTACTTTCAATTCATTGAGCCCTACGTTCGTGAAGGCTGCGAGTGCATCGACACGGGAATGAAGCGAGAACGCGAACGAGCCGAACAGGCTTTCTCGTTAGCCGAGGAGGGAAAAACCGTTGTAGTAATCTCTTCTGGTGACGCAGGCATCTATGGAATGACACCGCTGATCTATGAGATGAAAGAAGCCTCACCCCCAACCCCTCTCCAAGGGGAGAGGGGAGTAAATAGTTCTGAGGCGATATCAATTCAGGTGTTGCCCGGAATCTCGGCTTTCCAGAAAGCGGCCTCGTTATTGGGCGCTCCCATTGGCCACGACCTGTGCATCATCTCGCTCTCAGACCTGATGACCCCCTGGGAGGTCATTGAACGACGCATCAAGGCAGCTGCCGTAGGAGACTTCGTGACAGCCATTTACAACCCCAAGTCACAAGGGCGTTACTGGCAGTTGTACCGCCTGCAGGAGCTCTTCCTGAAGCACCGCTCGGCGGAGACACCTGTGGGCTATGTGCGACAGGCCGGCCGGGAAGAACAGGAAATTAAGGTTACAACCCTTGGTGCCTTTGACCCGGAGGACATTGATATGTTCACAGTTATCCTGATTGGAAACTCACAGACGTATATCGCTGACGGAAAGATAATCACGCCGAGAGGATACAGCCTCACCCCCGACTCCTCTCCGAATGGCGAGGGGAGTAATTACTCTAAAGGCCAAAATATCATGATAGAGTCGTTCCGTACCATCAGTGGTGAGTTACGACGAAATGACTATCCTTTAGACCATCTATGGGCCTTGCTTCATGCAATCCATACCACAGCCGACTTCGATATGGAAAGGATTCTCTATACGGATGACCATGCCGTAGAGACGTTATATAATAAGGTTAAGAATGGCTCGCTAAAGACGATAGTGACGGATGTGACGATGGTGACGAGTGGCATCCGTAAGGGAGCACTTCAGCGACTTGGTGTTGAAGTTAAATGTTATCTCTCTGATCCAAGAGTGGCAGAAATGGCTGCTTCTCTGGGCATTACACGCACCCAGGCCGGTATCCGCCTCTCCGCAGAAGAACATCCCAATGCACTCTTTGCCTTTGGAAATGCCCCCACCGCTCTGATGGAACTCTGCGACCTGATTCGCAAGGGAAAAGCTTGTCCCGCAGGAATCATTGCAGCTCCAGTAGGCTTCGTTCACGTGAAGGAATCCAAGCACATGGTGAAGCCCTTCAAAGATATTCCCAAAATCATCGTTGAGGGCCGAAAAGGGGGCAGTAACCTGGCCGCCACACTCTGCAACGCCATCATGACCTTCGACGACGCCGAACAACTTAAACCAGGACGGGATTTATGAAGTTCATCGTAATAGGCATCACTGACAATCCTCAGCCTTTCTTTCCCCCCGAGGTATTGGACATCATCAAGAGAGGCAAGGTCTTTTCTGGCGGCAAACGTCACCATGAGATTGTTGCTCCACTGCTCACTACAGATGCCAAATGGATTGACATCACAGTGCCGCTGGATGCAGTCTTCGAACAGTATGAGAGCCTCTGTGAAGAAATAGTGGTCTTTGCCTCTGGCGACCCGCTCTTCTTCGGCTTCGCCAATACCATCAGACGTCGGATGCCGGAAGCGGAAATGGTGGTGTATCCGTCTTTTAACTCCCTACAGATGCTGGCTCACCGCCTGCTGATGCCCTATCACGATATGCGTATCGTCTCGCTGACAGGGCGTCCTTGGTCAGAATTCGACCGCGCCCTCATCGAGCGTTCCCCGAAGATTGGTGTGCTCACGGACAAAGAGCATACCCCCGCCACCATCGCCCAACGGATGCTGGACTACGGCTACACCTATTATACGATGTACATCGGCGAACACTTGGGTAATCCTACGATTGAAAAAGTCTCCACACTTTCACTCGAAGAAGCCGCCACGAAGGATTTCTCCATGCCCAATTGCATCATTCTGGACTCTAAACTGGCTCCAAACGCTCAACTGATATACGGCATTCCAGACACTGCGTTCACCCTTCTCGACGGCCGCGAGAAGATGATTACCAAGATGCCCATCCGCCTGCTTACACTCCAAGCACTGGACCTTCCTCAAAAACATGTCCTGTGGGATATCGGCTTCTGCACAGGCAGCGTCTCCATAGAAGCACGCCTGCTGTTCCCTCATCTTCAGATTGAAGCTTTCGAAATCCGTCCCGAGTGTGAAGCCATCATTCAGGAGAATGCGCGCCGCTTCGGAGCCCCAGGAATCAACGTCCACATCGGAGACTTTCTGTCCAATGGTGGACAGTTCGTCCGTCCACATCAACTGCCCTCCCCCGATGCCGTCTTCATCGGCGGTCACGGTGGCCATCTGAAAGAAATCATGGCCAAAGTCCTTCACCACCTCGCCCAGGGCGGCTGCATCGTAATGAACAGCGTCAAAGCTCCTAAAGTCCTCACAGACAGCCACCAGCTCTGGGATGACGCCTGCCAGGAACTCGGCCTCCAGCAAGAGCCGCCTACAAGAATCATCCTCAATGACCATCACCCCATAGAAATCCTTAAAGCACACAGATAGTAATGACAAAGATAGCCATCATACAAGTCAGCGATGCAGGCAAGAACCTTGCGAACACCCTTCAACGAGCATTCCCTGCCACCATCATCAGCCGCACAGATGTCGGCAAGCAGTGGGAGACATACGATGCCTTCATCTTTATCGGTGCGATGGGCATCTGTGTCCGCACCATTGCTCCCTTTGTCCATGACAAGCACTCCGACCCTGCCGTCGTTTGTGTTGATAGCCTCGGAAAACAAGCCATCTCGGTTCTCTCTGGACACATCGGTGGTGCCAATGACCTGACACAACTGATTGCTACCCTTCTCGGTGCGAATCCAGTTATTACGACCCAGAGCGACTGCGCTGGTCTCTGGGCACTGGATACGTTTCAGAAGCGTTTTGGATGGGATGTCATCTATTCTTCTGAAAATATGAATACCTGCATCTTCAGCTTCGTGAACCGCAAACCCACAGCCCTTGTCCTGGATATTCGCGACGAGGGAACGGATTACATGGAACGCACATTGCCCGACCATGTGACCATTGTGGAGCGTGTGGAGGATGCGATAGGCAAAGGTTACGAATTTCTCATAGTGGTTTCCCCTTTTTTCTATCCAGCCATTGATGATTTTGAAGGACATTGCATACTATTTATACCCCGTTGCCTTACCATCGGCTTCGGCCTCGCTCATCAAGCCAAACCTGCCGCAAAGATAATGCGTGAGGTGATAAAGGCAATCAGTGAGGCGGGCCTTTATTGTGTGAATCAGAATTGGTGCTCCATCGATGTCAAGAAGGACGAGCCTTTTGTACGGGCACTTAAGCGCGAGGGTATTGGAGCCAAACTCCAGTTCTTCACTGCTGAGGAGCTGGCAGCTGTCGAAGTCCCCAATCCCAGTGACGCCGTGCAGAAGTATGTAGGAACTCCCAGTGTTTGCGAGGCAGCTGCCATCCTTGGTTCCAACCACGGCCAGCTCATCATTCCCAAAATAAAAGGCCAGAACTGGACGGTGGCGCTCGCCATTAGTTACGAAAGCATTCCTGGCAATGTGACCGCTCCCTCCCTTGAAGGGAGGACGGGGGGAGAGTCCGCTCACATCGAAATCGTCGGCGCAGGTCCTGGTGACCCGGATCTCATCAGCGTTCGAGGACGCAAGATGCTGGAGCGGGCAGACCTGATTCTCTATGCCGGCTCTCTGGTTCCCAAGGCTCTGACAGCGTGTCACAAGCCTGGAGCCGTCGTCCGTTCCTCGGCTGATATGGATCTCGAAGAGCAGTGTGAGCTGATGAGAAATCATTATGAAAAGGGACATTTCATCGTGAGACTTCACACAGGTGACCCCTGCATCTTTGGTGCCATTCAGGAGCAGATGGCCTTCTTTGATGCCCACGGTATGCACTATCATATCACTCCTGGCATCTCCTCTTTCCTGGCTGCCGCTGCCGAGTTACAGAGCCAGTTCACGATTCCTGAACGTTGTCAGACCATCATCCTCACCCGTGGCGAGGGTCGCACTCCGATGCCTGAACGGGAACAGTTGCATCTGCTCGCCCGCAGCCAGAGCACCATGTGCATCTTCCTCAGCGCTGCCATCGTGGATGATGTCCAACGAGAACTCTTGATGGAATATCCCGAGGACACACCCGTCGCTGCCTGTTACCACCTCACCTGGCCCGACCAACGCATCTATCGTGGCACGCTCAAAGATTTGGCAAAAATCGTTCACGAGAATCACCTCACACTCACCACGATGCTCGTTGTCGGCGAGGCTATCGACAATCGTCAGGGACTCTCAGAACTTTACAATAAACATTTCACCCACCTCTTCCGTACTGCCCAAGAATGAAACAGTCCCTCTCCTTCATCCTGCTCATCCTCCTGATAGTCATCTTCTTCGTGCTGAATCTCCTTCTCGGCACGGTACACATCCCCGTGCCCGACATTCTCACCATCTTGTTGGCCCCCCCCTCCATCACGGGAGGGGTCGAGGGTGGGTCTATTTACTCCAACATCATCTGGAGTTCCCGTGTGCCACAGGCGCTGACAGCCCTCATGGCTGGTGCAGGCCTCGCTGTCAGCGGTTTGCAGATGCAGACAGTGTTTCGGAATCCGCTGGCCGGTCCTTCGGTCTTGGGCATTTCCAATGGTGCTTCATTGGGCGTGGCGCTCGTGGTTCTGATGAGTGGTTCTTTGGGTGGTGTGGCGTTGAGCCGCCTTGGCTATTTGGGCGATGTGGCAATGTCTGTGGCGGCTATTGCGGGCGCTTTAGCAGTAATGGGTCTCATTGTCTGGGTGGCACAGCGTGTCCAGAGTGGCGTGACGCTGCTCATTATCGGTGTGATGATTGGTTATCTAGCCAACGCCATCATAGGCGTACTCAAGTTCTTCTCCAATGAGGAGGACATTAAGGCCTACGTCGTCTGGGGCCTCGGCTCTTTCGCCCGTGTCTCAGGTGACCAAATGGTGCTTTTCGTCTGTCTCATGGCCGTACTCCTGCCGCTGAGCATGTTGCTCGTGAAAACCATGAATCTGCTGCTGCTTGGCGATGCCTACGCCCGCAACCTCGGCCTCAATATCCAACGTGCCCGCACCCTCGTCATCCTCTCCTCCGGCATCCTCGTGGCGATCATCACTGCCTACTGTGGCCCCATCATGTTCATCGGTCTGGCCGTACCCCACTTGGCTCGCGCCCTGTTCCGCACCAGCGACCACCGTGTCCTCATGCCCGCCACACTACTTGCTGGCGGCGCCTTGGCCCTGCTCTGCAACCTCATCGCTCGCATGCCAGGCTTTGAAGGTGCGCTGCCCGTCAACTCCGTGACGGCCCTCGTTGGTGCCCCCGTTATCGCGGCTGTACTTTTTAAGAGAAAAGATTAAATATTCAAGAATATGAAAAAAGAAAGTATTTTACTCTGCCTGTCTGTCCTGCTGACGTTTGCTGCCTGTAGTCCACGCGGCTCCAAATCCTCCAACCATAATAGTCCCGCTTCGGAGGGACAGGAAGAGGTTCTGTCCTATGCCAAAGGATTCTCTGTCCGCACACTGGATAATGGAGTGAAGTTGGTGGATGTGGCAGACCCACAGACAGATGAAAGGCTACAGGCAGGCGACGGAACGTCGGGAATGGATCGGATGCCTGTGAGTTATCATTTCGCACTGGTGCCCAAAGGAAGCAACCTGGAAGACATTTCCTCCATGACGGAAGGGATAGAGAGCGGGTCTTACACTGTGGTGCAAGTTCCTGTGGAGCGCACGCTCGTGATGACCATGTTACAGCTCTCCAACTTCACTGCGCTGGATGCACTGGATGCTGTGCGCGGCATTACTGGCACGAAGAACCTATTTAATAAAGAAGTACGCGAACGTGTGCAGGACGGTCGCATCGTGAAGATTGGGATGGAGGGCAACTTTGATACAGAGTTGATCTTGACTGCCAACCCCGAGGTCATCTTCATCTCTCCCTTCAAGCGCGGCGGTTATGACGTCATCCAGGAGACGGGCATTACTCTCATTCCGCACCTCGGCTATAAGGAGCTTCACCCGCTGGGACAGGCAGAGTGGATCAAGTTCGTCGGCCTCTTTCTCGGCAAGGAAGCAGAGGCAGATTCCATCTTTTCGAGAATCGAGGAACGGTATCGACTTTTGACCACAAAAGTATCTCAGCACTCAAAAGGCACTCGCCCCACCGTTTTCTCTGGCGAGATGCACGGCGGCAATTGGTATGCTGTAGGCGGGCAGAGCACCCTTGCTCAACTTTTCCGCGATGCGGGAGCCGACTATGTTGTCAAAGATGACAACACTGGCGGCGTGAACATTGAATTCGAACAGATGTACGCCCTTGCCGCCGATGCCGACTACTGGCGGATTCTCAACAGTTTCCCTGGTGACTTCTCCTACGAAGCACTGAAGGCCAGCGAGCCACGTAACGAACTCTTCCGCGCTTTCCGCGAGAAGAAAGTCATCTACTGCAACATGAAACAGATGCCCTATTACGAATTAGCCCCTGTTGCTCCAGACATCATTCTTGCCGACCTCATCGCCATCTTCCATCCCGAACTGATGCCCGCCGACTACGAACCAACGTTCTATCGGCTGCTGGAGTAGAGGGGTCAGGATTCAAGTTTCAGGATTCAAGTTTCAAGTTTATGATTGTAGTCTTCGGAGGCACCACAGAGGGCCGCAAGGCGGTTGAGGTCTTGGAAGTGGCTGGCAAGCCCTTTTACTATTCCACCTTCAGCGATGGGCAGGAAGTGGAACTCGTGCATGGCATTCGTCTCTCGGGCGGCATGGACTCGCATGCGATGCTGGCGTTCTTCCGTGAACACGACATCCGTGTGGCCATCGATGCTGCTCACCCCTTTGCCGAGGACCTTCACACCAACCTCCTGTATGCAGCCCGTCACGCTGGAGCTGCCATCATTCGCTACGACCGTCTCTATCCTCCCCACACGGCCGACTGCACCTGGTGTTGCGACTATGACAATGCCGTCCGCCAACTTGAAACGCAGGGCGTTGAGCGTCTATTGGCTCTGACGGGCGTGCAGACCATCGGGCACCTGCGAGCATTCTGGCAGAAGCATGAGTGTTGGTTCCGGATTCTCAACCGCCATTTCTCACGCCTCATCGCCACCCGGAACTGTTTCCCTGAAGATCACTTGATAGCAGTGGAGAGTGAAGATTTAACGGGTGAGAACGAGACCGCCACGCTCATTCAACACCTGCAACCACAAGCCATCCTGACCAAGGAGAGTGGCCTCAGCGGCGGTTTCACGGAAAAAGTGGAAGCGGCAAAAAAGGCAGGCGTGCAAGTGTTTGTCATTGAGCGGCCCGCCTACCCTCCTCACACTCCCGTTCCACAGAATGTCCACATAGAAATGGTGAACGGACCTCATGGTCTGCGCCGAGCTGTCGAGTACCTCCTTCCAGACTTCTTCCCCCTGAAGAGCGGCCTGACCACCGGCACCTGTGCCACCGCTGCCGTCAAAGCCGCCGTCCTGTCACTTCAGGGCGAAGAGGAGGAGGCCGTATGGGTGCAACTCCCCGGTGGCGAGAGCGTGTTAGTGGATATCGAGCGTGCGGGACGGGGAGAAGCCACTGTCATCAAAGATTTCAGTGACGACCCCGATGTCACTCGAGGCTGCCGCATCACAGCCACAGTAAAGGCCCGCCCAGGCGGGTCTTCCATTCGCTTCCTTCAGGGCGAGGGCGTGGGTCGCGTCACCCTTCCCGGCTTGGGCATCCCCGTTGGCGAACCCGCCATCAATCCCGTACCGCGTCAGATGATGACAGACGCTGTGCGTGCCCTCACCGATGCCGCCTTGGACATCACCCTCTCTGTGGAGAACGGCCGTGAGCTGGCCAAGCGCACCTTCAACGAACGTGTGGGTGTCGTGGATGGCATCAGTATCATCGGCACCTCGGGCATCGTCCGTCCCCTCAGCAACGATGCTTTTATTCAGAGCATCGACCGCGAGTTGGAAGTGGCTCGTGCCATTGGCTGCGAGGCCGTCGGACTGGCCTCTGGCAAGCAAGGGGAACAAGCCCTCCTGGCACAGGAACCCGGCCTGCGCGTCGTGCACTATGGCAACTTCATCGGTGCCGCCCTCTACCGAGCCCACCAACTCGGATTCCATCGCGTCGTCCTCGGCATCATGATTGGCAAAGCAGTGAAACTTGCAGAAGGACATCTGGACACCCACTCCCACAAAGTCACCATGAACAAGCGTTTCCTCACAGAGGTGGCCACAGCCGCCGCCGTCCCTGATGCCGCCTCGAAGATAGAACACATCACCCTCGCCCGTGAACTCTGGGACCTCATGCCCCCAGCCTTTTTCACCCACCTCCGTGACCTCTGTCTGCGGCACTGCCGTCAAGCCTTCCCCGACGGAGAACTCATCATTCATCTGATCAGAAATGAATAACAGCTTCCTCATTGGTGCAGCCTCCTCCGGCTGCGGCAAAACCACCTTTACGATGGGCCTCCTGCGTGCCCTGCGAGATCGCGGCTTCCACGTCCAGCCCTTCAAGAGCGGCCCGGACTATATCGACCCCCTCTTCCACCACCTCGCATCGGGCCAGGAGTCGGTGAATCTGGACACCGTCATGTCTTCTCACGCCCACGTTCAAGACCTCTTCCATCATTATGGTGACAGTGCAGATGCCTGCATCATAGAGGCTGCAATGGGCCTTTTTGACGGTGCCGACGGTCCACGCGGCAGTGCTGCCGAAATCGCCCAGCTCCTTGATGTCCCCGTCATCCTCCTCGTCAGTGCCAAGGCTGTTGCCTACAGCGTCGCACCTCTCATCTACGGCTTCCGTCACTTCAACCCGGCACTCCGCATCGCTGGAGTCGTCTTCAATTTTGTGGCCTCCCAGCGGCAACTCTCCACCCTCCTCAGAGCCTGTGAAGATGTGGGGGTTCCATGCCTTGGTCACCTCCCTCGCCATCCCGAGCTCCAGATTCCCAGCCGCCACCTGGGTCTCACACTCGAGGAGCACGAGCGGACCGAGCGCCTCATCCGCCTGGCTGCCAAGGAAGTGGAAGAGCATGTTGACATGGAGAGGATAGTGAAAGGGTTCAAGGATCATGTTTCAGGATTCAAGATTCAGGATTCAGGATTCAAGGGGTCTCTCTCCATCTGTGTCGCTCGCGACGCTGCCTTCAACTTCACCTACCGTGCCAATATCGATGCCCTGCGCCACCTCGGCACCGTCACCTTCATCTCACCCCTCCAGGAAACCGCCCTGCCACCCTGTGACTTCCTCTACCTCCCCGGCGGCTATCCCGAACTCTTCGCTGCAGAGTTAGCCGCCAACACCACGATGCGGGAGAGCATCCGCCACTTTGCAGAAGCGGGAGGCCGCATCCTCGCCGAGTGCGGAGGCTTCATGTACCTCTGCCGCGACATTGATGGACAGTTCATGTGCAACGTCCTCCCCTACACCGCCACCATGAACCACGCCCACCTCCATCTCGGCTATCGTGAGACACGCCTCAACGGCATCACACTGCGCGGGCACGAATTCCACTACTCTTCCACCATCCCCGAGGCCCCGTTTCCCTTCATCCGCCACAAGAACGTCCTCGCAGGCTACACCCACTGGTATTGGGCCGAGAATCCCATGACACTATCCAAACTCTTCTCAACCATTATCTGAAGCCCCGCTAAGAGAAAGACAACACCAACACCAACTTTTTTGCGTGCAAAAAGGAAACGGAGGAAACGGAAAAAACGGAAGAAACAAGCCTGAAAAAGAAGAAAAGAAAAAAGAACCAAAAAAGAAAAAAAGAAAAAGAATCCTCCCATATAGCCACGCTGCCAACGTGCCCGTTGGCGGCTGCTGCTGACCCTTTTTCCATCGTTTTTGAGTACTTTTTTGCGTAAAAAGAAGCGTGTCGTCGTTGTAGTACACCTGATGGTCAATGAGTTAAAGCGAAAAAACCGCCATAAGTGACGTTAAATGACCTTAAGTGACATTAGCGGTACATCATTATTCCCAGAAGCTGTTCCTTTGCAAACGCAATGAGAGAGAAACCTGCATCTCGAGTTCCAGATAACCGTTGCTGGGGCTCCAGATAATGGTTGAAAAGGCTTCAGATAAAGGCATCTAACCGCGGAGGTGCCGCATCTAACGCTCCAGACACCATTACCTCGGACGCCACGAACCATTATCTCCCTCACCAGCAATCATTCCCCAAAAAGGAACCCGCGTTCTTTGACAAATTGAACCCAGAAACCTCGCACAGCGTTCCGCTGTCTCCCGATTTTCGCAAGAAAAACGCCTTCTTCATGGCTTCCAGAAGAAAAAACCGATGTAGTTTGCACCACCTTTCAAACCTTTTTACTATCTTTGTCCCCGAAAGTCGATGATTTTATCATCATGGATGGCTCAGAGATGGAAGAATTAAACAAGTACAAGTATAAAAACTATATGGCAGACGAGATAAGAAAGTATCAAAACGCGGTGGATATCATCAAAACCGCGATACTGCAGAGCCAGGCACGAGCTGCTAAGGCCGTCAATCAGGAGCAGTTGGCCCTCTACTACGGCATTGGCAGGTATGTGTCGGCTAACAGCCGGAAGAAGAATTGGGGTAAGGGAGCCATCGAGACCATTAGCGAACATTTGCGCAAGGAACTGCCAGGTCTTCGTGGCTTTTCGGCTACAAGTATGCGCAATATGCGAACCTTCTACGAAGAATGGAGGCAGCTTGAAAGCAATTCATCAGTTGCGACTGATGAAATTCAGGAACTCCCACCAAAATCATCAGTCGCAACTGATGTAATTACAAAAATTAACACATCCGATAATTCGGCAGTCGTAACTGCCGATTTTACAGATGATGCCGAAATTAGCCAATTACAATTGGCAAATCTGCCCAACTTCCCCTTGCGTGAGTTCCTGAGCATCAGTTTTACCCACCATATTGCCATCCTGACAAAGGCCAAGACATACGAGGAGCGTGTGTTCTACATGAAGTATGCCGATGGATTTAAGCCAACAGTAGAGGATTTGGAGAAGGTCATCAAGCAAGATCTCTACCACCATCAGGACAAGATGCCCAACAACTTCCTGGCTACCATCCCCGACTACAAAAAGGCCTATCGTGCCATCAGGATGTTCAAGGACGAGTATCTGCTTGACTTTATCAACGTAGAGGAACTGGGCATGCACGATGAGGACATCAACGAAAGCGTGATAGAGAGCAACATCGTCCACAACGTGAAGAATTTCATCATGACCTTCGGGCGTGGATTCTCTTTCTGTGGCTGTCAGGTTCACTTCGACAAACTGGGCCATGACCATTGGATTGACCTGCTGTTCTTTAATCGCGACCTGAACCGAACCGTCGTGTTCGAGTTGAAGAATGGCAAGTTCAAGGTGGGCTATCTGGCGCAATTGAGTGCCTATCTGCGTATTCTGAACGACGATGACCGCCGTGACCACGAAGAGGCTCCCATCGGTATCATCCTCTGCAAAGAGGCCGACAAGGATTATGCCGGATACATCATGCAGGACTTCCGTCAGCCCATGGGCGTTGCCACCTATAAGACTGCCGACGAAATGGATCCCGAACTGCTGAAAGCCCTGCCGCCAAAGGAAGAGCTGCAGAGGGTGTTTGTGGAGAGCAGTAAGAAAAAGGAGGAATAGAAAGACGAAAAAGAAAATAGATGGACTACGACGACAGATTTATCATGCATTCCTCTTGATTATCCGCAACCTGATTATTTTATGTAACTATCAATAACACAATTATATGCCTCAATATTCTGTAAGCAACCTCACTATTGACAATGTTCTTGGGTTCATCAAGAACAAAGAAATATCCATTCCAGAGATACAGCGTCCCTTCGTTTGGAAAAGCGACCAAATACGCGACCTAATTGATTCTCTCTATAATGGCTATCCTATTGGCTATCTGATAATTTGGCAGAACCCTGATACGGTCGATAAAAACGGAGAGAAAACCATCGGCAAGAAAATCATGATTGACGGCCAGCAACGCATCACCGCCTTGATGACTTCTATCGTTGGCCTGCCCGTTATCGATAAAGATTTCAAGGAAAAAGTGAGATGTATCTCCTTCAATCCATACGCAGCAGATATTGGCGAGCCATGTTTTGAGGTGCAGAGTGCCGCCATTCTAAAAGATAAGAAGTGGGTCAAGGATATTGCATACCTGTTCTCTAATGAATACAATGCCTTCGACTTCATTCCCAAATTCTGTCAGGACAATCCTGATATGGAACCTAAAAAATTGAATGCCTTGCTTGAACGTGTACGAGACATCAAGAATGCGCCAATAGGCGTTATCAACCTGAACAAAGAACTGACTATTGACAAGGTGACGGAGATTTTCATCCGCATCAACAGCAAGGGGGCTTCTTTGACTCAGGCCGACTTTGTAATGTCGACCATTGCTGCGGATGATGAGTTTGGAGGCAATCTGCTGAGAAAAGCCATTGACTATTATTGCCATCTATACATCAATCATAATTTCATTAGTCTGATAGACAAAGACTCAGATTTTGTGGTTTCTGAGTATTATCCTATGATAAAATGGCTGGCAGATGCTGATACGAAACTCTTTGCTCAGACCTTTGATGATGTGCTGCGTATAGCGTTCACGTCAAAATACTATCGCGGCAAGATGGCAAACCTGACCGACCTGCTTCATGGCAGAAACTTCGAGACAAGGACATACGAGAAAGCCATCATGGAAGAATCATTTGCCAACCTGACAGAAGGCATAAAGGATGTATTCAACAAATACTTGTACGAACAGTTTGTGGAATGTCTGAAGGGGGCAGGCTTCATAAGCAGCCGTTTGGTGAAAGGTCGCATGGCACTCGACTTTGCCTATATGCTTTTCCTGCGATTGCGCAAAGACACAAGTATCGACAAACTGAAAGTGGCTCACTATGTGCAGAAATGGTACGTGATGTCTGTGCTGACAGGACGATATGCCTCCAGTCCTGAGACAGCAATGGAGTCAGACCTGCGTTCCATTCGCGAAAAGGGTTTTCTCACTTTCTATGAAGAGGTAATGGCCAATCTCTCCGATACATTCTGGGATGTCACATACGTACAGCGACTGGAGACCACAGCCAGCAATTCGCCAGCCTTCAATGTCTATCTGGCTGCACAATGCAAGAGCGTCGATGCCTCTTTCCTTAGCACGGGTTCGAAAGTGCGCGACCTATTGAGCTCTGCCGACATTCACCACATCTTCCCTCGTCAGTATCTGAAGGATAACAAGATGGATTCGACAATGGAATACAATCAGGTGGCCAACTATACCTATCTCAGCAAACCTGTTAATGTCGCAGTAGGCAAGAAGGCTCCAAAGGTATATCTTGGAGAAGTGGTGGCAGCCATAGAAGCTGGTAAAGACTCTGCCTACACAACAATGAGGACTATGGACGAACTTTATGCCAACCTTGATGAGAACTGTATTCCTCGCGAGATTGTCAACATGGACGTAGCCGACTATCATATTTTCTTGGAGGCCAGACGAAAGCTGATGGCCCAGAAAGTGAAAGCATATTTCTATTCATTGTAGGATAATCATTGTTATTTGAAGCAATATGAAGACAGAAAGCCTGAAACTATATATCGACGAACTGAACAGGCAGTATAAAACCGAAAAGGCACGTGAGCACGCTTACCGACCCGCTCTTAAGGATTTGTTGGAGAGCCTGCTCCCGAAGATGGTGGTAACCAACGAACCCGCTCATTTCGAGTGCGGTGCACCTGACTACATCATCCAAAGGGAGAAAGACCACCTGCCTGTGTTCTTCGTGGAGGCAAAGGATGTGAACGATAACGACTTAGACGGGCGCACCAAGAGCGGAAACAAGGAACAGTTCGACCGATACAAGCAGGCCCTTGACTATATTATATTCACTGACTATCTGGACTTTCATCTCTACGAGCATGGAGAGTTCGTGGATAGCGTGAGGATAGCAGAGACAAAGGGCGACAAGATTGTAGGCATAGCTGAGTCTGAAGACAAGTTCCTCGCAATGATTCAGCACTTAGGCTCTTCTGCCATCCAACGCATCACTTCTGCACCTCGTTTGGCAAAACTGATGGCTGGTAAGGCCCGTCTGCTGGCAAATATCATTGAGACAGCAGTAATTTCTGATGAAGATAAAGTGAAGAGTGGTAATAATGACGTCGATGAGTTGTTTAACATTCCACAAGAAAAAGTGTTTCAAACGGGACTCCGAGAGCAGATGGAAACATTCCAGCGTGTGCTTCTTCATGACATCACGCCTCATTCTTTTGCTGATGTGTATGCCCAAACAATTGTCTATGGTCTTTTTGCTGCCCGGCTGAATGATAAGACTCCAGAGGATTTTTCTCGTCAGGAAGCACTTGGTTTGATACCGAAAACGAGTCCTTTCCTCAGGAACCTTTTTCAACAAATAGCAGGTCTTGATCCTGACCCGCGTATAGAATGGGTGCTCGACGACCTCGTTACTGCTTTTGGAGTAACAGATATGCAGAAGATACTCAAGGGATATCATGAAGATACACAACGTACAGATCCCATGATGCACTTCTATGAAGACTTTCTTGCAGCATACGACCAAAGCCTCCGCAAGGCCAAAGGTGTTTGGTACACACCTCAACCTGTTGTGAGATTTATTGTTAAGGCTGTAGATGAAATACTTCAGACAGAATTCGGTCTGGAAATGGGACTTGCCGACTATAGCAAGGTGCCTCATACGGTGTCTGTAGAACAAAGTTACGACAAGCGTACATCTGACCACAAGAAACACATAACAAAAGACCTCTTCCGTGTTCAAATACTTGATCCTGCAATGGGTACTGGAACATTTATTTCGGAAATCATCAGACAAGTTAAGTTGAAGTTTGCGGGTAATGAGGGAATTTGGAATACATATCTCTGCTCATGTTTGTTGCCCAGAATCTATGGCTTTGAAGTAATGGTTGCTCCTTACACCATAGCTCATATGAAGACCTTTCTTCAGCTGAAAGAAGATAGCAACCTTTCGGATAATGATATGCCAAGAATGAACCTGCTGCTTACCAATTCGCTGGAAGAGGCAGGCGAGGCAACAGGTTCACTCTTTGCCTATTGGCTTAGCCAAGAAGCATACCGCGCCAACGTCATTAAGCGTGACTGTCCTGTAATGGTGATGATTGGTAATCCGCCGTATAATGGGAGTAGCACTAACAAAGGTGAGTGGATAATGAAGCTAATGGAGGATTACAAGAAAGAGCCAGGAGGAAAACTGCCACTTGATGAACGTAATCCCAAATGGCTGAATGATGACTATGTAAAATTCATACGTCTGGCTCAGGACTATATAGAGAAGAATGGTGAAGGCATCATTGGTTTTATCAATCCTCATGGTTATCTCGACAATCCAACGTTTAGAGGTATGCGTTGGAATCTACTGAAAACTTTCGACAAGATCTACACCATTGACCTTCATGGCAACAGCAAGAAGAAAGAAACTTGTCCTGACGGCAGTAAAGACGAAAACGTGTTTGACATTATGCAGGGGGTGAGCATCAACCTTTTTGTTAAGACTGGTAAGAAATCAAAGGATGAACTTGGAAAGGTTTACCATAAGGATTTGTATGGAGTAAGACAAGACAAATACGACTTCTTAGATGAAACGCATTGGCAAGATGTTGATTACAAAGAAGTTCTTCCTAAAGCGCCAATGTATTTTTTCATACCAAAGGATTTCGATTTGGAGGAAAAATACAACAGTGGTTTCAAGGTAGATGAATTCTTTAAAGTCTGTTTACTCGGGCCTAATTCACATCGTGATGATTTTGCAATTTCGTTCTCATATGAAGAAGGAGTTCATCGTCTTTCAGATTTCAGCAATAAGACTATCTCAGATGAAAAAATTATAGAGAAATATCATTTGAAAGAGACTGGAGATTGGAACTTACATGATGCCAGAGAACAGGCAAATGGAAAAGAAGTGCCTGTAAAATGTTTGTATAGAGCTTTCGATGAAAGATATATGCTTTACTACAAATACATATTTGACAGGCCTAGACAGAACCTAAATAATCATTTGTTAAAAAACAACTTAGGGCTCATCGTAAATAGGCAAAGTAGGTTGCTATTCTCACCATTTGTGACAAACAAACCTTTGGGACAGCATTGTATTCTTGATCCTCGCGAAGGTAGTTATGCAATACCTCTTTACCTCTATTCTGAAAACATGGGGAAAGAAGAGCGCATCGTAAACTTCAACAAAGAAATCTACGAAGATATTGCGAAGAGGCTGAACTATCTCCCATGCTATGATGACAACATCCTGGTTGATTCCACATCAGAATATAATGGTGTTCTTTATCCCCAAGACCTCTTCGATTATATCTATGCCGTACTTCATAGCCCATCGTATCGTGAACGCTATAAAGAATTCCTGAAGATAGACTTTCCTCGCATACCTTATCCGACAGACAGGGAAAAGTTCCGTGATTTGGTAGAAAAGGGCGAAGAACTACGACAGTTGCACCTTATGGAAGACCTACCTTCAAGAACAGGTATCACTTTCCCAGTAGTTGGTTCTTCACAAGTAGACTGCTATCGCTGGCAAGATAATCGTGTATATATTAACGATGAGCAGTACTTCGACGGAGTGCCAGAAATCGCTTGGAACTTCTACATCGGTGGCTATCAACCTGCTCAGAAGTGGCTAAAAGACCGTAAAGGCCTCACCCTCAGCTTCGAGGATGTGAAACACTACCAACAAATCATCTACGTTCTTCAACAGACAGAACGCGTCATGCAGGAAATAGACGTAATAACGTTGTAACGAGATAACGAAAACAGCGAAACGACGTTAAACGTCATAACGATAAAACGTCATAACGACAATAAAAATTAAATAGTAATGGAAATCAATCGCTTTGGATATTATTGGCTGGACACATGGATTCTTGCAAATGTGATACAGCTGGCAACGCAGGATTTCTGTGCGCGTTTCTTGAATCACTCTAATGATCCAGGTGGACGACAATATGACCAGATGACGCAAGCCGCGCGCTCGGCACCTGCAAATATTGCAGAAGGCAACTCACGCCACTCCACCTCGAAGGAAACGGAGATGAAACTGACGGACGTGGCTCGTGCGACGCTTTCGGAACTGGCTAACGATTACCTTAATTGGCTGTTGCGTCAGGAGAGCATACCTTGGTCAATTAATTCCTCAGAGTATAAGGCAGTCAGTAATATACGTTTTGACAAACCTGACTATAATGACGATGTTCTACACAAAAGCAGCATTCACATCCTGACCCAAAAGCATAAATTTGACCAATGGCTCAAGAGTGAAGATTCACTTGTCGTTGCCAACTGCCTGTTGGTGCTTTGCAACAGACTTGTCATGATGATTGGTCGCCAGATAGAACGCCAGTTGGAGGTGTTCAAGGTTGAGGGAGGCTTCACAGAGGGTTTGACGGCAGAACGTCTTTCCTACCGTAAACAGCAAAGCGTCCATACCGATGCTCCCACCTGTCCTGTCTGTGGTAAGCCAATGATCAAGCGTGTGGCCAAGAAAGGAATCAACTCCGGTAAGGAGTTCTGGAGCTGTAGCGATTATCCCAAATGCAATGGGACAAAGCCAGTTTAACGTAATAACGTTACGACGATATAACGTAATAACGATAGAAATATGGACAAGCAGAAATAAATGTCCTAGAAACATCCGCTTCACTGGCTGCGTACTTCGGAGTTGACACAAGAACCATTCATCGTGATTTGACCATTTTTGAAGGAAAACCATCATAAAAACCGTCAAAATTGAAAATCCCAGAGTTCCCTTCAATGATTGTGGAAGATGTATATACCCATAGCCGTGGGTCGTTCTGATCCACGGCTATGGAGAGGCGACCGCGTGCGGTCAATGGAAGCTATTTTTGAGAAGGCCTGTTTTTGGAAAAGCTACATCTTATTCATGGCCTGCTCCAGGTCGGCAATGATGTCATCGACATTCTCCAGTCCGACGCTGAGGCGGATGAGGTCGGGGGCTACGCCGGCTTCACGAAGCTGTTCATCGGAGAGCTGACGGTGGGTATGGCTGGCGGGATGGAGGACACAGGTGCGGGCGTCGGCCACATGGGTGACGATGGAGACGAAGTCCAGGTTGTCCATGAAGCGGATGGCATCCTCACGGGTTCCTTTCAGCCCGAAGGCGATGACACCGCAGGAACCGTTGGGGAGGTACTTCTGTGCCAGTGGGTAGTACTTGTTGGAGGGCAGGCCGCAGTAATTGATCCAGCCCACTTTGGGATTCTTCTCGAGCCATTCGGCCACACACTGGGCGTTCTGGCAGTGACGAGGCATGCGCAGATGGAGGGTCTCCAAGCCCAGGTTCAGCAGGAAGCAGTTCTGGGGCGAAGGGATGCTGCCGAGGTCACGCATGAGCTGCGAGACGAGTTTGGTGGCGTAGGCCTTGCGGCCAAAGGCTTTGGTGTAGGTGAGGCCGTGATAGCTCTCGTCGGGCGTGGTGAGTCCGGGGAACTTGTCGGCATGGGCATCCCAGTCGAAGTTACCGCTGTCGATGATGGCACCGCCCACCTGTGTGGCGTGACCGTCCATATACTTGGTGGTGGAATGGATGACGATGTCTGCTCCCCACTCGATGGGGCGGCAGTTGATGGGTGTGGCGAAGGTGTTATCCACGATGAGGGGCACTCCATGGGCATGGGCGATGCGGGCAAAGCGCTCGATGTCAAAGACATTGCCGCCAGGATTGGAAATGGTCTCGCCAAAGAAGCACTTGGTGTTGGGGCGGAAGGCGGCATTGATGCGGTCGTCGTCCCAGTCGGGATCCACGAAGGTGCACTCAATGCCGAGTTTCTTCATGGTGACGCCGAAGAGGTTGAATGTGCCGCCATAGATGGTATTGGAGGTGACGAAGTGGTCGCCTGCCTGGCAGATGTTGAAGACGGAATAGAACGAAGCGGCCTGTCCGGAAGAGGTGAGCATACAGCCCACGCCGCCTTCGAGGGCGTTGATCTTGGCGGCCACAGCATCGTTTGTGGGGTTCTGGAGTCGCGTGTAGAAGTAGCCTTCATCTTCCAGATCAAAGAGGCGTGCCATCTGTTCGCTGGTCTCGTAGCGGAAGGTGGTGCTTTGGTAGATGGGCAATTGCTGCGGCTCGCCCTTCTTGGGTTTCCAGCCGCCGTGAATGCAGAGTGTTTCGAGGTTCTTTTTCATTGACATTGAATTGTGCATTTTAATTATCTCAAGTGGTATTTGTTGCCTGCGAGCTTCTTAATCTTTCCTTTCATCTCCAAGGTGAGGAGGATTGGCGTCAGAAGAGCTGCTGACTGACTGGTGACAGCGATGAGGTCGGAGAAGGTGAGATCTCCGCCGCTATTGTGCAGTGCTGTGAGGATGGCACGCTCCACAGATGAGCCTTCCGGCGAAGTAGTTGCCTCAGCATCAGGTGTCTCTGACAGGAAGTCCAGCGCCGCTTGTCCGTCGTTCTGCTGGAGGATTTCCCATCCGAGGTCTGTCAGGAAGTCCTCGGCACAGGTGATGAGACGTGCTGCATTGTTGCGTATGAGACGGTTACAGCCAGCAGACGTAATGTCTGTGGTGCGACCGGGGAAGGAGAAGACTTCACGATGGTAGCCGCTGGCCATCTCTGCTGTGATGAGGGAGCCTCCGCGCTCGGAACTCTCCACCACGATGGTGGCGTCTGACAGTCCCGCCACGATGCGGTTGCGCTGCACAAAGTTCACCTTATCTATCTGTGTATGGCTCATGTATTCCGTGATGAGCCCACCTGTTTTCAGCATATCGATGGCAGTCTGACGGTGTAGGCGGGGATAGATCTCGTCCAGTCCGTGGGCCAGCACAGCTGCCGTAGAAAGCCCGTTGTTCAGACAGGCACGATGAGTGGCCACGTCGATTCCATAGGCCAAACCGCTGACCACCAGCACATCGGGTCTCATGCGTGACAGGTCTTCTGCCAGGCGATTGCACAAGTCACGTCCCCGTTCTGTGCAACGTCGGGTTCCCACGACACTAATGATGTGGCGGGCATTGAGGTCGCCATTGCCCAGATAGTACAGGATGAGTGGTGCATCCTCGCACTGTCGCAAACGAGCGGGATAGGCCTCCTCGTCATGAATGGCCAACACCTTTATCTTATGGTCGCGGGCATATTGGAGTTCCTGCTCACAACGTGATATCTGCCCGTCCATTGTCTCCAGCACTTGGGAGGCTCTGGGAGAGAAATGTTCCATCATCTTCCCGAGGTCGTGGCGATTCTCATACACCGCAGTGGCGCTGCCTACTTCATTCAGCAGGGTCCGCTGGTTGACTGTGCTGAAAGGCATCAGCCGCGTCAGGGCCATCGTATAGATGAGTTCTTGGTCGGTCATCTTCATGGATTACACTTTATTCGTCATCCGTCAGGAGTTGATCCAGCTCCGGAACGCCCACCACCAATTTGCCGTTCACTAAGCAGACGATATCGACGATGGCTCGCAGGGCCAGCTGGTGATCCGGCAACCGGAAAATATCCTGATGGAAGACATAGCGCGCTCCTTCCTTGCAGACGTTGAGGCATGAAAGGAACTCATCACGGCTGCGCAACGGTGTCTTGAAGGACATCGAGATGCGGGCCACCACGGCATCGATTCCCTGCTGGTGCAGTTCGGCAAAACTCATGCCTTCATTCAGTAGGAATTCATGGCGGGTGTGCTCTGTATAATGCTGGTAATTGGCATTGTTCACAATGCCTTGCAGGTCACATTCATAGTCACGCACCTTCATGGGGAGGGTGAAACGGTAGTCCTTATTCATCTTTGCTTTAAATATTCGTAACCAAAACGGCAGCGGAGGCAGTCATAATAGTCACAGTATTCTCGTTTCAATTGTATCAGCGCCTGGCAGTCGGCAGCGTTGCTGACAGTGAGCCCGCACTGCTGCCATTGTCGGATGATATGGTTCTGTTCAGGCTTCAGCTCTTCCAACAGGGCGACGGCTCTCTCCCGCAAGGACTCATCTCCCAACACGGTTCCACGAGCAAAGAGCATCGGACAAATCGTGTTGATAATAATCAGGTTACGGGTAGTAGGAGTCAGCGTCTTCTTGCTCTCCTTGGACGGCAGTCCGAAGAGATAATGCGTCTGCCAGTATTCAGTGGCCTCTGTGGCCAATGCCTTCTGCAGCTGTTTTATGGAGGTGGCACCCATGAGAGCAGCGAAGGAGGCTGTTCCCCGATGATAGAGGTTGGCCAACTGCACAATCCTCAGGTGTGGGAAGTTCTGAGGCCGCAGACGCAGGTAGCGCCAGTGCGTGTGATGCATGAGTGAGGGCAGCTGGAACTTATGCTGCAGATAGGCCCATTCCTTCTGTAATCGCAGGAAATATTCATCTGTGGCTGCCGCCTCGCGGGCAGATGGCGGCACTGCGTCCAGCGTCAGCAGTCCTGCCGACCCGAGGAAGAGGGCTTCCATCTGGAAGGGGTCGTCGCGATGTTTGGCAGCAGCGTGCAGCGGGAAGTGCTTGCCCCACTGTTCAAAGGCATCACCGTTGAGACCGAATCCGAAGCTTCTGGCCAGCGAGATGAAGAGGGTCCGTTCCCAATCTCCATCGACCGTTCCCAACCAATCGAGGCAACGCTGAGAACGTTCTTCCAACCGTTCACACAGCAGGGCCGACATCCACGAATGAACTGTCAGCTGCGAGAGTGAAGAAATGATTTTCCAGCAACGGGGATAATCATCGGTTTCACAGAGCTCCTCATAGTGCTGCCGCACCGAATCAGGGATGGGAACCACCACTTGGGGCGGCTGCTTGCCATCGGCTGTTGCGATATCCACATCAGCTTTCTCCACCACATGCAGGATGATATTATTGTAGGCAGCGTCTGCCTGGTGGCCGTGCCGCATCCAATCGCTGGAATGCAGATGAATCTCCACATTTCCCACCCACATCGTTCCTCCAATGCGCACTTTGGCATTGAAGAAGTCCGGACCGGCGTTGCGATTATGCAGACCTGGGTCTATGACTTCCACCGTTTGTCCATCGACCGTTCTCAGCGGTTCCAGGGGCAACAGCCGATGTTTCCATACATAGTGAAGAAGTTGTTCCATTGTGAGTGAAGAATGGTTTTGCGCGTGCAAAGGTACGGAAAAGTTTAGAGTTTAGGGTTTAGAGTTTAGTGAAAATTCCATTTACAACATTAAAAAAGGTAATTATTGGGGGATTTCTGCATAAAAACTCTCCACTCTCCACCCTAAACTCTAAACTTTTGCGTACCTTTGCGCCCGATTTCAAGAAAAGCAAGACATGAAAATAGCATTAATAGGATATGGCAAGATGGGCCGGATGATAGAAGGCATCGCCCTGAGCCGTGGACATGAGGTGGTCTGTCGCATTGATGTGGACAACCAGCAGGACTTTGACAGCGATGCTTTCCGCACTGCCGATGTGGCCATAGAGTTCACCGCCCCCACAGTGGCTTGGGGTAATGTACAACGTTGCTTTGCAGCTGGTGTCCCCGTGGTGTCGGGCAGCACAGGATGGATCAAAGACCATCAAGAGGAAGTGCGCAAGGCCTGCACAGAAGAAGGCAAGACGCTGTTCTGGAGTTCGAATTTCTCCATTGGCGTGGCCATCTTCTCTGCTGTGAACCGTTACTTGGCCACGCTGATGAACCAGTTCCCGCAGTATGATGTGGAGATGGAAGAGACCCACCACGTTCACAAGCTGGACCATCCCTCCGGCACCGCCATCACGCTGGCCGAGGAGATTGTGACACGACTGGACCGTAAGGAAGGTTGGGCCGAGGAGACAACAGACCCGAAGTTGCTGCGCGTGGATGATATCCGAAGAGGAGAAGTGCCTGGCATTCATACCATTCGCTATGACTCAGAGGCAGACCTCATCACCATCACCCACGATGCCCACAACCGCAAGGGCTTTGCACTGGGTGCCGTGATGGCTGCTGAATACACCGCTTCCCACAAAGGATGGCTCACCATGCAGGATTTGTTCCCCTTTTAATTAACTGTTGAAAAGTGCAGAATCGTAATGAAAAAGCTTGATAAGAAGACGACTTGGAAGGACTGGGCAAAGATGCTCGTCATCGTCGCATTGTATATCTGGTTCCTCGCATGGGTAGGTTCATGGTGGGGACTCATCGTGGTGCCCTTCATCTTCGATGCCTACATCACTAAGAAGATTCCCTGGACGTGGTGGAAGGAACTGGAGAATCCTGTGACCCGCACCATTATGTCGTGGGTTGATGCCATCGTGTTCGCCTTGGTGGCTGTGTATTTCGTCAACATCTATTTCTTCCAGAATTACACCATTCCATCAAGCAGCTTGGAGAAGAGCCTGTTGGTAGGCGACTACCTCTTTGTCTCCAAGATGAGCTACGGTCCCCGTGTCCCCCAGACGCCATTGCACCTGCCGCTGGTGCAGCACACCCTGCCGAATGGCATGAAGAGTTACAGCGAACTCATCCAGTGGGACTACAAGCGTGTCTCTCCCAAGCCTGTGCAGCTGAATGATATCGTGGTGTTCAACTATCCATCGGGCGACAGCTGCGTGGCCAATCCCGCCTATCAGGCCGCAGACTTCTATGGCCTCTGCTATGGCTATGGTCGCCAGATTGTGCAGCAGAACAATCTTCTTCCAGAGATGGACAGCCTCACGACGCTCCAGCAGCGACAGCTTTATCAGATTTTCTATTCCGTGGGTCGCCAGTATGTCACAGACAATCGTGCCGAGTTCGGCGAAGTGCTCTCCCGTCCCGTGGACAGAAGAGAGAACTATGTGAAGCGCTGTGTGGGCCTGCCTGGACAGACGCTGCAGATCAAGGACCGCACGATTTACCTGGACGGCGTTGCCAACAAGGAGCCTGACAATGTGCAGTACAATTATCACATCCGCCTGAAGAACGGTCAGCGTGACCTGCCAGAAGCACTGGCTCGTGAGTTGGACCTTTCCAGTGACGATCTGCGTGACCTGCATCAGTCAGGTGTGATGCCGTTGACGGCTGCCGCACGTGACCGTCTGCTCCAGTGCACAGACCTCGTGGATACCATTGAGGTGGCAGACATGAGTCACGACAAGGGCGAGGTCTATCCCCTGAATGCCCACACGGGTTGGACCCGTGACAACTATGGTCCCATCTGGATTCCCAAACGAGGCGAAAGCATCCAACTGACACTGGAGAACCTGCCTGTCTATGAGCGTCCCATCCGCGTCTATGAAGGTAACGACCTGCGTGTCAGCGAGTACGGTACCATCTACATCAATGATACCGTTGCCACCAGTTACACCTTCAAGATGGATTATTACTGGATGATGGGCGACAACCGCCACAACAGCGCCGACAGCCGCTTCTGGGGCTTCGTACCTGAAGACCACGTCGTTGGCAAGCCCATCATGATTTGGCTTTCCACCGACAAGGATCGCGGATGGTTCAGTGGTCACATCCGCTGGAAGCGCCTCTTCCGGTGGGTGGACAACATCAAGTGAAGCACTTCTTTATTTGAACTTTGGTTTCAGTTCGTCCGGAGAGTCGTTGGTAAACATATTGACGGCAGGTGCATCACGCTCATAAAGATGGTGGAGGATTTCTGCATCCAGTGTGAGTGCTGGCTGGAAATCTGAAGAAGCCATATAGCGGAGGATGCTGTGTCTCAACTGTCTGGCCACGATGCGTTGCTCCAGCTCACTGCTGACGTCCAGCGTGGTGAGAAGGAGCCGACCTTGTCCCACTCTTGCCTCCACCATCATTCCCAGTTTGCGGGAGAGGTGCCACGTGTCAATAGGCTGTATAATAGGCTGGTAGTCTCGGGGAAACTCTGCCAAGTTCATACACTGTGCCCGATTGGTGAGTTCCCACCACTGCAGGTCTTGCCAGTCTTCTGTGGGAAAGTCACGGAAGACAGGATGGGTGGCTTGGATGTAGGCGCCAGTGGTGTGGGGCGGCTTCATCTTGAACCAGGAGGTGTTCCAGAAGACGGGGAGGAAGCGGTGGACGACGTCGGCACCATAGCGGATGCGGCCTGCTGCTGTCAAGAGAACGTCACGGCCGGCGGCGAGGGCTATAAGGGCGGAGTCAAGGTTGGCGGTGATGAGGGGAGAAGAAGGAGAAGAAGCGAGGGGTGCTGGGGGATAGACCCAAAGGGGCCAGTGATTCTGGTAGAGAGTGGGGCCCTCGGGTAACCCCGAGGGAACTGTGGCTCGTGGAACCTTCAATGTCAAGAGAAGTTTGGTGGGTTTCTTGATGTCGGAGGGGAGGAAGGTGATGTCTTGCCCCACGGGGATTTGTCCTTCTGTCAGGGTCTTTTCGCCATCGGTGATGGAGTAGGTCAACTGCTCGATGGGCGAACCACTCATATTATATAATAAGGTGTGGGCACGGATGGTGTCCGTGGTGGAATAGGTGAAGCGTGGGAGGCAGGCCAGCGGGACCACATCCGAGCAGAACTCCCGCCAGTCGGCGGCAGTGCAGTAGCCCTTCTCGCGCCAGTGCACATTAAGCGGTCCCACGAGGGCGGTCCCCTGTCCGCTGTAGTCATTGAGGCTGAGAAGCTGGAAACCAGCGTAATGCGGCGTGCGCAGGTGACGCTCAATCTCGTATTTGTAGGCCAACACTTGCAGGCGTCCGCTGGACATCAGGAACTTCTCGGCTTGCTCAGCCATTCCGTTGGCCGCCAGAAGGTCACGGAAGATTTCAAAGTTGGCAGCCTTGTAGGCACCCGTGTATTGCGGAATCTCCTTGAAGTCTGGGAAGGCACACCACTGGCCTTGCTCATGGGAAATCATGGGTTGGTTGTTAAGGGCTTCGCCTTTGTAGTTTCTGGGACGGGCAATCTCTGCGGAGAAGTCATCATCCGTGCTGGGCTGGCGACGGTTCCATTCCAACCCTCGGGCACCGCCCTTCACGTGATACTCAGAGCCATAGTCCCATTCCCATCCGCCTCCGACGCTGGCCGTGCAGTAGATGCGGGAAGGGTCGTGGGCTTTCATATTCTTGACAAACTGAACGCCCCATTCCACCCATCGTCCAGCAGGTTCGTTGCCTGCTGCCAGCATGATAAGCGAGGGATGGGTGCCGTAGTTATCAAGAATGGCGCGACACTCATCGGCCAGATACTTGTCGATAGCCATGCCGTTGCCCAACTTCACACCGTGATTGGGCCACGAGGGTCCCTCGGGCTGGAGGTAGAAGCCCAGTCGGTCGGCTGCCACGAAGGCGGCCTCGGGAGGACAGTAACTGTGGAACCGCATGTGGTTCAGACCATAATCCTTGCATTTCTGGAAGATATTCATCCAGGAGGCAGTATCGGTAGGCGGAAAGCCAGTCTCTGGGAAGCAGCAGTTCCCGACGGTACCACGCAGATGGATGGGCTGCCCATTGAGCAGGATGTCACTGCCGCTTACTTCTACGCTGCGAAAGCCGAAGGTGACAACCACGGGCATTCCTTCATAGTTCACCGTGACGGTGTACAGTTTCGGATTGTGCTCGCTCCATGGCTGGGCATCAGGCACTTGGACGTCAAAGGTCTGCTCGTTGAGAGTGATGTGTGCAGTGTTGGTGGCGAGGTCGGTGATGACGCGCTTTTTATAGATAAGAGGTGTGGTTCGCAGTTCAATGCGTCCAGCGATGCCGTTCCAGTTGCCTTGTGTCTGGTCTGTCACGCTGTGGCTGTCCTGTCCCACGCAGACGTTTTCAATGTCGTTATAGACACGGATGGCGATTTCGTTCTCCTTGCCGGGGCGCAGAAAGGCGGTGACGTCATACTGGTGTGGCACGCTGAGGCTCATCTGATGTCCCACTTCCCGGCCGTTGATGAAGACGGTGGTCTCTATGTGTGGGCGCTCCAGGAAGAGGGTCACCTGACGCTGTTTCCAGTTCTTGGGGATTGTGACAGTGCGGCTATAGGTGACTTCTCCCACAAAGTGGCGATTGGGGGTGAGGAAGAAGGGGAACTTCATGCGGCCAGCCTCACGATAGGGTCTCATGAAGGGGTTATAGAAGTAACTGGAGTCATAGAGGGAGCCCGTCCAGCGTGTCTGCGGGGTGACTTCATCGCCCAGGTCGTTGGTAAGGAGGGAGCCGGGGAGGACGATGGTCTTGGCGGGCAGGCGGGAAGAGAGGTTCCAGGTGCCGGAAAGGGAGATGGATGCAGCGGAGGTGATGGGATCCGGCGCTGACTCGCCGGGCACTGCGGCGGGAAGGCAGAAGAGGAGGAGGAATAGGCAGAGGAGCATGGAGTGTTGAGAGTTTAGTGTTTAGAGTTTAGAGTGGGGCGGAAAATACTGTTATTGTGCACAAAGGAACGAAAAATATTTGAGAAATCTGTCTTTTTAGGCAAAAAATTTGGTCAGACGACAGAAAAAAGGTAACTTCGCCGCGTAAAAGTGATTTAACCCCAGTAAAAGTGATTAAAAAGTAACGGATTTATGGCAAATCTCAAGTCCCTCATGAAGGATACGGCCATCTATGGCCTCAGCAGCATCTTCGGCCGCTTCCTGAATTATATGCTCGTGCCGCTCTACACCCATTACATGCCCAAGGAAACGGGCGACTACGGTGTGAGCACCAATATCTATGCCTACACCGCCCTCATCCTGGTGCTGCTGACCTTCGGCATGGAGACTACCTTGTTCCGTTATGCCAATGACACAGGCCCACTTTCAACCTCCCCCAACGGGAAAGGTTGTCCTCCCCCCTTGGGGGGAGATAGAGGGGGGCTTCCCGACACCGTCTTCTCCACCGTCTTTGCCACTGTGGGCACCTTGACGGCGCTGTTCTTGCTGCTGCTCTTTGGCTTCATCACGCCCATTGCGGGCTATCTGGGTTATGCCGAACATCCTGAGTATCTGGAGATGATGGGCGTAGTGGTGGCGATGGATGCCCTGCAGGCCATCCCGTTCAGTTACCTGCGTTTCCAGAAGCGTCCCATCCGCTTTGCCTCGCTGAAGATCCTCTTCATCGTCGTCAATGTGCTGCTGAACGTCTTTTATTTCATGGTGTTGCACAAGACTTCGGTCTATTACGTCTTCTTTATCAACCTGCTGTGTACCAGCTTCATATCCCTGATGTTCATACCGCAGTTGCTGCAAATCCGCTGGCATTTTGACGGCCAGTTACTGCGGAGGATGCTGTCCTATTCTTGGCCCATCCTCATCTTGGGCATTGCAGGCGTGCTGAACCAGGTGGCGGACAAGATTATCTTCCCCATGGTCTATCCCGATGCCGCCGAGGCCAACGTTCAGTTGGGCGTCTATGGCAGCTGCGTGAAGATAGCCATGATTATGGCACTCATCACTCAGGCCTTCCGTTATGCCTACGAGCCCATCGTCTTCGCCAAATCCAAGGATGCCGACAAGGGCGAGTACTACGCCACCGCGATGAAGTACTTCCTGATTTTCACCCTCTTGGCGTTCCTCTGCGTCTGTGGTTACATGCCACTGCTGCAATATATCATAGGTGTGGACTATCGTGAGGGCTTGGGTGTGGTGCCCATCGTGATGGCTGCAGAAATCATGATGGGCGTGTATTTCAACCTCTCGTTCTGGTATAAGCTCATCGACAAGACCATCTACGGTGCCTGGTTCTCACTGGCGGGCTGTGTGGTGCTGGTGGCTGTGAACGTGCTGTTCATCCCCCTGTACGGCTACTGGGCTTGCGCCTGGGGAGGTGTGGCCGGTTATGGAACGTGTATGATTCTCAGCTATTTCGTGGGACAGCGCAAGAATCCCATCAACTATCCCATGCGTGACATTGGCATCTATGTGCTCCTGACATTGGTGTTCTATTTCGGCATGAAGATGACAGAGGCCCTGCCCGTGTGGGCACAGCTCATCGTGAACACGCTGCTCATCGGCCTCTTCACGGCCTATATCATCCGCCGCGACCTGCCCCTTAGCTCGCTCCCAGTGGTTGGCAAGTACTTCGTCAGAAAAAAATAAAGAATTTGACGGAAAACACCTAACACCTCACTTTTTCTCTATAAACAACTGAATATTATTTCATTATAGAGGTGAGGTGTTGTTCGAAGACCTCACAACACCTCACCAACACTTCACCGATTACCCCTCATCTTAACGGGTGGATGCCATCGTGAGGTCTTGGTGAGGTGTTAGGTCTTTTTCATGAAATACTTTTTTTGCAGCAGTCGGCGCCAGACAATGATTGCAAATCCACAGATTGGCCGCATTTGTACATGCGGCTGGCCACATCCCCACTTGCATAAGGCTGCATCATCACTTGCGTAAGGCCGCATTGTCACTTGCGTATAAGCGCATCCCGATTTCCCTTTAAAGGGAAAGCCTTTAACCCTTAAGCCCTCCTGCCAAAACCCTTGGACTCGGAAAAATTTGATGTTAAAACCTTGAAAAGTGAGGACAAAAGGGAAAGAATGAAACTTTTTCGCCGTTTTTGTTGGCCGAATGGAGAATAATGGTTATTTTTGTGGCCGAAACGAACCAAAAATGGCCATCACCATGCAATGAACAGGATTTTCCGCTTTTATTATGATGGTTTCCGGCAGATGACGCTGGGACGAACGCTGTGGCTCATCATCGGCGTGAAACTCGCCATCATCTTCCTGGTGCTGAAACTCTTTTTCTTCCCCAACTTCCTGAAGGAGAACGCCGGACGAGGAAACGAGGCAGACTATGTGGCCAAAGAACTGACAGAAAGAGTCCAAAAATAACCATTAATTCATTAACTATGCTTCACCTATTAACCATCGACCCCACAGCCATTGACTGGGCACGAGCGCAATTCGCCCTCACCGCCATCTATCACTGGCTCTTTGTCCCGCTGACACTGGGACTCGGACTGATCATGTCCATTATGGAAACCAAGTACTACCGCACAGGCGATGCCTTCTGGCGCCAGACAGCGCAGTTCTGGCAGCGTCTCTTCGGCATCAACTTCGCCATGGGCGTCGCCACGGGCATCATCTTGGAGTTTGAGTTTGGTACCAACTGGTCCAACTACTCTTGGTTCGTGGGCGACATCTTCGGCGCGCCATTGGCCATCGAGGGCATCGTGGCGTTCTTCATGGAGAGCACCTTCGTGGCCGTGATGTACTTCGGCTGGGAGAAGGTGTCCCGAGGGTTCCACCTCGCCAGCACCTGGCTCACCTGGCTGGGCGCCACCATCTCTGCATGGTGGATTCTCGTGGCCAACTCATGGATGCAGTATCCTGTTGGTTGTGAGTTCAATCCCGACACCATGCGCAACGAGATGACCTCCTTCCTGGACGTCGCCCTCTCCCCCTTCGCCATTGACAAGTTCTGCCACACGGTCACCTCTGCTTGGGTGATTGGTGGCGTCTTCGTGGTCGCCGTCTCAGCCTGGTACCTGCTGAAGAAGCGCGAGGCCGAGCGCGTGATGGCTGTGAAGAGCCTGCGCATCGGCGCCATCGTGGGTCTCATCGCTGCTGTGCTGGCCGCCATCACGGGTGACGAGAGTGCCTACAAAGTGGCCGAAGTCCAGCCCATGAAACTCGCCGCCATGGAAGCCCTCTACAATGGTGGAGAAGACCAGAGCCTCACCGCGGTGGCATGGGTGAACCCCTTCCAGCAGCCTGATTATCAGAATGAGGCAGAAGCACCTCTCCGCATCGCCATCCCCAACGGCCTCAGCATCCTGGCCACCCGCACCCTGCACGGATATGTGCCCGGCGTGAATGACCTATTAAAAGGTTACACCCGCGAGGACGGCACCATCGAGCCTCCAGCACAGGAGAAGATGAACCGCGGAAAGCTGGCCATCGTGGCGCTCTCCAACTATCGCGAACTCTGTGCCCAGGAGAAAAAGGCTGATAGTCAGGAGTTGAAGGACCAGATTGCTTCCAGCAAGCTGCAGCAACTGGCCATCCTGCAGGAGAACTTCAAGTACTTCGGCTATGGTTACATCAAGGACGAGGCCGAGTTGGTGCCCTTCATTCCCATCAACTTCTGGGCGTTCCGCATCATGGTGGGACTGGGCACGCTGTTTGTCCTCTTCTTCGCTTTCATCCTCTTCTTGGATTGGAAGAAGAAGGATATTTCCTCGATGAAATGGCTGCTTTTGACATCCATTATCCTCGTCCCCCTCGCCTACATCTGCTCCGAAAGCGGCTGGCTCGTGGCCGAGTTTGGACGTCAACCCTGGACCATTCAGGACATGCTGCCCGTGGGGGCCTCTGTTTCTGACATCGGCTCCAGCGCCGTAGCCACCACCTTCTGGCTCTTCCTCGCCCTCTTCACCGCCCTGCTCGCTGTGGAAATCAACATCATGCTTAAGCAGATAAAACGAGGATTAGAAAAATAGTTATTAGTAAACAGTTAAATCGTAAATAGTTATGACTTACGAATTTCTTCAGCACTACTGGTGCTTCGTTGTCTCACTGTTAGGCGCCATCCTCGTGTTCCTGCTCTTCGTGCAGGGTGCCAACTCCGTTGCCGGCAGTCTCGGCTATACAGAAGAAGGCCGACGCCTCATCTATAACTCCACAGGCCGCAAGTGGGAGTTCACCTTCACCACCCTCGTCACCTTCGGCGGCGCCTTCTTCGCTTCCTATCCGCTGTTCTACTCCACCAGCTTCGGAGGTGCCTACTGGCTCTGGATGCTCATCCTCTTCACCTTTGTTCTGCAGGCTGTGAGCTATGAGTTCCAAAACAAGCTCGGCAACTTCTTGGGCCCCAAGACCTTCCAGTTCTGCCTCACCCTCAACGGCATCCTCGGCCCGCTGCTTTTGGGAGGAGCCGTTGCCACCTTCTTTGAGGGCAGCAACTTCATAGTGGCAAAGACAAACCTCGTGGCTCAGGGTAATCCTGTGATTTCCTTCTGGGCCAACGCCTCCCACGGTCTTGATGCCCTGCTCAATCCCTGGGTACTCGTCTTCGGCTTTGCCGTTTTCTTCCTGGCGCGTACTTTGGGCATCCTCTACGTGATGAATAATGTGGAAGACGAGGACATCCGCTCACGGGGCAGCGTACGTCTCATCGGGGCTGCCGTGCCGTTCCTCATCCTCTTCGTGGCCTACCTGGTACACCTGCTACTGAAGGACGGTTATGCCTACGATCCCGCCACGGGCCTCATTTTCATGGAACCCTACAAGTACCTGCACAACCTGCTGGACATGTGGTATCTCACCGTAGTCTTATTAATAGGTGTCGTGCTCGTGCTGTACGGCATCGGCAAGGAAATCATAAATTGCAAATCGTCCAATTCTAAATGTGATGGCATCTGGTTCGCAGGCATCGGAACCGTGCTCACCGTCCTCGCCCTGCTGCTCTGTTCAGCCTGGAACAACACAGCCTACTACCCCTCCACGGCCGACCTGCAGAGCTCACTCACCATGCAGAACTCCTGCAGCAGCGAGTTCACCCTCCGAACGATGTTCTACGTCTCCCTCCTCGTACCCTTCGTACTGGCCTATATCGTCTATTGCTGGCGTGCCATTGACAAGAAGAAAATCACAAAAGAGGAACTTGCCGACAGCCATCACACCTATTGAAAGTGCCTTTTTCACCATTATTTGCTTCTTCTGGGAAATTTTCTCTAAACTCTAAACTCTAAACTCTAAACTTTTTTGTACCTTTGCGCCCGCAAATTAACAAAAGTCGTAAACACATTAAGTAGAAAGATAAAAGCATGGCATTGAAAGCAGGCATCGTCGGACTGCCCAACGTGGGCAAATCCACGCTCTTCAATTGTCTGTCGAGCGCTAAGGCGCAGGCAGCAAATTTCCCCTTTTGCACCATTGATGCACAGATGGGACAGATTACGGTTCCGGACGAGCGACTGAACAAGTTGGCCGAACTGGTCCACCCGGGACGCATCGTCCCCGCCACCTGTGAGATTGTGGATATTGCCGGACTCGTCAAAGGCGCCTCCAAAGGCGAGGGCCTGGGCAATCAGTTCCTCGGCAACATCCGTGAGTGTGATGCCATTATCCATGTCCTCCGCTGCTTTGACGATGCCAACATCGTGCATGTGGATGGCAGTGTGGATCCTGTCCGTGACAAGGAAATCATCGATATGGAGCTGCAACTGAAGGATTTGGAAACGGTGGAAAGCCGCATGCAGCGCGTGGAAAAGCAAGCCCGTGTGGGCGGCGACAAGCAGGCCAAGGTGGAGTTGGGCGTGCTGGAAGCCTACAAGGCAGCGCTCCTCGAAGGCCGCAGTGCCCGCACCGTGACCTTTGAGACAGAGGACGAGCTGGCCGCGGCCAAGAACCTCTTCCTGCTGACGACGAAGCCTGTGCTCTATGTCTGCAATGTGGATGATGCCGCTGCAGCCAATGGCAATGCCTACGTGGATGCCGTCCGCGAAGCCATCAAAGACGAGGAAGCTGCCCTACTCATCATCTCTGCCCAGACAGAAGCCGACATCGCAGAGCTGGAAAGCTACGAAGAGAAGCAGATGTTCCTGGAAGACATGGGCCTCAGCGAGAGCGGCTGTGACCGCCTCATCAAGGCCATCTATACCCTGCTCGGCCTCCAGACATTCATCACGGCAGGACCCATGGAGGTGAAAGCCTGGACTTTCCGTCGCGGTTGGAAGGCTCCTCAGTGTGCAGGCGTCATTCACACCGACTTCGAAAAAGGATTCATCCGTGCAGAGGTCATCAAGTATGACGACTACATCCGTTACGGCTCCGAGGCTGCCGTGCGTGAGGCCGGCAAGATGGGTGTCGAGGGCAAGGACTACATCGTCCAAGACGGTGACATCATGCACTTTAGGTTCAATGTATAAATCTGCACCCCAATTGGGAATTTTGAATTATGAATTTTGAATTATTATTCATACACTGGAACCCCGATGTGGTGGCCTTCACCATTGGTTCCTTTGGTGTGCGATGGTACTCGCTGTGCTGGTGCATAGGTCTGCTGAGCGTCTTCCTTCTGGAACAGAAACTGTTCAAGGAGCAGCAGATTCCCGATTCCAAGTTTGATCCGCTGTTCATCTACTCCTTCCTGGGCATCCTCATCGGAGCCCGCCTGGGACACTGCATCTTCTATGAACCCGAGTACTTCCTGAGTTCTCCCACCCACATGCTGGAGATGATTATCCCGATGAAGCAGGCCGCCGACGGCTCCTGGCATTTCACGGGCTACACGGGGCTGGCCAGTCACGGAGGAACCATAGCGTTCATCATCGCACTCTGGCTCTACAGCCGCCGCACGAAAGTGCCGTTCCTGACGGTCCTGGACAACATCGCCATCGTCACACCCATCTGCGCCGCTGCCATCCGTCTGGGAAACCTGATGAACTCCGAGATCATCGGCAAGCCCACAGATGTGCCCTGGGCCTTTATCTTTGAGCAAGTGGATCAGCTGCCGCGTCATCCGGGACAGCTTTATGAGGCCATTGCCTACTTCCTCTTCTTCTTCGTCGGCTGGGCATTCTATCGGGCCAAGCCCAAGCGGGTGGGCACAGGTTTCTTCTTCGGACTGTGCATCTTCCTCATCTTCACGTTCCGATTCTTTATTGAATATACCAAGGAGGTACAAGTCTCGTTTGAGAACGGCATGATGTTCAACATGGGACAACTGCTCAGTGTGCCCTTCATCCTCCTCGGCGCCTATTTCGTATGGAAAGGTTCTCGCAAGTAGGCGTTCAACAGCAGACACAGACCCAGCAGCTCTCGCCGCAGCAGTTGCTGGTGAGCAACCTCACGGAAATGCCCGTGGAGGCGCTGTATGAGCGGGTGGATCAGGAATTGAAGGAGAATGTCTCTTTAGAAAGAGACACCTCCGATTCCTCCGATTATTCCGATCCCTCCGATTATTCCGATCCTTCCGATTATTCCGATTCTTCCGATTCCTCCGATCCTTCCGAGTATTCCGATTCTTCCGATTATTCCGATCCTTCCGAGTATTCTGATCCTTCCGAGTATTCTGATCCTTCCGAGTATTCTTCACGCTCCGCCAATGAGGCCATCACTCAAGAGACGCAGTCCTTCTATGACCAGTTGGAGGAACAGATCGGCTTCTTCCACCTGACAGAGCACGAGGAGGAAATCATCCGTTACCTCATCGGCTCACTGGATGACGACGGACTGTTGCGCATCTCCCTCATCCAGATACAGGACGAGCTGGAAGTCTATCACAATATCCTGACTTCACCAGAGGAGTTGGAACACGTCCTGCATATCCTTCAGAATTTCGAGCCCGCAGGAGTCGGCGCCCGCTCTTTGCAGGAGTGCCTGTTGCTGCAAGTGGAACACGCCCATGATCGCCAGTCACCCATCAAGCAGAAGCTGGCCACCCTCCTGAGAAACCAGTATGACAATCTGATGCTCAAGCGCTGGGACCGCATCCAACGGGCCATGCACCTCAGTGACGGAGAAGTCAGCCGCCTCCAGCACGAGGTCCGACGACTGAACCCTCGACCAGGCAGTTCCATCGGAGAGGCTATGGGCCGCAACCTCCAACAGATCACGCCGGACTTCATCATAGATAATGATGTCTATGGGCACCTGACGCTCTCGCTGAACAACGGTCATCTGCCGTCACTGCGAGTCAGTGAAGATGACCTCCAGTTCCTGCATTCCTACGAGGGGCGGGACACCCGTCAGCTCTCACGCTCAGAACGTGACGGCCTTACCTACCTACGCGATCGTGTGGAGAAAGCACAAAGCTTCATCGAGGCTCTGCACCAACGGCAACTGACGCTCACCAAGACCATGAGCGCCATCATGTCACTCCAGCGACCATATTTCGAGAGTGGAGACGAGACACTCCTGCGTCCCATGACACTCGAGGATGTGGCCCGTCGCACAGGACTGCACCTCTCCACCGTCTCCCGCGTCAGCAACAGCAAATGGGTGCAGACACCCTACGGCATCTTGCCACTCAAATGGTTCTTCACCTCTGCAGCACGGCTGGATGGAGACGATGTGAGCGTGCGATCAATCAAGGCGGCCTTGCAGGAAATCGTTGATGCCGAGGACAAGAACGCCCCGCTGGCCGACGAAGCCCTCGCCACAGCACTCCAGGCACGTGGTTACGATGTAGCACGCCGCACGGTGGCCAAGTATCGAGAACAACTCAACATTCCCATCGCCCGACTCCGCAAATAAACGATATTTATCCATTGTCCATTGTCCATTATCCATTATCCATTGTCCATTATCCATTGAATAAGCCTCTTCTCCTTGGCGCTCGCGCCTTCTCCAGCATCTTCAGGCCGCAGTTCTTTCCGCTCGTCGGATTCCTGGTGCTCTTCATCTGCACATACCTCAGCCTGCTGCCCCTTTACTTCAAGGCCACGATTCTGCTCTTCGTCGCCTTGGGGACGCTGGTGCTGCCACGCATGACCATCCGTGCCTGGCGCAAGATGAACGGCTTGAAACTGCACCATCTGCGCTTCCGGGAGAATCGTTATTTCCCTTACCTTATTAATATACTCTTCTACGCTTTCACCCTTTACCTCATCAGCCGCTTCCACCTGCCTCACTACATGGGTGGCATACTCGTGGCGGCACTGATGATTCAGATTTCCTGTGCCTTCGTGAATCTCTGGTGGAAAATTTCCACCCACTGCGCTGGTGCCGGAGGCGTCATCGGAGCTCTGGTGGCGTTCAGCTTCATCTTCTATTTCAACCCACTCTGGTGGCTCAGCCTGTGCATTTTCATTAGCGGTCTCGTGGGCAGTAGTCGTTTGCTGCTGCGCCAGCACGACCTCTGGCAAGTGATTGCGGGAACCCTTCTCGGCATCATCTGCGGCTTCACAGGCATCCTCCTATCATAATTCCCATTACTCCCATCAACTCCCATAACTCCCATCAACTCCCATCAACTATGGCATACTTATTTACCTCAGAATCCGTCAGCGAAGGCCATCCCGATAAAGTGGCCGATCAAATCAGTGACGCCGTTTTGGATAACCTGCTGGCCTTTGACCCGCAGTCCAAGGTGGCCTGTGAGACACTCGTCACCACTGGACAGGTGGTGCTGGCAGGCGAGGTCAAGAGCGAGGCTTACGTGGACCTCCCTGAAATCGCACGTTCCACCATACGCCGCATTGGCTACACCAAAGGAGAATACATGTTCGAAGCCAACTCCTGCGGCGTCTTCTCCGCCATTCACGAACAGAGTCCCGACATCAATCGTGGCGTGGAACGTGAAGACCCGATGGCTCAGGGCGCCGGCGACCAAGGTATGATGTTTGGTTACGCCACCAACGAGACGCCCAACTTCATGCCGTTGGCCCTGGAACTCTCCCACCGAATCCTCCGCACCTTGGCAGACATCCGTCGGGAAGGAATTGAAATGACCTACCTCCGTCCCGATGCCAAAAGCCAGGTGACCATAGAATATGATGACAATGACCGTCCCGTGAGGGTGGATACCATCGTGGTTTCCACACAGCATGACGAGTTCATCCTCCCCATGGATGGTGATCAAGACCGTGCAGACCGTGCCATGCTGGATCAGATACGCAGCGACGTTCGATGCATCCTGATGCCGCGCGTCATTGAAGGTATCGAGAGCCCTGCCGTCCGAGCACTCTTTGACGACCACATTACCTATCATGTCAATCCCACGGGCAAGTTCGTCATTGGCGGCCCCCATGGCGACACCGGTCTGACGGGCCGCAAGATTATCGTGGATACCTATGGAGGGAAAGGTGCACACGGCGGAGGTGCCTTCTCTGGCAAAGATCCCTCCAAGGTGGATCGCTCCGCCGCCTACGCCGCACGCCACATCGCCAAGAATATGGTGGCAGCAGGCGTGGCAGACGAGATGCTGGTGCAGCTGTCCTATGCCATCGGTGTGGCAGAGCCTGTGAGCATCTATGTGAACACCTTCGGAAAGAGTCACGTCAGCGCTTCTGACGGAGAGATCGCCCGCACCATCGGACAGCTCTTTGACCTGCGTCCACGAGCCATCGAAGACCGTCTTCACCTGCGTGCTCCCATCTATGAAGAGACCGCGGCCTACGGGCACATGGGACGTGAGCCACAGCGCATCACCAAGACTTTCCACAGTCATTACGGCAAGCCTGTGACCATCGAAGTGGAACTCTTCACATGGGAGAAGCTGGACTATGTCGATCGCATCCGCAAAGCCTTCAAACTCTAAACTTGAAACTTGGAACCTGAAACTTGAAACTTGAAACTAAACTCATGCGCATCGCTGTCTATTGTGCTTCCAGCACCAAAATACATCCCGACTTCTTCACAGCTGCCAGTGCCATCGGTGAAGGCCTGGCCCGCAGAGGTATCGGACTCATCAACGGAGCAGGCCACATGGGACTCATGGGCGCCTCGTCCAATGCCTGTCTGGCAGCAGGAGGAGAGGTGACGGGCGTGATTCCCACCTTCATGGTGGAGCAGAACTGGCACCACACGGGACTGACACACCTGATAGAGACCAAGGACATGCATGAGCGCAAGGAGACGATTGCCCGCCTCTCGGATGGCTGCATCGCCCTGCCAGGCGGCTGCGGTACCCTGGAAGAACTGATGGAAGTCATCACCTGGAAACAGTTGGGACTGTACCTGAAACCAATCGTCATCCTGAACACGCGAGGCTATTATGACCCACTGCTCCAGCAACTCCAGCGCGGTATTGAAGAGCATTTCCTGGGAGAGCGTCATGCCGGTATCTGGCGAGTGGCAGAGACCCCCGAGGAAGCCATAGACCTGGTGCTTTCCACACCGCTCTGGGATGCCAGCGTCAGAAAATTCGCAGCCATTTAGGATGGACACCTTATTCTATAAGGACTTCTTTGCCCCCGACCCGCTGTTGAGGCAAGACAGCCTCCTCTTTCGTGACAGACGTGAAGAGGAGGCGCAAACGTCTCTGCCCGCAGCAGCGCCTCTGCCATCGACACTGCAGCGGAATGACACCGTGAACATCACCCTCATGAGTGCACTGCTGCTCCTCTTCGTGGTTCTCCACTTCAGCCAGAAGAACCTTCGACAGCGCTTCGCCAGCCTCTTCTTCCCCTCCAACCTTCACGGGCCTGCCACAGAAGCAGAGACCATCGTCACCAGACGCATTCATTACTGCTTCATGCTCCTGACGGCACTCCTCTCAGCGCTTCTCTTCTATTCCTACGCCCAGACCCGCTGGAACCTGGAGCTCATCTCGCTGGCGCCGTCACACCTGCTGGGAATCTATACCATCGTCTGTCTGTTCTTTCTGCTGGCCAAACAAGCCCTCAACTACCTTACCAATATCATCTTTTTCACACGCGAACAATGCCGCCTATGGAAGGAAAATCAGATGACACTGTTTGCCATCGAGAGTCTCTTACTCTTTCCTCTCACTTTGGTGGATGTTTACTTTGATTTACCACTCATAAACATTGTTCAGGGGCTCGCACTTTTGTTACTTTTTGTCAAATCTGTTACTATTTTCAAGACCTATTCCATCTTTTTCCGTCATTTTTATGGCGTTTTGCATCTTTTTGTGTACTTTTGCGCCCTCGAAGCCATACCACTTGTGGTTTGGTGGGTTACTTTAGTGACAATTTCGCAAGAATTGACAACCATTTTTTGAGCGTAAAATGATTAAGAAGATACTGGTTTCACAGCCAAAGCCCTCTTCCGAGAAGTCACCGTACTTCGACATCGCCGCACGTCATGGCGTGGAGATTGTCTTCAGACCTTTTATCAAGATCGAAGGCGTCTCTGCCAAGGAATTCCGGGCACAAAAGATTTCACTCTCGGAGTTCACTGCCGTGATTTTTACATCTCGGCACGCCATTGACCATTTCTTCCAGCTGGCAAAAGAACTCAGGTTCAATGTGCCGGAAGATATGAAGTACTTCTGCATCACGGAACAGGTGGCATTGTATATTCAGAAGTTTGTGCAGTATCGCAAGCGAAAAGTCTTCTATGGCAGCACAGGAAAGATCAACGACCTCCTGCCCATGATGACCAAACACAAGAATGAGCGCTACTTCGTTCCACTGAGCGATGTCCACAACGATGAAATCAAGAACCTGTTGGACGAGAAGAAGCTTCATCATGCCGAGGGTGTCATGTACCGCACTGTTCCCAATGACTTCCTGGGCGACGAACCCTTCGACTTTGACATGCTGGTGTTCTTCAGCCCCAGTGGCGTCCAGAGTTTGCTCAAGAACTTCCCCGACTTCAAGCAAGGCAAACTGGCCATCGCCTCCTTCGGACCCACCACAGCCAAAGCTGTCCGTGACGCCGGACTGCGCCTGGACCTGGAAGCACCCACGCCACAGTATCCCTCCATCACAGCTGCGCTCAACCACTTTATCGAGGAAGCTAATAAGAGCAAATAATGTTCTCTTTCGATAAAAGCCAGCGTCTGTGCAGCCGCAAGGCTATTGAGGCTCTCTTCGCGAGCGGAAACCGAGCAATCTCGGCATTTCCGCTCCGCGTTATTTACAGGCCTGCCCACACACAGCAGGTGCTCTGTTCCGTCTCCAAACGTCACTTCCGTCACGCTGTAGATAGGAACCGTGCCAAACGACAGATGCGGGAAGCATGGCGACTGCATCACGGAATATTAGAGGATGCCGCCCTTCACATCGCCTTCATCTGGCTCTCCGACACACCCCAACCCTCCGAACTCGTACACAGAAAAATGAAGAACCTCCTCCATAGGATCACAGAGGACATAGAGGTAAATTCACAATTCATAATTCACAATTCATAATTCATAATTCTCCATTATCCATTTTACATTTCACATTTACCATTCTTCATTTTTCACTTTTCATTTTTCATTTTCAATTCTCCCTTGTTTCTCCGCCGCCTCCTTATCCTCCCCATCCGATTCTATCAGCGCTTCATCTCCCCGCTGACACCTCCTTCCTGCCGCTTCACCCCCACCTGCTCACAGTATGCAGTGGAGGCCATCCAGAAGCACGGCGCCATCAAGGGGCTCTACCTCGCCATCCGACGTATCCTCCGCTGTCATCCCTGGGGCGGTTACGGTTATGATCCCGTTCCAGAAACCTTCCACTTCTAATCCCATTCACCAATTCCCCCACATTTTCCATTTTCCATTCTACATTCTACATTTAACATTGTCCATTGTCCATTTTCCATTGTCCATTTACCTCAACTTCCATACTCACACAGCGCCTCACGAGGACGAATACGCTCAACCCTCCGCAGGCCTACATCCTTGGCACCTCAAGGAGGACTGGCCGTCTGAACTCGCCATCCTCGAAAACCGCTTACAAGAAAACCCCACGCTCTTCGTCGGTGAATGTGGACTGGACCGTCTCTGTGACACCCCCTACGACCGCCAACAGGCAGCCTTCGAGGCCCAGATAACCCTCAGTGAACGCTACGAGCGTCCCCTCGTTCTCCATTGCGTTAAATCACTTGATGATGTCCTGCGCCTGAAACACGGCACCCGTCAACCCTGGATCTGGCACGGCTTCAGAGGAAAACCGCAGCAGCTTCGACAACTCCTCCAACATGATTTCTACATCAGCTTCGGCTTTCGACATAACCCCGAAAGCCTGAAAGCCTGTCCCCTCAACCGTCTCTTCTTGGAAACCGATGACGACCCGCGTCCCATCGCCTCCCTCTACTCCACCGTCGCCCAACTCCTCTCCATCACCCCCGAAAACCTCAACGCCCAACTCTGGAAGAACCTCCACCAGCTCCGCTAAGTTGATAACATTACACTAAAAAACGCAGGGCTGTTCTCTTCTCAGAGATTTGCCCTGCGTTCTGCATGCTTAAGATTTTAACTACTAATCTATGCTATTCTTGATGATTAGCTATTATTCGAACGGATTTTCTTCAAGGATATTTCCCTTAACATCGAATTCATCCGTCTCGCCACCAATGGGAGTTTCACCACCACTGAGAGCGATGATCTGTTCTGCATCCATGGAGTTGGGCTCCATGGTGGGGATTACATAGTGTCTTTTCATTTCTTGATAATTTTTTTACCGTTAATAATATAGAGGCCCTTGGATGCGCCATTGACACGACGACCCGTCAGGTCAAACATCTGATGATCCTGTACCTTGTTATTGATGGCCTGGATGCCTGTGGCTTCACCGTCAGTGAAGATACATTCGATATTCTTCACCTCAGCATCGCGGTCGCTGGGAAGCATGTACCAACGATAGGGTTTCAACGTTGCAGCCTCGGTGGCAGCCTGCTTCACAGTACCGCCAGCGAATGCCCAGAAGCCAGGAACTTCCTCACCATCGATGCCATCGTAGGTGCCGTAGAAGGTGAAGGTGGTGGTGCGTGTGCTGACGCTGAATTCATTTTCAGCAGCAGCCTTCAGGGTCACGTCTGTGGCCTTAATAGACTTCACACCTGCTTCCTTGGCGCGGATGAGATAGGTGGGATCGTTGGGACGGATAACACCATCACGCTGGTAGAACCACTCGAGGGTGGTGCGGTCAACGTTGCCATCCTCATCGTCATCATACTGGTGGATGGCATTGATGTAAGCCACTTCAAAGTCATTGGCAATATCTGCCACTTTCACCTCGAAGGGGAGGTACAATGCCTGCCAGTTGGTGTTCTTGAAGTTACGAGTGTAAACTACTTCGGCTACCTGAATATCATTCTCGTTGTCGTAGATTTCATCGTCTGTCAGTTCCACCACCTGCTTAGCAGTGTTATAGACGGTGATGCTGATGGGATCAACAGCATACTTATTGTTGATGGTGATGTCTGTCAACTCAATAGTTGCTTCTGCATCCAATGTCTCGTCAGCGGTAACTTCGAAAGAAAAGAGAATATTGTTGCCAACAATAAAAGGCACTTCTTCTTCATCCTCATCCTCTACCAAATAAATATCACCTTCTTGCAAAATATTAGCATTACGAATGGTTATTTTTCCTGAATTGGGAGAGTAAGAGAAAATTAATTCTGAATATTCCGAAGTTTCTGTTTCTTCATTTTTAATCCAGATACCCCCTTGGATTCTTTCACCTTGAGCAAAGTCATCAATACCATTCACTATGCTGAGGCCTTTTGGCAACTTTATTGTAGCAACGAAAGAATTCACTTTGATGTCATTCGTCATGGCAATACTGATGGTTTCCGTATTTCCTGGAAGAACAGAGAATGAAGAGGGATCAGCGTCAAATAATAACTGCGGTTCAGCTATTGTCACCTTGACGGGGTCTGAGGGGATGATCTTAATGTCTGTAGCATTCTCGTCTGTGGCAAAGACATTCTTAATGGTGATTTCAGAAGGATCCTGAAGTTCGCCATCAACATAGAAATCAATGGTCAGGACCTCACCTTCATTACCCTTCACGATGGAATTGTTGGAGGTGGTAACCAATACACGATAAGTATTATCTCCGTCTGGCGAATCATTAAAACGAGCTCTGTGTCCGTTCTGGAGACGACTGCCTTTATCAACATCACTGATGGATAATCCAGCGGGCAGTTTTATTTCGAACTGGAAGTTGGTGACGGCTTCGTCATTATTCATCAGCACGGAAACGGTTTTAATCGATCCGTTATCGAGGATAGCAAAGTCTTCAATCGACAACTTCACGTCGGCATTGGCCTGTGTGGCTGCTCCCACGAGGAGCATAATGGCCATCGCTAACTTAGAAAATGTTTTCATATTCTTTATGGTTTTTTTTGTTAATAATACTTGTTTGAGAATCTGTGGTGGGTGGCCACGAAGGGCCACCCCTCACAGGAGAGAAGATTTTACTTGCGGTGTGATTACTTAATGACTTTCTTGGAAGAACCGTTGTCACCACGCACGATGCTGATACCCTTGCGGATACCATTCATCATGCGGCCACCGAGATCGTAGATGCGCTCCTTGACAGCAATGCCGAAGCCCTTGATGCCAGTAGCCTGACCCTTGACGCGGAAGGCGACATCGTGAGAAGCCTTGTCGGAGAAGAGCACATTCTCCAGTGTCAGCTGAGCACCCTTAGCGTTCTCTGCGAGTTCCACATCGATGTAGAGCACAGCGCCGTCACTGCCGGCGAAGGCCTCGTTCATGATGGAACTGCCGATGACGCGGAGCTTGCCGTTGGCCAGCTCGCGGCTTGCCACCTCATGGTTCTCTGCACGCTCACCGAGGGAGACTGCCGTCACCTTCAAGCCTTCGGGCAACTGGATATCCATCTGGAAGGCGGTGTATTCACGAGCATTCTTGAGGTTCACAGCGAAGCGAGTAGCGCTGACAGCCTGGAGCGTCAGAGCCTCATCAGAAGCCTGTTTGCCACGGACGTAGTGAATCGGGAAATTACCACCAGTTTCAGGATTCTTTCCTTCGATGATGAGGTCGGCAATGGCTGTAGCGTCACTGACGGTCACAGAACCACTGTTGTTCAAATCGTAGGATGCCACATAGTCGTCGCCATTCAGGACATGGTTGATAATCACCTGGTAATCGACCACATTGACCTTACCATCGTGGTTGACATCACCCAGCGTACCTTCAGCAAGCTGCTTGTACAGCATTTCGAATGCTTCAGTAATCTCGGCTTCCAGAGCCTTGACATCAGCCATCGTTTCAATAGAACCTGTAGTCACTTCCTCTGCAAGAGCATCGATTTCCAGGATCATATCGTTGATAAGCTGTTTCTGTGCTGTAATATCATCTTGGACAGCACCAGAATACCTGCTGGGGTTATAATAAACGTCTGCTAACTGATCCAAGAAGTTGTCTGCGATAGCATTGACTTCTTGATCTGCAGCCGTTTCGGCAAGATTCTGAATCATACCTGTCACTTCTTCAATATCAGCATTACGCTGGTTCACCACGTCACGGTTGGCGGTGTAGAGTTCCACAGCTTCCTTGTTCTGCTCCAGAACCTCGGCGATGGCATCCAGTTCTGCCTGGATAGCCGTAACCATACCCTTGTACGGAGCCTTGGTGATATCCACATATTCGTAAGCCTCAATATCAGCCTTGACCTTCTCGAAGATTTCAGCCTCTCCATTCAACTGCTTGGTGAGTGACTTGTACTTTTTGTCACTCTGATCCATCTTGGTCTTGAAGGCCTTAGCATCCTTGATAATCTGATTGATCTCAGCCTCCACTTCTGCCACGTCTTCATCGTAGTCAGCGCCACTGAGGCTCGGGTCATTCTGGATGGCTTCGGTCATAGCCTCCACGATAGCCAGCTGCTCGGCCAGCGGTTCAGCGAACTGGTCGGTGAGACGCGGGTCATCAGATGGCAGTTTCTTGCTTGCGAGGGTCTCCAGAACGGCGAGGAGTTCTGCACGCTCTGCTGCATACGGATCGTAGTCGAGGGTCTCACCAATCTCATAGACCTCCTGCTGGTATTCGGCCAACTTAGCAATGGTCGCAGCGGCGGGGATGAGTTCCTTCAACTCTTCCAGACGAGCCTGAATAGCAGAACCGGTCTCGAAGTCGGCAGCGATGGCCTCGTTGACAGCGGGCTTCATATCCTCGATGTATGCAAGGAGGTCAATCTTCACAGTAGCAGCAGCTATCGTCAGGTAGTCATCGATATCGTTCTCAATAGCTTTGAGGGCGTTCTCAATGGATTCCTGCTTAAGAGCAGCACCAGTCTCGGAAGTAACCTTCTGTTTCTGCTCATCGATACGAGCCTGAAGCTCTTCAGCGTCGAAGTCGGTGTCCACATTCTGCAACTTAGCCAAATCTGCCACAGCGTCATCAAGTTTCTTCTGAGTAGCGGCAATAGCGTCGTTGATGGCCTCGAATGCTTCGGCATCAAGCTCAGCTTGTTCAATTTCAGAATAGCGTTCTCCTAAAGCGGCATTGTACTCAGCAATGACATCAGCCAAGGCCGGTTCAATCTCTGCCAGGATCTCTGCCACGTCACCCATGGTGCTGAAGTCCTTATTGGCAGCGGTGGCAGCAGCCAACAGGTCATCAGCAGTCTTCTTGTATGCAGCAGCGTAGGTTTCGTTGATGTCGTCGAATTCTGAATCAAACAGTTCGGCATAGTCTTCAGGCAGCTGCTTGGCAGCGATGTCACCTGCGCACTTAGCCTTGGCAGCGGCATCCTTGGCATCAGCAATCTGCTTCTCATACCACTTCATACCGCTCGTCTTCTTCATCAAAGCATCGATGGTTGCATCGACATTCTTAATGTCTGTTGCTGCGGCATACTCGGCACCCTGTGCAAGCAGGTCTTCAATATCCTGGAAGGTATCATCAGCAAATGGAATATTGTTATTTGCGAAATCTGCCTGAGCGGCAAGGATAGCAGCGGTAACTTCATTGGCTGTAGCGTTCCAAACGTTATTCACGATATCCTTCACGCTATCATAGAAGTTCTTCTTGATAACGTTTTCAATCGTGTTCTTGTAATCAATGGCAGCCTGGATGTAATTGGAAGGATAGTCAAAGTACTCACCAGGATTCAGATTAGCATACTCGTCTTCTGCAGCATCCTTGGTTGCCTTCATATCCTCAGCGATGTCATACAGAGCATCGTGGAATACTTCTGTCTGATCAGCTATGTCATCCTTTAAGCCTTCATCGGAGAGATTTTCACTGGAATCCAGCCAGAGGTTATAAGCGGCGGTATAAGCATCGGTAGCGAAGCCGAATTCCTTGTCGAAGGCAGCCTTCTTAGAGATGTTCTCGGCAGCCACGGCAGCATTGTAGGTACCGTTGATGGCATCCTGCACGGCGAGCACCTTCACCTTATACTCATCAATTTCCTCGGACTGGGTCTTTCCGCTTTCCAATGGGAGTGCGGACTTACCATTGATAAAGAGGTTGAGCAGGTCGATTTCATCGATTTCTTCCTGATAACCGGCCAGCTCATCTGCCAGTGCATCAAGGGTCTCGGGATCAATGTACGGGTCTGCATTCTCGTCCAAAGAAGCATTCTTCTGTTCTATATCCTTCTTAACAGCTTCAGCGAGTTTCTTGAGCTCAGCCAGTGCCAGGGTCTGCTTGTTGTAAGCTTCCTCATTGGCAAGTGCATCGGGCTTCACTTGGTTGATCTTACCCTTCAAGGTGTTGAGAGCAGCCTTCTGGCCTTCAAGGTCAGCAGCAGAAGTCCAAGCAGCATAGCTTGCCTCAATCTTGGCCTCTAACTCAGCCAGCTCACCAGCATAGCCTAACAGAACCTTCTCATAATAGGACTTTGCGGCAGTGGTGTTGTCGGTAACAGCCTGAGCAAGCGCAGCCTTAACCTCATCAAGAGCATCCTCTGCGTCGGCGTATGCAGCTTCGTTGGCCTTGTAAGCAGCTTCCTTCACCTTCGCATCAGATTCGATGCCAGCCAACTTCTCAGCCAGTTCGCTTGTTTGAGCCTCAAGAGTCTTAGCATCCTCACCCTCGGCGGGTCCGTACCATGCTTTCTTCAGGGTGCCAGCATCGTAGGCAGCATCCACGGCAGCAACCAAATTATTATAGGTCGTCTGTGCTTTAGCTACGTCCTCATTGAAGAAGTCTGCCACATCGGCGCAGTCACCTTCTAACAGTGCCTGAACATCTTCTAACTTGTCAAGCACGGGAGCGAGGGCAGCCACAGCCGTTGCGTTAGCAGCAACATTCTCCTTGGCAGCCTTGATTTCGTTGTCCTTCAGGGCTGTGAACTTCTGGCTAACAGCCTCGAGGTCTGCCTGATCGTTCAGGATGGCGGCTGACCACTGATTATATTCCTCTTCGGTTAAGTTATCAGTATCATAGAACGACCCGTGATCTTCAATACGATCTTGAACGGCTTCGAACTCCTGAACCAAGCCCTCATACTTCTCCAAAATGTCTGGATAAGCAGGACCTAACTTCTCAACAGTGATTTCGTCCTTAAGCTCATCAACGGATGCCTCTGTTTTTCCAGCCTTTTCATTTACACGATCCACAATCTTCTGGTAGGACCTGTAAGCAAACTGACGCTCGTATTCAGCCTGATCCTGCTCATAGTTCTCCTTGAGAACATTCAGGCCAGGAACCAAATTATCAAAGTCAAGAAGAACCACAGCGTCAAAGTGACCTTCACCAATGGTGGCAGCAGCAGCTTCTGCTTCGGCCTTCTGCTGGTCAATGGTAGCCTTGGCGTTATTCAAGAGGGTGGTATAATTGCGACCATTGATTTCAACCTCTGGATCGGTGTAGATTTCGAGATCCTTCACCAGGTCGTAAACCTCATTGTAGGCCTCCAAGTTGGCAGTATAGACTGCATAATCAACCTGGAACATTTCGAAGGCACCCTTAGATTCGTTGTTATAATACTTAATGTCTTCTTCGATTTCATTAAGAGCGCCTTCTGTGTCATAGGCAAATTCGCCAGGAGCTGCTGCTCCATAAGCCTCGTTGATAGCAGCAGTCAGATTAGCAATCTTGGCCTTGATGGCAGCGATTTCGGCAGCATAAATGGTGGTAGCATCATAGACACCCTCTATTTTGCGCTCTGCGAAAGCAGCATCGAGACCAGCTTCAGCATCCTGGATAGGCTCCAGCAACTCAATCATCTTATTTACATCAGCAATGGCTGCATTCTTAGCAACCTCGGCATCTGCAATGGCTTCTGCGGCCATGTTGGCAGCGTTCTCATTGACAGCTGCAGCCCATGCATCGATGGCAGCCTCGGCATCAGCCTTGGGAGCATCAATACCCTTCTGGTCTTTCACCAATTCGGCGAATTCTGCTTTTGCTGTTTCAATTTCAGCGAGCTTGGCATCAAAGGCAGGCTTCTTGCCCTCATTGTAATTATTATAGATAGCAGTGCTTGCTTCACCTAAACCTTCATACTCTGCACCAACGGCGGTGCCGGCAGCGAGGTTAGCAGCGCAAGCAGCTTCAGCCGCTTCAATCTGAGCGCTTACTTCGGCCAGTTCGGCCTGGGCAGCAGCCAACAGGGTAGCATACTTGGCGTCCTTCAACAGCTCGGCGATTTGCGTGCCAGCGTTTGTGTTGTCTGCTTTAGCAGCTGCAATGTCTGCAGTGGTGGCAACATAAGCATCGTAGTTAGCCTTGGCAGCAGCGATGAGGGCATTCACAGCCTCAATGTCAGCATTGATACCATTAATTTCATCGTCAGTGATAGCAGCAGCAGTGCCTGCAGCGTAAGCCTCTTCAATAGCAGCCGTATATTGGCTGAGACGGAGGTTCACAGCACCAAGGGCATCAGAAGCGGCTTTGTATGGATCACTGGTATTTTCCTTCTCTGAGCCATACTTTGCCAACTCGGCTGTTGCATCTGCAATGGCAGCCTTGGGATCGGGAAGCTGGGCAATGCGAGCATCGTAAGCAGCCTTGTTGTCAATAGAAGCCTGCACGGCAGCTTCCAGGGCAGCGATAGCAGCATTCACAGCTTCGGGATCGGGCTCGAACTCGGTGAAGTCGCCAGCCGTGTAAGCAGCATCAAACTGGTGCTTGAAAGCTTCCAGTTCAGCTTCAGCGGCAGCAATCGCGTTCTGAACAGCCACGTAGGTAGCGTTTGTGGCGGGCTCTGTCAGTTCAATAGCCTTCTGGGCGTTGATGGCGGCGAGCTTATCATTGTAACCTGCAGCGGCGAGCTGAGCAGCTAATTGCTGTGCCAGCGCTTCGGCTGCTTCTACAGCATCATCGTATTCGTCGATGGCAGCCTGCACGGCCTTCAGCTTTGCATCCTCTGGATCAAACTCGGCAGCTTGCTCTGCTTCAGCAGCAGCATCGGCCTCAGCCTTGAAGCCTGCGAGGGCCTCGTCTGCAGCAGTCTTGGCAGCAGTGGCAGCAGCCTTCTTACCATTGGCATCGTCAATGGCAGCCAGACGTGTATCAAGAGCTGTGATGGCAGCTTGAGCTTCTGTAATAGCCTGGGCGGTCTCGTAGGCAGCCTGGTTGTTCTCGGCAATCTTCTTCAGAGCCTCGATGTCACTGTCTAAGCCAGACAGGGTGGATTCATCATAAAGCTTGTAGGTCACATAACCATCATAGGTCTGATTGCCGTTCATAAGGGTCAGCTTCTCCACATAGTCAGTGGCTGTTTCCAAATCAGCAGCCTTGGTGGCATAACCGGCGCCGTCAATAAAGGTCAGCAACTGCTGTGCCTTATAGAGTTCTGCAGCCACCTCCTCATCGGGGAAGTCAACTGTGATACTGAAACCCTGAGCCGTGAATGGCTTGGCACTATAATTGCTCTTCAGACTCAGTGTAACATCTTGCTCACTGTCAAGCGTGAACTCGACTGTTTGGACCTGGTTGTTCGTTTCAGAAGTAAGGTAGAACTTCTCTGAGGCGCCACCAATCTCCACCTTGATATACATCTTACCATCAGCGGCATAGGTGGGTTGGGTTCCCAGTTCCACTAACAATTTGTAAGTGCCTTTCTGTAGCTTACCGATTGCTTGAGTAATCTCCCTGTTCGAAGAAACAGTGAGGACATTACTTTCCAGGGTGTACGCACCCACTGATTCCCATTCTTCCGCAGAACTGGTTTTCACCTGTTGGCCGGCAGGGACATCTTTGGCTTGAGCCATTCCTGTGGACAACGCGGAGAATGCAATAAGAGAGTAAACAACTTTCTTTTCCATACTTTTGTTGTTTTAATTAATAAAAAGGTAAAAATTTTTGAGATGTTTCGTTAATTAGTGTAGCATGTAGCCACTTTTTCGGGTACAAATATAGAAGCAAATGGGGATATAAGCACTCTGTATCCTATTGGCAAATCGCGAAACGTGTATTTTTTTTCGCGAAATCAAACGACCTGTTAAAGGATTGCAGGCTTTTTGCAAAGAAAAACGTCCTGCGCATCGCTGCACAGGACGTAACAAGGTATTGATTGAACTTTACGCGTCTTCAAGTAGCAAACGCGACTGGTTCTGATCACTCGAAGAAGCTACCTCCAAAGGGATTTTCGGGAGCATCTGCCGTGCCGGGAACGTCATCATCGTCGTCAGCGAAGGAGATGCCAGCGTCGCCACCAATACTGGAGAGCGCGCAAATCATGCCCTCGACCTCATAGCCGAAGGGTTTCAGTTCTGGTTGAATATAATTCTTTTTCATCGTTCGTATGCTTTAATGAGATTTTACATTATACATTTGACATTAGTTATCAACGAACAACCTTCTTGCCGTTCAGGATGAAGATACCCTTCTGAGCCTTGCTGACGCGCTGGCCGGCGAGGTTGAAGATGGCACCGTTCTCAATAGCGAGGCCATTGACATCGCTGATAGCGGTCTCGATGCCGTCAATAAAGAGCTTGACCTCACCGTCGGCCTTGGCAGCCACGTAGGCACGAGTACCCTGGATGGTAGTGGCACCTGTGCTCTTGAAGAGCTTGTTGGCACTGATGAAGTAGTCGCCAGCTGCGATTTCGGTAGCAGCATCGTAGGTGCCCACGAAGTCAACATTGGTACCAGCAATCTTAGCCTCACCTGCAGCGATGGTACGATTCTCAAAGATAGCTTCAATGGCCTCAACAGCGGTCTTGATCAGCACGGGCTTGTTGGGGGTGATCGCGGGAGTCTCCATCACGTTGAAGTTGATGGTGCTGCTGCCTGCTACTTCTGCATTGGGCACCTCGGAGAACTCAGCCACCTTCACATCAGCACCAAAGGCAGCGGTCAGCTCCTCATTAGTGATTTGGAAGGGAACGACGAAGGTATTCCAAACGTCAGCCTTGAAGGTGCGCTTCAGGGTTACGTTAGCAGCCATGCTGGCGGGCTCAAAGTCTGCAGCTTCGTCAATGATGATGCTCTTGAGAGCAGCCTTATAGAGTTTTACATAACCAAGACCCATCCAATTGGACTTATTGTTTGCATGAGCTCTCAGACCAATCTTCACTTCACCTTCTTCAGCCTGCACAAAGTCTATAGCAGCATCCTCAAGCGTAGCGGTGGTGATGGCTGTGCCATCCACATCACCTGCACTGAAGGTAATATCTGGTGCACCTTCACCCTTAGGACCAAGTTCATGATCACCATCGGTACGATAGCCATATTGGTGACCACCACCAAAGCCTGTGAAAGCTAATGCGGTCATCTTATAGGTGCCTTCAGGTAAATTAACCTTGAGATAAACCGTATAGCCTTCTGTCGGTTCAGTACCATTGCTCCAATATTCATACATAGCATACAAGGTAGGATCTTCAGTATTAGCCACAGAAGTATTAGTGACCATAGCCTGGCTATTTTGAACAGGTTCATTCTGATCGGTGAACCAACCATCCTTCTTGCCATTGCCAAGACCTGTCAGGTCAGGATTGGTGAGGAGGAATGTGCAGTCGAACAAAGCGTCTTCACCCACAGGATTAGCTTCTGTAATGTAAGCCGTCATAGCTTCCTTGAGTTCAGCGGTGAGCTTTTCGATTTCAGCAGCCTCAGTGGCAGCTTCTACTTTATTATCAACACTCATGATGACTTCAGCAAACTCTGCATTGGCGTTCTCGTTGTCATTGTCAACAAGTACGAGTTCGGTAGCATTCTCTAACAAAGCGTTGTATGCTGCATAGTTCTTGACAGCGACTTTGGCATCTTCTATGGCAGCTTCCAGCGCATCCTTGGCATCCAGGAATTGCTGAACTTCTGTGTAGTCGTCCTTGGCGTATTCGATTTCTTCTGCTAAACCGGCGAGGGCTTCAATTACGCCTGCTGGCAATGTCTCTTCCTCTTCAGCATTCTCAGCAAACGTATAAACATCTTCTATGACATCCTGCACCTGGTCGCTCAGAATTCCAAGCGGAGTGGTGCCAAGATAGGTGAGCTCGAAGGAACGCCATACCGTCCAGTAGTCAGAGGTAGTATTATCGGCCGTCAAACCTATAGTCAGTCCTTCTGTAGCCTCGGGCAATTCGAAGGTCATGATGGTCACGCCATTGCCTTCATTGAACCACGTGTTGGCCTGACCTCTGTTATTAACAGTTGCCTTGGCAACGGTGGCGATGGCTGCAGTGTTTTCACCAGCAAAGAGTGTACCCACCATACCTTCACGTGTCAGTGCGACAGCTGTTAAGTTATAATAACCAGCAGGTAAGGTGCTTGCCAATGTCTGTTTGAGGGTAAAGCCCTTTTGATTCCAGAACTCAGCACACTTGTTGCCAGCATCCACAGCATTGGCATTAGCAGGATTGCCATCACCATTGGTAACGGTCCAATACTGAGTGCTTGCATAAGGAGCAGCATTGTCAATCAGAGCGTCAGTAAGATCGATCTGATCGTCCTCTATCTCTTCCTCAATCAGATAAGCAGACAGAGCGCCACGAATAGCAACAATAGCTTTTTCCAGTTCTTCAGCAGTCAAAGCAGCATCAGCCAGTGCATCAGCTGCTGCGACGTCTATGGTCTCGTCAACTTCTAAAACAGCAGCCTTTATTCCTTTATAGCGGGCATAGGGTTCCTGCATTGCCTCAGCAGCATTCACCTTAGCTGCTAGTTCGGCAGCAGCAGCACTGATTTCCTCTTCTGTTGCAAGATTTGCAACAGTAATACCCTCAGCACAGGCCTTAGCTGCAGCATAGGCAGCAGGAGTAGTTGTGCCTTCAAGTTCTGCAACAGCATCTATCTGCTCCTGCAGAGCATCACGCAGAGCATCAAGATCAATACCGTAATAGATAAGGTTGAACTTATCAAAAACGGCCCAGTCGGCACCAACTTGAGAATCACGCTTTACACCAATTGTAATGGAGTTTGCGGTAACAGTTACCATGTCAGAGATATTGCCAGAATGTTGGCCATCACGAATTTCCTTGGAAGCTTCAGTAAAGTTAGCTGATGTCGTGGTATTGACAAAGGGGGTAACCACATTATTACCAAAGATGTAGGTTGTACCATTGGAACCATAACCGTAACAGCTCACTTTATATAAGCCATTAGGAATGTCAGTGATAGTCTGTGACACCTCAAAAGTATTGTTCCAACTCTCAATAGCAAAGTTGGTGTTGTCACCACCAAAGCTTTGATTGCCACCACTCTTGGTCATTTTCCAAGAAGAGTTGCGCAGATTGTTACGACCTGGGTCAGCGGCAGGAACGAGCAGAGTAGCATCTGCAGGATTGTCTTCCGTAGCATTCTTCAAGGATGCAACGATGTCTGCACGGCTAACAAGAACCCACTTTGCATTGTTCGTAGTTCCGTCTTCTACCACATCTACATAAGTGCCGTTGCCTGTAGCTGCAAGGAATCCACTTCCATTATTCAGTGTATAAGCAATAGGCGTTTCGGATACTTTGACAAATGTCCAATTTGTAGCAGCGCCATCAGTCCAGGCGCCAGCAAGGAAGTGACTATCTCCACCATTGGAGATTTGAGAATCCATGGTGTAAACATCATTTTCACCCTTGAGAGTAAAATCTACGCCCCATTCTGAAACTGAAGCGTGGGTGCCCCAATCGTTACCTCCACAGAGATAAGTACCTGTTCCGACATTGTAGAAGAAGAACGATCCTTCAGCAACCTCGTTTCCTGTCCAGGTCTGAGCATTAACGCCCATCCCGACCATTGCCGCCATAGCGGCAAGAAGAAGTTTGATTTTCTTCATAATTGAAATTGTTTTAGTTAATAAATAGAGTTAATAAGTTCACGTTCTTTGTTTTGGGTTATTTATTGAGTATTTCTTTGACTTGTTTGCTTGTCAGTTCTGTTGTCTGTACAATCAGTTCCACGGATAATCCCATTGTATCGAGTCGCCTCACCGTGAGGCTTTCTCTTCTGCACGCCCTTCTTCGCGTCCTTTTCGTTCAGCGGTATTGACTACGTTCGTCAAATCGCGATAGACCTTGATGCATTCCTCGTATTCTCTGGCGTCCTCCGGGGTAAAGCGGGCTATTTCAGCCTGCTGGAAGAGCTTCTTGAATCCGAAGTCGGTGTAGGGATTGATGTATCGTTCGGGCCGAAAATCTGTCATTAATAACTAAAAATAGCTATTTGTCGGCGGCAAAGATACGGTTTTTCTTCAGAATGAACAAAAAATCATCGACTTTTTTCTGAAAATCATCCTCTTTTAGCTACATTTTTGCTCGTAGAAACTTGATTTTCTTAATCAGGTTAGTAATGTAAGTCTGTGAACAGAGTGTATTAGACTGCTTTATAACTGAGCAATAATATTTGACAGATTGACGATTAGATTGATGTTGATTGACGTCCTATATAACCAGCTAAAAGATGTTTTTTGACATCAATCTCCAGCAATCAACACGTCAATCTTTAAGCGTGAAGCACAAGCGGCTGATTGTCTCATCTGTGAGACAGATTTGTCTCGCTAGTGAGACAATAGAGTCTCACCAATGAGACAACAGAGTCTCACCAATGAGACAGCAGAGTCTCACGGGTGAGACAATCATGAGACTCCTTTATGTTTTTAGGTCAAAGGAGGCTGTTGAGGTCGCAAAAAATCGATGAGTGTTCGGAGTGCATTCTTTGGTACATGGATGACGGCGTTATTGCCCGCATCATCTGTCAGGAAGAGGCTCTCTCGGATGGTGCTGATGCGGAAGACGCGACGCGTATTGACAATGTGCTTTCTCCCAAGGCGTATGATATAATTGGCTGGTTCCCCTGCTTCCAGAATAGCGGCCTGGATGCGAGAGAGCCCAAAGGGCACCATGAAAGGCTTGTCGGCAAAGTAATACACATGGGTGTAATGGTCATCGGCCTGGAAATAGATGACCTTGTCCAAATCGAGCACGTACAATTCGTCGTAAGCAGCTATGCAGATGCGGTTGTTTGCCATATTTTACCAAAAGAAAGCTTTGTTGCGGCGCAAAGGTAGTGTTTTCTGGTTGAACGAACAAGAAAAATGGCACTTTTCTAAAGCGTTACCTTCATTTCGACGCAAAAAAGAATAGTTATCTCCTTATTTAGACAAAGAAAGCGGCCATCCTCCCGGACAGTCGCTCTTACAAAATCATTTACCTTATAAACTAACTAACTAAATCTCAATTATCCTTTTAAAACAATCATTTATCAGGACTCGCGTCCTTCTACTTTTACCTTTTAGCTAACCATAAACTTGTTCAGGAGATTTCTTGTTGTGGTCTCGTCTGACCACCCTCTCCTTTTGTTTTGCGCTGCAAAGGTACGGCAATTATTTGAATTACGCATCAAAAATATGCTATAAAACATAGAAAACGCTCGATTTCTTGACTTTCATCAATCAACGAGCGTTTTCAAAGGGTTTCGGTACGCGCGCGTACCTTATTTTATATGCCGGAGATTACCCCACTTGGCTGCCTGGTTTGACCTCTCGCTGAGGTGTGATGACAGAGAGGGAACCGTCGAAGTTCACGGCAGAGAGGATCATTCCCTGGCTTTCCAAGCCCATCATCTTGCGAGGCGGGAAGTTGGCAATGAAGCAGACTTGCTTGCCCACGAGGTCCTCGGGCTCGTAGTACTGTGCGATGCCGCTGAGGATTGTGCGAGGCCCCCTCCCAGCCTCCCCCAAGGGGGCGGAGATATCTCCATCAGCAATCTCGAACTTGAGCAGCTTGTTGCTCTTCTTCACCTTCTCACATGAAAGAACGGTGCCCACACGTATGTCGAGTTTCTCAAAGTCATCGTAGGTCACTTCCTTCTTCACAGGTTCTGCCTTGAAGTTCGCCGCTTCGTTTTCTTTCTTGATGCGTTCAAGGCGGTCCATCTGTGCCTGAATGGCTGCATCTTCAATCTTCTCAAAGAGCAATGAGGGCGTAGCCAGTTGGTGACCTTCCTTCAGCAACTCTGTGCTGCCAAGACTTGCCCACTCGAATCGTTCCACATTGAGCATCTGATAGAGCTTCTTGCTGCTGAAAGGCAGGAAGGGCTCGAAGGCGATGGCAAGGTTGGCGGTGAGCTGGAGACTGAGGTTGATGATGGTCTTCACGCGCTCGGGGTCGGTCTTGATGACTTTCCAAGGCTCGCTGTCGGCCAGGTACTTGTTGCCGATACGGGCAAGGTTCATGGCCTCCTTCTGTGCATCGCGGAATCGGAAGTTATCAAGGAGGGCTTCCACTTTGGCTTTCACGTCCTTGAACTCGGCGATGGTTTCCTTGTCGTAGTCTGTCAACTCTCCACAGGCGGGCACGCTACCATTGTAATATTTCTGCGTGAGTTGCAGGGCGCGGTTGACGAAGTTTCCATAGATAGCCACGAGTTCGTTGTTGTTGCGTGCCTGGAACTCAGCCCAAGTGAAGTCATTGTCCTTGGTTTCCGGGGCTGAGGCGGTGAGTGCGTAGCGCAGCACATCCTGTTTGCCTGGGAAGTCAACAAGGTACTCATGCAACCACACGGCCCAGTTGCGGGAGGTGGAGATTTTGTCACCCTCGAGGTTCAGGAATTCGTTGGCGGGAACATTGTCAGGCATGATATAACCGCCGTGTGCCTTCATCATCACTGGGAAGATGATGCAGTGGAAGACAATGTTGTCCTTGCCGATGAAATGCACCAGTCTGGTCTCTTCGTCCTGCCACCAGCGCTGCCAAGTGCCCCAGCGTTCGGGGTTTGACTCACAGAGTTCCTTGGTATTGCTGATATAGCCGATGGGAGCGTCGAACCAGACGTAGAGCACCTTGCCGTCGGCCCCTTCCACAGGCACTGGAATGCCCCAGTCGAGGTCACGTGTCATGGCGCGTGGCTGCAGTTCCATATCCAACCAGCTCTTGCACTGACCATAGACGTTAGAGCGCCATTCCTTGTGTCCTTCGAGAATCCACTCCTTCAGCCAGCCTTCGTACTCGTTCAGAGGCAGGAACCAGTTCTTGGTGTCTTTCAGTACCAGTTGTGCACCGCTTTCAGCCGAACGTGGATTGATGAGCTCAGTAGGATCCAGGTCACGTCCACAGCCGTCCTCGCACTGGTTGCCCTTGGCGGCAGGATGGTGGCAATACGGACACTCGCCGATGATATCACGGTCCGTGAGGAACTTACCTGCCTGTTCGTCGTAGAACTGCTTCGTGGTCTTCTCGATGAGTTTGCCGTCATCGTAGAGCTTGCGGAAGAAATCGCTGGCAAACTTATGGTGTGTCTGACTCGTGGTGCGGCTATAGACATCAAAGCTGATGCCGAACTCCTCAAAGGAGTCCTTGATCATCTTGTGGTAACGATCCACGACCTGCTGCGGAGTGATGCCTTCCTTGCGGGCACGCTGAGTGACAGGAACGCCGTGCTCATCGCTTCCTCCGATAAACATCACTTCCTCGCCTTTCAGGCGCAGGTACCTTACATAGATATCAGCCGGCACATACACGCCAGCCAAGTGTCCAATATGCACGCCGCCGTTGGCGTAGGGCAAGGCGGACGTGACAGTAGTACGTTTAAACATTTTCAATTACAATTGACTTTCTGAAATACTGAAGGTGTCTCCGCGACTCATGTCACCTGTGTTGAGGCCGAGTTTGAGCCACTTCATGCGCTGGGCGCTGGTGCCATGGGTGAAGGACTCGGGCTGGGAATAGCCGCGGGCTTTCTCCTGAAGATAGTTGTCGCCGATGACTTGAGCACACTGGATGGCTTCCTGGAGGTCTCCGTCCTCGAGAGAGCCGAAGGTCTTGCCCTCGTGGTAACCCCAGACGCCTGCGTAGAAGTCGGCCTGCAGCTCGATGCGTACACTGACTTTATTGGCCTGTGTCTCGTTCATCTTTGCCATCTGGCTGTGGGCGCTGTTAAGGGTCCCGAGGAGATGCTGAACGTGATGTCCCACCTCGTGAGCGATGACGTATGCGTAGGCAAAGTCACCGTCGGCACCCAGCGTCTTCTTCATATCTGAGAAGAAGCTGAGGTCAATGTACAGTGCCTGGTCTGCCGAGCAGTAGAAAGGACCGACCTGTGCATTTCCCTGTCCGCAACCTGTCTGCACGCTACCCGTGTAGAGCACCATCTTGGGAGGAATATACTCCTTGCCGAGCTGTTTCTTAAACACATCGCTCCACACATCTTCAGTGCTGGCGAGTACTTGTGAAGCGAAGAGCGCGAGTTGCTGCTCTTCTTCGGTGAATTCACGATCCTGCTGTTCGCTGGTCGTGACATTCTGATTGGTGATGGCTTCGAGGCCACCAGCCTGCTGGAAAGCCTGAAACACGTCGCCGCCAGACAGCCAAGCCATCAGACAAGCGATGATGACACCTGCGAGGCCGCCGATACCGGCCTTCGTTGCTCCACTCATGCGCCGACGATCATCGACGTTGGAGCTTTCTCTTCTTCCTGTTAGATCCATTGTTTTTTTATTTTTAAGATAAATGACTATTCTCTATTGGCTCTCTTTCTTTCCAGGTGGTCGAGGATGATTTTGCGCATACGCATTGACTTGGGTGTCACCTCCACGTACTCATCTTCCTTGATGTATTCCAACGCTTCCTCCAGGCTGAGGATGGTGGCAGGAATGATGCGGGCCTTCTCGTCACTGCCGCTGGCACGCATATTGGTGAGTTGCTTGTTCTTGGTGACGTTAATGACGAGGTCGTTCTCGTGGATGTGTTCTCCCACGACCTGACCTGCATAGACTTCTGTCTGCGGCTCGATAAAGAACTTGCCTCGGTCCTGCAGGTTGTTGATGGCGTAGGCAAAAGCCGTTCCTCCTTCCAGAGCAATCATGGAACCGGAGATGCGACGCACGATTTCTCCCTTGTAGGGCTGGTATTCCTTGTAGCGGTGAGCCATGATAGCTTCGCCCTGTGAGGCTGTCAGTACATTGGTTCTCAAGCCGATGATGCCGCGTGAAGGGATGAGGAACTCTATGTTCACGCGGTCGCCCTGTGCGTCCATCGACGTCATCTCGCCCTTGCGGCGTGTGACCATATCGATCATCTTGGAGGCGAACTCCTCCGGCACGTTGATGGTAAGTTCCTCGATGGGTTCGCATCGCTCGCCCCCGATTTCCTTGTATATCACTTGCGGCTGTCCCACTTGCAGTTCATAACCCTCGCGACGCATGGTCTCGATGAGAACAGAAAGGTGGAGCACGCCTCGTCCGCTGACGATCCAACGGTCGGTGTAGCCTTCGGGAATCTCCACACGCAACGCCAGGTTCTTTTCCAGTTCCTTCATCAGGCGTTCATGGATGTGGCGACTGGTACACCAGCGCCCTTCCTTTCCGAAGAACGGCGAGTCGTTGATAGTAAAGAGCATGGACATTGTGGGCTCATCAATGCTGATGGTGGGCAGTGCCTCGGGCTCTTCGGCATCACAGATGGTATCACCGATTTCGAAGTTCGAGAGTCCGATGATGGCACAGATATCTCCGCTGGAGACTGCATCTATCTTCTGATGTCCCATACCTGTAAAGGTGTGCAACTCCTTGATTTTCGTGCGTTCTTTGCTGCCGTCGCGGTGTACGATGGTGATGGCCATTCCTTCCTTCAGCGTTCCGCGATGCACGCGGCCCACGGCGATGCGCCCCGTGTATGTGGAGTAATCCAGTGAGGTGATGAGCATCTGCGGGGTGCCTTCCAGCTGTTCTGGCGCCGGGATGTGCTCCAGGATTTGGTCCAACAGGTAGAAGATATTGTCGGTGGGCGTCTGCCAGTCTTCGCCCATCCAACCCTGCTTGGCAGAGCCATAGATGACAGGGAAGTCCAGCTGATCCTCAGTGGCATCCAGGTCGCACATCAGGTCAAAGACCATCTCATAGACCTCCTCGGGCCGGCAGTTAGGCTTATCTACCTTGTTGATGACCACAATGGGTTTCAAGCCGATTTGCAGTGCCTTCTGCAAGACAAAGCGGGTCTGCGGCATGGGACCCTCAAAGGCATCCACCAGCAGCAGGCAGCCGTCTGCCATATTCAGCACACGTTCCACCTCGCCGCCGAAGTCGGAGTGCCCCGGAGTGTCGATGATGTTGATTTTTGTACCTTTATAGTTGATACTTACATTCTTGGAGAGGATGGTGATACCACGCTCGCGTTCCAGTTCGTTGTTATCCAGCATGAGTTCCCCCGTCTGCTGATTCTCGCGGAAGAGGTTTCCGGCCAGCAGCATTTTATCCACGAGCGTTGTCTTGCCGTGGTCCACGTGAGCGATAATGGCTATATTCCTTAATTGTTGCATAATATTTGTCATTCTTTCAAAATCGGGTGCAAAGGTACGAAAAAGTTTAGAGTTTAGGGTTGAGAGTTGAGAGTTTTTTTCATCTGAAGGCTCTGAAATCCTAAAAAAACTGTTTTCTCCCCTCCAACTTCCTTTCTGCAACCTATATAACAAGGTACGCGCGACACGGAGGCGAACCTACCGTGTTGCGCGTTACCTTTTCTGTGAACAATGATCAGTTATTATATGTTCATACCTGAAATGGCTTCTTTTTCCAGCTGTTTTCTTAAGGTTTCCGCTGCCGCCTTGATGGCAGTCTTGGATTGTCCCTTGAATGAAGCAGTCATATCGCTGGAAACAACCTTGCCATTGATGGAATACAAAGAAGCATCTTCATCCTCGTCCAGGTCTTCCAAGAGTTCATTGTACATTTCTTTTGCGAGTGCTTCTGTCGGGTATTCAACCTGACAAGTAGCCTTTGTGCAGACGTCGTTCTGGAAGTCAAAGATGTATTTGGTGGTCATTGTGAGACCCTGTTCTTTCACTGTTACGGTGACAATGATTTGATTGGATGTTTCTGAGATGGAAGAACTGACGGTTCCACCAGTGGGAGTCGTTTGCTCGTTGTTGGGTTTGTTGTCATCATCATCACTTCCACAGGCGGTGAAAGCCATGGGAACGAGTGCCATGAGGCACATAAAGAGGAATTTTTTCATGTTGAATGAATGTTTTTAGAGGGTTAATTAAACAAAATCGCCGCAAAGGTAGTGTTTTTTTGCCTTTCAACCATCGAAGAAAGCGGAAAAATGCAAGCAGAGGCGTCTTCTTTGCTATTTTTTCGTTAAAAACTTTGTGAAATCCGAAAGAGTACGCTACTTTTGCGCAAAGAAATCATCTTTTTAACTCAAAGTGACTATGAAAACAAGGAAAATTCTCGCCATTTTTGCAATGGCAATGCTGTGCGCGACGGGTGCCGACGCACAGGGATTCTTGAAGAAACTGAAAGACAAAGCCGTCGATACCGTCAAGGATAAAGTGGAGAACAAGGTGGAGCGTGAAGCCGGCAAGGCTGCCGACGAGGTGCTGGACGGCAAGAAGTCCGGCAAGAAGGGTGGCGGCGAAGAAGAAACCGTGACTGCCGACCAGCAGCCCGCCACGCCCCAGATGAAAAAGGCCCAGGGACAGGAAGCCAAGAGCGATTTCGTACCCGGAACCATCGTCATCTTTGAGGATAACCTCCAAGGCGAACAGATGGGCGAGTTCCCCTCCAAGTGGGATTTGCTGGAAAACAATGCCGAGGTGGCCCGGATGAACGGCAAGATGGCCATCAAGTTCGAGCATGGCTCCGACACGGAAATCACTCCACTTCTTGAGGATGGCAACAAAAAGTACCTGCCCGAAGTCTATACGCTGGAGTTCGACTTCTTCGTCACGGGCGAGGAAGATAAAGAATCTGGCTATACTCTCCGTCTTATTCAGGAAAATAACGAATGGTCTAGCGACATTTCCTTCGGACGTGGGGGCATTAACTGGTACATTTGGAAGCCTGGGAGTAACGACGTTCTGCAAGGCAACGCCAACTTAGAGGGCATCAACAAATTGAACGACTGGAACCACTTTGCCCTCTCGTTCAACAAACGCGCCTTGAAGGCTTATGTCAACAATCGTCGCGTCATCAATATCCCGAATGCCAAGGCTGCTGACTGGTTCGCTGTCAGGACACAGTTCTGGGAGGATCACATTGACTACATCACCAACGTCCGGTTGGCTAAGGGAGCCGTGGAACTCTACGACCGCAACGCCCAGACGATGACCGCCGTGGAGAAAGCCATTGCAGAGACGGGTAAGTTCGTGACCAACAACATCCTCTTCGAGACTGGCAAGGCCGACCTCAAGCCCGAATCTATGGCCGAAATCCAGAAGGTGGCAGACTACATGAAGAAGAACTCCTCCGCTCGCTTCGAGGTTCAGGGACACACTGATAATCAGGGCAGTGACAAAATCAACGACCCACTTTCACAGAAGCGTGCCGAAGCCATCGTCAAGGCTCTCGAAGGCTTAGGTGTTGACGGCTTCAACCTGAAAGCTGTGGGCAAAGGCTCCCATGAACCCGTTGCCGACAACAAGACCGAAGAAGGACGTGCACAGAACCGTCGCGTCGAATTCATCAAAAAATAAGTTTTGACACTTTGAGGGCGCAGATGGAAATTTCCGTGGGATATTTCCATCTGCGCCCTTAATTGTCTATTTCCCCACCATGATGCGGGCTGTGGCCTGTCGTTGACCATTGATTGCACGAAGGATATAGATTCCTGGGGCAAGGGATGCGGGCAGGGGGAAGTCACCGTTGCGAAGAAAGCTCTGCTGGTGGATGAGTTGTCCTGTGGCGGTGAGCAGTTGTACGGGTACTTGCCAGTCGGAGACGGCAGTGAGGGTCAGGGGAAGTGACTCTCCAGCACGGACGAGGGTGCGGGCAGGGTGGATGGAGAAGGAGACGGCTGGGTCGCCGAAGTCGGAACTGCCCTCGGGAGAACCCTCGGGCACAGTGAAGAGGCCCTTGGGGGTGGAGATGCCGGTGTAGTCGTAGGTGGAGTCCTTGATGTTGTCAGCAAACTTGTACCATTTATAGTTGGGCGATGCGGGCTTGTAGGCGTTCTCACCCATGCGCAGACGGTAGTCGAAATGTGTCTTGCGCAGCTCTTCGCCCGTATAAATATAATCGGTGTTGCAGATGACGGCGATGACGATGCCGTTGGCGGGCGTCTCGGTGAGGAGAATGCTGGCTGTTCCGGCTCCTTCTAAAGGCTGACCATAGTGAACGTTCCCTTTCTTGGTTCGGTAGCAGAGCTGGCAGACCATATTCTTGCCCAGCGGCTGAAACTCCACCTTCACCTCATGTCCTGCCTGTCCCACGGTGTGCAGCACCACTTGATTGGCACCACTCCAGCCTGGCGTGGTGCGCCACTCGGGTTTCCACCAGCCTGCGCTGTCGGGATTCTCGATGGCAGTCATCTGGGCGTAGGGCGTGGCGCGCCAACTCTTGCACTTAATCCAGGAGGGCTCCCACTCGGCCTCGATGGTGGCTCGCCAGTTGTCATCCAGTAACTTCTCACACGCCTTTGTCCAGAGCCCCACATCCAGCATGGCCTGACGCGAGCGGTATTCCAGAATAAGGCGTCGTATTTGCCGCTCTCCCAGTCCTTCAATCTTCACTCCGTTCTCCGTGGTGCCTTCTGCCATCCCTTGTAGCACGCGCCTCTTGCAGTAACGCCAAATCCAGGGGATGCTGCCCTTGCCAAGAATCTCTGAGCAGAAATGAGGGAAGAGCTCTCCATACTGTACGCCTCCGAGCAACCGTCGCCAAGTGCAGACCTGCTGGCTACCGTTATACATGTTGACGCCCTCTGCTGAGGGGCCGCCGAAGCTGTCGTCCTGCAGCCAGCCCGAGTAGCACTCGATGGGCATGAAGGGGGCTATCATGTTGCCGGCACTGAGCCAACCCATACTCTCTGGTGCCTTGCCGCTCTTGCGCACTTCGGCCTCACCTTGCAGCCAGGTGTTGCCGCCCTCGTGGAACCAGGCAGCGTTCTTGCAGCCGTCAAGGTCGGCGAAGGTGGCGTGAATACCCTCGTGGACACAGGCGTTCTGCTGGCCGATGCGGTCGCCGTAGGTACAAGAGGGGTCAAAGCAGTAGATGGGATAGTAACTCAGGAAGACCATGGGCCAGCTGCTGCCGTTGTAGTTCGTGGCACTCTGCCAGCCGCCAGTGGCGGTGTTGGGGGTATTAGCATCGAAGGAGAGGCCGCTTCCGTAGCCATAGACCTGACTGTAATAACCGTTGCGGGCTCGTTTGTCGGGTGGCCAGCCCATCTCATCACGGAAGTAGGCAAAATCCTCGTCCATCTTTTTGGCGAGGAGCACCATAGAGGTGTCGCTGATAAGTGGGTTTGCTTTCTTTCCCACAGCCACGCTCCACCATTCCCCATGCACCTCACGGGCTACGCCCACCTTCTCTGGAAGGCAGCCTTTGGTGGGAGCAGGCAGGGCGGGGTATTCGTCGCGGAAATCATAGTTCAGGGTGGGATAGTACTCTGGCCACTGGTAGCCGAGTGCAGGGTCAAAGGGGTCGTCTGTCACAGCGCCCGTCACCTGGAACTCGCGGATGCCGCAGGCTGCCGGGCTCTTCATGTAGAGGCGTAGTCGTTTGGTGATGATTTCTGTCTTGGTGGAGGAAACGCCACTGGCCGAGGGGGCACTGATCTCTCCTCCTTGTTGCCAAGACGATCCATCCCAATACTCCAATCGTGCTGCAGTGGGCAGGAGCAGACTGTCTCCAGCCGTTTTCCAGAGAATCGTAGTGCGGTTAATGTCGCAGGTGAAGACCCACTCATATTCCACCCACTCTTCCTCTCCATAGGCCGCTTGTCCACGATAGCTACTCCAATAGGGAGCGTTGGCTGCCAGATTTCCGTCACAGATGAGGTTGGCCGGATGGCCGTTTTCGGTGTTGGAGGCCGTGACCAGCTTGGCCATTTTCTCCAGACGTTGGTTGGTTTGTGCGTGTGTGTTTGTGACTCCAAAGAGGAGTAACAAAGCCGTGCTGATGAACGAAAAAGTTTTCATAAAGTTGATTATTACATGTTTTTGCGCTGCAAATCTAAACATTTTTCATGGAAAAGACATCAAATATCAAGAAAAATTTGTAGCTTTGCCCCAAATTTACACTAAAAACCCCTTCAAACGACCTATGAAACGCTTTTTGACAACCATCGTAAGTGTGCTCGTTACACTTCTTTCCATTGCACAGTCTCTCCCCTTGAACGGCTTTGCCTACGCCGACCGTCCTGCTGCTCCCACAGGCAAGGAATGGCAGTCGCCCGAGGAGCTTGCTTTGAATAAAGAACAGCCTCGGGCGTGGGGCTTCCATTTTGCCACCGAGGCAGCTGCACGAGGAGTATTACCCGAACGCGGAGCCTACTGGCAGAGTTTGGACGGTACGTGGAAATTCCACTGGTGCCGCACACCAGAGGAGCGCCCCAAGACCTTTTTCCAGAAGGATTTCAATGCTGCCTCGTGGGAAGACATCAAGGTTCCCGGCTGCTGGAACGTGCAGGGCATCCAGCCCGATGGTACACTGAAGTACGGCAAGCCTATCTACGTGAACCAGAAAGTCATCTTTGAGCACCAGGTGGCAGTGGATGACTGGCGCGGCGGCGTAATGCGCGAGCCGCGTAACAAGCAGTGGACCACGATGGAGTTCCGAAATGAAGTGGGTAGCTATCGCCGCACTTTCACGGTGCCTGCCGCGTGGAAAGGTCGCCGCGTGCTCATCAACTTCGACGGCGTAGATAGCTTCTTCTATCTGTGGATCAACGGCCAGTATGTGGGCTTCTCTAAGAACAGCCGCAACACGGCAACGTTCGACATCACCCGCTTCATCGATGCGAAGGCCAAGGAGCAAGTGGTGGCAGTGGAGGTCTATCGCAACTCCGACGGCAGCTTCTTAGAGGCACAGGATATGTTCCGCCTGCCGGGTATCATCCGCAGCACCTATCTCACCAGTGTGCCGGAAGTGGAAATCGCTGACCTCATCGTCCGCACTACCAGTCTCAACGGTGACCGTGCCGTGCTGGACATTCAGACCGAGACCCGCCAGTATAGCAAGAAAGCTCAGACGGGCCTAAAGACAGAGTTCTGCTATTATCCCGTTCGTCTCTATACCGACGATGTGGAGGGCAGTGGTCAGCCCATCGCTTCGGGACAGGAAGTGAAGGGCATCCGTCCCTGGTCGGCAGAAGCACCACACCGCTATGTCCTGACTGCCACACTCAAGGACAAGAAGGGTAAAGTGCTGGACGTTCGCAGCACCTACTTCGGCTTCCGCACGGTTGAGATTCGTGAGACAGCAGCCTCGGCCGATGAGTTCGGACTGGCAGGACGTTACTTCTACGTGAACAACCAGCCCGTGAAACTCAAGGGCGTGAATCGCCACGAGATGAATCCCTGGACGGGTCACGCTATCACCCACGAGCAGATAGAGAAGGAAATCTTCCTCATGAAGCAGGGCAACATCAACCACGTCCGCAACTCCCATTATGCCAACGATCCCTATTGGTATTATGCTTGCGACAAGTATGGCATTTACTTGGAGGACGAGGCCAATCTGGAGAGCCACGAGTACTACTATGGTGAAGCCTCCCTTTCTCACGTTCCCGAGTGGCTGCCCGCCCATGTGGCACGTAATATGGAAATGGTACGCGCGCATGTAAACGCCCCCTGCATCGTCATCTGGAGCTTGGGCAATGAGGCCGGTCCTGGAGACAACTTCAAGGCTGCCTACGCTGCCATCAAGGCCTTCGACACCTCGCGTCCTGTGCAGTACGAACGCAACAACAACATTGTGGATATGGGTTCCAACCAGTATCCCAGTGCGGACTGGGTGAAGTCTGTAGCCAAGGGAAATGCCAACGTGAAATATCCCTTCCACATCAGCGAGTACGCCCACTCCATGGGTAATGCCTGTGGTGGTCTCTCCGACATCTGGGAAGGCGTGGAGTCCAGCAACTTCTTCTGCGGCGGTGCCATCTGGGACTGGGTGGATCAGGCGATTGCTGTTGGGAAATCTTTCTTCTACGGCGGCGACTTCGGCGACCTGCCCAACGATGGGATGTTCTGCATGAACGGCATCATGCTGCCCGACCTCACTCCCAAGCCCCAGTACTGGGAGGTGAAGCATGTGTATCAGGACGTGGGCGTAACCCTCACCGACACCTTGCGCAGCACGCTGACGATTCAGAACAAGCGTTATTTCCGTGACCTCTCCGACTTCGATGTCCGCTACCGCCTCCTGCGTGACGGTGCTGAGGAAGAGCGCGGCACATTGACACTGCCCGCTGTGGCACCTCGTCAGCGCGTCAATGTGAACCTGCCTGTCAACCGTGCCGAGCTGGATGCCACTTCCACCTGGACCGTCCTCGTTGAGTTCTGCCAGAAGAGCGCACAGCCCTGGGCAGCGAAGGGGTATGTTCAGATGTCCTCGGAGGTCATTCTCCTCGATCCCTGGCGCTCTGCACCAGCTTTCACATCCCCCATCGCCACCGCCACCTACCTGCCGCCTCTTCCACCGCTCAGCAAGAAGGAGAAGCGCCAGCGTGACGAACAGTTCACAGAGCTTTCGGAGAAGCCTCAACTGGTGTTCCAGGGCGATGACTTCAGCGTGACGATAGACAATTCCACTGCCATCATCACGGATTATTCCTATAAAGGTAATCATCTCATTCTCCCGGGCGGCGGCCCTCGTCTGGATGCCCTGCGTGCCCCCGTGGATAACGACAACTGGTTCTATCAGTCCTGGTACCAGAACGGTCTGCACAACCTGCAGCACGGAGCTGCCCTGACCGACCTGCGCCAGACAGCAGACGGACGCATCGTCGTTTCCTACGCTGTCTTCTCGCAAGGTAAGTATGCAGGACAGATTCAGGGCGGCAGCAGCGGACGCTATACCATTAATAATGCTCGCCTGATGTCCGAGGAGGATTTCTCCTTCACCACCAACCTTGTCTATACCATCCATCCCGACGGCGTTGTACAGTTGCAGGCCTACATCTCTCCCTCTCGCAAGGGTGTGGCGCTGCCTCGACTGGGTTACCTCCTGCAACTTCCGACCTCAATGGACCAGCTCACCTACTGCGGTCGTGGCCCGCAGAATAACTATTCCGATCGTCAGTCAGGCGCTTTCCTGGGTGAATACGTCAGTACGGTGCGAGACCAATTCGTGGCATTTCCCAAGCCTCAGGATATGGCCAACCGCGAGGATGTGCGTTGGCTCAGCCTCGTGGACAACACGGAACAGGGTCTCTTCTTCGCCACCACAGGTGCACCGTTGAGTACCAGCGTCCTGCCTTGGAGTGACCTGGAACTCACCTTCGCCCCGCATCCTGCAGAACTGCCTCAGCCCCGAGCCACCTGGCTGCATTTGGATCTCGGAAGCACCGGACTGGGCGGCACCAGCTGCGGACAAGCACCTCCCCCACGCCATCAGCGCGTCGTCAGCAGCGACCATGAGATGGGATTCATCATTGCGCCTCTCTCTGCAGCCTTCAACCAGCACGAGGGCTTCCGCCCGTTGCCCGTGGAACGCCAGTCCGACGGCAGCGTGCGCATCACTGTCCTCCAGTGCAGCAGCCAAGAACCTGGTGAAGGGGCTGAGAATCTGGTGGATGGCGACCCGACGAGTATCTGGCACACGGCATACGGTGTCACTGTGACCAAATACCCCCACACCATTGACTTCGACTGCGGCGAACAGAAGACCATCAAGGGCTTCACCTACCTGCCTCGTCAGGATGGCGGACACAACGGCGACATTAAGGGTTACCGCATCCAGCTCTCCTCCGATGCACAGAACTGGTCCGAACCCGTGGCGGAAGGCAACTTTGAGCAGAACTCCAATGCCCAGCGCATCCTCTTCTCCAAGCCCCAGCAGGCACGTTACCTACGCTTCATCGCGCTCTCCTCACAGAACGGAGCCGATTTCGCCAGCGGCGCAGAATTCTCCGTCCTTGCAGAATAAGTCTCCAAATAAGGTTATTTCACCTCATTAACTCACAACCTCTTCAAAAAAATGAAAAAACTGCTTTCCCTCCTGGCCCTGTGCTCGTTGGTTGTTCCGATGAGCTCCACGCTCTCCGCCAAAGACGTGTTCATCAACACGCCGAAGACCACCCTCATGCTTTCCGTCAATGAGGGACAGACACCCCGCATCCATTACTATGGTTCGCGCATCACCCCTGCTCAGGCACAGGAAGTCTATGATGCCATGAGCATCAACTACGATGCCTACCCCGCTTTTGGTCGCAACAGCTTTGACGAGACCGCCCTCAGCGTGACCCACGCCGATGGCAACATGTCCACCGAGCTGGCCATCACTGACAGCCGCACCGAGGGCGACCTGACCATTATCTCCCTGAAAGACAAGAAGTACGACTTCTTCGTGGATCTCTACTATAAAGCCAACCAGCAGAGTGATGTCATCCAGACGTGGACTGTCATCCGCAATGGCGAGAAGAAGCCCATCCGCTTGGAACAGTATGCCAGCGGCGTGATGACCCTGCGTCAGGAAGGTGCCTGGATCACTCATTTCCACGGTGCCTGGGGACAGGAGTGCGGTATGACGGAAGAGCCTCTTGCGGCCGGCCTGAAGACCATTGTCAACCACGACGGTGTGCGCAATGCAATGAATGACCGCGCCGAAGTGATGATTTCCTTAGACGGCAAGCCTCAGGAGAACAGTGGCCGCGTGATAGGTGCAGCTCTCTGCTGGACAGGCAATTACAAGATTCGTCTGGAAACACGCGGCAAATACCGCCACACGCTCATTGCCGGTATCGATGACCTCCACACAGCCTACACCCTGAAACCCGGTGAGACGTTCCAGACGCCCGAGCTGGCACTGACCTACTCCAACGAGGGCAAGGGCGGTGTGAGCCGTGCCTTCCATCGCTGGGGACGCAACGGCCAGCTGCACAACGGAAAAGCGCTGCGCGAGATTCTGCTTAACTCCTGGGAAGGCGTTTATATGAATGTCAATCAGGAAGTTTGCGAACAGATGATGGACGGTATCAAGGAACTGGGCGGCGAGCTCTTCGTGGTGGATGACGGCTGGTTTGGCCGCAAATATCGTCGCACAGATGACACCCAAGGTCTTGGCGACTGGGTTACCGATACGCAGAAACTGCCCAACGGCGTGCCAGCTCTCTTGAAGGCTGCCGAAGACCGCGGTCTGAAGTTCGGTATCTGGATAGAGCCCGAGATGACCAACAGCAAGAGTGAACTCTTTGAGGCTCATCCGGATTGGGTGGTCGCACATCCCACGCGCGAACTCTCCAAGGGTCGTGGCGGTACACAGTTAGTGCTGGATATGTCCAACCCCAAGGTACAGGACTTCGTGGTCGGCATCGTGGATAACCTCGTCAAGGAGAATCCCCGTCTGCACTACATCAAGTGGGACTGCAACATGTCAATGCAGAACTACGGCAGCAGCTACCTGACAGCCGACAAGCAAAGTCATCTTTTCGTTGATTTCCACCTCGGTCTGCGCAGTGCGCTGGAGCGCATCCGAGCCAGCCACCCCAACCTCGTTATCCAACTGTGTTCCAGCGGTGGAGGACGTGTCAACTGGGGCTTCATGCCCTACTTTGACGAGTTCTGGGTGAGCGACGACACCGACGCCCAGCAGCGTCTCTTCATCCAGTGGGGCACCAGCCATTTCTTCCCCACACTGGCGATGGCGCAGCACGTCAGCGCATCGCCCAATCACCAGACAGGACGCATCATTCCCCTGAAGTTCCGTTTCGATGTGGCAATGACGGGTCGCCTCGGTATGGAAATGAAACCCAGCGACCTGAACGAGAAAGAGCGTGAGTACGCCAAACAGGCAGTGGCTTTCTACAAGGAAATCCGTCCCATCGTTCAGCTTGGCGACCAGTACCGTCTGCTCTCCCCCTACGAGAACAACGGTTTCTGCAGTGAGATGTTCGTCACCGAGGACAAGAGCGAGGCTGTCTTCTTCTGTTACAAGTTTGAGCATTACGTGGGCCTGCAGACGCCGCGCTGGCACATGGCTGGCCTGGATCCTGATGCACGCTACCAGCTCAACGAGTTCGGACGCACGGAGCGCGAGCATTACTTTGAGGGCAAGACCTTCAGCGGCCGCTTCCTCATGGAAACGGGTCTGGATGCCTACCTCAGCCGCCAGTTCTCCAGCCGCGTTATTCGTCTGAAGAAAGTCTGACGGCTTTCTTCCAGAATAACTTCAGGCACCACAACGGATGGACAGTTTGTGACGTTCACAAGCTGTCTGTCCGTTAGGGTGCAATACGGATATTGGCAGTACTGACATCGCGGCCGAGGAGGAAGCGGTCAATGAAGGCTTGCACCTCCGGCCATTGCTGTTGGGGAAGCTGACAGTGTCCGTGTCCGCCCATAATGCTCCAACCCATGCGGTCATCGATGCTGAAACGCTCCCAGACCTTGCAGGCGGCTTGGGCAGAGACCAGCATGGCATCATCTGCCAGCCACTTGTAATCTGGGTTGCCGAGCAGCAGTAGCGCCCGAGGACAGACCAGGGCACAGAGGGAGTGTTGGTCGTAGGGCAGACGGAAGACACTGTCGCCAGAGAAGTCCGTGCGCTGACGCTCCAAGAACCAATGATAGTCTGTGCGTTCCAGGTTTTCCACACTGTCCTTGCCGTGGGAGGCACGCCAGGCAGCAGCACCTCCGCCACCTGGTTCCTGTGCGATGGTCAGAGCCACACGCTCGTCCAGGGCACCACAGTAGAGCGCCATCTTGCCGGCGTAGGAACACCCAGTGACGCCAATGTGTTTTGTATCTATCTTTGTCACCTCGGGTCCCAACAATTGCAGGCCGTCAATGAGGCGGCTGAGGCCCCAGGCCCATTCGCTGTAGGCACCGTTCTCACTTAGATGAGGATAGAGCTGGTCAAAGGCGTGTTCGCCGCGTTCGTGGTGAGGGCGCCACTGCGAGTAGTCATTGACTTGGTTCTCGTGATAGTTCATCGTTGCGATGGGGCGTTCCTCGAAAAGCTGGCGAGGTAGCGAGAGCATACTTGTTCCTATCATGAGAGCGTAGGGTGGCTGGCCCACAGAGGGGTAATGAATGGTGGAGCGCAGCGTCAGAGACTTTCCTTCCACTGTGACAGTGACCACCAGCGTATCGGCATCCATACGGGCTTTCACGGCCTTCTTGTCCACGGCGGGTTTCTCACCGATGCCGTAATGCTGAATCTGCGCAGCCATCTCGTTGCGCTTGCGTTCCCAGTCACCGAAGTTACTGACTCCCTTCAGCGGGTCAGGCAACTCTCGAATGACGGGCAAGTCTGTGACGCCGTGCATTTTCGGCTTCTTGAAGGCTGCACCTGTGTTTTCAGCGTCATAGACCAGCGGCGGTGCAGTGGCAGCTGAAGGCTGTGCCATCATGTGATGAGCAAAGAAGAGAGAGAGAAGCAGGCCGCAACACCATTGCGGCAAACGAAACAGGGAAAAAGGAAGACTTTTCATTATACTTGAAACTTGAAACTAATTTCATTTCCGCTGCAAAAATACAAAAACTATCCTTAATCACTCACCATTCAGCGAAAAAATCTATTCATAAGTAGGAAAAAAACTCTCCAAGAGTCTGTTTCTGACTGAAAGACGTGATAATTTGGATAATTATTTATATCTTTTGTACGCAAAAGGGAGTACTTTTGCAGCGGATTTGACAATCCATCCAGTCCAAAAAGAATACACATTGAATAAGAATAGAGTTAATAAAATTGTGCTGAAAAACGAATAGGTAATTTCTTCATTAAAATTGTAAGTTAGTTATTGAGCTAGTTAGACTGAGACCTTAATATTGCTGATACCGATTATTGGAATACATACAGCCAGCCGAGCGATGTGAATCGCCCGGCTGGTACCCTTTTAGTTGCTACTGAATGTTATACGGAACGCTGTCTCACGGCCTCGAAGAGGAGGATGGCGGCAGAGACGCTGACGTTGAGGGAATCCAGGCGTCCGAGCATAGGAATGCGGATGTGGGCATCGGCTGCTTCTCGCCACTGGGTAGTGAGCCCCGTGGATTCGGTGCCCATGATGATGGCGGTGGGGCCGGTCATGTCGGTGTCGTAATACAACTCGGAGTCCTGCAACTGTGCTGTGAGGATGAGGATGCCATTGGTTTTCAGGAAAGTGATGCACTCCTCGGAGGTGCAGGCCACAGTGGGAACAGTGAAGCATGCTCCGATGGAAGCCCGGATGAGATTGGGGTTATAGAGGTCTGTCAACGGGTCACAGACGATGACGGCAGTGGCAGCGGCAGCGTCGGCAGAGCGCAGGACGGCTCCCAGATTACCGGGTTTCTCCACGCTTTCGAGGACAATGAAGAGGGGAGAGGTCCCCTCTGACCTCCCCGAGGTGAGGCTTTCAAGCTCCTCCAACGTGTTATTCCTGGCTCGGACAACGGCAACGATGCCCTCTGTGCTGCCTCGGTAGGCAATGCGCTCATAGACGTGGGGGGAGACGATGCATGTTGGGAGATTCGCCAGTGGCGAATCTCCCAACGTATATACACACTCTACCTCATAGCCAGCAGCGAGGCAGTGTTCCAGTTCGCGTCGGCCCTCGACCACGAACAATCCGCTTTTGCGACGCTCCGAGGATTTCTCTTGCAGCGCCAACAGCCGCTTGATCCTTGGGTTCTGTGTGCTAGTGATGATTGTTTCCATGTCCAAAGTAATATTGTCCTCGGCGGCGGGTGATGCTGCCGTAGTTGATGGCGTGACGGGGGCAGTGATGATAACAGGCGAGGCAGTTGGTGCAGGAGCCGTCGTGGTGCCACTGTGGCAGGGCACCGTTGCCCGTTATGGATTCCAAGGTGACATCCCCCGTGGGACAGGCCTCCACACAGCGGCCGCAATGGATGCAGCGGTCTGCATCCACGGTGAACTTGCTGTCCGTGATCATGTGGGCATTGAAGTAGGCACCGATGACGTGGGAGAAGGTCCAGGGTGTGAGGCCTCGGCTGGTGTGGGTCTCTTCGGGTACGCGGCGCAGGATGAGATCTGTGAAGTGTTCCAACTGTCGGGTTGCTACCTCAATTTTCTCCCGCTCTCGCTCGGGCTTGTCGGTCTTCATAAACGGCAGACAGACATAACTTTCCGGCATCGTCAGGGAGAAGACGCTGGTGGCATGCAGGCCCACTGCTGCCAGTTCCCTGTTCAGTATCTCCATCGTGCGCCCGATGCTGTCTCCACAGGTGGTGAGTGCAAAACAGTAATGTGCAGTGATACCTGCGGCTGTGCTGAATTGCAGCTGTCTGATGAACTGCCGCACGATTCGCGGTGGCTGCCAGCCGTGTGTGGGGAAGCAGAAGCCGATGCGCTCATCTGCTGACAGCAAGTAATGGCAGTCTCCCTTCAGTTCCTCGGGGATAAATAGTAAGCGTTCACCCGTTGCAGCGGCCAAGTGCTCGGCCGCCCAACGGGTGTTGCCTGTTCCAGAAAAATAGAATATCATTTCACTTATTCGCGGACTTCCCAGATGTCGTTGGTCTCCAGGAGTTCGGCGAAGTTGTGGTACTTCTTGGTGGCGCTGACCTCGGCGATCTGGGCAGTGACAGCCTCGTCATAGGTGGGAGCCGGCACATCGCGGATGACGCCGAGGGCGATGGGGAAGCCGTCGCCATCTCCCATGAGGGCGAGCTTCAGCTGGAGGGTGTTGTCCTCACAGTGGGCGTCGTGGACGAGGATGTCGTCCAGTGTGTAGCCGTCCTTGCCGATTTCCACGACCTTGAGGCCAAAGCCCTGCTGCACGAGTCCGAACTCATTGTTCTCTCCGAAGACGAGTTTCTCGCCGTGACGCACGTAGATGGCGTTCTTCTTGCGGCCTTCCTTGTCATAGACGCTGTCGTGGGTGCCGTTGTTGAAGATGACGCAGTTCTGGAGGATCTCGCAGACGCTGGCACCTTTGTGGTCGTGAGCAGCCTTCAGCACCTCAATGGTGCCGGGGGCATCGGTGGCCACAGCGCGGGCGAAGAAGTGTCCGCGGGCTCCGAAGCACAGCTCAGCAGGGCGGAAGGGGTCCTCCACAGTACCGTAGGGGCTGGACTTGGAGACGAAACCGCGGGGGCTAGTGGGGCTGTACTGTCCCTTCGTCAGACCGTAGATGCGGTTGTTCAGCAGGATCATGTTCAGGTCGATATTGCGGCGGTTGGCGTGGATGAAGTGGTTGCCGCCAATGGCAAGTCCGTCTCCGTCTCCACTCACCTGCCACACATCGAGGTTGGGATTCGTCACCTTGGCGCCAGTGGCAATGGCTGCGGCACGTCCGTGAATGGTGTTCATGCCGTAGGTGGCCATGTAGTGTGGCAGACGGCTGCTGCAGCCTATGCCGCTAATGACGGCGATGTCCTTGGGTGCCACGCCGATTTCTGCCAATGCCTTGTGCAGGCTGGCGAGGAAGAAGTGGTCTCCGCAGCCGGGGCACCAACGCGGCTGACCTTTCTTATAATCTTTACTTTCCATATTACTGATATTGTTGTAAGAACCACGAATTACACGTATTACTCGAATTATTCCTTTGCGTGTTGTTTGTCAATTATATCGAATTTCACGAATTAACGGCGAAACGCTCTGCCTGTTTCGAGTGCTGGGCAATATTTATACAACGTAACGCTCGTAATGGAGCGAGGTTTCACCGAAGTTAATAAGAAGTGCCAGACTTTTGTTAGCGACCTTGGCATAGTTAATAGCTTGAGATCGCTGATAGTCTTCTATTTCCCTAACTGCCTTAAGTTCCACGATAATGTCTTCATAACAGATGAAATCAGGTATAAACTCCGTATTCAGTTGGTGATGATGATAGATAGCATAGATAGGTTGTTCGCGAACATAAGGAATACCCTGTTCTTTAAACTCAATCTCCAATGCATCCTGATAGACTTTCTCGGAAAAGCCACAACCAAAAAACCGGTGAACAGCCATTGCTGCTCCCACTATCTTATATGTTTCTTCTTTGAAAAGAATATCCATCTTTAGCTTCCTCGTTTTCACGAATCTTTCGAAACTAACGTAGCGTTCTTCAAGTGTGAAGCGTCCCCGTGGGCCGAGCGTCGCTCTATAATTCGTGAAATTCAATACCAATTAATGATGACTGTTTGCTCGGAATTAGTGTAATTCGTGAAATTCGTGGTGTTTATTAAAATAGTTGTTTGAATGCCTCCACGAGTTCGGTGACCACGAAGGGTTGTCCCTTGACCTGGTTGAACTGGGCGGGGACGAAATTATCGACCTTCATGCGGAGGTAGGCGGCGAGCTGACCCATGTTCTGCTCTGCAACAACTACCTTCGGATACCTTTTCAGCACCTCTGCCGTGTTGGCGGGCAGCGGATTCAGGTACTTGAACTGTGCCAGAGCCACCTTCTGGCCAGCGGCGCGGAGTTCATCCATTGCTGCGTGCAGGTGTCCGTAGGTGCTGCCGAATCCCACGATGAGGAGGTCTGCATCGTCCTTGTCACCTTCCACGTCCAGGTCGGGCACTTGGATGCGTGCAATCTTCTCTGCACGCAGACGTGTCATCAAGTCGTGGTTCTCGGGATTGGTGCTGATGGCACCCGTCTTGTTGTCCTTCTCCAGTCCGCCAAGGATGTGGGTGAAGCCTTCGCGACCCGGCACAGCCCAGTAACGCGTACCGTTCTCGGCACGCATGTAGGGAGTCCAAGTGCCGCGCAGTTCCTCGGGCACATACGGCGGGTTGATGGCAGGATATTCCTCCAGCTTCGGGAGCTTGAAGGCACCGCTGCCGTTGGCGATGAAGGCATCTGTCAGCAGCACCACGGGTGTCATGTGTTCCAGGGCCATCTTGGAGGCCTCGTAGGCGGCATCGAAGCAGTCTGTGGGAGAGAGTGCAGCCATCACAGGCATGGGGCTCTCACCGTTGCGGCCGAAGAGCACTTGCAGCAGGTCGGTCTGTTCGGACTTCGTGGGCAGACCCGTGGCAGGGCCGCCGCGCTGCACATCCAGAACCACCAGCGGCAGCTCCATGATCACTGCCAGGTTCATGGCCTCGCTCTTCAGGCAGATACCAGGACCAGAGGTGGAAGTGACGGCCAGTGCTCCGGCAAAGCTGGCACCCACGGCAGAGGCGCAGCCTGAGATCTCGTCCTCGCACTGCACGGTCTTCACGCCCAGACTCTTGTGCTTGGACAACTCGTGGAGCACATCGGTGGCGGGAGTGATGGGATAGGAGCCCAGGTACAGCTGGAGGCCGGCTTTCTCGGCAGCGGCAATGAAGCCGTAGGCCGTAGCCTTGTTGCCAGTAATATCCATATAACGCCCGGGTTTCTTCTCTCGGGACTCGATGCGATAGACGTTCATCGCAGCAGAGTGCGTGTTGTGACCATAGTCATAACCAGCCTGGATCACCTTGATGTTGGCCTCGGCAATGGCGGGCTTCTTGGCGAACTTCTCGCGCAAGAAGTTGAAGGCCACGTCCAGGTCGCGGCTGAAGAGCCAGCAGACCAGACCCAGGGCAAACATGTTGCGGCACTTTAAGGCGGTCTTGAGGTCAACACTGGCCCCCCCTACTGCCCCCGAAGGGGGGGCTAATAGTGCATCCTTCACCATGGTGGTCAGGGGGCATGCAATGACGCGATCAGGATCCACGCCCATCTCGGCGATGTAGTCATCCGTTTTGAACTCGGCCTTTTCCAGGTCCTTCTTGGTGAAGGAGTCGGTGTCGATGATGATGGTGGCGTTGGGCTTGGCATAACGCAGCTGCGTCTTGAAGGCGGCAGCGTTCATGGCCACGAGGACGTCACAGAGGTCGCCAGGAGTATAGACCTTGCTGGCTCCGATGTGTACTTGGAAACCGCTCACACCCGTCAGTGAGCCCTGCGGGGCACGGATGTCGGCGGGATAGTCGGGAAAGGTGGAAATACTGTTGCCCACGGTGGCAGAGACCGTGGAGAAGATGTTGCCGGCGAGCTGCATTCCGTCGCCGCTGTCGCCAGAGAAGCGAACCACCACTTGCTCCAGCTCTTTGATGTCTAATTGTTCGGACATTATTATGTTTAGAGTTTAGGGTTTAGCGTTTTGCATTGAATGTTATTCTCAAAATCGGGTGCAAAGGTACGGAAAAGTTTCAAGTTTCAGGTTTCAAGTTTCAAGTTTTTGCCTCATACAACGTCAAAATCATCATTTTTTGCTCCCCAGATGCATTTTCTTTGCAACTTGAAACCTGAAACTTGAAACTTCTTACTATCTTTGCACCCGCAAAACAAATAACACCTTATATATTTATGGATAAGATCATCACCGCAGACATCAAATATATCGGTGTCGATGACCCCGGACAGCAGCTCTTCGAGAGTCAATACCACACACCCGATGGCATGTGCTACAACTCCTACCTCATCCTGGATGAGAAAGTGGCCATCATGGACACCAGCGACAGCCGCACCCTGGACCAATGGCTGCAGAATCTGGCAACAGCCCTTGAAGGCCGCCAGCCTGACTACCTCATCGTGCATCATCTGGAACCCGATCATGCCAGCGGTATCGCCGAGGTCTGTGCCCGCTATCCCCAATTGCAGATCGTCTGCTCCGCCAAGGCCCAGCAGATGATGCCGCAGTATATGGTGGTCCCCAGCACTGTCATCACTGTCAAGGAGGGTGACACCCTCTCGCTGGGCCGTCACACCCTGCAATTCCTCATGGCTCCCATGGTGCACTGGCCAGAGGTGATGGTGACCTACGACGCTACCGACCGTGTGCTCTTCTCCGCCGATGGCTTTGGTAAGTTCGGCGTCTATGAGGCTGATGCCGATGACTGGGCTTGCGAGGCACGTCGTTACTACTTTAATATTTGTGGAAAGTACGGGCAGCCCGTCTCCACCCTCTTGAAGAAGGCTGCCGCCCTGGATATCCAGCAGATTTGCCCCCTGCACGGTCCCGTGCTCACGGGCGAGCAACTGGCCGAGGCTGTGCGCCTCTATACCATCTGGGCTGCTTACGATGTGGAGACGGAGGGCGTCTTCATCGCCCACGCCAGCATTCATGGCAACACCGCCGCTGCCGCCGAGCGTCTCGTGGAAATCCTGAAAGAGAAGGGCTGTCCCAAGGTGGCCGTCAGTGACCTCTGCCGCGACGACTTGGGCGAAGCCATCGAGGACGCCTTCCGCTACGGCCGCATGATTTGCATGGCCAGCAGCTACGATGCCGGCGTCTTCCCGCCCATGCACGACTTCCTCCATCACCTCGGCATCAAGGCCTACCAGCGTCGTCGCGTAGCCCTCGTGGAGAACGGCTCCTGGGCTCCCAGTGCCGCCAAGACCATGCGTCCCATGCTGGAAGCCATGAAGCAGGTGGAAGTGGTGGAACCCGTGGTCACCCTCCGCGGCCGCATGAAAAACGAGGACCTCCCTCAGTTGGAAGCCCTCGCAGACGCTATCCTGCAATAACAATACTTTTTCTCGAAAATCCCCCGCATCCACCGATTCAGAGGTGGGTGCGGGGGCATTGTATCTCGAACGGTCACACGCGGGAGTACCTCACGTTCATGCCGCCGTGAGGGGAATGACGTAGTAGGCAATGCCGCTGTGCAGCTCCTTGCAGCGGAACCCGCGGCGACTGAGCACACGGCCCAGCTGAACCTTAGTGCCCTGAGAGACAGTGAATTCAGGGAACTGGTGGTTGATGGACTTCAAGATGTCAGGCATAGACAGCGCCTGGGCATACTCCTCGGTTTTGGGCTGGCGGAAGCAGGTGTCGAACATCAGCTCTATGTCTTCGGTGTCCTGATAGGGGATGTTGGCACGCTGGATACTATTCGTCTCCTCTGCCGTGAACCAGTAGCGTTCGCCACGGCGCAACTCATGTAATACCTGGGCGTAGAGCTGGTCATATTCCAGCAGCACCTCGTTGTCAATGAGCTGCCCCTTGGGGATGCGGATGCAGATGAAACGACGGGAACCCGTGGCATCATGCAGGGGATGAGGGTTGTTCGTCGTCGCCACGAAGCTGGCAAAGCGCAGGCGGTCGGTCTGTTCACGGCCATAGATGATGCGGCCGTTGACGCGGCTCTTGGAGAGCATCTGCTTCAGTTCGGGCTGCTGACAGCGACGGATCTGGTCCATCTCGTCAATGTTGACCAGCAGACAGTTGGTCAGGGCCATCTCCTTGTCAAACTTGTTGTGCAGGTTCACATGATCAAGATAGTACTCCCGCAGGTGAGCGGGCAGCAGACGCTGGCAAAAGGTACTCTTGCCACAGCCCTGATCGCCGATGAGCGTGGGCACACATTCATTGCCGTGAAGCATGTCCATCTGCTGCCAATGCGCCACCATAGAGCGCAGCCAGACAGTGAGCCAGTAGGCCTGTTCGGCGGTCAAACCGGGCAGCAACCCGAAGAGGTGGGCGACGCGATTGCGGCCATCCCACTCAGGGAGGCCGTCCAGCCATTCACCCACAGGGTTGAAATCAGGGGTACGAGGGCTGTAGATGCACTCGCTCAGCTGCTGCTTCAGCGCCTTCTCCTTGGGCAGTTCGCGGCGGGCGTGCAGGACGATGCCGTTCAACATCTTCTTGTCCAAGTGCACGAACGCGGATTCATGGTTGTTGCGGCTGCGGAACTCCATCTTGCCACTGAGGATGTTGTAGCGGAACTCGTAGTTCTGCTGGAGGAACACTTCCACAGGAAGCAGTTCCTGCTGACACAGGGTCAGACTTTCATTCTGAATTTCATTCATCTTTTTTACTTGATATTATAATGTTAAACAAATGGTGTGTTTTCCTTCAGATGAAACTCGCGCGCCGTCCACCTTCTGGATTCACGGTGCAAAGATACAACATTTTTCCCGTTCCACCAAATATTTTCTGAATCTATTTTTGCGTATTTTTCTGACTTCCAGTCGTCTGGCGCCATCCGTCCGCACGTCCTTTCCCTTCTCCACATGAGTCCCGCCCCTCAATTGTCAGCGTCCTTTCCCGGATTTGTCAGCGTCCTTTCGTGGAAATAAATGCATACAGCCCCTAATTATAAATCACTTGATGATTTTTACAAATTACCGTGTGATTTTAAAGAATCACAGAGTAATCTCTACAAATCACCGTATGATTCTAAATAAGGTATCGTCTCATCATTTCTACAATTCCTTTTCCCTTCATTTTGGCGTTTTTTCTCCCACCTTTTATCCTCCAGACCTTAATGATTCCCGTGCCTCATTCTCTTTCCGCGCATTTTACTTTCAACATTTTCACCTGCGCATTTTACTTTCATATCATCCCTTCTCAAGTTTCGCAAGTATGTCAACACACTGTAATTCAAAGCCCCGTAGGGGCATGATAAGGGTTCTTGAAGGGTCAAGCGTCCCTTTGGGCCGAGCGGCCAGCCAATTCATTGGCTGGTATGCAATGGCGAGGAAAACGCGTGCCTTTAGGTACGCGACAA
>JAFZSP010000027.1 GCA_017619335.1 Bacteroidaceae bacterium
CAGATAACCGTGGCTGCCCCCATCGTTTCACAGGCGTGCATGCGACGGACGAGGTTGTTGGTCTGCAGCATGCGGCGCATGGAATAGGCCAGGGAAAGGGTGACCGCCATAGGAAGTCCCTCGGGAACAGCCACGACGATGAGCGTCACGGCAATCATCACGGACTGGAGGAAGTAGGCAACCCCCTCCCAACCTCCCCCAAGGGTGAGGAGCATCAGAGGTAAGGAGTCTCCTCCCCCCTGGGGGAGGTTGGGAGGGGGCTCCGATACGAACCACATAACGATGCGACCCACGACGACGAGGGCGGCAATGGCATAACTGGCGCGTGCGATGAGGAGGCCCAGACGGTCCAGCTGCTCGTTGAGGGGCGTGCGCACGGTGTCATCAATCTGTGCCTCGGTGAAGACGCGTCCGTTCTCGGTGGCGTCGCCCACGGCGGTGACGCGCATCAGACCGTGACCTTCCAGTAGTTTGGTGCCGCGCAGGACGGTATTTGTGGGGAAGGTGGCCTCCGGGTCTTGCTCCTCGGGAAGGATGCTCTTGCGGCAGAGAGGTTCACCAGTGAGGGTGCTTTCATCCACCTGCATCTGTGTGGCTTCCAGGAGAATACCATCTGCCGGTATCTCATCGCCAGTGGAGAGCAATACGAGGTCGCCCACGACAATATCACAGCGGGGAACCATCATCTCGTGACCGGAACAGGAGGCGGAAGAGGCGTCTTCCTCTGAAGGCTCCACGATGCGGATAACACGAACGGGCGTGAGGTCGTCCTGTTGGTTCAGGAGGGCGAACTCGCGGTCGGCCTTCTGCTCAAACCAGAAAGCGAGGCCTGTGGCCAGAGCAATGGCCACAATAATTCCCACAGGCTCAAAGAAGGCCGTAGCCTCGGCACCCAAACCGAAGTACTCATAAAAGGCAATGCCAATGGAAAGCACGGCGGCCACCAAAAGGATGATGATGAGTGGGTCTTTGAACTTCTCTCCCAACTTGCGCCACCAAGGGGTGCGCTCCCGGGGAGACAAAACGTTGGCGCCGTGAGCGGCACGGGACTCCAGTACCTGTTGAGGGGTCAGGGCTGGCTTTCCGTCGGAGTAGAGACGGGTATCTGGGCTGTCTTGCATGCTTTCTTGTTTGATTCTGATGGCAAAAGTAGTGCGTTTTCACGTAAAAACAAAATAAAATGGCTGAAAATGCGGCGAAGTGACCTTTTTTACCTATCTTTGTCCCCAAATAGTAACAAAAACAATCGATAATGAACAAGAAACTCCTCTTTGCAGGGCTTTTGACGCTCGCCGCCAACGTCTCTGCCCAAGAACTCACTGTGAACACTTTCAGAATGGTGGGCCCGCTGCCGCTGATGACACCTGCCGTGTTGGACAGCACCAGTGTGGATGGTAAGCATTTTGAAGAAAACGACCTGCTGAAGACACCGCTTCGGTTGGAGAGCGTGCGGGACGGACAAGTCCGCAGCGACGCTGTCCTGCAGAAGGACTCAGAGGGCAGACCGGCCCTTCACTTGGCCTCCTTCGGCCTGACCAACACCGCCTTCACCAAGGCCAAGGTCTGCGTGAAAGGTCTGACCAACCACGAAATCTACGTGGATGGTAACCTCGTGGCCAATGGTGCCGAGACAGAACTGCTGCCCGCTACCCACGAAGTCATCATCAAGGCACTGACGACAGCCACCAGCACGGATTCCCTGCAGGTAACCGTCACGCCCAACGTGGAAGGTACCCTCACACTGAACGCCGACGGACAGAAGCGCCTCTACACCATGAATGAGGTGTTGCACGCACGACGCTTTACAGGTATCTCCCTCTCTCCCAACGGACAATGGCTGATGGTCTCAACCACTCAGACACAACCCGGCGGCGCCACGCAGTCACAGAGTGAGGTGCGCGAAGTGGCAACAGGACGCGTCGTTGACCGCCGCGAAGGTCTCACGTGGATGCCTCGCGCGAACCTATATTATTATACGCGCACGGAGAACGGTAAACGACAGCTCGTCACAGTGGATCCGCAGACAAAGGAAGAAAATATCTTGGCCCGCGACCTGCCCGACGGCTATTTCCTGATGACGCCGACCGAGGACAAACTCATTTTCACCCTCTCCGACGAGGGGCCCAAGGAACGTCCCGACGTCTATGAGGTGATTCATCCCGACGACCGCCAGCCCGGTTGGCGCCGCCGTTCCCACTTAGCTGTCTATAACTTGAAGACGGGGCTGCTGCAGCCGCTGACCTTCGGCCATTCTTCCACTTACCTCGTGGACGTCAGTCTGGACGGGCGGCAGGCGTTGGTGATGACTCGCAGCAGCGTTCTGGGCAAGCGACCCACGGAGGTGTCGTCATTATTCAGCATTGACCTGCAGACGCTGGCGGTGGATACGCTGGTGAGCCGAGAGGGTTTCATGGGCAACGCCCAGTTCTCTCCCGACAGCCGTCAGGTGCTGTTGAGCGGTTCACCAGAAGCGTTCAATGGAGTGGGGAAGAAGGTGAGAGAAGGACAGACGCCCAGTATGATAGACGGGCAGCTGTTCATGATGAATCTCAGCAGCAAGACCATCCAGCCGTTGACGCGGGACTTCGACCCTAACGTGGAAAATGTGGAGTGGAGCCAGGCCGATGGAATGATTTATTTCATGGCCGAGGACAAGGACAGCGTGAACCTCTTCCGTCTGGATCCGAAGACGGGGAACATCCTTCAGTTGGCGCTTCCCGAGGAATTGGTGGAACGCTTCACACTCGCCAATGCGGCACCTGTGATGGCGCTCTATGCACAGAGTGCCTCCAACAGCGACCGACTGTATTCCGTGGAACTGAATAAGGTGAAGAATGAGAAAGTGAAGAGTGACAAATACCTCCGCCTGTTGGAGGATTTGAGTGCCCAAACGCTGGACGGTGTGGAGTTAGGAGCCTGTGAACCTTATATTTATGAAAACGGCAAGGGCGAGCGCATCTATTGCCGCTACTACCTGCCGCCTCACTTTGACGCCTCGCGCCAGTACCCAATGATTGTCAACTATTATGGAGGTTGCTCGCCCACGAGCCGCAACTTCGAGAGCCGTTATCCGCAACACGCCTACGCCGCACTGGGCTATGTGGTGCTCGTGGTGAATCCCCACGGCGCCACCGGCTTCGGACAGGAATGGTCGGCCCAGCACGTGAACACGGCCGGCGAGGGCGTGGCAGAAGATATTATTGGTGCCGTCAAGGCTTTCTGCCGTGATTACAAATGGGTGAATGAGAAGAAGATAGGATGTATCGGAGCCAGCTACGGCGGCTTTATGACACAGTACTTGCAGACGAAGACAGACCTCTTTGCCGCTGCCATCAGTCACGCCGGAATCAGCGACCACACCAGCTACTGGGGCGAGGGCTACTGGGGTTACACCTATAGCGAGGTTTCAATGGCCAACAGCTATCCCTGGACCCGCAAGGACCTGTATGTGGAACAGAGCCCGCTCTTCAACGCCGACAAGATTCACACACCGCTCCTCTTCCTGCACGGCGACCAAGACCATAATGTACCTGTGGGCGAGAGTATCCAGATGTACACAGCCCTGAAACTGCTGGGACGTCCCACGGCCATGGTGCTCGTCAAAGATCAGGATCACCACATCACTGAATACACCAAGCGTCTGCGCTGGCAGCAGACCATCTGGGCGTGGTTCGCCCGTTGGTTGAAGGACGAACCCGAATGGTGGCAGGCAATGTACCCGGACAAGGACTTATAAGAAGGCGTCCTCGTCTGGAACCGCTCCTCAGTTGGCGTTTTCTGTGGCCAGAACGGTCTGTGAACCGTCGGCTTCCTGACGAACAATGACTTTCACCTCGTTGCCCACCTCCAAGGTGGCGCGGCGTTCCACATCGTCGCCTAATTCCAGGTAGGCGGTGTCGGTGGCCTCGGTGTTCACCAGTTCAATCACGTTCATGGATGTTCCGTCGCCGATAAAGCCGCGGAGGGTATCCACCGCTTCAGCTGCAGGGGCTGCCACCGTCACGGAATCAGCCGTGCTGTCGGAAGGCGCGCCAGCTCGTCTGTCGGTGCAGGAGAGCACCAACAATGAGAGGATAAACAGATGCAAATAATGCTTCATTTTGGCTCTTGTAAAGTGAATCGTGCTGCAAAAGTAGTTAAAAAAACAGATTCGCAGCATATTTCGTGCACTTTTTTTGCTCCTGTCAGCGTTTTTCGCTAACTTTGCACTGCTTTTTACACATTCAGACCATAGATTTCACATGACAGAAGAAGATATAATCCTCCCAGACTCCTCTCTGACGGCCGAAGAAGCCCTGCGTCAATGGTGGCAGCAGCGCTTCGGTCATTCTTTGCCCGATGATGCCCGTCAGTGGCTCCGCTCCTTCCTCCGGCAGGAAGTGACAAAAGCCCGACGGGCCGAGCATCGATTGGACGACGTACAATTAAATAAGGTGCGTGAGGGCCGTCGCCTGTGCCAGACCAAACTGGACAACGTGGAAGAATCCCTCCAGCGGTTGCTCAAGCAGAAAGAACAGTTGCGGCAGTTTGTCGCCCTCAACACTGAGATGACAGAGCAGCACTCCCGCCTTTACAAGGTGAACAAACTGCTCTCCACGCTGCTGACCCAACAGCGGGAGTTGGAACGTTTCGAGACCTTCGAACCTGTGAACGGCCGCTTCCAGCGCATCAATACACTGACCACCCTTGTCACAGAAGCCCGCCAGCAAGCCAGCCGACTCGCGATGACATTAGACGAACAGCGGCGCGCCACCGACGAGGCTGAACGGCGCCTCATCATGGAAGAGGACAAGACGCAGGATGCCATCGCAGCCGTCTCGAACGCTGCATACGTGATGACAGAGGCAGAACGACTGACCACCGTCATTGATAGTTCCACCACGCACCTCACCGAGCTGGAAGAGCAACTCAAACGGTTGAAAGAACGGCAGGAACTGCTCAACAAACAGCAGCAGGAGACGCAGTATGCCAATAATCATCAGATGACAGAACTGAATGCCCTGAGACTCAGGCAGCAGACGCTGCAGGCTCATAAACAGATGATTCTGAAAGGAGCCGGCGTTCAGATCAGCTTAGACGAACTGAATGAAGCCTTCCAGCTGAGAAGCAGGCTGAACGCCAAGTATGACAAGGCCCTCCGGGAACAGAACGAGCGTGACGAGCAGTTGGGACGCCTCTTCACAGAACACCAGCAGCTGAGTGCCACCATCAAGGAACGGCAGGAAGAAATCGCCGGACACCGCCGCAGCATAGCCGGACAGGACAGCTTCAACCTCCAGCGTCGTGCGCTGGAACTGCAGAATCGACGACTCATGCTGGAGACGGGCTTCTCGCTGTGGAGGAGTATTGCTGCCGGATACGACCAGATTGAACACAAGGAACAGACGCTGGCTCAGCTGCGCCTGAAGGCAGACCATCTCAACCACACCATAGATTCGCTCACCGAGGAGACCCGCCAACTGGCTCAGCAGTTGGAACAGCGAACCTATCACTGGACGCTTTCCAAGAGCCAGAACGTCATAGAACTGCGAGGCGACCTGAAAGAAGGGACACCCTGCACGGTCTGCGGCGCCACTCATCACCCCTGGCACAGCGAATCGATTACAGAACAGAACGCGCTCATTTCCACCCTGAAACTGGATTGTGAAAAGCTCAGCCGCGAACTGTCCATGAAGAAGCAGACGTTGCACGAGGCACAGATGGCCTTCACGGCTGCGCAGGGAAAACTGGAAGTGGAGACGGCCAACCTGAACCTCCTGCTGGACCGTCAGCACAAGGATACCGAGGAATGGCAGAACTTTGTCTCCCTGGACCGCTCGTTTATTGAGTGTTCACGCTCCACCAACCGCGAGGCGCGCACGGCAATGATGCGTCAGCTGATAGAGAAAACCACGGTGGATGCAGAGGAGGCAGAACGCGATCTGAAGGCTTTTACCTTTCACCTGGATGCCATTTCCAGCATCGGAGTGGAAGTGCAGCGCTTGCAGCAGCAGGAGACAGAACTGGTCACACGACTCAACGAAGTCAACACCGCCTGCCAGGCAAATGCTGGACACGTGGAACGACTGAGCCAACGCCTCAAGCGAGCCACGCAGAACTACAGCCAACGTTATGAAGCCCTGGGGCGGATTATCACCTTGCCAGAATGGTTCCGCACGTGGAAAGCTTCACCGGAAGCGCTCAAACTGCAAATCCAGGATATGATGGATCAGTGGAATGATATCAATGAAGATATCCATCGCCATGAGATCCGCATTCAGGCCTTGGACACAGAGAATACACAACTCTCCAAGGCCATCGAACAGGTCATTTTGGACATCACTCAGGTGGAAGGACTGGCCGCCAAAGCCACCGATCTCATTTCCAAATCCAAAAACGCATTGGAAAAGCTGCTTCCCCTCAGTACCGGCAAGACACAGTTCAAGGCCACGGAACAGCAGTTGGAAGAGCAGCAGCAGCTCACCCGCAACGCCCGCGACCTGTATCAGGAAAAGCAGCAGCAGCGCCTCTCCACAGAAGCACAAATCCGTCATTTTCAGGAGAGTACCCGTCAGACAGAGGAGCACATCGCCGACGAGCGTCGGGAACTGGACCTCTGGATGCGGCAGTACAACGCCAACAATCCTCCCGTGCAGTTCGCAGAACTGCAGCGAGTGCTGGCCGACGGAAAGGACTGGAACGCTGTACGCAAGGAAGTGAGGGAAGCCCTCATCGAGCAAGCCATCTTGGAGGCACGGGTGGATAACCTGCGGGCGCAGATTATTGCCCTGCAGGCCGACGGCCTCCGACCCGTCACTGACAATGGCGAGAGCGAGCAGGCCTCACTGCAGCAGCAACAGGAAGAGCTGGAGGCACAGCGGAGAGATATCCTCAAGCAGATGGCACATTTAGACAGTCTCTTGCACGCACATGAGCAGCTGGGTGACCAATAAAGATGCTTTCCAGGCGGTAAATCAAGCAGCAAAAAGTCCTTTTCTGAAGAAAAACGGCCTTCTAAAGGTTTTTTAAGACACTTTTTCCTTTCAGAGAGCGCGTGTTTGAAGACAATTCATTAAATTTGCAGCCGCAAGAGCGTCTTACATCAAAAATCACTACAAAATAATACTCATGGCCAAGTATAATTATCACGAGAAAAAGGAAAAGACGGCGGCTTACAGGACTGAGGTGAGCCCCGTGGTTATCGATGGAATCTACGAGCAGATTCTGAGGAAGATGATTGTGGAAAAGAAGTTCCTCGACCCCACCTATACGGCCAAGCGACTGGCCGAGGACCTGAACACCAACACGCGCTACATCAGTGCGACGGTGAATCTGCGCTTCCAGATGAATTTTTCTGAACTCGTCAGTAGCTTCCGTGTGCGGGAAGCCATCGGAATGATGACAGACCGTCGGCTACTGGACTTGACAATGGGAGAAATTGCTGAGGCTTGCGGGTTCGCAAATAGGCAGTCCTTCTATGCAGCCTTCTTCCGCATGCAGGGTAAGACGCCCCTCCAGTACAAGAAGGACTTCCTGAAGAAACTGGAGGATGCCAAGAAGAAAAAAGCAGAAAAGAGACAACAGAAGAAACAATAAAACGCATGAATTCTAAAACATTATCTATCATGTGCATCCTTTCGGCAGCGGTGCTCGCCGCCTCATGCACCGACAAGAAGACGGCCAGTGACGCCGACTTCCAGTACACGGACGAACGTTTCGCCGACTTACAGATGTTGCGCTACCGCGTGGAGGGCTTTGAGAACCTCTCTCTCCGCCAGAAGACGCTCGTCTATTACCTCTCCGAGGCTGCCCTCACAGGACGTGACATTCTCTGGGACCAGAACGGACGTTACAATCTGCGTATCCGTCAGCTCTTAGAGACGGTCTATACAGACTTCCAGGGCGACCGCGAGAGCGATGACTTCAAGAACTTTGTCATCTATCTGAAGCGCGTCTGGTTCTCCAACGGCATCCACCATCACTACGGATGCGACAAGTTCCAGCCCGGTTTCTCCGAGGATTTCCTGCGCTCGGCACTGGCAACCATTGATCCTGCCAAACTGCCGTTTGATGTGGAGGAACTGTTCCCCGTCATCTTTGACCCCAACGTTCTGCCCAAGCGCACCAACCAAGCCGACGGTGAAGACCTCGTCCTGACCAGTGCCGCCAACTATTACGGTCCCGGCGTCACACAGCAGGAGGCAGAGGATTTCTACCTGAAGATGAAAGAGGCCGCTCCAGACCCAGAACATCCGATTATGTTCGGAATGAACAGCCGTCTGGTCAAGGAGAACGGCCAACTGCAGGAGAAGGTGTGGCACAGCGGAGGCCTCTATGGCGAAGCCATCGACCGCATCATTTACTGGTTAGAGAAAGCCAAGACGGTGGCTGAGAACGATAAACAGGCCGCAGTCCTTGACCGCCTCATCGAGTACTACCGCACCGGCGACCTCCATACCTTTGACACCTACACCATCCAGTGGGTCGAGGAAACCGAGGGCGACGTAGATTTCACCAACGGTTTCACAGAGAGCTACGGAGACCCCCTGGGAATGAAAGCCAGCTGGGAAGGTATTGCCAATTTCAAGGATTTGGCTGCCACCGAGCGCACCAAGAAGCTCTCGGCCAACGCACAGTGGTTTGAGGACAACTCACCCGTGGATGCACGCTTCAAGAAGAAGGAGTGCAAGGGAATCTCTGCCAAGGTGATTGTGGCTGCAATGCTTGGGGGTGACTTGTATCCCAGCACCGCCATCGGTATCAACCTGCCCAACAGCAACTGGGTGCGCGCCGAACACGGCTCCAAGAGCGTGACCATCGGCAACCTCACCGATGCTTATAACAAAGCTGCCCACGGAAACGGCTTCCAGGAGGAGTTCGTCATCGATCAGGAAACACGTGACATTATTAATGAATACGGCGACGCCTGTGACGACCTGCACACTGACCTTCACGAGTGTCTCGGTCACGGTTCCGGCAAGCTGCTCCCAGGCGTGGATGCAGATTCGCTGAAGGCCTACGGCAGTACCATCGAGGAAGCCCGTGCAGACCTCTTCGGCCTGTATTATGTGGCTGACCCGAAGTTGGTGGAACTGGGTCTCACACCCAACGCCGATGCTTATAAGAGTCAGTATTACACCTACTTGATGAACGGCCTGATGACACAGCTCGTCCGCATCGAACCGGGCAACAACATCGAGGAAGCTCACATGCGCAACCGTGCCCTCGTGGCCCACTGGGTGCTGGATCACGCAGATGGAGCAGTGGAACTCATCCAGCGGGATGGCAAGACCTACGTCCGCATCAATGATTATCCAGCCCTGCGTAACCTCTTCGGCCAGCTCTTGGCAGAGATTCAGCGCGTCAAAAGCGAAGGCGACTTCGAGGGAGCACGCCGTCTCGTCGAGACCTACGCCGTGAAAGTGGATCCCGCCCTGCATCAGGAAGTCCTTGCCCGTTACAAGGCACTGGACCTGGCACCCTACAAGGGATTCATCAATCCTGAATATGTCATCACAGAGGACAAGGACGGCAACATCACGGATGTGCAGGTGCGTTACGGCGAAGCCTACGACCATCAGATGCTCCGTTACAGCCAGCAGTACCGCACACTGCCGCTGGTGAATGACTGAACGATATTAAGAAATCATAAAGGTGGAAGTGGAAAGTGAAATCATCGCCATCAAGGCCGACTTGCGTTCTGCAATGAACGGCGTTGCTGCCCGTTCCATTCGTGAGAGCGGACTGGCCTACAGGCTTTGTTTTGGCGTGGAACTGCCTCGGTTGCGGGAGATTGCTGCTGCCTACACTCCCGACCGTCGCTTGGCACAGACCCTCTGGCAGGAGAATATCCGTGAGTGTAAGATGCTGGCAATCATGCTCTATCCCCGTGAGGAGTTTGACAGTGACATTGCAGACCTATGGATCAGCAGCCTTCAGCCCGAACAGGCCGAGCTGGCGGGACTCCTCTCGATGGACCGTCTCTCCCAGATGGCGGAAGCATCGGAGTTGGCGTTCCAGTGGATGGCCGACGAACGCACGATGTATCAGCTCTGCGGCTTTCAGGTCATTACACGGCTTTTCATGCGCGGTGCCATACTCTCTCCTGACTCCGAAGCCGAATTCCTGGATCAGGCGGCTGCCGCTTTTCCCTCTACTTTCCTCCCCCTCAAGAAAGCTGTTACCAATGCGTTGCTGCGTTTTGGCGAGACCTCGGAAGAGGCACAGCGGGCTACTAAGAAGATACTGTCACACGCATGAGTGAGAAACCTGTCACATTAGCCACCTTGGAGCAGCAGTTCCGTGAATTTCTGCTGGCCAACGAACTCCGACAGACCCGCGAACGGTTTGCCATTCTCCGGGCTGTCTATGAGACAAAGGGCACGTTCACCATTGAGGACTTGCAGGAGAGGCTGAAGGAGGTGAAATTTCCTGTCAGCACAGGAACCTTGTATAACACCGCCCTGCTGCTGGTGAAAGCCAACCTGCTGGTGCGCCATCCCTTCTCGTCCTCCACCACCGTCTTTGAGCGCGTCTATCCCAATCAACCACGGGCTTATCAGGTTTGTAACAATTGCCATCGCATCACGATCATCAAGGGACAAGATTTCAACAACGCCATCCAGAGCTACAAACCCCGACAGTTCACGGTCTCCCACCGTATCTCCTACGTGTATGGCATCTGCCCGAAATGTCTCAGGGAAATGCGCAAGAAACTCAAGAAGTTACAGGCCACCCATCCAACTCCTGAAACTTGAAACTTGAAACCAGAAACTTGAACCCCTTAAACTCTTAAACTTTAAACTCATAAACTCCACATAACGATGATTCAAGGAAAAGTTGACGCCCTGTTGGGCATCGTCTTCGGCGACGAAGGAAAAGGTAAAATAGTAGATGTATTCACCCCCCGTTATGATGTGGTGGCTCGTTTCGCTGGCGGTCCCAACGCCGGACACACCATCATCTTTGAAGGGAAGAAGTTTGTCCTCCGTTCCATTCCCTCCGGCATATTTGACGAGGGAAAAATCAACATCATTGGTAACGGTTGTGTCATTGCTCCCGACCTCTTTATGGCCGAGGCCCGCGAGCTGGAAGCTGCTGGCTATGACCTCCGTAACCGTCTGCACATCAGCACTCGGGCACATCTGATTCTTCCCACACACCGCGTGCTGGACCGTGCCTACGAGGCCGCCAAGGGAAAGAATAAAGTGGGCACCACAGGTAAGGGAATAGGCCCCACCTACAGCGAGAAAGCCAGCCGCACCGGACTCCGCGTGGGTGACATCCTTCAGGATTTCCCCGCAAAATATGCAGCCCTGAAGGCGCGCCACGAGCAGATTCTCCGTGACCTGCACTATACCGATTATGATATTGCCGACGAGGAGCGCCGTTGGCTGGAAGGTGTGGAATACATGCGCCAGTTCCCATTGACAGACACCGAGATAGAAATCAACCGCTATCTGGCCGAGGGCAAGAATATCCTGGCCGAGGGCGCTCAGGGAACCATGCTGGATATCGATCACGGCACCTATCCCTTTGTCTCCTCTTCCAATACCACCACAGGTGGCGTCTGCACCGGCTTGGGAGTGGGTCCCAACCGCATCGGCGAAGTCTATGGTATCTTCAAGGCCTACAGCACCCGCGTCGGTTCCGGTCCCTTCCCTGTGGAGCTCTTTGACGAGACGGGAGACCGTCTGCGTGAGATTGGTCATGAGTATGGTGCCGTCACTGGACGCAACCGCCGTTGTGGTTGGGTGGACCTGGTGGCACTGCGTTATGCCATTATGATCAATGGCGTCACCCAGCTCATCATGATGAAGAGTGATGTCTTGGATGGCTTCGAGACCATTCGTGCCTGCGTGGCCTACGAACGTGACGGTCAGCGTTTTACCGATATGCCATTTGACACAGAAGGTTGCACCGCTGTCTATCGTGACCTCCCCGGCTGGCAGGAAGACCTCAGCAGCCTGACCTCCGAGGAGCAGTTCCCCAAGAACTTCCGTGACTACATCACTTTCCTGGAACAGGAATTGCAGACACCGATCACCATTCTTTCCGTGGGACCCGATCGTGCCCAGACCATCATTCGGAATAAATAAATTATGGAAAAGAACACATCCAACCGTCCTCGCCGTCTGCAGTCGCTGGACGCACTGCGCGGCTTCGACATGTTTTTTATCATGGGCGGTGCAGGCCTTTTGGCTGCGCTGTCACAGTGGTTCCCTTGTGCGTTCACAGAGGAGTTGGCCCGTCAGATGGACCATGTGGAATGGAATGGCTTGGTGCATCACGACACCATTTTCCCGCTCTTCCTCTTCATCGCAGGTATCTCGTTCCCCTTCTCGTTGGAGAAGCAGCGGCAGAGTGGTCGCAGCGAGTGGGACATCCACAAGAAGGTCATTCGTCGCGGACTGCTCCTGGTGCTCTTCGGCATCCTTTATAACGGCCTGCTGGAGCACTGGAACTTTGCCGACGCCCGCTACGCCAGCGTATTGGGACGCATCGGACTGGCTTGGATGTTTGCTGCCCTCATCTTTATCCACACAGGCTGGAGGGCTCGTGCCGTCATTACAACAGCCATCCTCGTGGGCTACTACTTGGTGGCGCGTTTCATCCCGGCACCAGATGCGGGAGGAGCCGAAATCTTCAGTGCCCAAGGCTCCATCGTGGGGTATATTGACCGCATCCTTTTGCCCGGCCGCATTTATTATGGTAACATTGATCCTGAAGGCATCCTCAGCACCGTTCCTGCCATAGGTACGGCCCTGTTGGGGATGTTCACGGGCGAGTGGGTGAAGTTGGAGCGGACGGGCCTGACGCCGAGGCGCAAGACACTTGTAATGGTGGTGGCGGGGCTGATCCTGTTGGGACTGGGACTGCTCTGGGCACCCTTGTTCCCCATCAATAAGAAGCTGTGGACCAGCTCCTTTGTGCTCGTAGTGGCCTCCTATTCACTGTTGATGTTTGCCCTGTTCTATTACGTGATTGATGTGAAGCAGTGGCGCCGTTGGACGTTGTTCTTCACGGTGATAGGTATGAATTCCATCACCATTTATTTGGGACAGAAGTTCATCCGCTTTGCCTATACCTCTGAGAAGTTATTTGGCGGAGCCATTCAGTTCCTGCCCGAGCAGGCACAGCCCTTCTTCACCGCAGCCGGCTACGTGGCCGTCTGCTGGATCTTCCTCTACGTCCTTTACAAACAGCGCATTTTCCTGAAAGTATAATAAAGCCCCGACCTAAAGAAAAGCTCTTTTCAGAATGGCGAGCACAATTTCCGTGGGGAAACCTTCATAACGCTGACGCACCCGCTGTGAAGAGTGGTTCACCAACCTGAAGAGGTAATCCTCAAAGCGTTCTAACGTGGAGGCATTGTCTTGAGGGGCAGACGAATAGACGCCGATTAATCGCCCTTTCTTCACATCAAAATAGAATGGCTGATGGTTGCGTGAGAACCACCAATAGGCGTCATACAGCACCTCTTGCTGTTCGGGCGTCAGCATCGGTTCCACCAGGAAAAGGACGTTCGCATTATCCAAGAATGACGGTGGTGCCTCGTCCTTGGCGTGCAATCCAAGTATCGTTGGGTACTGGGCCCGATAATAAGCTGGCGCCGCCAGAAACTCTCCCAAGAACGAGTGCAATCTGGAGCGATCCCCCACGCCAAAGTTATCCATTGCCTGCATGAAACTGATGGCGTCTGTGGCGGCTCGGGCAGATGCCAACAGCGCCGCCTTCTGTTCTGTAAACCGCACGTATCCAAGGCGGTGGGAGAGCAGAATGGCATCGATAAACACGAAATCCGGAATGGCAGGGGGAATCCCTTCTTGTTCCATCATTGCACCTTCTTTTATCAATTCTTGGCTGCAAAGGTACGACAATCTCTGCAGAATCCTTTCATTTTTCCACCGTTTTCTCACTTTTCTCCTTCCATTTCCCCTCTTTTCCTCCTCATTTTCACTCTTCCTACTATTATATTACCTTTTTCACGCTATCCCCTCTCACTTTTTTCCCCTTTTTCTTTGTCAGTTCCCACAGAATCCTTACTTTTGCAGCATCGAATCAATGAAATTGCTAAATAGTCATGGGAAAATTCATCAATCCTTTCACCGATGAAGGTTTTAAACGCATCTTCGGACAGGAGGTCTCGAAAGAGTTGCTGATAGATTTCCTCAATAATCTATTGGAGGGGGAACGCCACATCACGGATGTTAAGTTCTTAGACAAGGAGCAACTCCGTGAGACAGACCTTGACCGCGGCCTCATCTATGATGTCTATTGCGAGACCGACACAGGAGAATATGTCATTGTAGAAATGCAGAATCGCTCTCAGAGTCACTTCAAGGAACGTGCTCTGCTGTATCTCTCCAAGGCTATTGTCTCTCAAAGCAAGAAAGGTGGCGAGGGTGAATCATACGAGATTAGTGCCGTCTATGGTGTCTTCTTCATGAACTTCCGTGAGAGTCGCTTCCCTGCACAGTTCAGAACCGATGTGGCACTAATGGATATGAAATCCAAAGAGACTTTTTCGGACAAGCTAAGGATGATATTCTTGCAACTGCCTGAATTCAAGAAGGAAGCAGAAGAATGTGAGAACTATTTTGAACGTTGGATTTATGTTTTAAAGAATATGGAAATACTGAACAGAATGCCTTGGGCAGCCCAGCATGCTGCCTTCCAGCGTCTCGCTACGATTTGTGAGACAGCTGCCCTGACTCCTGCAGAGCGTGACCGCTACGAGGCCAGCATGAAAGTCTATCGCGATAACATCGCTATTGCTACCCGTGCGGTAGAGGAAGGGATGGAGAAAGGAATAGAGAAAGGGATGGAGAAAGCCAACCTCCAAAATGCCCAAAAGATGAAAGCTAAAGGTTTTTCTATTGATGATATCATGGAAGTCACAGGCCTTTCCAAAGAACAGATAGAACAACTGTAAACGATATTCACCATTAATCATTAACCCATAACCTTTAATCATTTTCCGCCTATGGGCTAAGATAACTATAAGGACATAAGATTGCGCTCGACCTCTGGTCGCTTTGCGCAGCAAAGAACGTCCACTTTTGATTCTTGTTCTCAAATATCGCCAATATTATAGAATCATCAAGAATAAAAGTTGATTGTTCACGCCGATGGCGTGGGCATTTGCTCGTTTAAGATGATTGGCGTTTGGCGACGCTTTGAGAACCTAGACGAAGTATTTTGTCCACGTTTTCTTTGTGTGTATATAATCAACGTATTACTAACAACTAAATTTCAATCAATTATGAAAAACCAAATACTTTCAATCATGATGCTGCTGTCTGTAGCAGCCAGTGCTTTAGCCGTAGAAGTAGTAGAAATCGACGGAATCTGGTACGAGGTGGTGGCAAAAGGCAAGGTGGCCAAGGTCATCAAGAACAGGAACAATGTCGATTACAAGGGCGACATTGTGATTCCTGAAACCGTGGTGTATGAAGGCGTAACCTGTAGTGTGACGAGCATAGGAGATTATGCGTTCCAATATTGCTCTAGCCTGACCTCCGTCACCATCCCCAATAGTGTGAAGAGCATAGGAAGTTATGCGTTCTCTGGTTGCTCTGGTCTGACCTCCGTCACCATCCCCAATAGTGTGACGAGTATAGGAGAACGTGCGTTCCAGAACTGTATTTAGAGACCTCTAAACTACCATGAACAACGAAAACTCATCAAACTTAAATCATTGTATTACAGTCGCTTTTAGATTTTAACACTTCGGAAGCTGTTTTTGGTTGCTTCGGAAATTCCCTATAAATTTGCAACGTATTTCTACCGCAGGGAATTTACGAGGCTTTATTTTTGCCACATCGTGGACATAGTTGACAAGGGTTGCTGATAGGTTACAATAGTTGACTGATTAATGGGTTGTTTTTGAAAAATGCAACTTTGTGGCGGAAGTTGACAACGGATGTCGAGAGTTAACTTGTGATTACTTGCGGAGAGGTATAACAAAAGAAATGTTGAACCCATAAATATTGCAAGTATGCCAAAGACCAGAAAATGTGCTTATTGTGGTAAGGTTTTCACTACAAACAGCGGAATGCAGAAGTATTGCTCGGAGGAATGTGCCGAGCAAGCGAAGGAAACCAAGAAAAAGAGACAAAGGGATTTCATTCGGGCTGTTGAGCCAGTAATGGAACTCCATCAGCAGGAGTACCTGACCTTTTCCAAGGCAGCCATCCTTTTAGGCTGCACCCGTCAGTATATCTATAAACTCGTTGAACAAGGGAAGTTGCCAGCCTCACGACTGAGCAGCCGAATGGCTCTTGTCCGCAAGAGTGACATAGAGAAGATGTTTGCGGCTAATCCTTATAACCGTGTCCTGCCATGTACTAAGCCCAAGAAGTCTGTTTCCAAGAAACTAAAAAGTCTTGTAAAAGAAAAGGCAAAGGAGGAACGTGCAACTGATGAAGTCCTCGAATACTACTCTGGCGAAGAAGTAAAGCAGATTTATAAGGTTAAGCAGTCTTGGCTTTATGCA
>JAFZSP010000028.1 GCA_017619335.1 Bacteroidaceae bacterium
GTAGTCCTGCCAAAGCAGGCTACGATATACCATTACAGGAGGACGGCTCTCAGTCTTTGTTCCTTACTACGCAGTGAATTTTCCGGATTCTCTGACGGAACGCAGATGTGATGCTCCTCGCATTGCGGCCGATGGCTTTTTAGCACATCGGCGCTGCAAAGATAGGAAACTTTCTTGAAAGTCGTACCATCGTGGGCTGATTATTTTTGTCAAACATCGCTTTTTTGTCTATTTTTGTCTCTGAAAGACCATTTTCGCGGCAAAAGTACTGCTTTTCCCTGCAAAAAAGGCATAAAAAGAAAACGTGGACTATTTACTTCGTCTACGTTTCCGAGGTATCGCCAAACACCTAACAATCATATCCAGAGTAAAAGCCCACGCCATCGGCGTGAGCATCCGTGCCTTTACTCTTGATTGTTTCTTGATTTTGGCGAAATTTCGGAAACAAGAATCTAAGCGGACGCTTCTTCCTATATGTCAATTATCTATCTTAGCCCATAGGCGGAAACTGGTTTTTGAGGGTTAATATACTAATGTCATACATTGATGGTGTACGCTACAACTATCACATATTTGATGTCGAAGCCTTTTTCTTTTCATCGAAATGAAGTGCTGTGAACACGAACAATGCCGCAAACACTATCATTCCTAAAACAAAATACATTCCCATACTATTTACGTTTTTTCGTTTTATTATTCTTTTTACTGGATCCTACATTTTTTATTATGCCCGTTTGGCTCTGATTGGACTCATTATTCTCCTCCATCTTGACAGAAGTCTCAACTTTGCTCTTTTCCATATCAGATTGTCTCAGAAGCAGATAACCAAATAACACACATACAGAAAAAGCCGCAAATGTAGTCCATAATAATGGTATCTCCTCCATTCCTGTGAACAGAGTTGTAAAAGCAATGGCAGTCAGTATGTACTTGGCCAAATCTAGGAACCATTTACCAAACTCTTTTTTCATTCGTAATAGCGTTAAAAAAGGTCATATAATCTTCCTTTTACAAGGGTAACACGCCGCAAAAGTAAGGATTCTGTGGGAACTGACAAAGAAAAAGGGAGAAAAAGTGAGGTTAAGGGGGCAAAAAAGTGAATAATAATGGTTTTTGGAGTCCGAGATGCAGGTGTCTGGAGCGTTAAATACGGGCATCTGGACGCAAGTGTCAAGTCGTAAGGACGCAAGTGCCAAGTCGTATATACGCAAGTGCTGATGGGACTGGACGCTTGTCGTTTATTGAAGATTGACAGTGACGGTGCCCTCCTGGAGACCGTCGGCAGTGGTGGTGAGACGGATGGGGGCTGCCGTGTGGCCGCTCTGCACCAGGAGCTGTGCCAGGCCATTGAAGGCAGGGATGCAGAACTCCTTACAGTCAAGCGTGTTCGGGTGGTCGGCACCGAGGTAGGCGGGGTCACCATTGCCGGCTCCGAGGATGCGGGCGTCGCCTTCCAAGCGGAAGGTGAGCTGGGGACAGGCGTCGGGAACGAGGCGGCCCTTGTTGTCCTGCACCTCCACAGTGATGACGGCCACGTCACGCCCGTCGGCAGTGATGGTCTGGCGGTCTGAAGTCATGACAAGCTGAGCGGCAGGACGGGTGGTCTCAACGACCTGGGTCAGCGTGCGCTTGCCGCTGTTGTAACCCGTGGCCACGACCTTGCCCGGCTGATAGACAGCCTTCCAACGGAGGTGACCGTTGCGCGGCATCTTCTGGCGGCCCAGACGCTTGCCGTTCACAGTGAGCTCCACCTCGTCACAGTTGCTGTAGGCCCAGATGTCCACCTCTTCACCCTCGTGTCCCTGCAGGTTCCAGTGGGGGAAGATGTGCAGAGTGGGCTCGTCGGTCCACCAGGAGCGCAGGTACCAGGCCTCGTCCTTCCAGAAGCCGCAGTAGTCCAAGATGCCAAACTCGGAGTCTGTGGCAGGATATTGCAGCGGGTTGGGCTCGCCGCGATAGTCAAAGCCGGTCCAATAGAAGAGTCCTGCACCCCAGGGACGGTCGGCGTAGAACTGCCAGCCGCGCTCGATGCGGTTCAGGGTGCCGTCCTTGTCGGCTTCCAAGTTCATGGAACGCATGTGTCCGGTCTCCTCGGGGACGCTGAAATAGATGCCACGTGTGCCGCAGCCGGTAGTCTCCTCGGTGCCCACAATCTTCCATGTGGGGTTGTCCTGCTTGCGATGATCGACATCATTCTGAAGGATATAGTTGAAGCCCACAACGTCCAGCCCCTTGATCATCTCGCCGCCGCCGGAATTGGCGATGGTGGAGTGACGGGTGGGATCCAGCAGGCGCGTCAACTCACGCATGGCAGCAGCGATGCGCGTCCCCTGAATGCTATTCTCGATGCCCCACTCCTCGTTGCCGTCGCTCCAGAGGATGACACTCGGGTGGTTGCGGTCACGACGGATCATATTCGCGAGCAGGCGCTGGTGCTCTGTGTTGATGCCCGTGAGGCGGTTCTCATCAATCACCAACATTCCTTCGCGGTCACAGATATCCAGAAGGGCCGGCGTCATCGGGTTGTGGGAGGAGCGGTAGGCGTTGCAGCCGAACTCCTTCAGCCGGCGGATGCGCCACGCCATCAGAGCCTCGGGCAGGGCTGCACCCACGCCGGCGTGGTCCTGATGCATATTCACGCCCTTCAGCTTCTGCGGTTGGCCATTGAGCAGGAAACCGCGATCGGCATCAAACACGATCTCACGGATTCCCGTGCTGGTCTCATAGACGTCTGTCACCTGACCAGCCACCGTCACCGTGGTCTCCACCTTATACCGATAGGGGTCTGTGGTGCTCCAGAGGTGAGGCTGACTCAGGGTGAAGGTCTGCTGGCAGGAGAGTGTCTGCTTGGGCTGCAGGGCCAGCGGCTGGGCGCTGCTGCGAGCCACCTCACGGCCCTCGGCATCCAAGAGGCGCTGTGTGACCTGACAGGTCTGGGCACTCAGGGAGCTGTTGTTCACTTCTGTCTCCACATGTATCAAGGCCTGGGCGTAGGGCTGCTGCAGGTCTGCATAGACAAACGTGCCGAAGGGAGCTACACTGACAGCGCCGCTCTTCAGCAACCAGACGTCACGATAGATGCCGGCACCCTCATAGAACCAGCCTTCTTCCAAGGAGGCATCGGCGCGCACGCAGATGAGGTTCTCACCGCCATAGTTCACATACTCTGTGATGTCATAGACCTGGGTGGCGTAACCGCTGGGTTCGGAGCCCATGTAGAAGCCGTTGAACCAGACGCGGGCATCTCGGAAGATGCCGTCAAAGCGCAGCGAGAGGTGCTTGCCCAGGTCTTCGGCAGGTATCGTGATGGTCTTGCGGTACCAGCCCACGCTGGTCTCGGGGAACAGATGCCCAACGGTCTTGTAACCGTGGGAGTGGCTGGCCCGGGCGTCGTAGGGCAGCGAAGCCACCCAGTCGTGGGGCAGGCGCACGGTCTGCCAGGCGGCATCGTCAAACTTGGCCGAGTAGGGGCCGGCGTTGTGGATGGAGGCGGCCTTGGTCAGGTAATTGAAGTACTCTGTGCCGCAGCCGAAGTCACGTTGCGGGTCGGCAGCGTGCCCGAAGGCAAACTTCCAGCCCTCGTCCAGACGGACAGACTCTCTCACGTTTTGTGCCACAGCGGTGACTGAGGTCAGGACCAGCAGGCCCAGGATGGTCATAAATCGTTTCATTGGATGCATGAGGTGATGAAGGGAAAAAGGGCAGCCCATTCACAGGACTGCCCTTTCTGGGATTGTTGTTATTGTGAGGGGTATTACTCTGCTGCGGCAGGAGCTTCGGCCTCGGCTGCGGGTGCTTCCTCTGCGGCTGCGGGAGCCTCTGCGGCGGGAGCTGCGGGGGCTGCGGACTTGCGGCTGCGACGGGTGCGGGCGGCCTTCTTCTGGGTCTTGGCCATGTTCTCATCGAAGTCAACGAGTTCGATGAAGCAGACGGGAGCCATATCTCCCTTGCGGAAGCCAGTCTTGATGATGCGGGTGTAACCTCCGGGGCGCTCGGCAATCTTCGGGCTGATGTTCTGGAAGAGCTCGGTGATGGCGAACTTGTTCTGGAGGTGGCTGAAGACCACGCGGCGAGCGTTGGTGGTGTCCTGCTTGGACTTGGTCAGCAGGGGCTCCACAAACTTCTTGAGGGCCTTGGCCTTGGCGAGAGTCGTAGTGATTCTTTTGTGCATGATCAGCGAGATGGCCATGTTGGAAAGCATAGCGTCGCGGTGGGATGCAGTACGGCTCAGATGGTTGAATTTTTTTCCGTGTCTCATAGGAAATGTTAATCTTTGTCTAATTTATACTTGGAAATGTCGGTTCCAAACGACAGATTCAGACTCTCGAGCAAATCATCAAGCTCGGTGAGCGATTTCTTGCCGAAGTTGCGGAACTTCAGGAGGTCGGTCTTGTTGTACTGAACGAGGTCACCCAGTGTCTCCACGTCGGCGGCTTTCAGACAGTTGAGGGCACGGACAGAGAGGTCCATGTCAACAAGCTTGGTCTTCAAGAGCTGGCGCATGTGGAGGATTTCCTCATCGAATTCCTCGTTGCCATCGGCATCGGAGTTCTCAAGGGTAATCTTCTCGTCGGAGAACAGCATGAAGTGATAAATCAGGATCTTGGCGGCTTCCTTGAGGGCATCCTTCGGTTGGATGGAACCATCGGTGGTGACTTCAAGCACGAGTTTCTCATAGTCGGTCTTCTGCTCTACGCGGAAGTTCTCGACGGCGTACTTGACGTTGCGAATCGGAGTGTAAATTGAATCGATGGGGATTACATTAACATCGGTGCAGAACTCACGGTTCTCCTCTGCGGGGACGTAGCCGCGACCTTTGTTAATGGAAATCTCTATCTGCATCGTTGCTTTGGCATCTAAATGGCAAATAACTAATTCAGGGTTTAACACTTCAAATCCAGTCAGATACTTGTTAAAGTCGCCAGCGCGGAACTCTGTGGTGTTCTCGACGGTGACAGAAACTTTCTCGTTCTCGAATTCTTCGACCACCTGTTTGAAGCGCACTTGCTTCAAATTGAGGATAATGTTAGTGACATCCTCCTTCACACCGGGTACCGATGCGAATTCGTGTTCTACGCCATTGATACGGAGTGTATTGATGGCATAACCCTCCAGTGAGGAAAGCAGGATACGGCGAAGCGCATTACCCACGGTAATACCGAAGCCGGGCTCCAACGGACGAAATTCGAACTTGCCGTATTTGTCGTCGGCCTCCACCATTAACACCTTGTCAGGTTTTTGAAATGCTAATATCGCCATGATCAGTTTTTATTTAGAGTACAATTCAACGATAAGTTGCTCCTTGATATTCTCAGGAATGTCAGCACGCTCGGGCTTGTGCAGGAGCTTACCGGCTTTCTGAGCTTCGTCCCACTCAATCCAGGGGTACTTGCTGTGGTTGAAGCCGGCGAGGGCAGCAGCAATGACTTCGAGGGACTTGGCCTTCTCACGCACGCCGACAATCTGTCCGGGCTTCACGGAGAATGAAGGGATGTTAACAACTTTTCCATCAACCACGATGTGACGGTGGCTGACGAGCTGACGAGCAGCGGCACGAGAGGGTGCAATGCCGAGACGGAACACGAGGTTGTCCAGACGGCACTCGAGGTTCTGGAGCAGAATCTCACCAGTAATGCCGTTGGTGCGGGCTGCATTCTCAAACATATTGCGGAACTGCTTCTCGAGTACGCCGTAGGTGTATTTGGCCTTCTGCTTCTCAGCAAGCATGACACCGTACTCAGAGGTCTTGCGACGACGGTTGTTGCCATGCTGTCCGGGAGGGAAGTTACGCTTGGACAACACCTTGTCGGGACCGAAAATAGCTTCGCCGAAGCGGCGAGCGATCTTTGATTTTGGACCTGTATATCTTGCCATAATCTATAAAAATGTTTTCACTATTACGATATAACGTTATTACGATATAACGCCCATTGTTAAACTCTACGACGCTTGGGAGGACGGCAGCCATTGTGGGGCAGAGGAGTGACGTCGATAATCTCGACCACCTCAATGCCGGCACCGTGGATGGTGCGGATGGCGGACTCACGGCCGTTGCCGGGACCCTTGACGTATGCCTTGACCTTGCGGAGGCCGAGATCGTATGCAATCTTGGCGCAATCCTGAGCGGCCATCTGTGCGGCATAGGGAGTGTTCTTCTTGGAACCGCGGAAGCCCATCTTGCCGGCGCTGGACCAAGAGATAATCTGGCCCTCACTGTTGGCCAGAGAAACGATGACATTGTTGAAGGAGCTGTGCACATGCAACTGGCCCAGGGCGTCAACCTTCACGTTTCTTTTCTTTGCTGCAACTGTTTTCTTTGCCATATCTTATAGTTACGATTTGACGTTTTGCGAATTACGATTTAGCTTTACTTCGTGGCCTTCTTCTTGTTTGCAACGGTCTTCTTCTTACCCTTGCGAGTACGGGCGTTGTTCTTTGTGCTCTGACCGCGGACGGGGAGTCCGTTGCGGTGGCGCACACCACGATAGCAGCCGATATCCATCAGGCGCTTAATGTTCATAGCGATCTCGGAACGGAGGTCGCCCTCGACCTTGTAATCAGCAGCGATGACCTCGCGGATGCGGCCGGCCTGCTCGTCGGTCCAATCCTTGACCTTGATGTCCTTATCGACACCGGCCTTCTCCAGGATCTTTGCTGAACTACTGCGACCAATGCCAAAGACATAGGTCAAAGCGATTTCACCTCTCTTGTTCTGAGGCAAATCGACACCAACAATTCTTATTGCCATATTATAATTTTACGATTTACGATTTACGACTTGCCTTAACCCTGACGCATTTTGAACTTCGGGTTTTTCTTGTTGATCACGAACAGACGTCCCTTGCGACGGACAATCTTGCACTCGGGTGTACGTTTCTTTAAGGATGCTCTTGTTTTCATATCTTTTTGCTTTCGTTATTTATATCTAAAAACGATACGTCCCTTGGAAAGGTCATAAGGACTCATCTCTACCTTTACCTTATCTCCGGGAAGGATTTTAATGTAATGCATTCTCATCTTGCCAGAGATGTGGGCAGTAATCTGGTGACCGTTCTCCAGTTCCACGCGGAACATGGCATTGGAGAGAGACTCCATAATCTGACCATCTTGCTCTATAGCGGACTGCTTTGCCATACTTGAGAGGTATTTGTTCTGTTGTTAATGATGTTTCTTTTCTTGAAGACTTGTACAGACCGCTCAGCGGGCTGCTTCATATTTTTCTATTTCCTCGAAGGAGGAGAGGATATCAGCCTTGCCATGATGAATGGCAATGGTGTGCTCGAAGTGCGCAGCAGGACGGTGGTCCTGTGTGTGGATGGTCCAGCGGTCATCATCCATATAGACCTGATGGGTTCCCATCGTGATCATAGGTTCGATGGCAATGCAGAGCCCGTTCTTGAGCTGTTTGCCCTGACCGCGGCGGCCGAAATTCGGGACCTGAGGGTCCTCGTGCATTTCCCGACCGATGCCGTGTCCGACGAACTCGCGGACGATGCCGTAGCCGGCAGCCTCGCAGTGCGTCTGGACTGCGTAACTGATGTCGCCCACTCGCTGTCCAGGCACTGCAGCCTGGATGCCGAGGTAGAGGGCTTCCTTTGTCGTGGCCAGCAACTGGCGCACTTCTGATGAGACTTCGCCCACCTGAAAGGTGTAGCAGGAGTCGCCATTGTAACCATTGAGCAGCGTGCCACAATCCACAGAGATGATGTCACCCTCTCGCAGGATGGTGTCCTCGGAAGGAACACCGTGAACCACCACGTCGTTGACAGAAGTGCAGATGCTGCCCGGGAAGGGACCACCATAGGGGTTTGGGAAACCCTTGAAGGTGGGTTCGGCACCGTGGTCACGGATGAACTCCTCGGCGAGGCGGTCGAGTTGGGCTGTGCTGACACCCGGGCGAACGGCTTTGCCGACCTCGGCGAGTGTCTTGGCCACCAACAGATTGGCGGCACGCATCAGCTCAATCTCTTCCTCTGTCTTCAGAAATATCATTCCTCAGATGGACCTTTCATTAATAGGCTCCACTGCGGCCGCGGATGCGACCGGACTCCAGCAGGCCGTCGTAATGGCGCATGAGCAAGTGACTCTCAATCTGCTGGAGCGTGTCCAGGACAACACCCACAAGGATGAGGAGCGACGTGCCGCCAAAGAACTGACCAAACTCGGGCTGGACATTCAACAGTCCGGCGAAAGCCGGCATACAAGCTATGAAAGCCAGGAAGATGGAGCCGGGGAGCATGATGTGGGACATCACATTATCAATGTAATCCGCTGTATCCTTACCGGGACGCACGCCAGGGATGAAGCCATTGTTGCGCTTCATATCCTCTGCCATCTGAACGGGGTTCATGGTGATGGCGGTGTAGAGGTAGGTGAAGGCAATGATGAGAAGGGCAAACACCACATTGTAGGCGAAGCTGCGGTGGTCAGAGAGAGCCATGAGGATGGCGCTGGGGTTCTGACCGTCGGAGAAAGCCTGCAGGAGCGTGATGGGCAGGAACATAATGGCCTGTGCGAAGATGATAGGCATCACGTTGGCGGCAAACAGCTTCAAGGGGATGTACTGACGTGCACCGCCGATCTGCTGGCCTCCCATCACACGCTTGGCATACTGAACGGGCACCTTGCGGGTGGCCTGCGTCAGCATAATAGCGGCCATTACGACGAGGAAGAGGATCACGAGTTCAACGAGGAACATCACCAGACCACCACCGCTGAGGTTATTCAGGCGGCTGACAGCCTCCTGGCCGAAAGCCTGCGGCAGGCGGGCGATGATACCTAACATAATAATCATGGACACACCGTTGCCAATACCCTTGTCGGTGATGCGCTCACCCAGCCAGAGGATGAACATACTGCCGGCAGCAAGGATGATGGTGGAAGAAATCATGAACGTCGTCCATCCGATGGCGGGGTTCAGGGCTCCGCCGGACATGTGTTTCAGGTTCACCAGATAACCGGGGGCCTGGAACAGCAGGATGAAGATGGTCAAGTAACGGGTGTACTGGTTGATCTTGCGGCGGCCACTCTCACCCTCGCGCTGCATCTTCTGGAAATAAGGAACAGCGACAGCCAAGAGCTGGATGACGATGGACGCCGTGATGTAAGGCATGATACCGAGCGCAAACATGGATGCGTTGGAGAATGCTCCTCCAGAGAACATATTCAGAAGGCTCATCAGGCCTTCACTGGTCTGCTCACGCAGTGCCACCAGGTTGTTGGGGTTGATGCCAGGAAGCACCACGAACGAACCGAAGCGATACACGGCGGCAAAACCAATGGTGATGAGGATCTTCATGCGAAGGTCCTCGATCATCCAGATGTTCTTCAGTGTTGCAAAAAACTTCTTCATGAGATACGTGTTCTTTACAGAGTTGTGGCATTACCGCCGGCAGCCGTGATGGCAGCCTCGGCACTCTTGGAGAAGGCATTGGCCTCCACAGCAACCTTGGCGGTGAGCTGACCCTTACCCAGGACCTTGACGAGTTCGCCAGCCTTGGCATAACCTGCGGCCACAATCTCGGCGAGGCCGATCTTCTCCAGACCCTGCTCAGCGAGTTTCTGGATGACACTCAGGTTCACGGGAGCATATTCCACGCGGTTGATGTTCTTGAATCCGAACTTCGGCAGACGACGCTGCAACGGCATCTGACCGCCTTCGAAACCAATCTTCTTCTTATAACCCGAACGGGCCTTGGCACCCTTGTGGCCGCGGGTGGACGTGCCACCGAGACCGGAACCGGGACCGCGACCAATGCGCTTGCGAGCCTTGGTGGCACCTGCTGCGGGCTTCAATGTATTCAGTTTCATAATCGTACGAAGGATTTTTAAAAGTTGAAAGTTTAGTGATTAGAGTGTAACGTTGAATGTGTCAGTCCAGCACCTTCACCAGATGGTGGACGGTCTGAATCTGGCCGCGGACAGAGGGGGTATCCTCCAGCTCCACGACGTGGTTCAACTTCTTCAACCCCATAGCGTCCAGTGTGCGCTTTTGATTCTTGGGGGCGCCGATGCGGCTCTTGATTTGCTTCACTTTAATAGTTGCCATAGTCTTGAACCTCCTTCGTTAACCTCTGAATACTTTTTCTACACTGATGCCGCGGTTCTGTGCCACCTGACGGGCGTCACGCATCTCGGACAGAGCCGTGATGGTGGCCTTCACCAGGTTGTGGGGGTTGGAAGAACCCTTGGACTTGGCCAGACAGTCAGTGATACCTACACTCTCGAGAACGGCACGCATGGCGCCGCCGGCCACCACACCGGTACCGGTGCTGGCAGGCATGATGAGCACCTCGGCTCCGCCGAACTTGGCGGCCTGCTCGTGGGGCACTGTGCCGTTGAGGACGGGAACTTGCACAAGGTTCTTCTTGGCGGCTTCCACGCCCTTGGCGATGGCTGCGGTGACTTCACCTGCCTTACCCAGGCCGTAACCGATGATGCCCTTGCCGTCGCCCACTACAACGATTGCTGCAAATGTGAAGGTGCGACCACCCTTGGTCACCTTAGTGACACGGTTGATAGCTACGAGGCGGTCCTTCAATTCAACATCGCTATTGATCTTTACATTCTTGATTGCCATAATGATTTAGAATTTAAGTCCACCGTTACGTGCTGCATCAGCAACTTCCTTCACTCTACCGTGGTAAAGATAACCGTTACGGTCAAAAACGACTGTGGTGATTCCGGCTTCGAGAGCCTTCTTTGCGATGAGTTCGCCGACCTTGGCTGCCTGCTCCTTCTTGGGGCAAGCCTCCAGACCGAGGGATGAGGCGGCACACAGCGTGGTGCCGGTCTGGTCGTTGATCACCTGAACGTAGATCTGCTTGTTGCTGCGGAACACCGACATGCGGGGACGCTCGGCGGTACCGGAGATCTTGTTGCGAACTCTATACTTAATCTTGATTCGTCTTTCTATTTTCGTTGTCATGATTACGCGATTTTAGAGTTACTATTACTTAGCACCTGCTGACTTACCAGACTTTCTGCGAATCTGCTCGCCAACGAACAAGATACCCTTGCCCTTGTAAGGTTCGGGCTTACGGAAAGTGCGAATCTTGGCGCACACCTGTCCGAGGAGCTGCTTGTCACAGGACTTCATGATGATCCTGGGATTCTGGTTACGCTCGGACTTGGTCTCGACCTTGATTTCCTGGGGGAGAAGGATATAGATGGGATGGGTGTAACCCAGCGCAAACTCCAGGAGGTTGCCCTTGTTGCTCACGCGATAACCCACACCCACGAGCTCCAGCTCCTTGGTGTAGCCTTCACTGACGCCCACGACCATGTTATGGATGAGCGAACGGTAAAGACCGTGGAAAGCCTGCTTCTGCTTCAGGCTGATATTCATGGGATCATAGGCCTCATCGATGTCGAACGTCATTTCAGCCTTGTCCTTGTCATAGTTCACTTTGATGGAAGGATTAACCTCTTGGGTTAAAACACCCTCCTTACCCTTAACGGTCACTACGTTGCCGTTAACGGAAATCTCAACACCTGCGGGGATGTTTATGGGCAATTTACCGATTCTTGACATGTTAATTCCTCCTTAAATTAATAAACGTAACAGAGAACTTCACCACCGATCTTCTTCTCGGCAGCTTCCTTGTTTGTCATGACACCTTGGGACGTGGAGATGATAGCGATACCCAGTCCGTTGATAACTCTCGGCATGTCCTTGTAGCCGGTGTACTTGCGCATACCGGGACGAGACACGCGCATCAGCTTCTTGATGGCGTTAACCTTGTTAACAGCATCATACTTCAGGGCCACCTTGATGGTACCCTGAGGGCCATCCTCGACGAACTTGTAGTTCAGGATGTAGCCCTTCTCGAAGAGGATCTTGGTGATCTCCTTCTTCAGATTTGACGCGGGAATCTCCACCACGCGGTGCTTAGCCATAATAGCATTGCGGAGCCGTGTCAAATAGTCTGCAATTGGATCTGTCATTTGAAAATTGATTTAATTAATCGGCACTGTGCCGACAATATTAAACATAAAGTAACTTGGTTTCCACTTTTGAGGAATGTGACCGTTTACCAGCTTGCCTTCTTCACGCCCGGGATGAGTCCCTGTGAAGCCATCTCGCGGAACTGGATACGAGAGAGTCCGAACTGGCGGATATAGCCCTTTGGACGTCCCGTGATCTTGCAGCGGTTGTGCAGGCGGATGGGGTTGGCATTGCGGGGGATGCTCTGCAGCTTCTGTGCAGCCTCGAAAGCCTCCACGGGATCACCCGTGTTGACAATCTTCTTCAGGGCAGCACGCTTGGCGGCATACTTTGCGACAAGTTTGGCGCGCTTGACCTCGCGGGCCTTCATTGATTCTTTTGCCATATCTTCTTAGTCTTTAGCGTTCTTGAAGGGAAGGCCGAACTCCTTGAGAAGGGCGAAACCCTCTTCATCGGTCTTAGCGGTGGTCACGAAAGTGATGTTCATGCCGACGATGCGGTCGATGGCATCAATATTGATCTCGGGGAAGATAATCTGCTCCTGGATGCCGAGGGTGTAGTTACCGCGACCGTCCAGCTTGCTCTCGATACCCTTGAAGTCACGGATACGGGGCAGAGCCACCTTCACGAGCTTCTCGAGGAACTCGTACATGCGCTCGCGACGTAGTGTCACCATGACGCCGATGGGCATTTTCTTACGGAGCTTGAAGTTGGCAACGTCCTTCTTGGAGACGGTGGCCACGGCCTTCTGGCCAGTGATGGCGGTCAGCTCATTGACTGCCACTTCGATAATCTTCTTGTCGGCTGTGGCGATGCCCAGGCCCTGATTGATGACAATCTTCTTCAGGACGGGAATCTGCATAGCAGATGTGTAGCCGAACTTCTCTTTGAGTGCAGGAGCGATACGCTCGGTATATTCCTGCTTGAGTCTTGCTGTATTTGCCATTACTTAATCTCCTCCCCTGACTTTTTTGCATAACGGACAAGCTTGCCGTCTGCGTTCAACTTACGACCGATGCGGGTAGCCTTGCCCGTCTTGGGGTCCACCACATTCAGGTTGGAGATGTGGATGGGAGCCTCCTGCTTGACGATGCCACCCTGCGGGAACTTGGCGCTGGGCTTCTGGCTCTTGGAGACCATGTTGAGACCTTCAACGATGGCCTTCTGCTCTTTGACGAGCACTTTGAGCACGGTGCCGGTCTGACCCTTGCTGTTGCCAGCCAGAACCATCACGGTGTCACCTTTCTTAATATGTAACTTAGCCATTAGTGTTAAATGAATCTTTTGATAATTAAAGGACCTCGGGTGCGAGTGAAACCACCTTCATATTGGCAGCACGCAGCTCACGGGCCACAGGGCCGAAGATGCGGCTTCCACGAAGCTCACCAGCATTGTTCAACAATACGCAAGCGTTGTCGTCAAAGCGGATATAGGAGCCGTCAGCCCGACGTACTTCCTTGCTTGTGCGGACGATCAGCGCCTTCGACACAGCACCCTTTTTAATTTCACTGGAGGGAATGACGCTCTTGACAGAGACGACGATGATATCCCCCACGGTTGCATAACGGCGGCGAGTGCCTCCGAGCACGCGGATGCAGAGACATTCCTTGGCACCGCTGTTATCTGCAACGACTAATCTAGATTCTGCTTGTATCATAATTACTTAGCTCTTTCTACGATTTCTACTACTCTCCATCTCTTGGTTTTGCTCAGGGGACGGGTTTCCATAATGAGAACGGTGTCGCCTTTATGGCAGTCGTTCTGCTCATCATGAGCATGGTACTTCTTCGTCTTGGAGACGAACTTACCATAAATCGGGTGTCTTTCCTTGTACTTGGCAGCCACTACAATGGTCTTATCCATCTTGTCGCTGATGACAACACCGGTTCTTGTCTTTCTTAAGTTTCTAACTTCCATGTTTAAAGACCATTAGTGTTAAGCGTTCTTTTTCTCCGTCAGAATGGTCATCATTCGAGCGATGTCACGACGGGCCTTCTTAATCTGGGAAGAATCCTCCAGAGGAGAGACGGCGTGGTTGAGCAGCATCTGGTTATACTGGGCCTTGGCCGTTTCAATTTTCTCGGCGAGCTCCTCAATGGTGAGAGCTCTTACTTCTGCTGTCTTCATAATCAAGCGTTTTTGTCGTAATCTCGTCTAACAATGAACTTGGTTGTAACGGGAAGCTTCTGTGCAGCCAGGCGCAGGGCTTCTTTTGCTGTCTCATAGGGTACACCTTCCACCTCGAAGATGATGCGTCCGGGTGTGATGGGGAAAACGTAACCCACGGGGTCACCCTTACCTTTACCCATTCGGACGTCTGCCGGCTTCTTGGTGATGGGCTTGTCCGGGAAGATTCGGATCCACACCTGACCTTCACGCTGCATGTAACGTGTGACGGCCACACGGGCAGCCTCGATCTGGCGACCGGTGATCCAGTGCGTGTCGAGGCTCTTGATACCGAAGGATCCGAAAGCGAGCTGGTTGCCGCGCTGGGCGTTGCCCTTGCAACGTCCTTTTTGCGGTCTTCTGTATTTAGTTCTTTTCGGCTGTAACATAATTACGTTCTTTTGGATGTTTAACGATTGTTGTTGCGTGCGCCGCGACGCGGACCGCGACGTCCGCCACGATCATTGCCGCCGAACCGTCCGGTTTCCTTCTGCTGCGTGAAGTTGGGTGCGAGGTCTTTCTTGCCATAGACTTCACCACGGCAGATCCACACCTTGATGCCCAAGAGTCCCACCTTGGTGAGAGCCTCTGTCTGGCAGTAGTCAATATCTGCACGGAAAGTGTGCAGCGGTGTACGGCCTTCCTTGAACATCTCGGAGCGAGCGATTTCGGCACCGTTCAGGCGGCCGGAGATGAGCACCTTAATGCCTTCGGCTCCAGCGCGCATAGCGTTGGCGATGGCCATCTTGATGGCGCGACGATAGGCAATCTTTCCCTCGACCTGCTTGGCGATGTTGGCACCGACGATATTAGCGTCCAAGTCGGGCTTTTTGATTTCGAAGATGTTGATTTGGATATCCTTGTCGGTGATCTTCTTCAGCTCCTTCTTGAGGGCGTCAACTTTCTCTCCGCCCTTACCAATGATCAGTCCTGGACGTGACGTGCAGACGGTGATGGTGACGAGCTTCAGAGTGCGCTCGATAACGATGCGGGAGATGCTGGCATCACCCAGACGCACCATGAGGTATTTGCGGATCTTGCTGTCCTCGAGGATGGATTCGCCGAAGTCCTTGCCACCATACCAATTTGAATCCCAACCGCGGACGATGCCGAGACGGTTGCTGATAGGATTAACTTTCTGTCCCATACTTTTAAAGATTAATCATTAGTTTTAGTGTCAACGAACAATGTGACGTGGTTGCTGCGCTTGCGGATGCGGTAGCCACGGCCCTGGGGGGCGGGACGCATGCGCTTGAGGGTAGCGCCCTCGTCAACGAATACTCTCGAGACGATCAGTTCGCCATCCTCGGCCTTGCGATCGTTCTTCTGTTCCCAGTTGGCAATGGCTGAACGCAGGAGTTTCTCCACGTCGGCGGCTGCGGCCTTCTTGTTGAAGCGCAGTGTTGCCAGGGCGCGATTCACTTCCATGCCGCGGATCAAATCCACCACGTATCTCATCTTCCGGGGAGAGGAGGGTACACCCTTAGCCTTGGCAAAGTACTGGGTTTTCTGTGCAGCCTTTCTTGCTTCAGCTGCAAGTCTTTTTCTTTTTCCCATTATATTATTTACTCTAATTGTTCTGGTTAAAAAGGGAGGTCCTGCTTACTTCTTCTTCTGACCTGCGTGGCCACCGAACTTGCGGGTGGGAGCGAACTCGCCGAGCTTGTGACCCACCATATTTTCGGTAACATAGACAGGAATGAACTTGTTTCCGTTGTGAACGGCAATCGTGTGACCGACAAAGTCGGGGCTGATCATTGAAGCGCGAGCCCAAGTCTTCACGACGTTCTTCTTGCCGCTCTCGTTCATTGCGAGAACTTTTTTCTCAAGGCTTACTGCGATGTATGGACCTTTCTTAAGTGAACGACTCATAATGTTTCTTACTGGTTAACTGTGATTACTTCTTGTTGGCTCTTTCAATGATGTACTTGTTGGACTGCTTCTTCGGAGCACGAGTCTTGAGACCCTTGGCGTAGAGGCCCTTGCGTGAACGCGGATGTCCACCGCTCTGACGGCCTTCACCGCCACCCATCGGGTGATCATGAGGATTCATGACGACGCCGCGGTTGTGGGGACGACGGCCGAGCCAGCGGCTGCGGCCAGCCTTTCCGGAAGCTTCCAGTGCATGGTCGCTGTTACCCACGCTGCCGACAGTAGCCTTGCAAGCGCTGAGGATCTTGCGTGTCTCTCCAGAGGGGAGTTTAATCACGCAGTAGCGACCTTCACGTGAGGTCAGTTGAGCGAAGTTACCAGCGGAACGCACCAACAGGGCGCCCTGTCCGGGACGGAGCTCAATGTTGTGAATCACCGTACCCACGGGAATGTTCTGCAGGGGAAGTGCGTTACCTACTTCAGGAGCAGCCTCGGGACCGGACATCAGAGTCTGACCCACCTGGAGGCCGTTGGGAGCAATAATATAACGCTTCTCACCGTCAGCGTAGAAGAGGAGTGCGATGCGTGCGGAACGATTGGGATCGTACTCGATTGTCTTCACGACTGCGGGAACACCATCTTTCTCTCTCTTGAAGTCGATGAAACGATACTTCTGCTTGTGGCCACCGCCCATGTAACGGACGGTCATCTTGCCGACATTGTTACGGCCGCCGGTGGAGCGCTTGCCGTACACGAGAGACTTCTCAGGTACAGATGCAGTAATCTCTTCGAAGGTACCTATAATCTTGTGTCTTTGGCCCGGTGTTGTGGGCTTTAATTTACGTACTGCCATCTTTTTCTTTAAATGTTACTGTAGAAATCGATTGTCTCGCCCTCCTTGAGTGTGACGATAGCCTTCTTGAAGGCGTTGGTGCGGCCGCGGAGCAGGCCGGACTTGGTGTAGCGGGTCTTGTTCTTGCCAGCGTAGTTGCTGGTGTTCACAGCCACCACAGTCACGTTGTAGAGAGCTTCCACTTCTTGCTTGATCTCGATCTTGTTAGCCTCAGGACGCACAATGAAGCCGAACTTGTTCTGCTTCTCTGTGATGTTCGTCATCTTCTCGGTGACGAGGGGTTTAATGATATATCCCATAGTTGTCTTGCGCTTTACTTGTTAAGATTTTGTTCGACGACATTGAGTGCGCCCTCAGTCAGCACAAGCACATCTGCGTCAAGCACCTTGTAGGTGTTGAGCGCAGAAGCGGCCATAACATTAGCGCGCTCGAGGTTTCGAGCGGACAAATATACGGCTTTATCTGCACCTGGCAAAACAAAAAGGGTCTTTTTGCCATCAACTTTAAGATTTTTTAAGACTTCAATGAAGCTTTTGGTCTTTGGAGCGTCGAAAGTGAAGTCTTCCACGACCAGAATAGCGTTTTCCTGAGCCTTGTAGGTCAGGGCACTCTTGCGGGCCAGACGGCGCACTTTCGTGTTGAGTTTGAAGCCATAGTCACGTGGCTTAGGACCGAAGACGCGTCCACCTCCGACGAGCACGGGTGAGTTGATGTCACCGCGACGTGCACCGCCGCCGCCTTTCTGGCGACCGAGCTTGCGTGTGGAACCGCTGACCTCGGAACGTTCCTTGGCCTTGGCAGTACCCTGACGCTGGTTGGCGAGATAGAGACGGACATCCATATAGACTGCGTGGTCATTGGGTTCAATGCCATAGACAGCATCATTCAGGACCACCTTGCGACCGGTGTCCTGACCCTTGATATTCAATACACTGATTTCCATCTTACTTAATAACGCTAACGATTGAACCTTTGAAACCCGGAATACTGCCCTTGATGAGGAGCAGGTTGTGCTCGGGAATCACCTTTAACACTTGCAGGTTGTGGGTCGTGACACGGGCGTTGCCCATCTGTCCTCCCATACGGAGTCCTTTGAAGACCTTGGCGGGATAAGAACAGGCACCGATGGAACCCGGCTTGCGGGCGCGGTCGTCCTGACCATGTGTGGTCTGTCCGACGCCACCGAAACCATGACGCTTCACGACGCCCTGGAATCCCTTACCCTTGCTTTTGCCGATGACATCGACATAAGTAGCGTCTGCAAAGAGGTCCACCGTGATGGTGTCACCCAGATTCAGTTCGCCTTCGAAACCTGTGAACTCGGCCAAGTGTCTCTTGGGAGTAGTACCGCTCTTGGCGAAGTGGCCGAGCATAGGCTTGGTAGTGTTCTTCTCCTTAGCCTCCTCGAAGCCGAGCTGAACGGCAGCATAGCCATCCTTTTCCACGCTCTTCACCTGGGTTACCACGCAAGGACCTAATTCGATAACAGTGCACGGCACGTTCTTGCCGTCGGCACTGAAAACGGAAGTCATTCCGATTTTCTTTCCTAATAATCCTGGCATTTCAGTAATTAATTATTGAATGTTGTTTTTAATAGAATCTTAGACTTTGATCTCTACTTCCACGCCGCTGGGCAACTCCAGTTTCATCAGTGCATCCACGGTCTGTGCGGTGCTGCTGTAGATGTCAATGAGGCGCTTGTAACTGCTGAGCTGGAACTGCTCACGAGCCTTCTTGTTGACGAAGGTGGAACGGTTGACAGTGAAAATGCGCTTGTGAGTAGGGAGAGGAATGGGCCCGCTCACGATGGCGCCAGTGGCCTTGACAGTCTTCACAATCTTCTCTGCGGACTTGTCCACGAGGTTGTGGTCATAGGACTTCAGTTTGATTCTGATCTTTTGACTCATGATTATAATTTACAATTTTTACAATTAACGATTCTATTTTAATTAAATAAGGTGGTTGGGCTGCCGAAGAGTCATTTGCTCGGCAGCCCCCTGCCTTGTGTCTCTTAAACCAGGTCCACACGTCCGTGTGTCTCCTCCAGCACAGCCTTGGCGATGCTGCTGGAGACGGGAGCGTGGTGGTCGTAGGTCATGCTGCTGGTGGCACGTCCGGAAGTGATGGTGCGCAGTGCAGTGACATATCCGAACATTTCACCCAGTGGCACCATAGCCTTGACGATGCGGGCACCGCTGCGGCTGGTATCCATACCTTCCACCTGTCCGCGACGCTTATTGAGGTCGCCGATGACGTCGCCCATATTCTCCTCGGGTGTCACCACCTCCAGTTTCATGATGGGCTCCATCAGGACGGGTTTGGCCTTGGCACAGGCGTTGCGATAGGCCTGAATGGCACAGATCTCAAAGGAGAGCTGATCGGAGTCCACAGGGTGGAAGCTTCCGTCCAGCAGTTCCACTTTCAGGCGATCCATGGGGAAGCCACCGAGGATACCATTCTTCATGGCGCCCTCGAAGCCCTTCTGGACAGCAGGAATAAACTCCTTGGGGATGTTGCCACCTGTGACGCTGTTGATGAACTGGAGGCCAGTGCCCTCGAAGTCGGGATCTGCAGGGCCCACGTTGACAATGATGTCAGCGAACTTACCACGTCCGCCTGTCTGCTTCTTGTAGGTCTCGCGCAGGTTGACGGTCTTGGTGATGGCTTCCTTGTAGTTCACCTGGGGCTTGCCCTGGTTGCACTCCACCTTGAACTCGCGCTTCAGACGGTCGATAATGATGTCCAAGTGCAGTTCGCCCATTCCGCTGATGACGGTCTGGCCGCTCTGCTCGTCGGTGCGCACGGTGAAGGTAGGATCCTCCTCTGCCAGTTTGGCCAGGCCATTGGAGAGGCGATCCAGATCCTTCTGGGTCTTGGGCTCCACGGCGATACCAATCACGGGATCGGGGAAATCCATGGACTCCAGCACGATGGGGGCATCCTCATCACAGAGGGTATCACCGGTGCGGATATCCTTGAAGCCTACACCAGCTCCGATGTCGCCGGCAGAGATGCATTCAACGGGGTTCTGGTGGTTGCTGTGCATCTGGAACAGACGGCTGACACGCTCCTTCTTGCCCGAACGGGGGTTGTAGATGTAGGAGCCAGCCTCCACTTTACCAGAATAGACGCGGATGAATGTCAGACGGCCCACGTAGGGGTCGGTGGCAATCTTGAACGCCAGGGCACTGGTCTTCTCGTCCTCATCGGGTTTGCGGTCTTCCTCCTCGTCGGTGTCGGGGTTGGTACCAACAACGTTGGGAGTGTCCAGCGGGCTGGGCAGGAAGGCGCAGACGTAATCGAGCAGGGTCTGCACGCCCTTGTTCTTGAAGGAGGAACCGCAGAGCATCGGCGTGATCTCCATCTTCACGGTGGCGGCACGCAGCCCGGCGATGATTTCCTCTTCGGTGATGGTGGAGGGGTCATCAAAGTATTTCTCCATGACCTTCTCGTCATACTCTGCCACGGTTTCCAGCATCTTGTCGCGCCACTCCTGGGCTTCGTCCAGCAGGTCGGCAGGAATCTCTTCCAAGCTGTACTCGGCACCCATGGTCTCATCGTGCCAGAGGATGGCCTTCATGCGGATAAGATCCACGACGCCCTTGAAGTTCTCTTCGGCGCCAATAGGAATCACCACGGGCACTGCCTTGGCTCCCAGGACGTCCTTCATCTGGCGCACGACCTCAAAGAAGTCGGCACCGCTACGGTCCATCTTGTTGACATAACCGATGCGGGGAACGTTGTACTTGTCGGCCTGGCGCCAGACAGTCTCGGACTGAGGCTCCACGCCGCCCACGGCACAGTAGGCAGCCACGGCACCGTCCAGGACGCGCAGTGAGCGCTCCACCTCAGCGGTGAAGTCCACGTGCCCCGGGGTGTCAATGAGGTTGATCTTGTACTTGTGGTCGTTCCATTTCCAGTACGTAGTGGTGGCAGCAGAGGTGATGGTGATGCCGCGCTCCTGCTCCTGGGCCATCCAGTCCATGGTGGCTGCGCCGTCGTGCACCTCACCAATTTTATGTGTCAGACCCGTATAATAGAGGATACGTTCAGACGTAGTAGTCTTGCCGGCATCGATGTGTGCCATGATGCCGATGTTACGGGTCAGATGCAAATCTTGTTTTGCCATTCGATAGGTGTTATCTTGAAATAATCTTTCTACTTAAATTAGAAGCGGAAATGTGCGAACGCACGGTTAGCTTCTGCCATACGGTGCATATCTTCCTTACGCTTGAAAGCACCGCCCTGTTCATTATATGCGTCCATAATTTCAGCAGCCAGCTTGTCGGCCATGGTCTTGCCGCCACGCTTGCGGGCAAACTGAATGAGGTTTTTCATAGAGACGCTCTCCTTACGGCTGGGGCGAATCTCAGTAGGCACCTGGAATGTGGCACCGCCGATACGACGGCTCTTCACCTCCACCTGTGGGGTGACCTTCTGGAGGGCTTCCTTCCAGATTTCCAGAGAGCTCTTTTCCTCGCTCTGCATCTTGTTCTTTACGATCTCCAGTGCATCATAGAAGATTTTGTAGGAGATACTCTTCTTGCCGTCATACATCAGATGGTTGACGAACTTTGAGACCTTCACGTCGCCATAGACGGGATCGGGAAGGACTAAACGCTTTTTTGGTTTTGCTTTACGCATTGTTTTGTGTGATTTTTACTTTGTTTGGCTGTATTCGTTTGTTATCTTCAACACCCCTCCGCCTCGTCACGAGGGTTGGAGCATTTACTCAACCGCGTTTATACAACACAAAACTGTTTGAAATTGAAAAAATTACTTCTTGGAAGCCTTCGGGCGCTTGGCACCATACTTGGAGCGGCGCTGAGTGCGGTTGGCGACGCCAGCGGTATCCAGTGTGCCGCGCACGATGTGATAACGCACACCGGGAAGATCCTTCACACGGCCGCCGCGCACCAGCACGATGCTGTGCTCCTGCAGGTTGTGACCCTCTCCGGGGATGTAACTGTTGACTTCCTTTGTGTTCGTAAGGCGCACACGAGCCACCTTACGCATGGCGGAATTAGGCTTTTTGGGCGTGGTCGTATAGACACGAACACAGACACCACGACGCTGAGGACAGTTGTCCAGCGCTGGGCTCTTGCTCTTATCTACGAGCGCCTTGCGGCCTTTCCGCACGAGCTGTTGAATTGTAGGCATGATGTTTTTTGTTTATATATTTATGAATTTTTTATTGCAGAGCATGAATGAAACGGGCATATTATGCCCATTCGGGCTGCAAAGGTAGATAAAAAGTCTGATATAACAATGCCCTCGGGGCCAAAAAAAGCTCCGAGGGCATCAAAAAGTGCTATTTTATTGAATTTTTAAGATTATTTAACTCTGCATTTGTGCAAATTGCGTCTTTTGCAGTGTTAAATCGTCTTCTTCAGTTCACCTTGAAAGGAGAGATGGGACCGTTCTGTGGAGCTGGTCCTTCGGTGAGGTTGATGGTACCGAAGTTTTTCTCATAGTTTGCCATGTTTTGTTCCAGCAAACGCATCAGGCGCTTGGCCTGCACAGGGGACATTACTACACGACTCTGGACGTTGGCGCGGGGCATTCCGGGATGATGGAACACGAAGTCCACGATGAACTCCGTGGGGGTGAATCCCATGATGGCCAGATTGGAATACACACCTTTTTCCACTTCAGGTGTCATGTTCACCTGTACCTGTCCGGGTTTCTGTTCGTTGTTCTGTGCCATATATATAAATTAAGGTACGCGCGCGCGAAGATTACAGTCCCAGTTTCTTCTTGGCAGCAGCGGCAGCATCATCGATGGCTTTGTTGGCCTCTTCGGCAGCCTTCTGCTGTGCAGCGTCCACAGCCTGCTGTGCCTGCTGTTCGGCAGCTTCCTTCACGGCCTCGGGGGCAGCTTCCACAGCAGCCTTGGCGGCGGCAGCAGCTTCCTGCACCTCATTGACCTTCTCCATGACGGCGCTCTGTGCGTTCAGCACGCTGGTGAGCGCCTCTGTCTTCACGCCTTCGGCAGCCTGCGTGGTGGCTTCAGTGATATCGGCAGGCAGTCCGGCAACAGCGGCCAGTGCGTCGGAGATGGTGGTGGCAGCGCCCAGCTCCTTCAGCTTGGCAGCATTGTCGGCCACGAAGTTGTTGATCACGGCGGTGTAAGCCTCGGCAGCCTTGGCATCGCCATTGGACAGGAACTCAGAGACTTTCGCGGCGATGGTAGCGCCGATAGCCTTGATCTGCTCCACGTCTGCCTTCTGTAGCTGTTCGGCCAGGAGTGTCACGATCTGCTGTGCGGCCTGAATGGGGGCAGCAGCTTCCACAGCGGCTTCTGCGCTCAGGGAGTCGGGGTTGGAGTTGTCAGTTGCGGTCTTTCCGCCACAAGAAGCCATACTGATGGCAGCGGCGGCAATGATGAGGGTAAAAATCTTTTTCATCTTGCTTTTCTTTTTTTAAGTTGTTATTAAGTAGGTGTTCAGAACCATGATTATTGCTGAATTCGGCGGCAAATATATGCCAAAAGTATGAAACGGCGGCAAGATTTGTGCTAAAATGTGTGAAGTTCGCAAAAAAAGTAGTACCTTTGTGCCGTTTTTGATATGAAACGCAGGATTAACAACATACTTTTTGCCGTCGGCGTGATCTCTGTGGTGATCATGCTGGTGACTTTTGATGTCAGTTGGCAGACGCTCTGGGACAGTCTCCTGCGGGCGGGTTACTGGCTGCCGGCAATGCTCGTTCTGTGGGTGGTGCTCTATGCCCTGAACACCGTCACCTGGTGGACGCTGCTGCGGGAGGGAGGCCCCTGCCCGGTCGGTTTCCTTCGGCTGTACAAGATCACCATCACTGGCTTTGCCCTCAATGCTGCCACACCCGTAGGCCTTCTCGGGGGCGAACCTTACAAGATTATGGAAATGACTCCCCACGTGGGTGTCCAGCGTGCCACCTCGTCGGTGCTGCTTTTTGCCATGATGCATGTCTTTGCCCACTTCTGGTACTGGGTTACTGCCATTGTTCTATACTTGTTGTTCCTGCCTCTTGGCCCTGGGATGGGCGTTTTACTCACCATTGCCTCTCTCTTCTGCGCTGCTGGTATCTATCTGTTTCTGAAGGGCTACAAGAATGGAATGGCCGTTCGCGGCATCCGCTGGCTGGGTCACATTCCCGGGCTGCGGAAGTGGGCACAGCGCCTGTCCGAGGAACGTGCCGAAGACCTCCAGAAGATAGACCGCCAGATTGCAGAGCTGCACTCCCAGAGCCGCCGCACCTTCTACACTGCCTTCTTCCTGGAGTACTTCGGTCGCATGATGCACTCCCTGGAGATTATGTTTATGCTCCTCCTTTTCGGAGCCCCCTGGAGTTGGATGACCTACGTCCAGAGCGTCCTCATTCTGGCCTTCACCTCGCTGTTTGCCAACCTTTTAGGCTTCATCCCCTTGCAGTTGGGTGGACGTGAAGGCGGCTTTGCAATGTCCACCTCCCAGCTGGGCCTTACTGGCGAGATTGGTCTCTTCATCAGCATTATCTGCCGTGTCCGCGAGCTCTTCTTCACCTCACTGGGCCTCCTGCTGATGAAAGTCAAGTGACATTTCCACAGTTTCGTCTCTTGTCCGATGGGTGATTTTCAGGAAAAAAGCAGGTGGAGAGTGTCTTTCCAAAAGAAAGTAGGTAAAAAGTTTGGATTTGTCAGTTTTTATCACGTACTTTGCAGCCCCTCACGCAAACGAAGGCATTAAAATGAACCGTTTTTGCATGTTGATGGTGCCTTGGCTGTGCTGTTGTATCATGCAGCGCGTCACGGCACAAGAGATACAAGAGCACCTGACGGGTGCCACGCTGACACTGGAGACCTCGACCACGATGGCCTCTGGTGATTATGCGCCGTTGTGGCTCACAGCCAACCGCTATGGTCTGAGCAGTGTGCGCACGGCTTCCAACTATGAGCGCGCCCGTCTGGAAAGAGACTTTCGTCAGGATGAAGGGCAGTCGTGGCAATTGGGCTATGGTCTGGATTTGGCGGTGGCTTTTGGTCACGAGCGCACAGGTATCGTGCAACAAGCCTACGTGGAAGCGGCCTGGAAAAAAGTGCGTCTGCTCCTGGGACAGAAGGAGTTACCATTAGAGATGATGAATCCGGAGCTAAGCACTGGAGCCATGACCTTCGGCATCAATGCACGTCCGATTCCCAAGGCACGCTTGGACATTGATTGGTTCAGTTTTCCAGGTACCAATGGCTGGTGGCAATGGCGCCTTTATGGTTCCTTCGGCTTCTTCACCGATGGTCCCTGGCAGAAGAAGTGGAGTGTCCCCACTGACCGTTACAGCGACGGCGTGCTCTACCACGAAAAAGCCCTGCACTGGCAGTTCGGACGCCCTGACGTGCTGCCTTTCACCTACGAGATCGGGTTGAATCTGGCCTCGCAGTTCGGTGGAAACAGTTATAATGTCTATACACTGCGCACCGACCAACACGATTTCCATTATGATTCTGGCCTGAGCGCCTTCTGGGATGCCCTGTTTATGAAGGGCAGTGACACTACCGACGGCGACTATCCCAACGTGGCAGGCAACCACTTGGGCAGTTGGGTGATGCAGCTGAAATACCACGGAGCACGCTGGCAGGCAAGGGCCTATTGGGAGCGTTTCTTCGAGGACCATTCACAGCTCACCGTGCAGTATGGTATTCACGATATGCTCTTGGGTGCCGAGGTCACGCTGCCTGCCAACCCGTTCGTCTCGACAGTGGTGGTGGAGCATCTGACCACGCGCGACCAGTCTGGACCCATCTTCCACGATCCCACGCCCTCCGTGCCCGATCACATTGCTGCCCGCGACGAATACTACAACCACCTCAACTACCCCGGCTGGTCCAACTATGGTATGACCATGGGCAACCCCCTGCTGACATCACAGCTCTACAATGACGCCCTGGGCCACAGCCACCACCTTCGATTCTACAATAACCGTGTGCGTGCCTGGCACTTCGCCCTCTGTGGAGACCCTTCGGATGAGTGGCACTGGCGCGCCAAACTCTCTCTGACCCGCAACTGGGGTACATATTTCACTCCCCTACCCGATGACCAGCAGCAGACCTACACCTTGGTGGAGACCACCTACCGTCCCCGCTGGGCCCATGGCTGGTTAGCGACGGTGGGCTTGGGGTTGGATCACGGTGACCTCATCGGCAACAGCACTGGCGTCCAGCTGACCATCGCCAAGTCGCTCAACGTCTGGTAAATAACATACAATGGAACAATGAGAATACGCCGCTTTCATACAGTGTTCATCCTCCTCTGCGGACTGGTGTCTGTCGCCTTCCTCGGCACCTGTGACAAGATGCCTATCAATGGCGACTTGGATGGGATGTGGCAGCTGATGACCGTGCAGACGCCAGGCCACACGCGCGATGCCAAAACGGATCAGGTTTATATGTGCATCCAGCTTCACATGGTGGAATGGCGCTACGTGCGGAATGACACGATTCACTTCTACTCCCACTTCCGCCAGCAGGCCGATTCCCTCTATATCCTGAACCTCTACCACGCATCCACCCACGCTGCCGTCGGTTCCGACGACATCCCCGTGACCGCCTCTGAGATGGCTCTGGGTGCCATGGACCTCTGGGGCATTCACACCCTGGACACCCGTTATCGCATCCACCATCTGGACGAGAACGACCTCACACTGGAAAAGGCCGACACCATTTATACGTTCCGAAAATTCTAAGCATCTGATGACAATGGAACCATCCATACAGCCCTCTTCCCTCACAGCACGCGTTCGTGCCACGATGAAGTCCGACGAGACAGAGGGTCGCTTTGAACTCTACTTCACACGCACACCGGGCTACCTGTGGGCACTGTTGTTCCGCGCGCTCCACGTGCATCCCATCGCCGTCACCATCGCCTCCATCTTTATCGGTGCAGCCTCGGCTTTCTTCTTCGTAAAGAGCGACTTACAGAGCAACCTCATCGCCGTGGGGCTGCTGATCGTGGCCAACTGGTTTGACTGTGCCGACGGGCAGTTGGCTCGTCTCACAGGTCAGAAGACGCTCATCGGACGCGTGCTGGACGGTTTTGCCGGAGACGTCTGGTTCCAGTGCATTTATGTGGCGCTGGCCATTCGCCTGACGCCCACGATGGGCATCTGGGGATGGCTCCTTGGTGCCTTCGCAGGTTACTACTGCCATGTGCGTCAGGCCAACTTGGCAGACTACTACCGCAACCAGCATCTCTATTTCCAGTTGGGCCCCACGCGTAGCGAGCTGGACCGCAGCCGTGATCTCCAGCAGCATTATGACACGCTCCGCTGGCGCAGCAGTGACTGGTTTGAGAAGCTATACCTCTTCTTTTATATAAGGTACACGCGCAGGCAGGAGAACATGACCCCCGCCTGCCAGCAGATGCTGGATCGTCTGCAGGAGACCTACGGAGATGACATTCCGCTGGAACTGCGTGAGGCCTTCCGTCGCGGCAGCCGCCCCCTGATGCCCGCTTGCCAGATGCTCACCTTTGACTTGCGCATCGGGGTGCTCTACCTCAGTGCACTCATCAATCTCCCCTGGCTCTATTTCCTCTTTGAAGCCACTGTCCTGCAAGCCATCTTCTTCTGGATGCGCCACCGTCACGAGCGCCTCTGCGCGGAGATTTCAGGGAAGATTTAGTTTCAAGATTAAAGTTTCAGGTTTCAATTGTCCATTGTCCATTTTCAATTTTCAATTTTCAATTTATAATTCCTTACAGTGTTCTCAGATCCAACAAAAAATATCGTACTTCTTTTAGCAGGCGGCGAAGGGACTCGCGCCCGACAGAGCGTTCCCAAGCAGTATGTGCAGATTGAAGGCATCCCTATCCTGGCCTACACCCTGCGCGCCTTTGACCGCCACAAACTTATCGATGCCATCTACGTCGTCTGCCAGGATCGCTGGCGTGATTACGTCCACCGCTTCGTCTCGGAACTGAGTTTCAGCAAATTCGCCGGCACCTTCACGGCAGGCAGCACCAGTTTCGAATCCATCAGGAACGGCATCCGTGGCATCGCAGAGATTCATGCCTCCACACAGCCCGAAAACGCTGGCGGCCTCTCCTCCGAGGGCCCCGTCATCCTCGTGCACGACGGCGTGCGCCCCCTGATTTCTGCCGACGTCATCACAGACAGCATCCGCGTATGCCGCCTTCACGGTAACGCCATCACGGCTGTGCAGACCGAGGAAGCCTATATGGCCGGTGATGCAGAGAAAGCCACTTCCATGATTCCACGCGAGCAGCTCTGGGGTGCACAGACACCTCATACCTTCCGTCTGGGAGACCTCACCGATGCCTTCGCCGAGGCCGACCGTCGAGGCATTGCCACTTCACAGTCCCTGTACACCCTCATGGCTGAGCTCGGACACTGGCCACTCTACAAGTCTCGGGGCGAGCGCGTGAACCTCAAAATCACCAACCCCGAAGACATCTGGTTCTTCTCACGTCTGGCCAGCGTTCTTTGATGTCTATAGTAGCAAAAAGTAAGCAAAATGACGATTTTCATCAAGAAATATAACTTTTTTCTGTAAAAATGATATCTGTTCGGACTTTTTTCTATAACTTTGCACCCGAATTCAAAAAGAATATACTCTAACCCCTAAACTTTAAACTTTAAACTCTAAACTTTACAAATATGAGAGTCATCATTGAACCGAACTACGATCAGATGTCCAAGTGGGCAGCTGAGTACATCATCAACAAGATCAACGCTGCTCAGCCCACGGCTGAGAAACCCTTCGTGCTGGGTCTGCCCACTGGCAGCAGCCCCATCGGCACCTATCAGGCACTGGTAAAGGCCAACAAGGAAGGCCGCGTGAGCTTCAAGCACGTTCTCACCTTCAACATGGACGAGTATGTGGGTCTGCCCGAGAGCCATCCCGAGAGCTACCACAGCTTCATGGCCACCAACTTCTTTGACCACATCGATATCCCCAAGGAGAACATCCACATCCTCAACGGCAACGCCAAGGACCTGGCTGCCGAGTGTGCCCACTATGAGCAGATGATCGAGGAAGCCGGCGGCATCGACCTCTTCATGGGCGGCATCGGCCCCGACGGCCACATTGCCTTCAACGAGCCGGGCAGCAGCCTCAACAGCCGCACTCGCCAGAAGACCCTGACCACAGACACCCGCGTGGCCAACAGCCGTTTCTTCGGCGGCAAGCCCGAGGACGTGCCCGCAACGGCACTCACCGTGGGCGTGGGCACCGTGATGGCTGCACGCGAAGTGCTCATCCTCTGCAATGGTCACAACAAGGCCCGCGCCCTGCAGGCTGCCATTGAGGGTCCTGTCACACAGTGGTGGACCATCAGCGCCCTGCAGCTGCATCCCCACGGCATCATCGTCTGTGACGAGGCTGCCACAGAGGAAATCAAGCACGGCACCTACAAATACTTCAAGGACATCGAGAAAGACAATCTGTAAACATACTGAATGGCCAGGCACCTCACTTCGTGTCTGGCCATTTCTTAATACCCCCAAAACCAACTTTAACCCATCAACCAACCCAACCTCATGAAAAAACTTTACACCTTATTATTTGTCTGTTTGTTGACCTCTCCCCTCGTGCACCTGTCCTCCTTTGCACAGAGCACCACCGGCAAGGCCTATCTGGGCTATGCCCAGTACAATGACCAGATCTGGGAATACGACGGCCTCTCACTGAGTTTCGCTGCCAAGGTGGGATGTGCCATCCTGCTGACGCGTGAGCAGCTGGAACCCTACATCGGCGGCACCATCACAGGGATGCGCGTGGGCTGGGACACCTCCACACAGACTGGCGTCTATCAGGGTTTCATCCGCAACACCTTCAACGGCGGGGATCTCTCCACCAGCTCCAAGACCACCGTGCGCTACAACTACAGCGCCTCCGACCCAGGGTGGAACAACCTGAATATGACCACAAAATACGTTATCCCCGAGGACGTCCAGCAGCTGGTTGTGGGCTTCACCACCAACCTGAAGAAGGATGTCTGTGCCATCCCCATGCTCTACCCGCACGACACGCCCAACAGCTGCTACCTCTGGGTGGAGGGAGACAACGACGAGGAGGGCAATCCCCGCTGGTGGGACATGAGCGAACGAGGCATCCTGCCCATTCTGCTGACCATTCAGGACACACAGGGCACCTTCAACTACCTGCCCGTCATCACGTCAACGGTGGATGACGGTGTGGTGTGGACAGGCGAACCTGTGGAAGCACTCATGCGCATTCGCAATGCAGGCTCTCAGGCCATCAAAAATCTAGAAATCACCTCCCGACAGGGCGATGACACCTACAGCCAGAAGGTGTCGCTGTCCAAGTCCATTCCCGTGGGCACCACCAGCAGCACCATCATGGTGCCTGTCTATTGCTTCCACACGGGAGAGGTGGAAGTGAGCGTCACCAAGGTCAACGACAAGGACGTCTCTGCACCCTCCGCAGTGACGCTAAACCTCATCGGCGTGCCGCCCGCTGTGGGAGAGGCGTATGAGCGTCGCCCGCTGGTAGAGTATTACGAGTCGGAAAACAGCTATATGTCACCACGTTACTATGACGAGATCGTGGCTCCGAGCCTCAAGAACAAGACCAAGTTCCTGACCTTCGTCTGCCAGCACTTGGACGACCAGTTCATGACGGGCGACGATGACGCCACCATGCTTTCACTCTGGCTGTGCGACAACGATTCCGCCCAGGTGAGCATCCCCGCGATGACCATTGACCGCGCCATGAGCACAGACAACGTCTCCTTCCAGCAGAACACCACCAAGACGCCGATGTTCAGCGTCCTCTACGAGCCCTACGCCAGCCAGGTGCTGAACGAGGCCATGAACCATCCGACCTTTGCTGGGGTGGAGGTCGTCGGAGGCTGGCAGCAGGATGGTGAGACCATCGATGTCATCGTGCAGACAGATGTGGCAGCAGGCATCATGCCGGCAGGCGAACGACCCAGGCTCAGCGTCTATCTGATGCAAGCCGATGTGGAATCAGACAGCCAGCTCTTCTGGACAGACAAGGAGAAGGAAGAGACCATGGGACACTATACCCACGCCAACGTCATCCGCGAGATCCTCTCCGACGTGGAGGGCGACCCCATACCCGAAGGCATCTCCACCGCCACCTATCAGACCCAGGCCGACCCCGACTGGAACGCAGAGGACCTCTATCTCGTGGCATTCATCCATCGCGGCAAGGACAAGGGCGGCAAGTTCATGCACGTCTTCAACAGCAATGAGGGAGAGATCACAGACGGAAGCGGCATCCGTGCTGCTGATGTCATGAATCATGGGACTGGCGCCGTGTATGACTTGAGCGGCAGACGGGTGACGAACATGCAAATGAAGCAGGGACTGTATCTCATCAACGGCAAAAAAGTGGTCAAATGAACAAGCGACTTCTCCTCCTCATAGCCATTCTCAATTGTCAATTGTCCATTTTCAATTGTCCCTTGTCCGCCCAGGTGCCCTATGGCTATGCACCCGCTGGTAACGTGGCCACCGAGGACCTGGCAGCTCTGGGTGGCGGGAAGAACGAGTTCGTGCAGGGAATGGTGTGCTTTGACCCCTCTGCCGACCCCGTCCTGAGGCGCTTGAAGGGCAAGAGCATCCTGGGCGTGCGCTGTTACCTGCGTGCCGACTACAAACAAGCCCGCCAGAAACGCTCTGCCGTCCTCGCCAGCACTGGCACACCCGCCAACATCCAACGCACCACCTACGCCGATTTCACCCAGGGCTGGAACGACGTGCTCTTTGACGCCCCGCTGCCCATCGGTGACGAACCCATCTACCTGGGTCTGCAGGCCTACGAGACCATCGGCACCCCCTACCCGCTCGTCACCTACGCCCCGGCCACTGTGCCCCAGTCCTGCATCGTCAACCTGGCCAAATCCAAGTGGGAGGAATTCACCGACCGCGGGACACTGCTCGTCTCAGCGCTCCTGGAAGAGGACGCGGCAGCGGAGTTTGCCTGTGCTGCCTACGCCCAGAACACCACACACCCGCAGACCGTGGCTCCCGATGCGGACTTCACGGGCGGACTTTACATCCACAACTTCACAGCAGAACCCATTCATTCTCTGGAGATTGCCATGCAGGGCGAGGGCGCTGCCGCAGCCACGCTGCGCACCCTGGAACTGGAGCAGCCCGTGCCGCCACAGGGCAGCACCGTTATCACGGCACAGCTGCGGGCAGGCTCCGCAGAGGGCACTGCCGTGGGATGGACAGCCACTGTCACACGCATCAACCAGGCAGCGGCACAACCCGCTCGACCAGGCACCACGCCCCTGTATGTCACCTTAGACAACTTTCTGCGCACGCCCCTCGTGGAGGAGTTCACCAGCCAGCGCTGCGTGGCCTGCCCACAGATGGCATATTTCCTGGAGAAAGCCTTCGAGAAGTACACAGGCGACTACGTTTATGTCTCCCACCACACGGGCTTCGCAGAGGACGTCTTCACCACACAGCCAGACCGCGAAATCGTCTATATCTTTGGCGGTTATGAGAACGAGTACAACCCCGCCATCATGTATAACCGCAGCGTCCTGGAGGGCGAGAGCACTGTCATTCAGGGCATTCGCGCGATGGCACCCGATCCCTATATAGAGGCCCTGTCAGCGGCTGCCGCCATGCCTGCGATGGCCGAGGTACAGCTCCAGTTAGGAGCCGATGACGCGGTGACGGTCAGCGGACGAGTGGCCCGAGACCTGGTACAGACGCCGCTGCGCCTGTCCTGTTACCTCGTGGAGGACGGCATCAGTGCCGTGCGTTACCCCCAGAAGGGCCTGGATGGCGACCCCGATGCGCCTGCCGACCTGAAAGATGTCTTCCGCCACAACGGCATCATCCTGCATTACTTCACTGCCGATGCCGCGGGTGACCTGCTCAGCGTCAACGCCTCCGGGCAGTACAGTGTCACCTATCCTGCCGCGCAGCCCGAGGGCTTCGGAGGCACACGACGCCGCCTCGTCGCCTTCGTCCACCGCCTCAACAAGGACAACCTCCGCGACAATGCCGTCCTCAATGCCACCCAGCTCCTCCTGGGCACAGATGGCGTGCAGGAACATGCACAGATGTGCCAAGCGCCATTCTCTGCCACCATGTTTGACCTCAGCGGACGACGCGTGAACAATGCCCCATCGCGCCGAGGTATCTACATCATCAACCGCCAGAAAATCATCAAATAACGTCCATTTTACATGAGCCACCTTTACACTCGCACCGGCGACACCGGCATGACCAGCCTCGTGGGCGGACAGCGCGTCCCCAAGTCACATCCGCGCCTGGAAGCCTACGGCACCATCGATGAACTCAACTCCCACCTGGGCCTTCTCCTGTCACTGCTGCCCCAGGAACGTTACGCCACAGAGCACAGCATCCTCCTGGGCGTGCAGAACCTCCTCTTCTCCATCGGATCCATGCTGGCCACCGACACCAGCCAGCGCGACATCCGCCCCGGGCGTTACGTCACCCAGGACGACATCCTGGCCATGGAAAACGCCATCGATGCCGCCGAGGAAGGGCTCCCCGGCTGGCGAGGATTCATCCTCCCGGGCGGCGCTGTGGCAGCTTCCCAGGCCCATGTCTGCCGCACCGTATGCCGTCGGGCAGAACGCGCCATCCACGCCCTGGCAGCAGAAGCAGAAGTGGACGCCCTGCTCATGTCATACGTCAACCGTTTGAGCGATTATCTCTTCATTCTGGCCCGCAAAATAAACAAAAAAGAGGGGATAGAGGAAAATATTTGGCAAAAACGTGAAAAAAATCCCTGATTTCGCTTGCATGTCAAAAGAAAATTGTATCTTCGCGCCCGATTTCAAGAAAAAAGGACAAAATGACGCGGTTTTACCCGCCAAAATGCCCCAAAACGCAAACCAAAACCCTAAACTCTAAACCCTAAACTCTGAACTCAAATGTATTGGACACTTGAATTAGCATCAAAGCTCGAAGACGCACCCTGGCCAGCCACCAAGGACGAACTGATAGACTATGCCGTGCGAAGCGGCGCACCCTTGGAGGTTCTGGAGAACCTGCAGGAAATAGAAGACGAAGGCGAGATCTACGAGAACATCGAGGACGTCTGGCCCGACTATCCCACCAAAGAAGACTTCCTCTTCAACGAGGACGAATACTAAAAACGCCGCTTGCCCGCATCCTCACGAAGTGATGCGGGCAAGCTGTTTTTTGGGGGGTAGCCCACCTCTAACTCCTCCCAAAGGGAGGAGGACTGCGTTTCCGCTGGAGGGGCGTTTTTAGACATTTAGTTAGAATCGTGAATTTTGAATTGTGTGGGTTTTATGCCGTAGGCATTTGATAGGGGTAGCCAGCCAATTCATTGGCTGGTAAGAGGTTGTTTAATGGAATGCGTGCCGTAGGTACGCGAGAGGGATCTGTTGTCGCGTACCTAAAGGCACGCGTTTTTCCCCGCCCCTTCATACCAGCCGTTAAAACGGCTGGCTACCCCTATCTCGCCCCTCTGGGGCTACCGTTGCCAGGGGCTTTGCGACGGGACTAATTGGCCACTTCATCTGTCCGCAAAGGGCTTGTCTGCTGGTCGCATCGGCGGTTGCGTCTATTGGTTCCCGGGTTTGCCTTTATTCGCTGCGGCGTTTGCGTCCAGTGGCGTCGTGCGTTACCGGTATTCGCGTCGGCCTGGGACTTCCCTCATTCGCGTTGCACAGGTACGACAAAAAAATTGAGACAGCAAAAAACACGCGGCAGAACTGGGGCGCAAGCACGACCTGACATCTGACACCTGACATCTGACATTGCGGAAAATCGATGTGAAAAATAAAGTGTCATCTGAC
>JAFZSP010000029.1 GCA_017619335.1 Bacteroidaceae bacterium
GATGGGGATGATGGGGATGATGTGGGGGATGATGGGAGGTTACTCGTAACGGATGGCTTCGATGGGGTCCAGGCGGGCGGCTTTCTGTGCAGGGAAGTAGCCGAAGCCGACGCCGATGGCGACGCAGACAGCAAAACTGACGATGACGCTCCAGGCAGGTATGACGGCTGGATAGCCGATGATGGCGTTGCAGCCCCATGTGAGGAGGCCGCCAAAGAGGACTCCGAGTATGCCTCCCGTGAGAGAAATGAGGATGGCCTCGATGAGGAACTGGTTACTGATGTCCAGCCCTCGCGCGCCCACGCTCATGCGCAAACCTATTTCTTTGGTGCGCTCTGTGACGCTGACGAGCATGATGTTCATGATGCCAATGCCTGCCACGAGAAGCGAGAAGGCAGCCGCCACCACGAGGATGATGGTGATGGTGTCCATGGTGGAGGACATGGTTTCCATCATCTCTTGCTGTGAGCGGATGGTGAAGTTGTCCTCGTCTGTGTCCTTGAGCTTGTGTGTGCGTCGCAGGATCTGTGTGAGGTCATCGATGGCCTGGTCACTGAGTTCTTCTGTGACGGCGGAGCAGAGAATGCTGTTGTAATGGGTCTGTGCAGCGAGGCGCTTCATGACGGTGGTGTAGGGGGAGACGATGACGTTGTCCTGATCCATGCCCCAGTTGTTGTAGCCTTTGGCCTTGAAGACACCAATGATGCGTAGGGGAATACTCTTGAATCGGATGGTCTTGCCGACGGGGTCTTGTCCGTTGGGAAAGAGCTCTTTAGCGACGGTCTTTCCGATGACGCAGACCTTGGAGCTTTTCTTGACGTCTTCCTCTGTGAAGAAGGTTCCTTCCTCGATTTCCCAGAGTCGGATGCCGAGGTAGTCGGTGGATTCGCCGTAGCAGGTGGAGGTGGTGTTGTTGGAGCCGAAGATGGCTTGTCCGCTGGTGCTGACCTCTGGTGAGACTTTGTTGACGAACTTGGCCTCTGCGAGGATGGTCTCGTAGTCCACCTGTTTGAGGGTCTGCATGGCAGAGGGGTCCAGTCGGACACCGCTTCGCATGTCGGCTCCCGGGCGGATGGTGAGCATATTGGTGCCGTTCTTCTGTATTTCCTCTCGGATGCTCTGTTTGGAGCCTTGTCCGATGGCCATCATGACAATGACGGCTCCCACGCCGATGATGATGCCGAGCATGGAGAGGAACGAGCGGGCTTTGTTGCTGAGGATGGCCTTGATGGCTATCTTGAAGAGGTTGATGTAGGACATTATTCTTGTTTTAGAGGGGGATTCGCGCAAATATGCGCGACACCCGACCGAATGGGGGTGAAAGGGTAGTGACTGGAGGGTTCCTTGTGGCGGGATCAGTCATCCTGGGGAGCGGGGAGAGCTGCGAGAGCGTCTGCGGCGTTGAGGATGTGTGGGTTCGGGGTGTCTTCTCGTACCTTGCCGTCACGGAGGACGATGTTGCGGGAGGAATACTGTGCGATTTCGGGGTTGTGGGTGACGAAGATGATGGTGCGTCCCTCGGCATGAAGCTTTTGGAAGAGGACGAGTACTTCGTAGGAGGTGCGGGTGTCCAGGTTACCAGTGGCCTCGTCTGCGAGTATGACAGCGGGGTTGTTGACCAGTGCTCGTGCGATGGCCACTCGCTGCATCTGACCACCCGACATCTGGTTGCTTTTGTGCTCCAGACGGTCGCCGAGTCCCACGGCCTGCAGCGCCTTGACAGCTGCTTCACGACGCTGGCGGGCGTTATAATCCTTGTTATACATGAGGGGCAACTCCACATTCTCCACAGCGGTGGTCTTGGCCAGGAGGTTGTAGTTCTGGAAGACAAAGCCGATCTTGCGGTTGCGGAGGCGTGCTCGCTGGCTGCGGCGCATGGAACGTACGGGGATGCCATCCAGCAGGTATTCTCCGCTGGTGGGCGTGTCAAGGCAGCCTAACTGGTTGAGCAAGGTGGATTTGCCAGAGCCGGAGGTTCCCATGATGGTGACGAACTCGCCCTCGTGGATTTTGAAGGAGACGCCGCGCAGGGCGTGGACGGTCTCGCTGCCCACTTGGAAGTCACGCCGCACGTTCTGGAGTTCGATGACAACTTTCTTTTCCATCACTTCTTTGTGGCACCTTGGCCGGTCTTCTGGTTCCTATTGCCGCCAGGCCGTCCTGGCATGAAGGGGTTCTTGTTCTGTGAGGCGGTGGGATCCATCTCTGGCTGCTCTCCGAAGTTCATGTCTTCCAGCACTTCTGTGCCGGCTTTGATGCCGGAGACGATTTCAGTGGTGGTGCCGTTGGTGACACCTGTTTCCACGGGGATTGCCTTGAAGACTTTTCCTTCTCTCACCCAGAGCTTCTGGCGGGCGTCGCAGGGTTGGATGGTCTCGTCGTCGGCAATGAGGGCCTCATTGGGTGAGAAGCGGAGGGCCTTGGCGCTGACGTTGAGGACATCGTTTTTCTCCAGTGTGAAGATGGTGACATTGGCCGTCAGTCCGGGCATGAGCTTGAGGTCGGCGTTGGGGGCCGAGATGACCACCTCGTAGGTGACCACATTGCTCTCTGTGGTGGCCTGTCGGCGCACCTGTGTGACGGCTCCCTGGAAGATGTCGTTGGGGAAGGCATCCACGGTGAAGGTGACGCGCTGTCCTTCTTTGACTTCGCCGATATCGGCTTCGTCAATGTCTGCGATGACACGCATGTCTGTCAGGTCCTGTGCGATGGTGAAGAGGGTAGGGGTGCTGAAGCTGGCAGCCACTGTCTGACCTTCCTCCACGGCCTTGTTGAGGACGATGCCGTTGATGGGTGAGGTGATGGTGGCATAGCCCAGGTCTGTCTCTGCACGCTTGACACTCTGGCGGGCGGTGTTCACCTGCTGCTGTGCCTTGATATAGGAGAGGCGTGACTGCTCGAAGTCGTTGGCACTGATCAAGCCCTTGTCATACAGTCCCTTCTGGCGGTCGAAGTTGGCCTTCTGGTAGTCCAGTTCGCTCTGCGCACTGGTGAGGTTGGCGCGCTGGCTTTCAAGGGTGCTGAGGAGGTTGGTGCGGTCCAGTTCAGCGATGACCTGTCCTGCCTTCACCTCGGAGTTGTAATCCACATAGATTTTGGCAACGATGCCGCTGACCTGTGTACCCACCTCCACACTGGTGACGGGCTCGATGGTGCCGGTGGCAGTGACGGTGGTGCTGATGTTGCCCTTCTCCACTGTGGTGGTTTCATACTCGATCTTGGGCTTGGAGGAGCAGGCGACCATCATTGCGACGATTGCACTGATGGATGTAAAATGTAAAATGTAAAATGCTTTGCGTGACATATCTTGTTTTCAGTTTTTTGACAGTCTAAATGGTCAGCTGTCCGCCCTCGTAGAAGCGGAGGAGTTGGGTGTTGAGGATGGTGGTGTACTTGCTTTGGAGCTTGTTCTGCTGTGCCTGGAGCAGGTTGTCGCGGGCTTGCAGCAGATCCACGATGTTCTTCAGTCCGGCCTTGAACTGCTCGTTGACGAGTTCGTAGTTGGTCTCCTGACTCTGCACGGCAGCCTGTGCGCTCTGGAAACGCTGCTGGGCACTGGTGGCTTGCAGCCAGAGGTTCTCGATGTTGCTGCCCAGGGTGGTCTGCTTGTCCATGAGGTCGAGCTTGGCGCTGGTCTGCTGGAGCTTGGCGCGGTTCACGGCGGTCTTGTTGCGGCGGTTGTCAAAGATGGGCACGCTGACGCTGAGTCCCACACTTCCGTTGAGGTTCCGCTTCAACTGCTCTCCGAAGGCATCCTGTCCTGTGGCGAAGTAGTGACTGGTTCCCACTCCAGCGTTCAGTCCGATGGTGGGGAGATAGCCGCTTTTGGCGATATTCAATTGAAGGTCAGCGGCATCCGATGAGATTTGTGCTGCGCGGATTTCAGGACGGAAGTTCAGGGCGGCGTTATAGACATCGGCTTTGGACGGCACGGGTTCCAGGGCGCGGCTGTCGTCCATCTCGCTGGCAGCCACATCGAAACTCTCTGTGATGCCCAACTGCAGCAGCTCCTTGAGCTGGCGCTTGTAGGTGGCTATCTGTGTCTCGGCGTTCACCACGTCGTACTCTGCACTGGCCAGCTGGGCCTCTAACTGTGCCAGGTCTGCCTTGGCCAAGTCGCCCAGCTTGTAACGTTCCCGTCCGCGGTCCAGCTGTTGCTGGGCCGTCTCGCGCAGCTTCTCGTTGACCTTGCGGGCTTCGGTGGTGTAGAGCACCTGTACGTAGAGCTGTGCAATCTGCTCCTGGATGCTGTTCAGGCTCTGTTCACCCTGCACTTCTGTGAGCTGTGTCTGGAGCTCTTGTGCCTTGATATTCTTCTGGTTGATGCCTCCGTTCCAGACGGTCCAGTTGGCGTTCAGTCCGTAGGATCCGTTCTCCGTGACCTTGTTGTTGGTGCTGGTGGCCATACCGTTCTGCACCACGGTCATTGCTTCCTGGAAGGGACGGTAACCCACGCTCTGACTGACGGATGCGGAGAGCGACGGGAAGAGAGCAGCCTTGGTTTGCTGGAGCTGTTCCTGTGCTTCCTGGAGGCTGATACGGCTCTTTTGCAGTTGGATGTTGTGCTCTGCGGCGTGGTCCAGGCACTGCTGGAGTGTCCATGCTTGCTGAGCACTGGCGCTGGGACAGATGAGCAGTGCCATCGTGGCGAGCGCTGTAAGGAATTTTGTTGTCTTCATATATTAATAAGGTGTACTTTTCGGTGTTTGAGAATTGCTTTTTCCTTGTTTGAGCGTACAAAAGTACGGAGTTTTCTTGAATTGACCAAATTTCGGCGTCTTAGTTTAAAGTGTTTAAGAGGGTTTAACATTTCTCTTGGTCTTTGGGGCCGTAGCGTCCCGTGTCTCGGGCACTTGCGTCCAGCCCTTTTCGGGTTTCCCACTGGTGGGAATGGCATTTGCGTCCAGTGCCTCGCGCTTCAGCATCAGCCCCTTGATTTTCACGGTGCAAAGGTAGTGATTTTTTCTGACTTCGCCAAATAATTCGGCGGAAAAAAGCACAGAAAAAGCACGTCCTGACATCTGACATCTGACATTGCGGAAAATCGACGTGAAAATAAAGTGTCATCTGACTTTTACATTATATTATATA
>JAFZSP010000030.1 GCA_017619335.1 Bacteroidaceae bacterium
CAAGGCTCAGCCCTGGGTGCAGGAAATCATCCAGGAAAGAAACGAGAACGTGGAACAGACTGTGGCCAGCGCTGCCGAGCGAATGGCCGAGCGCGAGAAGAAATATCTCACCCAGGCGCCGAGCAAGGCGATGCAGGAGGCGATTCAAAAGGTCACGCAGAAGACGTATCAGGAACTCACGCAAGCGCCGGCACAAACGGTGACGGCACTCCAGCGGGAGGACGAGATGGCGCAGTGGCTCTGGGACTGGGGCGAGGCGTTCTGGCGACTGACAGAGGCCTTCCCCATCCTCAAGGACATCTTCAAGGGATTGAAACGCAATCAGTTCCCGGCAGCGTTCTTCGTGGCAGGAGGATTCATGATGACGCTGATGACGCGCTGCTTCTACCGCTTCTACCATCAACCCGAGAAGCGCCGCCGTCTGAACAACAGCACGCTCATCATCGGCGACCCCGCCAGCGGAAAAAGCTTCGCCACGAGGCTGTATGAACTCCTGACGGCACCCATCGCGGCAGCCGACAAGGCGGGCATCGAGGCCATCAACGCCTACCGCGAACTGATGAAGACCAAGGGCGCCAACAAGGAGAAACCCAAGAAGCCCAAGGTCATCGTGCGCATCCATCCAGCCCGCACCTCCAACGCCCAGTTCATTCAGGACATGGTGAACGCCGTGGAAGTGGTGGATGGCGAGGAGATGCAGCTGCACATGCTCACCTTCGACACAGAGCTGGACAACACCGTCATGGTGCAGAAGGGAGGCTCGTGGATAGACAAGATGTCCATGGAACTCAAGGCTTTCCACAACGAGGAGGACGGCCAGGCCTACTCCAATGCGGACTCCGTGATGCAGAACTTCAGGGTCACATGGAACTATGTCTATACGGGCACACCCATCGCCCTGAAGAAGAAGGTCAATGACACCAACTTCGGCAGCGGACTGTTCACCCGACTGACCTGCATCCCCATGCCTTCCACCCACTTCCAGATGATCGAGCGCGAGACGACGATGGATTTCGACAGCGATGCACGCCTGAAGCAGTGGGCCGTCAAGCTGGACCGCATGAAGGGCGAGCTGCCCATGCAGCGAATCGTGGACGAGCTCTATGACTGGACGGCACGCCGCATGGAGGACGCCAAGGAAAACCACTCCGAGGCCGACGAGCTGATCCTGAAACGCTGTGCCTACCACGGGCTGAACTTCGCAGCACCCTTCATCGTCATGCGTCACTGGGATGCCCTCCACCAGGAGGGCGAGTTCTGGTGCGGCGAGTTCCAGACCGACGACGTGGACTGGCAGCTCGTGGAGCTCATCGTGAACATCCAGCTGGCCTGCCAGCGCTACTTCTTCGGAGCCATGGCAGACAGGTACTACGAGGAGAAACGGCGTGACCAGGCCGTCAACGGCACCCACAAGAGCCACACCATCACGGCCTTCGAGAACCTACCCCAGGAGTTCACCACGGAGGATGTCATGCGCTGTTTCGGGCTGACGAAGGACGATGCGGTCTATAAGCGAATCGAACGTCTGACGGAAGATCATCTGGCGGTGAAAATGGGAACTTTCAAGATCAACGGGAAGCTCAGGGCAAAATACAGGAAAATGGGAGCCATGATCCTGTAAAAGAGACCTGACACCTGACATCTGACATTAGCAAATTCACAATTGAAACGCACAGGCCAGAACCGCCAGACGGCGGGGAGGCTGAGGAAGGGTTAACAACAGAGAAGCCCCGCTGATGGGCGGGGCTTCATCCTTTTTATGTCTGCGCGGCTGTCTGCTTACTTGGCGATACAGATGGAGACGCGGTTCTTGTCGTTCTCGCTGAAGGGCTGCACGGTGTCACCCTTGGCATCCACGGTGATGCGGGCGGCATCGATGCCGGCCTCGGTGAGGGCCTTGGCCACACCTTCGGCACGTCCCTGGGAGTACATCATGTTGATGCGGGGGTTACCGGTCTCCACGTCGGCATAACCTGTGACGGCCACCTTGGTCTCGGGATTGGCCTTCAGGAAGCTGATGAGGTTGTTGAGCTTGCTCTTCTGGTCGTCACGGATGACGGTCTGACGGATGTAGTAGAAGATCTCGGTCTGCATCTCGGGAGCACGTGTGACAGCGGGCTGGGGCTTGGCGACCTCACGCTGCACGGGAGCTGCGGGCTCCTCCACCACCACGGGCACTGCCACGGGGATGACCTTCTCGGGGTTGTTCAGGTTGAACTTCAGGCCCAGCAGGCCGGTGAAGTACCAGTCCAGATCCACGTCGTGCTTCTTGTCGGCACGGCTGTTGTAGTGGTCGGACAGGGCGTTGGCCATGGCTTCGATGTTGATGCTGACCCACTTGCTGATGCGGAAGTCGAAATCCACACCGCCGCGGCCGACGAAGCGCACCTTGGTGCCGTCCCAGATGTACTTGGCATCGTTCAGAGCGTAGGCGCCGTACTGCTTGTTGATGTTGTCATCATTGTCCCATCCGATGTTGGCACCGCCGCCGAGCATGAGGTTCATGTTGAAGACGCGGCTGGGCTTGTAGCCGCAGATGGCGTTGATGAGGTTGAAGCGGACGTCCAGTGCGGGAGTGATGTACTTCCACTTGTAGGTCATGTCATTGGAGAAGCCGCCCTTGGCCTGCCAGGCGTTGGCACCGAGGCGGAGGCCCCAGACGGGGGTGAACTGATAACCGACGGCCAGCTGAGCGGCGGGGGAGATCAGTTTGTCGAATTTGGACTTGTCAAGGTTGTAGTTGGCACCGCCCTGCAGCTGCAGGAACCAGTGGGGGTTGAACTCGGTCTCAGCGTTCTGAGCGTTGGCAGCCATGCCTGTGAACATCAGGGCAACTGCGAGAAGAAACTTAGAAATCTTCATTGTGAGTAATGTTTATTTGGTAGTTATTTATTATTTTTGCGGCGCAAAGGTAACAAGAATTTTGTTATTTGACAAAAAAATGTGAAAAAAAATGCAGAAAAGGCTTGAAAAGTGATGATTTAGGGGTCAGAAAGTGATGTTTTAGGGGTCAAAATGACTCCTTCTTTCTTCATTCCGTCAATTTTTATGGTGAATGGCTGCTGAAAACGCACTACTCTGACGTGCTGTGTTTCCTCCACTGCGGGAAGGGCTGCCAGGAGGTCGTGGCGGTAGATGCCGTCGCCGATGTAGTCGTTGATGGTGAAGTAGCCCACGCCGAAGCTGGTGAGGTTCTGGAAGAAGTGGGTTCCCTGGCTGGGATCCACGCGGTAGTTCTGCAGTCCTGCCTCCACGATGACCTTGGCGGCGCTGATGGCGGGCCACTTCACGGGGATGCCCAACCAGGGGTCGCTGCTGCCCCATCGTCCGGGTCCCACGAGGACGTAGTTCTGTCCGCTGTCTAAGTAGCGGCGGTTGATCTGGTCTATCTCGTCGGCGATGGCGGGGTTCATGCTGGCGCTCCAGTCGCCGGTCTTCACATAGACGATGTCCTGCACGTCGGTGATGATGCCGTGTCCGATGGCGTTGTGTGACCGCAGGATGCAGTCCTCGTCGGGGATGGCGGCGAGGTCCTCGTCCAGCATGAGTTTGTTGTCCACCATGGGGCGGATTTGCAGGAGGTAGAACTCTCCGGTGCGGTCGGCATGGATGTTGGCGGCAAACTCTATTTCCACTGCCCGCCGCATCTCGGCCTGCCCGTACTGCATGACTTTCTTCATGATGTCCGGCAGGGGGAAGACGCCGTGCTGGAGCACGCCGCAGAAGGTGATGACCTTGCGCCCGCCCTCGTAGATGCCGTCACGGATGACTTGGTCGTAGGGGTCGTAGGTGGAGGCGATGTACTGGAGCGTGCCGTCCTTCTCGGCCTGTGCCACGCGCAGGTTGAGGATGTTGAAGCCGTCGTTGGTCAGGAAGGTCTGCGGCGGGTTCTTCAGGTCCAGTGCGAAGAAGCGTGTCTGCGTCTCCTTGAGTGCCAGCTCCATCTCGCTGGTCTGCAGCACCTGGTCGGGGTGTGAGGGGCAGACGCGCAGGCTCTGTCCGCCATCGACGATGTACTTTCCCAGACCCAGGGCCAGGTTCACGGTGCCTTCCTCGGCCTGTTCGTCGCCGATGGGATAGTAGTTCACGCTGCGGGCCACGCCGGAGAGCGTGGGGTAGAAGCGGTCGTCGTGCTGCTCTCCCACGACCTCCTGCAGGATGACGGCCATCTTCTCCTGGTCGATGACGTTGGCGGTGGCGGTCATATAGGCTTTGGAGTCCCGGTAGAAGACGCTGGCATAGACGGCCTTGATGGCGTCTGAGAGCATGTGCAGACGCTCATACTTGTCGGGTGCGTGGGGAATCATATAGGTGGAATAGATGCCGGCAAAGGGCTGGTAATGACTGTCTTCCAGCAGGGAACTGGAGCGGATGGCGATGGGTGTGGTGACCACTTCCAGGAAGGCCATGAGGTCTCCGATGAGGCGTGCCGGCAGGCGTGCCCGCAGGAAGAAGTTGAGGATCTCCTCGTCGGGCAGTTCAGAGAGGGCTACCTGGTACAGCTCGTTGGTGTCCATGAACTCGTCAAAGATATCTGTGCAGAGCACCACCGTCTTCGGGATCATCACCTCGGCGTTGTCATAGTCATTGAGGTCGGTGTGGCGCTTGATGATGTGGTCGATGAAAGCCAGTCCGCGTCCCTTGCCGCCCAAGGAGCCGTCGCCGATGCGGGCGAAGTTGGAGTAGCGGTCAAAGCGCTCCCGCTGGAACACGGCCACCACGCCCTGGTTCTTCATGCGGCGGTAGGAGACGATGGCATCGAAGATAATCTGCCGATGCTGGTCCACGTCCTGCAGGGAGTTCCAGGTGATGCGTTTCAGGAACTCGGCGATGGGGAAGAGGGCACGTGAGCAGAGCCAGCGGCTGACGTTGTTGTGCTGCACGTGGTAGAGCAGGGATTCGCGCGGGAGGTTGAAGATGTTGTCCTGCAAGTCCTTGAGGTTGCGCAGGCGGGCCACTTCCTCCAGGGTCTGCGGGTTGCGGAAGATGAAGTCTCCAAAGCCGAAGTACCGCAGGATGAGCTCTCGCAGATCCACCGCCATCTTCTTGGAGTTCTTGTCCACGAAGCGCACCTTCTTGCCTTCCAGCAACTTGCCCTTCTCCGGCTCGGAACTTTCCATGATGAGGGGGATGAACTCGTCCCGCTGGCGGATGGCATCCAGCAGCCGCACGCCAGCCAGCTCGTCCAACTTTCCCTCCCGAGGGAAGCGGCAGTCGGAGATGACTCCCAGGGTGTTGTCTGAGTAACGGTCATACAGCTCCCAAGCCTCTTCATAGTTGCGGGCGAGGACAATCTTGGGGCGTCCGCGCATTCGCAGGGTTTCCAGCTGGGAGTTCAGGGCTTCTGTGGCGAATTCCAGGCTCTGCTGCAGCACGAACTTATACAGGTTGGGCAGGATGGACGAGTAGAAACGCACGTTGTCCTCCACCAGCATAATCATCTGCACGCCAGCGCCGAGGTCGTGCTCCAGGTTCATCTTGTCCTCGATGAGCTTGATGATGGACAGCAGCAGCTCCGTGTTTCCCAGCCAGCAGAAGACATACTCGAAGGCGCTCATATCCTCGTCGGCCATGCGCTTGCTGATACCGTGACTGAAAGGCGTCAGCACCACACAGGGGATGCGTGGCAGACGGTTCTTGATGCCGCGGGCGATGTCAAAGATGTCGTTATTATCGGTGCCCGGCATGACGATTACCAGGTCAAACGAGAACTTCTGCATCTGACGCAGGGCTTCTTCTTCTGAAGCCACCTGAATGAAACGCGGGGGGTATCGGAGGCCTAATTTGGCGTACTCGTCGAAAATCTTTTCATCCACACGACCGTCGTCCTCCAGCATGAAGGCGTCGTAGGGATTGGCGATCAGCAGCACGTTGAAAATGCGACGTGCCATGAGGTCCACGAATTGTGTGTCTCTGAGGAAGAGGTTGTCTCTTTTCATACCTTATTACGGATGACCTTTTGTCTTAATTGCGTGCAAAGTTAGGAAATCCTCCTGAACTCACCAAATTTTTTTGATTTTTTGCTCAAAAATGTGTGCTGTTTCAAATGGAATTAGTAACTTTGCAGCCGAAACACACCAATATCCACAGCAAATGAAACCATTCATGGACACAAATTTCCTGTTGCAGACCGCCACGGCGCAGGAACTCTATCATCGACATGCGGCGGGACAACCGATCATTGACTATCACTGTCATCTGGAGCCGGCATTAGTGGCAGAAGACCACCGTTTCCGCAGCATCACGGAACTGTGGTTGGGAGGCGACCATTACAAGTGGCGCGCCATGCGCACCAATGGCGTCCCGGAGACCCTCATCACGGGCTCGGAAAGCTCCGACTGGGAGAAGTTCCAGGCGTGGGCTGCGACCCTTCCCTACTGCTTCCGCAACCCGCTGTACCACTGGACGCATCTGGAACTGAAGACCGCTTTCGGCATTGACAAACTGTTGAACCCAGAGACCGCCCGTGAAATCTATGACGCCTGCAACGACCGTCTGCAGAACGACCCCGACTTCACCGCCCGAGGCCTCATGAGACGTTACGGGGTGGAGGTGGTCTGCACCACAGACGACCCCGTGGATGACCTGCACCACCACCGTGCTTACGCGGAAGAAATCGTAAATTGTAAATCGTCAAATTGTAAATCGCCCAAAATGCTGCCAGCCTGGCGACCCGACAAGGCGATGGCTGTGGAGTCTCCCGAGGCTTTCAGAAAATACGTGGAGCGTCTGGGTGCTGCTGCTGATGTGGATATCCGCACCTTTGCAGATTTCGTGGATGCCCTGCAGCGGCGTCATGACTTCTTCCACGCAGAGGGCAGCCGACTCAGCGACCACGGGCTGGAGGAATTCTATGCAGAGCCTTATACAGACACCGAAATCGACGTTATATTTAATAAGGTGTACGATGGAGAGGAACTGACCCTCACGGAAATCCGCAAGTTCAAGAGCGCTATGCTCTATATCTTTGCTGTGCAGGACTACGAGGCCGGTTGGACACAACAGTTCCACTATGGTGCCATGCGCAACAATAACAGCCGCATGATGCGTCAGCTGGGGCCGGATACGGGCTTTGACAGCATCGGACAGTGGCAGACGGCACGCTCCATGAGCCGCTTCCTGGACCTCCTGGACAATGAAGGACACCTGACCAAGACCATCCTCTACAACCTCAATCCCGCTGATAACGAGATGGTGGCCACCATGTTAGGAAACTTCCAGGATGGCAGTGTGGCAGGAAAGATCCAGTGGGGCTCCGGATGGTGGTTCCTGGATCAGAAGGACGGGATGGAGCGTCAGATGAACAGCCTCTCACTGCTGGGGCTGCTCAGCCGTTTCGTGGGAATGTTGACAGATTCCCGCAGCTTCCTTTCCTATCCGCGTCACGAGTACTTCCGTCGCACGCTCTGTAACCTACTGGGCAACGACGTGGAGAACGGACTCCTGCCGTTCACAGGTTATGAGGAGAAGAGACTCCGTCAGATGGTGGAGGACATCAGTTATAACAATGCTAAACAATACTTTGGACTATGAAGAATAGTAACTGGCGCTGGTGGCTGTGTGGCTTGCTCTTTGTCGCCACCACTGTGAATTATCTGGACCGTCAGGTGCTGTCCCTCACGTGGAAGGACTTCATCGCTCCCGAGTTCCACTGGACAAACTCCGATTATGGCGACATCACCGCCGCCTTCTCACTCTTTTACGCCTTTGTGAGCCTCTTTTCCGGCAAGTTCATCGACTGGGTGGGCACCAAGAAAGGCTATCTCATCGCCATCTTCGTCTGGAGCTTGGGTGCCTGTCTCCATGCAGGTTGCGGCTGGCTGACGATGCACATCCACGGACTGGAAAGCGTGGAGGCACTGCGGCTGGTGGAGCAGGGTAGTGCGATGGCGGCAGCCATCTCGTCCACCAGTGTGTGGCTCTTCATGGTGTGCCGCATGGTGCTCGCCATCGGTGAGAGCGGTAACTTCCCCGCCGCCATCAAGGTCACTGCCGAATACTTCCCCAAGAAAGACCGCGCCCTGGCCACCAGTATCTTCAACTCCGGTGCTTCTGTGGGAGCACTGGTGGCTCCTGTGAGCATTCCTTTCCTGGCACGAGCCTACGGTTGGGAGTGGGCCTTCATCATCATTGGCGGTCTGGGCTTCCTCTGGATGGGCTTCTGGTATTTCATGTATGACAAACCCGAGAAGAGCAAGCATGTGAATCAGGGCGAATTGGCCTATATCAATCAGGATGAAACGATTGCGCCCAGCGAAGCCGCCGCAGACGAACAGCCCAAGGAGGCCGGCATCCCCATCTGGAAATGTTTCCTGCTGCGTCACACCTGGAGTTACATCTGTGGCAAGTTCTTCACCGACGGCGTGTGGTGGTTCCTGCTGTTCTGGGCACCTGCCTACTTCAGCGTCCAGTACGGCTATCGCAGTGACTCAGCGATGGGTGCCACACTCATCTTCGTGGTCTATCTGATTGTGACGATTGTCAGCATTGCCGCTGGCGGCTACCTGCCCAAGTTCTTCATCGAACGGCGTGGAATGGAAGCCTACTCGGGTCGTCTGCGGGCGATGCTGATGTTTGCCTTCCTGCCCGTCTTTGCCCTCTTCGCACAGCCCTTGGGACAGGTCAGTGCCTGGTGGCCGGCTGTCATCATTGGTTTGGCAGGGGCGGGACACCAGTCTTGGTCGGCGAACCTCTACTCCACAGTGGGCGATATGTTCCCCAAGAGCGCCATTGCCACCATCACGGGAATAGGAACCATGACGGGAGGTATTGCCTCCTTCGCCATTAACATGGGTGCAGGGTGGCTCTTCGACTACACAGAAGGACTCGGCTCCGCTTTCCACTTCCTCGGGTTCGAGGGCTTGGAGGCCGGTTACATGATTATCTTCTGCTACTGCGCTGTGGCCTACCTCATTGCGTGGGCTTGCATGAAGACCCTTGTGCCGCGTTACAAGAAAGTTGAACTATAAACACTGAAACTTGAAACCTGAAACTTGAAACTATATGGAAAAAACTTGGCGTTGGTTTGGTAAGAAGGACAAAATCACGCTTTCGATGCTGCGTCAGATAGGTGTGGAAGGTATCGTGACCGCCTTGCATGACGTGCCTCTTGGAGAAGTATGGACCCGTGAGCAGATCCGTGACCTGCGGGAATACATAGAAAGCTACGGTCTCCGCTGGAGCGTAGTGGAAAGTCTTCCTGTCACAGAGACCATCAAGTATGGTGGACCCGACCGTGAACAGCAGCTGGAAGTCTATCGGCAGAGCCTTCGGAACCTGGCAGCAGAAGGTGTCAACACCGTGTGCTACAACTTCATGCCCGTGCTGGATTGGGCGCGTACAGACTTGTTGCATCCCAATGAAGACGGAACCTCGAACCTCTACTTCTCTTATGCGGAATTCGCTTACTTCGACATTAATATATTAAAGAGGAAAGGCGCACGCGAGGAGTGGGCTGCTTTCCGCTTCCCCGAAGGAGTGGGCGAGGGGAGAGACATCCTTGCCGAGGCCGACGAACTGGCTAAGGAGATGACCCCCGAGCGTGACCACCAACTGGTGGAAAACATCGTTATCAAGACCCAGGGATTCGTCAGCGGCAACTTCCATGAGGACGACGAGGCTCCCCTGGAGCTGTTCCATCAGTTGCTGGCGAAGTACGAGGGCATCGACAAGGCGCAGCTGCAGCAGAATATGAAGTATTTCCTCGAAGCCGTGATGCCAGTCTGTGATGAATGTGACATCAATCTGTGTGTCCATCCCGATGACCCGCCGATTCCCATTCTCGGACTGCCGCGTATTGTTCGCACCGCAGAGGACATTCGATGGTTCCTCAATGCTGTGCCGAATCCTCATAACGGCCTGACTTTCTGCGCGGGAAGTCTCTCTGCAGGTGCGTATAACGATGTGGTGGCGATGGCGCGCGAGTTTGCACCCCGCACCCATTTTGTCCACCTGCGCTCCTGTCACATCTTCCCCAACGGCGACTTCACCGAGGCCAGCCACTTGGGTGGTCGCGCCGATTTGGTTGAACTCTGTAAGATTTTTGAAAGACAAAGACACCCCCACGGGCCACTCCCCTTCCGCGTGGATCACGGCAAGACAATGTTGGGCGACGAGACGCGAGGTTACAATGCCGGCTACAGCTTCCTCGGTCGTATGTTCGCAATGGCACAGATGCAAGGCGTCCTCGCCACCCTCGCCCATGAATCCCATTAAATTACATTCTTTCACTCATGAATAATCTCTTCGATATCAAAGACCGCGTCGTTGTCATCACAGGTGGCACTGGCGTGCTGGGTCGCGCTATTGCCAAGTATCTGGCACAGGAAGGTGCCAAAATAGTTATCCTTGGTCGCAAGGCCGAAGTAGGTGAAGCCATCGTGGCAGACATCCGTGCAAACGGCGGCGAGGCTATGTTCCTCACCACCAACGTCCTGGACCAAGCCGCTGTGCAGCAGAACTGTGACGACATCCTGAAAAAGTACGGTCGGGTGGATGCCCTCCTGAATGCCGCAGGCGGCAATCAGCCGGGTGCCACCATTGCTCCGGACAAGACCTTCTTTGACCTGGATCCCGCACAGTTCCAGACCGTGCTGAGCCTGAACCTCACGGGAACCGTCATTCCCACGCAAGTCTTCCTGCGTCCCATGGTGGAGCAGGGCAAGGGTGCCATTGTCAACTTCTCGTCGATGGCAGCTTTTCGTCCTATGACGCGGGTCTGTGGTTATGCTGCCGCCAAGGCGGGCATCAGCAACTTTACCGCTTATATGGCTACGGAATGTGCCAAGAAGTTTGGTGAGGGCATCCGTGTGAACGCCATCGCTCCCGGCTTCTTCATCACAGAGCAGAACCGTTCTTTGTTGACCAATCCGGACGGCAGCTTCACCCAGCGAGGACAGGATGTGATTCGTCAGACTCCGTTCGGACGCATGGGAGAACCCGAGGAACTCTGCGGCACCATCCACTATCTCATCTCCGATGCCTCTCGTTTCGTCACAGGCACGGTGGCCGTAGTGGATGGCGGTTTCAATGCTTTCGCCATGTAATGCTTGAAACCAGCAACTCGAATCCTGTAACGTTGCCTCTGCCCCTCTTCAACCCTTGGAATGATTTGGCACTGGCTGCCAACGACCCTCATTACACGCCGCCGGCCTCTGCCATGCAGATGGCCGACGACTTATGTGACTTGTCTCGTTGGTGGCAAGACAGGGGCGTGCTTCCTTGGGGCTGGAGTCCGCTGATGGTGAGACTGTTGCGGGAGGCGGGAGTGTCGGAGGACTGTTTGCCAACGGCTCAACAGATGGCTGACTTTAGGGCTTTTGCTTCCCGGCAGACGGCAGTCCGTCTTCTCCATCAACTGCGTGCAACGTGGTCGGAACCTTTCCGCAGTGGTTCCCTCGTGGGGGAATCTGTGTGGTGTGAATCAGAGGCGGAGGTTCTCAGCGCCATTGCTGCCGATGGCTCACGAGTCATGCTGAAAGCGCCGTGGAGCGGAAGCGGACGAGGGGTGCATCCGGTCACAGGCCAACTCTCCGAGAAAGATATTTCGTGGATTCGTCGTATCCTGCAGCGACAGGGTGGGGTGGAAGTGGAGCCTTTATATAATAAGGTACAGGATTTCGCGATGGAGTTTTGGGCAGAAGGAGGGCGTGTGCGTTATGAGGGACTCTCGCTCTTCTCCACCACAGAGGGTGGTGTGTATCGTGGAAACCTCGTGGCCTCGGAAGCAGAGAAAGAGCGCCGCTTGTCTGCTTCGGTTTCTCTCTCCCTGCTGCATGACCTCCGTCACCATCTTGAAGAGTTGCTCACGTCGGCAGGTTTCCCTGCATGGTACACTGGCCCTCTCGGAATAGATATGATGATTGTGGAGTCTCAGGATTCAAGTTTCAAGTTTCAGGATTCTGGTTTCAAGTTTCAGGTGCATCCCTTTGTGGAGATGAATCTGCGGATAACGATGGGTTGGGTGGCTCTGCAAATGCAGCGAAAAATGCAAGAAAATGAGACTGCAACCTTCGTTTTAGGAAAAAAAGATGGCCGTTATTGTGCCACTCTCACGAAAAATGACTAACTTTGCCGCCGTAAACCGTTGTTTATTATGGATTCTTTCTTCAGAACTCATGCTTATTTGGTAGATCACCTGGACTTGCCTGTCCGCCGTGCCTTGATGGATGAGATAGATTGGCGACAGCCACTTATTGGCATCAAAGGTACCAGGGGCGTGGGCAAGACGTCGTTTCTACTGCAGTATGCGCGTGACAATTTTGATGTGCGGAGCCGCAGATGCCTGTACATCAATATGAACAACTTCTATTTTCAGGGAAAGGGCCTTGCCGACTTCGCCCGCGAGTTCCGTTCCATGGGTGGTCAGGTGTTGCTCATAGACCAAGTGTTCAAGCAGCCCAACTGGAGTGCCGAACTGCGTCGTTGTCACGATGAGAACCCTGGTCTGCGCATTGTCTTCACAGGGTCCAGTGTGATGCGTCTGAAGGAGGAAAATCCTGAAATCGGAGGACTTGTCAAAAGCTACAACCTGCGCGGCTTCTCCTTCCGTGAGTTTCTGAACCTGAAGACTGGTAATCAGTTCGCCCCCTGTACCTTACAGGATATTGTGAGCAATCATCAAGAGATAGCCGACGCAGTCCTCTCCAAAGTCAATCCCCTCAATTTCCTGCAGAGCTATCTGCATCACGGCTTCTATCCTTTCTTCTTAGAGAAACGCAACTTCAGCGAGAACCTGTTGAAGACCATGAATATGATGATAGAAGTGGATATCTTGCTCATCAAACAGGTGGAACTGAAATACCTGACGAAGCTGAAGAAACTGCTGTACCTCTTAGCTGTTGAGCGTCCCTCAGCTCCCAATGTGAGTCAGCTGGCACTGGATATAGAAACCAGTCGCGCCACCGTGATGAACTATATCAAGTACCTCTCTGATGCCCGCCTGCTGAACATGATTTATCATCCTGGTGAGGCATTTCCCAAGAAACCCGCACGCATCATGATGCACAACAGCAACCTGATGTATGCCATCTACCCCAATCGCATGGAGGAGATAGACATCATGGAAACCTTCTTCCAGAATGCCCTCTGGGCCTATCATGATGTGCGGATTGGGGATCGTGTCAATACCTTCCTGGTGGATGGAAAATACTTCCGCGTTTGCCTGGAAGACCCCCGTCGTCCAGCACCGGATGTCTTCTATGCACACGCTGCATTGGAGCGGGGACACGACCAGATAATACCGCTCTGGCTCTTCGGATTCTTGTACTGAATGGGGCCAAGCTTGTCCCCAAAACGCAGAAAATGAACAGAAAAATGTATTCTTCACACTTTTTTGCCAACTCTGCTTTGCAATCTCAGTATTTTTCCTTACCTTTGCGCCCGCTTAGAGGCAGTTTCTTTAAAGATAGTATTTAAAATCGAAAACAAACCTTTATATTTTCACTTATGGCAAGAACAAAAAAATTTATCACTTGTGATGGCAACGAGGCTGCAGCTCATGTGAGTTACATGTTCTCCGAGGTAGCAGCTATCTACCCCATCACCCCGTCTTCGCCTATGGCGGAGCATGTTGACGAGTGGGCTGCCCGTGGTCGCAAGAACCTCTGGGGCCAGACCGTCTCTGTTCAGGAAATGCAGTCCGAGGCTGGTGCTGCCGGTGCCGTTCACGGTTCACTGCAGGCTGGTGCCTTGACCACCACCTTTACCGCTTCTCAGGGTCTTCTGCTGATGATCCCCAATATGTACAAGATTGCTGGTGAGTTGATTCCCTGCGTCTTCGACGTCAGCGCCCGTACCCTCGCTTCTCACTCCCTCTGTATCTTCGGTGACCACCAGGACGTGATGGCTTGCCGTCAGACTGGTTTCGCCATGCTCTGCGAAGGTGGCGTGCAGGAGGTTATGGACCTCACCGCTGTGGCTCACCTGGCTTCTCTTGAGACGATGGTGCCCTTCGTGAATTTCTTCGACGGCTTCCGCACCTCTCACGAGTATCACAAGATTGAGCTCATGGATCAGGAGGACATCCGTCCCCTCGTGAACGAAGAGTACATCAAGCGTTTCCGCGATCGTGCTATGTCGCCCGAGCGTCCTATCACCCGCGGTACTGCTGAGAACCCCGAGACTTTCTTCACACACCGTGAGGCTTGCAACCCCTACTATGATTCAGTTCCCGAAGTGGTTGAGAAGTATCTGGGCGAGATCTCTAAGATTACCGGCCGCGAGTACCACCTCTTCAGCTACTACGGTGCCAAGGATGCCGACCGCATGATTATCCTCATGGGTTCTGCCACAGATGCTGCCCGCGAAGCCATTGACTACCTGAACGCCAACGGCCAGAAGGTCGGTATGATCTCTGTTCACCTCTACCGTCCCTTCTCCGTCAAGCACCTCCTTGCTGCTGTGCCCAAGAGTGTGAAGCGCATCGCTGTGCTCGACCGCACGAAGGAGCCCGGTGCTACCGGCGAACCTCTGTATATCGATGTGAAGGATGCTTTCTACGATGTGGAGAATCGTCCTCTCATCGTCGGTGGCCGTTACGGTCTTGGTTCTCACGACACCACTCCCGCTCAGATTATCAGCGTGTTCAACAACCTCGCATTGCCCGAGCCCAAGAACCACTTCACCATCGGTATTGTGGATGACGTGACCTTCACCAGCCTTCCCGCTGTGGAGGAAATTGCTCTCGGTGGTGCCGGCATGTTCCAGGCCAAGTTCTACGGTCTGGGTGCCGACGGTACTGTGGGTGCCAACAAGAACTCCGTGAAGATCATCGGTGACAACACCGACAAGTACTGTCAGGCTTACTTTAGC
>JAFZSP010000031.1 GCA_017619335.1 Bacteroidaceae bacterium
CAAGGCTCAGCCCTGGGTGCAGGAAATCATCCAGGAAAGAAACGAGAACGTGGAACAGACTGTGGCCAGCGCTGCCGAGCGAATGGCCGAGCGCGAGAAGAAATATCTCACCCAGGCGCCGAGCAAGGCGATGCAGGAGGCCATCCTGGCAGTCACCGACCAGACGTTTAAGGAACTCACGCAAGATCAGACTCAGGCGACGTCGGCACGCCAGAAGGAGGACGAGATGGCACAATGCCTCGACGAATGGGGCAACAGACTGGAGGCGATGACGGCTCACTATCCCATCCTCAAAGATGTCTTCAAGGGCCTGAAACGCAATCAGTTCACGGCGGCGTTCTTCGTGGCAGGAGGATTCATGATGACGCTGATGACGCGCTGCTTCTACCGCTTCTACTACCGTCCCGAGGAAAAGCGACGACTGAACAACTGCACGCTCATCATCGGAGACCCCGCCAGCGGAAAGTCCTTCGCCACCCGTCTCTACAAGCTGCTGGCGGCACCCATCGTGGAGGCCGACAAGGTCGGCAGGGATGCCATCAACGCCTACCGCGAACTGATGAAGACCAAGGGCGCCAACAAGGAGAAACCCAAGAAACCCAAGGTCATCGTGCGCATCCACCCTGCACGCACCTCCAACGCCCAGTTCATCCAGGACATGGTGAACGCCGTGGAGGTGGTGGATGGCGAGGAGATGCAGCTGCACATGCTCACCTTCGACACCGAGCTGGACAACACACTGTCCCTGCAGAAGGGCGGCGCCTACATCGACAAGCAGAGCATGCAGCTGAAAGCCTTCCACAACGAGGAGGACGGACAGGCCTACTCCAACGTGGACAGCGTGTTCCAGAACTTCTACGTCACCTGGAACTTCATCTTCACGGGCACGCCGCTGGCACTGCACAAAATGGTGAACGACAGCAACTTCGGCAGCGGACTTTCTACACGACTGTCCACCATCCCGCTGCCATCGTCCAGATTCCAGATGCTGGAGAGAGCGTCCGCGGTGGATTATGAGAGCGATGAGCGCCTCAAAGAATGGGCCTATAAGCTCGACCACATGAAGGGCATCCTGCCATTTGACAAACTCATGGACGAGCTCTACGACTGGACAGCACGCCGCATGGAGGATGCCAAGGAGAACGACTCCGAGGCCGACGAACTCCTGCTGAAACGCTGTGCCTACCACGGCATCAACTTCGCCACACCCTTCATCGTTATGCGACACTGGGACGAGCTGCACCAGGAGGGAGAGTTCTGGTGCGGCGAGTTCGAGACCGACGATGTGGACTGGCAACTGGTGGAGCTCGTCACAAACATCCAGCTGATCTGCCAGCATCACTTCTTCGGAGCCATGGCAGAGAGATACTTTGAGGAACGGATGCGCGAGGACACGGCCAATCACGGGAGCCCCCGCCCGAAGACCAAAGTGGCTTTCAATCGACTGCCGAAGGTGTTCACCACGGAGGATGTCATGCGCTGTTTCGGGATAGACAAGGACAGTACTGCCCGTACCAGGGCCTGCCGCCTCGTCAAAGACGGCTTGGCCGAGAAAATCGGGGAGTTCAAACAGAATGGAACCACCAAGACCAAATATCGGAAGACAAACCGAATGGTCATGTGAACACCGCTACACCGCTACACCGCTACACCGCTACATTCACAATTCACAATTTACAATTTACAATTGAAACTTGAAACTTGAAACATGAAACTGACAAAGCATTTTACCCTTGAAGAGTTTGAGCGCTCCGCCACTGCCGAGCGCCAACACATTGACAATCACGTGCCCCAGGCACTCATCCCCAACATCCGCTACCTCTGTGAGCAAGTGCTGGAGCCTCTGCGCGAGGCCTTCGACACCCCCGTGATCATCACCAGCGGATACCGCAGCCCACCCCTCAATGAGGCGGTGGGCGGCGTCAGGAATAGTCAGCACACGAAGGGCGAGGCGGCAGACATAGCCCCCCTCTATCTCCCCCCAAGGGGGGAGGATTCCAAAGCTGCTTCTTTACTATCCTGGTACAAGTGGATTATGGACCACTGCCCCTTTGACCAGCTCTTCCTGGAGCGGGACAGCAAGGGCACCACCTGGATTCACGTCTCCATCCGGCGCGACGGCAAGAACCGCCAGACGGCGGGGAGGCTGAGGAAAGGTATTACCTGATGCGTAGTGCATCGAAGGTGCGCAACCTCCGCAGGTAATAGGCCACCAGGAGGCTGCCGCTGTACTGTTCGGGAATCGGGTCCAAGACGGTGACAGAGAGGTTGTGCAGGCGGTCGAGAAAGAAGTCGTTGTGGATGCGCCAGAACTCGCTATGCGCCTTCCAGACGGCCAGGAAGCTGCGCCACTCACCCTTCATGAGGAAGACGAGGGAGGCCAGTGCGTCCAGCCAGAAACGGATGAACAACACGCGGTGCAGACGGCGCTCGGGCAGGTTCTTGTAGAGCAGCAGCAGGTTGTTGCGGAAGTTGAGGAAGGTCTTGCGCGGGTTCTCCTTGGGCAGCGTGCCGCCACCCACGTGATAGACCGTACTCGCTGGCACACAGACGATTTTGTATCCGCGGGAACGCAGACGCCAGCACAGGTCTATCTCCTCCTGATGGGCAAAGAAACGTTCGTCCAGCCCGTCAGCCTCCCAATAGGCATCTGAACGTATGAGCAGCGCAGCGCCCGTGGCCCAGAAGACGTCGGCCACGCTGTCATACTGCCCGCGATCCTCTTCCACCGTCTCGAAGAGGCGACCGCGACAGAAGGGATAGCCCAGCGCATCTATGAAGCCGCCGGCAGCACCCGCATACTCGAAGTGTGTGGGCGTGTGGTGGGCACGGAGCTTGGGCTGGCAGGCTGCCACGTCGGGGTGCGCTGCCATATAGTCCTTCAGCGGCTGCAGCCAGCCGGCAGTAACCTCAATGTCGGAGTTCAGCAGCAGGTAGAGTTCAAAGTCTTCATCCACTTTCGAGAAAGCCAGGTTGTAGCCTTCGGCAAAGCCGTAGTTGCGGTTCAGACGGATGACGCCGACCTGCGGGAACTTCGCTGCCAGCACCGCCAGTGAGTCGTCTGAGGAACCATTGTCTGCCACGAAGACGGTGGCCTCCTCCGCTGGCGTGTGTTCCAGGACGGAAGGCAGGAAGCGGCGCAGCATCTGTGCCCCGTTCCAGTTGAGTATGACGATTGCAGTCTTCACGATTCTTCTATCATTTATTCAAGTTTCGTTAGTAATGCCGTAGGCATTTGATGGGGTTTGAAGGGTTTTATGCCGTAGGCATTTGATAAGGGTTTGAAGGGTTTTATGCCGTAGGCATTTGATAAGGGTTTGAAGGGTTTTATGCCGTAGGCATTTGAGAAGGGTTTGAAGGGTTTTATGCCGTAGGCATTTGATAAGGGTTTGAAGGGTTTTATGCCGTAGGCATTTGAGAAGGGTTTGAAGGGTTTTATGCCGTAGGCATTTGATAAGGGTAGCCAGCCATTTTAATGGCTGGTAATGTGTCAGTTAACAGAATGCGTGCCGTAGGTACGCGATAGGGATCTGTTGTCGCGTACCTAAAGGCACGCGTTTTCCCCGCCATTGCATACCAGCCAATGAATTGGCTGGCTACCCCTATTAAGCCCCGATGGGGCTTGCCTTTCCGCTGGGCAACCCCTATTACGCCCCGCTGGGGCTTGCCTTTCCGCTGGGCTACCCCTATTACGCCCCTCTGGGGCTTGCCTTTCCGCTGGGCAACCCCTATTACGCCCCGCTGGGGCTTTGAATTACAGCTCATTAGCATACTTGCGAAAGTTGAGTTTTTCATTATTCATTTTTCATTATTCATTTTTCATTTTTCATTATCTCGCCCGTGAGCCGCAGGGGGATGATTTGGTTGTCGAGGGATTGGTCCCCTCGGTATTCCACTTTGATGTAATTGTCTGTGAAGCCGTTATAGAGGCCGGGCGTGCGCGAGTGTTCCAGCAGGACGGGACGCGTGGTGCCCATGAAGCGCTCATAGAACGCTGCGAGTTTCTGGTCACTGATGGCCAGCAGTCGCTGGCTGCGCTCGTGCTTCTCCTGTGGGGAAACAGCGTGCGGAATGTGCAATGCGGCAGTGCCTGGACGTTCGCTGTAGGAGAACACATGCAGCTGTGAGACAGGCAGTTGCTGGATGAAACGCTCCGCCTCGTCAAAGAGTGCAGCCGTCTCGCCACGCGTGCCCACGATCACGTCCACTCCGATGAAGCAGTCCGGCATCAGTTCACGCGCGCGCGATACCTTATTATAGAATAACGCTGTGTCATAACGGCGGTGCATCAGTCGCAGCACCTCGTCCGAGCCGGACTGCAGGGGGATGTGGAAGTGAGGCATGAAAGCCCGCGAGCCGGCACAGAACTGCAACACCTCCTCCGTCAGCAGGTTGGGTTCGATACTGGAAATGCGGTAACGCTGGATGCCCTCCACCCCGTCCAGTGCCTGCAGCAGTTGCAGGAACGTCTCGCCCGTGGAGCGACCGAAATCTCCGATGTTCACGCCCGTGATCACGATTTCCTTGCCTCCGTCAGCGGCGGCTTCACGCGCCTGCGCCACCAAGTCGGCGATGGTGCCGTTGCGGCTGCGGCCACGGGCAAAGGGGATGGTGCAGTAGGTGCAGTAATAGTCGCAGCCGTCCTGCACCTTCAGGAAGTAACGGGTGCGCTCGCCACAGGAACAAGACGGCACAAACCGCGTGATATCTTGTACACGCTGTGCTGCGTGGTACTCGTGGGCCACCAGTCGGCGTTCCTCGGGCAGCATCGGCAGACGCTCCTCTATGTATCGCAGCACATCGCCTTTCTCATTCTGCCCCAGCACCAGATCCACGCCCTCGATGGCGGCCACCTGCCGGGGTTGCAGCTGGGCATAACAGCCCGTCACCACCACCAGCGACCCCGGATGCTGGCGCACCAGCTTGTGGATGGCCTGACGGCACTTGTGGTCGGCCACCTCGGTGACGCTGCACGTGTTGACGATGCAGATGTCTGCCAGCTCACCGCGCCGCGCCGTCTGCACCCCGGCCTCTGCCAACCGACGGGCGATGGTGGAGGTCTCGGCGAAGTTCAGTTTGCAGCCCAGTGTGAAGTAGGCGGCACGCTTATCTTTAAGGAAGTTTTCTTGGGTCACAGAATACCTGTTTTTGAAGCGTTGAAAATGTGCATTTGCGCTAAATTTTGTGCAAAGATAGTGCAAAAAGCTCGTTCGGCCAAAAAAATGGCATTTTTTAACATTTCCACAAACAACTGATTCATTGATAGTTGCAGAAAAAGGCAAAAAAAAGTTCAAAAAAAGATGAAAAAAAGTTGCAAAAAATGATACAACTTCCAAAAAAAGTCCGTACCTTTGCACCGGTTTTAAAAGCAAAATGATTGTTTTACAGAATTAAAAAGCAAAAAAGAAAATGAAAAAGGTTGCATTTATGTTCGTAGCCGCTATGGCTATCTCATTCGCTTCTTGCGGTGGTCAGACCGCAGCTAACACTGAGGCTGAAGACAGCGCTTGCTGCGAGGCCGTTGAAGAAGTCTGCGACAGCGTCGTTGAGGTCGTCGTTGACAGTGTTGCTGAAGCCGCTGCTGAAGTCGTTGCTGAATAATTTACAGCACGCCATTCCTGCTCGAACATCAACAGGAAACACACAAGAAAGGGTCTCACGTGAGTGAGGCCCTTCTTCTTTTCTCTTCATTATTACGTTAAAACGGTCCGGAGTTTCGCAAGTAAAACCCCAAAGGGTGACAGACCACAGGCAGGGGTCTTGACCCCTGCTAACGGCCGCAGCACCACACAAACCCCGACGGGGTGACAGACCACAGGCAGGGGTCTTGACCCCTGCATCGAGCGGCGAAACCACACGAACCCCGAAGGGGTGACAGACCACAGGCAGGGGTCTTGACCCCTGCATCGAGCGGCGAAACCACACGAACCCCGAAGGGGTGACAGAACGAAAATGGCGCTCTTTCACCCCTTCGGGGTTTGTACCCCCATTCACTGGTAGCAGGGGTTGCACCCCTGCCTGTTGTCGGACGTCCCTTCGGGACTGGTTGCACCCCTGCCTGTGGTCGGACGTCCCTGGGGACTTTACCCCTGCCTGTGGTGTTATTACTTCTTGTAGCAGGAGAACATGTCGTTCACGTCTTCGTGCCGCATCTTGGGGGTGACGAGACTGGTGAGGAGAACCACCGGGAAGCCGCCGAGCATGGCGATGGCACCGCAATTGATGGGGTTGATGGGGTTGCCCAGGAGCATATTGATGACGGTGAGTCCCACGCCCCAGATGAAGCAGGCCCAGACAGCAGCGGGAGTGACGCCACGCCAGTAGAGACCCAGCATGAAGGGAGCGAGGAATGCTCCGGCCAGTGCGCCCCATGAAATGCCCATGAGCTGTGCAATGAAAGTGGGAGGATTGAGGGCAATCATCAGTGAGATGACGATGAAAAAGACGATGAGGACACGCATGACAACGACCTTGCGACGCTCGATCTTCTCTGCCACGACATCATCGATGCTACCCTCCTCCACCTCGCCTGGCTGGGCTTTCTTGTCACGATAGATGAGGTCAAGGGTCATCGTGGAGGAACTGGTCAGCACGAGGGAGGCCAGCGTGCTCATGGATGCCGAAAGGACAAGAAGCACAACGAGTGCAATGAGGGCATCGGGCAGCGTCACGAGCATGGCGGGCACGATGGAGTCAAAGGCAATGCGGCCTGTGACCTCGTTGATGACGGGATCATAAAGTCGTCCGAAGCCGCCGAGAAAGTAACAGCCACCTGCGACGATGAAAGCGAAGATGGTGCTAATAATGGTGCCGCGACGGATGGCACTCTCATCTGTGATGCTGTAGAACTTGCCCACCATCTGCGGCAAACCCATGGTGCCGAGGGAGGTCAGGATGACGACTCCCAACAATCCCCAAGGGTCTGGTCCCCAGAGGGATGCGAAGCCGCCATTGACAGCAGGGTCGGCATCGGAAGGTAATGCAGCCAGCTTCTCCACAGCGGCAGTGAGACCGCCCTGGGCATTGAGCACAGCAGCGATGACGGTGACGATGCCGAAGAGCATGATGATCCCCTGGATGAAGTCGTTCATGGCAGTAGCCTTGTAACCGCCAAGGATGACATACACAGCGGTGAGGATGGACATGATGACCACGCAGTACTCATAGGGGATGTTGAAGCCCATCTCGAAGAGACGTGAGATGCCGCTATAGACGCCGGCGGTGTAGGGAATGAGGAAGACGAAAGCGATGACACTGGCGACGACTCGGAGGCTCTGGCTGGCGTAGCGTGTGCCGAAGAAGTCGGGCATGGTGCGGCTCTCGATGTGCTGCGTCATCAGCTTGGTGCGACGTCCCAGGATAATCCACGCCAACAGCGAGCCTATCACGGCGTTACCGATGCCGATCCAGGCACTGGAGAGGCCGTAGCGCCAGCCGAACTGACCAGCATAGCCCACGAAGACGACAGCAGAGAAATAGGAGGTGCCGTAGGCAAAGGCGGTCAGCCAGGGGCCCACGTTACGACCGCCGAGGACGAATCCCTCGACGGAGCTGGCCTGCTTGCGGGAGTAGAGTCCCACGCCTACCATCACGGCCAGGAAGATGATGGTCAGGAGAATCTTGATAAACACGACTTGCTATTTACAATTTGACGATTTACAATTGACAATTTAATTGAAGCGAATTTGCATTTGACACATCACAGCGTGGTTGGCGCCGTGAACAAAATGACCGCCCTCCAGATAGGCGTTCTTATAGACATACTGCAGCTGGAGGCGGCACTTGCCAAAGAACCAGTACTGGAAGCCGGCGATAGCCTTGTGCTGGTCCAGGCCGCGAGAGGTGTTGAAGTTGAAGAAATCATAGCTGCCCACGAAATCCACCTTCGTCTTGCCCAGAGGCACAGCACCCGTCAGATAAGCGCCCCAGCTGTGGTTGTCGGCGTCCCAGCCTTCCAGGTATTCGCCGTGAAGGTTGAAGGCTTTGCTTTTATAATCGAAGCCTGCTGTCCAGCGGTTGCGCTTGTAGTTTTGGCCGGCCACGATGTCTGTGTAGGGAGAGTTGGCAATGGCATGGCCACGACCCAACTGCCCTGTTGCCACCAGGTTCAATCCCTGCACGGGGCGGTATTCCAGACGACCGATGAAATCCTTATCCTTATTGCCGTCCTTCTTGTTGATACCCTGTCCATTCATGATTTCAAGCTCATAGCGGAGCTTGCCGTTATCTGTCTGTCCAAAGAGCGAGAGTCCCAGGTCACGACCATACTGCACGCCCATCAGGGGGTCACTGCCGCAGCCCGTCAGATAGGTCACGCCCTCACTGTACACGTCTATGGCTTCCATGGCGGTGGGTGACAGGGGATTCTCTAATGAGAGTCCGTTCTTGAACTGTCCCAGGCGCACGGTCAGGGCCTTGTTGTTGGTCAGGCGATAGTCTGTGTAGAACTCCTGCACCACGCTGGAGAAGTCGTGCATGAAGAGGAAAGACCAGCGGTCTGTAATTTGTGCATTGGCCCAGAAGAGCACGCGCTTGATCTCGAAGGTGTTCTGGTCTTCACCGCCTCGGCTGTTGTAGAAGGCACCGCCCTGAGCGTAGCCGTGCAGTTGGATGCGGGACATCAGGTCGTCGGTTTTCGGATTACCTGTGCCGGCGAATTCCACGCGGCCGTCCTTGGTAATGGTGACGGGAATCTGTCCCACAGCTGCTGTGCTGGAGAGGACGAGGGTCACTGCCAGCAAGACTTTTCGGAGAAATGTTTTTTTCATGTTTGTGAGGAGGGGGTTTGGGGTTATGAAAATGGGTGAATGGTTATTGGTTGTTGGCGGCGAAAATGGCCATGCGGCGGTCGAGTTCCTCATACTGATGATCCTCTATGAAGGAGGTGCAGACGCGGAGTCCTTCTTGATGGGAACCAGTGGTGATGAGGCAGATGGCGGAGACACCATAATACATAAGTTCGCGCGCGAGCTGCCCGCTGGTCATGTCACGATAACCGATGGTGAAGTAGAATCCGTCTGCCACAGGACGATCCATATCACGGTCATAAACGATATGGAATCCGTGACGCAGGAAAATCTCTTTCAGCTTTTTAGCACGTTCTCCATAAACCTTTACTTCATCGCGGAAGTTGTATTCGCCATCCGCTGCTGCACGAAACATCGCAGCCAACGCATACTGGGCAGAATGGCTGGTACCGCTGCTGAGCGCATACAACATTCTGGTGGAGAAAACCAGTCCGAAAGGCAGTCCCTCATAACGGGCAGAGAGGTCACGATAATGCCGATGGAAAAGCGCGTCACTTATGCAGACCACGCCGATGCGCTCGCCGGCATAACTGAACGCCTTGGAGCCGCTGATGAGGAGCATATAGTTGTCTGTGTAACGTGCCACCGTGGGCTGATAGGGCGGCTGGAAAGGCACGCTCAGGTCTTCACGGAAGTCCATAGCGAAGTAGGCCAGGTCCTCCATCACGATGGCATCATACTCCGTGGCCAGCTCACCGATAATCTGCAGTTCCTCCTCTGTGAGGCACACCCAAGAGGGGTTGTTGGGATTACTATAGACAATGGCGCAGATGTTGCCGTTGCGCAGGTAACTCTCTAATACACTGAGCAGTTTGGGGCCACGATGGTCATAGACATCAAAGGTGCGGAAGTGCACGCCCATCACCTGCAGCTGCATTTTCTGAACGGGGAAACCAGGGTCGATGAAGAGCACGGTATCCTTCACCTTGTTGGCCTGTGAACACGTGAGGAAGGAAGCGAACGTTCCTTGCATGGAGCCGCTGACGGGCACACAGCCTTCTGCGGCGATATCCACACCGATGAATGCCTTCACGAAGCGCGAAGCCTGCTTCTTCAGCTCCGGATAACCCTGAATATCAGGGTAACTATGGGCGATGCCGTCCTGCAGCGCCTTGACCTGAGCCTCCACTCCCACCCTTGCTGCGGGCAGGCCGGGGATGCCCATTTCCATTTTGATATATTCCACCCCACTCTGCTGCTCAGCCATTGCCGCCACCTGCTTTACTTCACGAATGGTAGCCTTGGCAAAGTCCTGAATGCCAAGCTGGTCTATCAGACCATCGACAATCGTTTTGCTGATGGGCGTGGGGAGTGGTGTGCTTTCTGCCATATTCTCTTGCATAAAAATGTCATTTTTTAACTTATCGGCTGCAAAGGTAGGCATAATCATGCAAAAAACGCCCATCAATAGCTAAAAATTTTCACATTTTGCGCTTTTTCTTGACAGATGTCGGGAAAAATGTGTCTTTTCTACACTTTTTTGGAAGTTTCTTGCCGTGTGTAGAATCTTTTTCGTAACTTTGCACCCGAAATATAGAACAACAAACTACAATTCAATGACACAAGCAATTCAAAAAACGCTCCGTGACAGCGCTGCCATGCGCTGGACGGCTCTGCTGCTGCTGGCGCTGGCCATGTTCTGCAGCTACATTTTCATGGACATTCTTTCACCCATCAAGGATCTGATGCTGGAGACACGCGGCTGGGATAGCACCGCCTTCGGCACCATGCAAGGCTCCGAGGTGTTCCTGAACGTCTTTGCCTTCTTCCTGATTTTCGCAGGCATCATCCTGGATAAGATGGGCGTGCGCTTCACCGCTGTGCTCTCTGCCGCCGTGATGCTCGTGGGCGCTTTGATCAAGTGGTACGCCGTCAGTGAGACCTTCATGGGCAGCAGCCTGGAGACCTGGTTCACCAACAACCTGAACTATATCCCCGTCTTTGACGAGTTGGGCGTCTCACCGTTCTACACTGGAATGCCCGCCTCTGCCAAGTTCGCCGCCTGCGGCTTCATGATTTTCGGCTGCGGCTGTGAGATGGCCGGTATTACTGTTTCCAGAGGTATCGTCAAATGGTTCAAGGGCCGCGAGATGGCGCTGGCCATGGGCAGTGAGATGGCGCTGGCCCGTCTGGGTGTGGCCACCTGCATGATTTTCTCGCCGTTCTTTGCCCGTCTGGGCGGCGCCGTGAGCGTCAGCCGCAGTGTGGCCTTCGGCGTGGTGCTGATGTGCATCGCTCTGATTATGACCATCGTCTATTTCGTGATGGATCAGAAGTTGGACGCCCAGACAGGCGAGGCCGAAGAGAAAGATGACCCCTTCAAGGTCTCCGATATTGGCAAGATACTGAGTGACAGTGGCTTCTGGCTCGTGGCTCTGCTCTGCGTGCTCTATTATTCCGCCATCTTCCCCTTCCAGAAATATGCTGTGAACATGCTCCAGTGCAACCTGACACTGACAGCTCCCGCTGCCGACTCCTTCTGGGCCAGCAGCACCGTGACCATCGAGCAGTATGTGATTATGTTGGTGGTGGCCGCTGCCGGATTCGCCTCCAATTTCCAGAAGAAAAGTGCCAATAAGTTCGGCTTACTGGCACTCTCCATCGTCTCCCTCGTCACCTATTGTTACATGGGTTACATGCGCCAGTCAGCAGAAAGCATCTTCGCCGTGTTCCCACTCTTGGCCGTGCTCATCACGCCAATATTAGGCAGTTACGTGGATCACAAGGGTAAGGCTGCCACGATGTTGGTGCTGGGCTCCCTGCTGCTGATTGCCTGTCACCTGACCTTTGCCTTCGTGCTGCCCGCCTTCAAGGGTAACGCCGTCGGAGGAATCATCATCGCCTACCTGACTATTCTCGTCTTGGGATCCAGTTTCTCACTGGTGCCCGCCAGCCTGTGGCCCAGCGTGCCCAAGTTGGTGGATGCCAAGGTGATAGGTTCCGCCTATGCGCTTATTTTTTGGATTCAGAATATCGGTCTCTGGCTCTTCCCGCTCCTCATCGGCAAGGTGCTGGACAAGACCAATCCGGGTGTCACAGACCCCACACAGTACAACTACACGGCACCCCTGGTGATGCTCGCCTGCTTGGGAGTGGCAGCACTCGTCCTCGGTCTCGTCCTGAAAGTCGTGGATCGCAAGAAAGGTCTGGGACTGGAAGAACCCAACATCAAAGAATGAGCTTTTTGTTACGGACAACATGAAAAAAGTCGCACTTTTCATCGCACTGCTGTTGGCTCTTGTGACAAAAGCCGGCGCACAGACGTGGACAGACGTCACCCGTGAATTCATCAAGAATCCCGACTATGACAACGACAGCAACGAAGGATGGACTATCAATGCCAATGCCGGTTCCACGGCCACACGCTGCGGTGCCCAGGAGTTCTGGAACGGCACATGGGAAATCTTTCAGACGCTGGAAGGACTGATGCCTGGACGTTACCGCGTGAGCGTACAAGCTTATTACCGCCCCACCGACAACAACGATGAACAGATGCGAGCAGGCCGCGCAGGAACAGCCGACAAGAGTTGCATCCTCTTCGCCAACAGTACGCAGACACCCGTCACCAACATCTACACGCTGGAATGTAGCGAGTGGGTCAACGGTTGCTGGATGTCTTGGGGAGAGAACTGGAGCTTCCAAGCGTTCCCCAACGATATGGAATCTGGCACCTACTTCTTCCAGCAAGGTGAGTACTGGAACCAGCTGGAAACCCTCTTGCCAGAAGGCGGCAGCATGGTTATAGGCATCCGCAATCCCAAGCGCCAAAACAGCAACTGGGTGCTCATGGACAACTGGAGGCTGGAATGGATTGGCGACGAAGTGATGCCCACCAGCCTCACACTGGATTGCACAGAAGCGGAACTCAACGTGGGCGAAATCCTCCAACTCACAGCCACCGTGCTGCCCGAGAACACCACCTTCCGCAGCGTGGCATACTCCAGCAGCGACCCGCGTGTGGCCAGAGTGGATGAAAATGGACAAGTCACAGCCCTCAACACGGGCACCACAACCATCACCGCACAGATGGCCAACGGATTCAGCGACCTGCGGGCCACCTGTGTTATCACCGTTGTCCGCACGCCAATACCCGATGGCGCCATTATCCTGAATGAAGTGATGCAGGCCAATGTGGATATGTACGTGGATCCATCCTTCAACTACGGCGGATGGGCAGAACTCTATAACACCACAGACCGCGCCATCAGTATGGACGGACTCTTCGTCTCCGACGACCCCGCCGACCTGCGCAAGATGCCGTTAGACAGCCGTCACGGAGCCATCCCGGCTCACGGATTCCTCTGTCTGTGGTTTGACCACTACTCCCGTTGGGCACCCGCGATGGTGAACTTCAAACTGGACGCAGACGGCGGCACACTCTACCTCACCCGCGACGATGGCACCATCCTGCTACAGGCAAACTATCCCGCAGCCATCTCCAGAGTATCCTACGCCCGCACCACCGACGGCGGAGACACATGGGGCTACACCGCCGAACCCACACCAGCTGCCTCCAACGCCACTTCTCATTTCGCTGCCCAACGGCTGGAACCGCCTGTGATAGACCAGAATGGAGGATTCTTCACAGACGCTTTCACTGCACACGTGGAGATTCCACAAGGAACCACACTGCGCTATACCACCAACGGCTCCACGCCCACCCTGTCCAACGGAGACATCAGTCGAGACGGCAAGTTTGACATCCAACGAACCACCACGCTGAGACTGCGACTCTTCCAGGACGGGAAGCTTCCAAGCCCAGTAGTCACACGTTCCTATATTTATAAAGACAAGGACTACTCCCTGCCCGTTATCTCCATTGTCTCAGACAACGAAAACCTCTACGGCAACGAACTTGGCATCTTCGTACAAGGCAGGGGCAACGGCCGTCCAGGCAACGGTCAGAGCAGCAAGTGCAACTGGAATATGGACTGGGACCGACCCGTCAATATGGAATATTTCACAGAGGAGGGCCAGAGCGTCTTCAATCAGGAAGTGGGCATTGAGGCCGCTGGTGGATGGAGCCGCGCTTGGACACCGCACTCCTTCAACATCAAGGCCAGCAAGATCTATGAAGGCGTCAACCGCATGGAATATCAGTTCTTTGACGACAAGCCCTTCCTGCGTCACAAAGCCCTGAAAGTGCGCAACGGCGGCAACGACAACAACTGCCGCATCAAGGATGCCGCCATCCAGGAAGTCGTCAAGACCTCCGGCCTGAATATTGAGACACAGGCCTATAAGCCCGTACACATCTTCGAAAACGGACAGTACATCGGTGTGCTGAACCTGCGCGAACCCAACAACCGCAACTACGCCTTTGCCCACTATGGCATCGACACCGACACCCAGGACCAGTGGAAGATGAGCCCCGACAGCGGCTACGTCCAACAGACTGGCACCCGCGACAGCTGGGAAGAACTGCTGACGTTGGCACAGAGCGCCACAGACCCTGTGACATACAACATGATAGGTGACCTCCTGGATATCGAGGAATTCATCAATTATCTGGCTGTAGAACTGTACATCTGCGGCACAGACTGGCCACAGAACAACATCAAATCCTTCCGTGACCGCAACGCCGAAGGAGAGCCCAACGGCAGATTCCGCTTTGTGGTATTTGACACCGACGGTGCCTTTGCCACTGGCACACCCTTCAACACCTTCAGCGACAAGCAGTGGAAGACCTTCGACCGGCTTTACGGCGTCAGCGACCTTTACCCCAACAACTACATCTTCGCTGAAATAGAGTTCGTTACGCTCTTTAACCGCCTTACACAGAACGATGAGTTCCGCAAGCAGTTCATCGACCAGTTCTGCATTGTTGCCGGCAGCGTCTTTGAGCCCAAACGAGCCGCAGAAGTCATCAATGCAATGGTTCGTTACGTGACACCCGCCATGAGAATAGAAGGACGTTCGCCCAGCAACTCCGCCAACGAGGTGCGCAACAATCTCTCATCGTCCCGTCAGTCATCCATGGTGGAGAATATGCGTTCCTTCTTCCGCCTGAAGTCTCCCCAGACCGTCAAGCTCGGAACCAACCTGGACGAAGCAGTGCTGCTCATCAATGGATTGCAGGTGCCCACAGGACAGTTCTCGGGAAAGCTCTTTGCCCCCGTCACCGTCACCGCGGCAGCCCCTGCCGGCTACCGCTTCATCGGATGGAAGAAGGGAGAGGTAATCGTCTGTGACACAGAATCCTACGAGCTGCCCACCACTGGGAACGTCAGCATCATTGCCACCTACGAGCCACTGGAAGCCAGCGACAAGCAAGCTTGGGACGCTCATCCGGTGAAGATTAATGAGGTCAGCGCCGGCAACGACATCTTTGTCAACGATTATTTCAAGAAGGAGGACTGGATAGAACTCTACAATACCACAGACGCCCCCATCGACCTCGCTGGGATGTTCCTCACAGACAACCCAGAGAAGCCGGAGAAGTTCCAGATTCCAGCTTCCGACGGCTCTTTCTCCTCCATTATTCCCGCCCACGGTCATCTGGTCCTCTGGGCAGATAAGTTGGAGAGCCTCAGCCAGTTGCACACGGGCTTCAAGTTGGCCAATGAGGAAGCAAGCGTCATCCTTACTGCACAGGACCACAGCTGGGCCGACACCCTCACCTACTGTGCTCACCTCGGCTCACAAAGCGTGGGACTCTTCCCTGACGGCAGCTCCAACCTTTATGTGATGGATCGTCCCACCATCGGACAAGCCAACGTTCTCACCACCACTGCCCAAGCCTGGCAGGAGCCCCACCCAGAGGTGGATGATATCCATGTGCCACAGCAGCGTCCCGCCACCTCCGGCATCCTCTTTGATCTGACTGGACGTCCCGTCCGCCAGCGCTCCGCCAATCAGCGCAAGTCCAATGCCCTCTACATCCGCAACGGCAAAATTATCAAATAATTCATAATTCACTCAAGTTTCGCAAGAATGCCAACACACTGTAATTCAAAGCCCCGTAGGGGCATGATAAGGGTTCTTGAAGGGTCAAGCGTCCCTTTGGGCCGAGCGGCCAGCCAATTCATTGGCTGGTATGCAATGGCGAGGAAAACGCGTGCCTTTAGGTACGCGACAA
>JAFZSP010000032.1 GCA_017619335.1 Bacteroidaceae bacterium
AAAACGCGTGCCTTTAGGTACGCGACAACAGATCCCTCTCGCGTACCTACGGCACGCATTCCATTTGCGACCACCTTACCAGCCAATGAATTGGCTGGCTACCCTTATCAAATGCCTACGGCATTAACCCATTCACACCAATCAAATGCCTACGGCATAAAACCCTTCAAACCCTTATCAAATGCCTACGGCATCAATCCACGCAATCAACCACAACACAAACAACACTAAACGCTAAACTGAAAAACTTATGAAAAAGGAAACTTGGAAACGCATTCTGGACATCGTCATCACCATCCTCACGGCGATTGTCACCGCACTGACCACCACCTCGTGCATGGGTGAATTGGGGCTTTTAAAGTAGTGACTGAATGTCACTACGGCCCCAATGAGGGGAGCCATAACTCCTATGGCGACGGAGGGAAGGGCCATTCTAAAAGACTCACCCCCGACCCCTCTCTTTCAAAGAGGGGTGTGGACCGGGTGGAACCCCGAGAGTTACACTTGTAACCTGAAACTTGAAACTACCCTAAAAAACAGCTTGCCCGCGTCACGAATGAGGACGCGGGCAAGCGGTGTTTTGGGGAATCAGATGACTTCTATGCCTTGTTCTTCACAGAGTTTCAGGCTGAGTTCCTTGAGCTTGAACTTCTGGATTTTGCCGCTGCCGGTGAGGGGGAAGCCATCGACGAAGAAGACGTATTTCGGAATCTTGTAGCGGGCGATCTTGCCGCGACAGAACTCGCGAACGTCTTCGGGTTCCATCTTGGCACCCTCGTAGAGGATGATGAAAGCACCCACTTCCTCGCCGTATTTCTTGGATGGCACAGCAGCCACCTGGACGTCTTTGACTCCTGGCATGTGGTAGAGAAACTCTTCAATTTCACGGGGATAGATGTTCTCGCCACCTCGGATAATCATGTCCTTGATGCGGCCCGTAATCTTGTAGAAGCCTTGTTCGTCCCGGATGCCCAGGTCGCCGGAGTGGAGGAAACCGTTCTCGTCAATCACCTCGGCGGTGGCTGTGGGATTCTTGTAATAGCCTTTCATGACGTTGAAGCCTCGGCAGCACATCTCTCCTTGCACGCCCACAGGACATTCCTTGCCTGTCTCGGGGTCCAGCACCTTCACTTCCACGAAGGGGAAGTCGCGTCCCACGGTGGTGCAGCGCTGCTCAAAGGTGTCGTTCAGGCAGGTCTGTGTCATGCCGGGCGAGGACTCGGTGAGGCCATAGACGCTGGTGATGGTCATGTACATCTTCTCGCTCACCTGCTTCATCAGTTCCACGGGACAGAGGCTGCCGGCCATGATGCCTGTGCGCAGGCAGGTGAGGTCAAACATGGAGAACATCGGGTGGTTGAGCTCGGCAATGAACATGGTGGGCACGCCATAGACGGCTGTGCAGCGTTCCTTGTGGATGGAGGCCAAGACCACCAGGGGGTCGAACTTCTCCACCATCACTTCCGTGCAGCCGTGGGTGAGGCAGTTCATGGTGGCCAGCACCACGCCGAAGCAGTGGAACAGCGGCACGCAGACGCAGAGCTTGTCGGCCTGGGTGAATCCCATGTTCTCGCCTGTGAAGTAGCCATCGTTGGCAATGTTGAAGTGTGTGAGCATCACGCCCTTGGGGAAGCCTGTGGTGCCGCTGGTGTACTGCATGTTGCAGACGTCATGACAAGAGACGTTGCGCTTCATGTCTTCCAGCACCTCGTCCTCGATGTTCTGTCCCAGCAGCAGCAGCTCGGCAGTGTTGTACATGCCGCGGTACTTCTCCATGCCGATGAAGACCACGTTCTTCATGCAGGGGAAGCGCTCGCTGTTGAGGTGCCCGCGTTCGCAGGTCTTCAGCTCGGGCAGCATCGTGTAGGTCATATCCACGTAGTTGCAGTCCCAGGTGCCGTCTGTGATGCACAAGGTGTGCATATCCGAGTCTTTACAGAGGTACTCCAGCTCGTTCTGCTTGTAGTTGGTGTTCACGGTGACGAGCACTGCGCCGATCTTGGCGGTGGCATAGAGGAAGGTGAGCCAGTCGGGGACGTTGGTGGCCCAGATGCCGACGTTGGAGCCTTTTTTCACACCAATCGCCACAAGACCTTTTGCCAGGTTGTCCACACGCTCATTGAACTGCTTCCAGGTGAAGCGCAGGTCGCGGTCGCTATAGACGATGTATTCGCGGTCCGGCGTGGTCTCGGCCCAGTGTTCCAGCCACTGACCCAGCGTGCGTTCAAAGAGTGTATAACCCTGACTGCCCGTCTCGGCGGGGTATGTACGGTCTGGCAATGGCCTGCCGGCCATATCTAATTTCACATTATTCATTCCAAATTATGAATTATGAATTGTGAATTATGAATTATGAATTAAAATGGAATATACACCAGCGCGAGGATCTTGGCAGCGTGGCCGGGGGCACCGTGGACGTGGTGCTTGACGATGCTGTCATAGTAGATGCTGTCGCCTGCTGTCAGCGAGTACTTTTCCTTGCCGTACTCAATCTCCACCTGGCCCTCCATGACGTAGATGAATTCCTCTCCCTCATGGGCCGAGAGCTTGAATTCCTTCTCCTCACTGGGCTGAATCTCAATGATGAACGGCTCCATGTGACGTCCGGCTTTCTGCTGTGCCAGCGGGTGATACTCCATGTGCTTGCGGGCATCGGAGGCATCGTTGGAGAAACTGATGCTGCGGTTGCGCTCGCGTTCTGCGGCTCGGGTGATGACGGGTCCCAGGGCGTCGTTGTCGTCCATGAATGTTCCCAGTCGCACGCCGAGTGCGCGTGCAATCTTGATGAGCGGTCCCAGGGACGGCAGGTTCTGCTCGTTCTCGATGGAAAGGATTTGGTCAATGGACAAGCCACTGCGTTCGGCAATCTCCTCCACGGAGATGCCCTTGGATTCACGGATGCCTCTGATTTTGTGTCCGACTACGTTGCTTTTTTCTGTCATAATTAGTGCTTTATTGACAAATGTGGGCGCAAAGGTACGGATTTCTTTCCAAATGTAAGTGTTTTCTCCGCAATTTTTTCGCGAAGAAAGCAGGGTGAAGGTGATTTTTTGCCTGTAGGAGCCTCAGAGCAGGGTCGGCAGCTGGTGCAGACGGGTGCTGTTGGAGCCCTTGATGAGGATGAGTGCGCCCTGTGGCTTCTCTGTTTCTATGTGGGCCTTGACGGCTTCCACGTCGGGGAAAGTGCGCACAAAGACGTCGGCAGGCACAGGCAGCTGTTCCAGCGCTTTCTGGAATTCACCGCCCACAAACCAGATGACCTCTGCGTCACTGGCCAGCGCCTCGGCGGCCACGCGCAGATGGGCCTCCTCACTCTCGGCGCCCAACTCTTTCATATCCCCCAGAATCATCATTTTCAGGGGATGCCCGATGCTGCGGAAGTTGTGAAGGGCGGCCAGCATGGAAGTGAGGTTGGCGTTGTAGGCATCAATGATGAGTTCGTTGGTGGTTGTACGGCGGTATTCCGAACGCCCGAGACTGGGCTGATAGGTGGCCAGCGCCTCGTTGATGTCCTGCTCACTCACCTCAAAGTGCAGTCCCACGGCGATGGCTGCCAGCACGTTGTCCAGGTTGTAGTCACCGATGAGACTGGTCTGCACCTCATGCTGCTGCCCATAGCGTGCCCGCCACCAGAGCTGCAGCATGGGGTTGCAGTCCAGGAGGTCGCCTTCACAGCACCAGTTGATGGTGAGAGCCTGTTCGCGGGCGTAGGGGATGCATTTGTCGGTATCGATATCTATGTCCCGCTCCACGAGCATGTCCTGAAGGTCATAGTTGCTCTCGTTGATGAAGATGCGGGCCGTGGATTTTCGCTTGAGATAGTCATACAGCTCGCCCTTGGTGCGCTTCACACCCTCAAAGGAGCCGAAGCCTTCCAGGTGGGCACGTCCCACATTGGTGATGAGACCGTAGTCGGGCTGCACGATGGCTGTCAGCGCAGCAATCTCTCCCGGGTGGTTGGCGCCTGTCTCGATGATGGCAATGTCGTGCTCTTGTGGGCGCAGCTTCAACAGGGTCAGGGGAACGCCGATGTGGTTGTTGAGGTTGCCTTGGGTGTAGAGCACGCGGTAACGCATGGACAGCACGGCGGCGATGAGTTCCTTGGTCGTCGTCTTGCCGTTGGTGCCAGTGACCTGCAGCACGGGATGATGGAAATGACGGCGGTGGTGGGCTGCCAACTCTTGGAGCGTTTTCAGCACGTCGGGCACCAGTATGTAACGGTCATCACCGTCGGGGACAACGGCAGGGTCATCCACGACTGCGGCAGCAGCACCGGCTTCCAGCGCTTGTGCCGCATAACGGTTGCCGTCAAAAGTTTCGCCGCGCAGCGCAAAGAAGAGACTGCCCTGGGGCACGTGACGGCTGTCTGTAGTAACCTCGGGGTGGGCGAGATACACCTTATATAATTTATCCATATTCTGTTGATCCAAGACTGCAAAGAAACGACTTTTCTGCCCATTCTTGCCATCTTTTTCTTAAAAAACGTCTATAAACCGACAAATTGAACAATTAATCAGAACTTTTGTCTTGGCTGCGTCAGGAAAACTAACTACTTTTGCGGCGGCAAAAGTCCAAACATACATCCTGACAAATGAAGAAACTGATACTTTTTCTCGCTGTGGCCGTGCTGGTCACCTCTTCCTGTTCCAACCGCTCGGAGGGTGCCGTGAACGGCGCGGCCGTCGGCTCGCTGCTCGGCAGTGTGCTGGGAAACATCGTTGGCGGGTACCATGGAGATAACGTGGGAACCCTTGTGGGGACCGTAGCCGGCGGTGCCGTGGGGTATTCCGTCGGATCAGCCTCGGAGCGGCGCCGGGAAGCTCGTTCCAATTATTATGCCCCGCAAGGCATTATGGTGCGGGAAACACTCGTGGAAGAACAACCCGTCAGCTATCCCACACAGACCATCGCCCACCGCGGTTTCTGGCGTGCCGAGGGTGCCGCCCAAAACTCCAAAGCATCTTTGAAAAAGGCACTTGACCTGGGTATCTGGGGCTCCGAGATAGACGTCTGGATGACGACAGACAACCACGTGATGGTGAATCATGACGAAACCTTCCAGGGTATTACCGTGCAGGACACCACCTTCGCTGCCTGCCGTAAGCTGCGGCTCAGCAACGGCGAGAAGATGCCGGAACTGAAAGACCTTCTGAAAGTTATGCGCAAGACCAGCAGCCCCACTTGCCTGGTCTTGGAGGTGAAACGCCATCGCGACCCGCAGCGCAGTCGTGACTGTGCCGTCGCTTCCGTTGAAGCAGTGAAGAAAGCTGGCGTCCTGGACCGCACCGTCTATATTTCTTTCTCTATGGAAGCCTGTGAGACGATTCACCAACTGTTGCCCTCCGCGTCTGTGGCCTACCTCAGCGGTGACCTTTCACCAGAGGAGGTTCACAAGAAAGGCATCAATGGAATCGACTACCACATCAATGTCTTCCGCCAGCACCCGGAGTGGGTGGAAGAAGCCCATCGGTTGAGGATGTCTGTCAACGTCTGGACGGTTGACAAACCATTGGACATCATTGAGATGCACAACTTGGGCGTGGATTTCATTACCACCAACGAACCCACGCGCTGTGACAGCATCCTGACGCGAACTATCCGCTGAGATTAGCTGTGCTCTTCCGTCTCGTTCACGAAGTCCTTGGGCAGGACACCGAAGCGCGCACGGAAGCATTTGGCGAAGTAGCTGCTGGAGGTGAAGCCCACCTGTGCGGCCACCTCAGTGATGCGTTGTCCCTGTCGCAGGAGCACTGCGGCACGCTGGAGGCGTTGGTTCTTCATATAATCTACTGGGGTGAGGTCGGTGAGCGCCTTGATCTTGCGATAGAAGCTGGAGCGGCTCATGTTCATCTGCTCGGCCAGGGTGTCTATGGAGAATTGTTCGTCCTTCATGTTTTTCTCCACGAGTTCCTTCAAGCGTTCCATGAATCTCAGGTCCTGCTCGTTGATGCCGAAGTCACCAGGAATGGCTTCTGTGCTGGTGCCGTCAATCTGGCGGAGGCGCTCGTGGAACTGCTGGCGCAGTCGCAGGATGTTCTGTAACTGCAGTTGCAGCTGCCGCATGGAGAAAGGCTTCTCCAAATAGACATCAGCGCCCGAAGCCATGCCTTCCACTTTGGCCGCCACACTGGTCTTGGCGGTGAGGAGGATGACGGGGATGTGGCTGGTATTGATGTCGGCTTTGACAGCCTGACAGAGCTGGTTGCCGTCCATGCGAGGCATCATGACATCACTGATGATGATATCCACTTCCTGGTGCTTGAGCAGATCCAGCGCCTGGAGACCGTCCCGGGCTTTGAGCACGCGGTAGGCGGGTCGGAGGCCGGCGGCGGTGGCAGTGAGCAGTTCCTCGTTGTCTTCCACGAGAAGGAGGGTATAACGGGTGGTAGCCCCCTCTGGTAGTCCCTTCCCGTCCTCCCCCAAGGGGGAAGTACTCTCCTCCCCCTTGGAGGAGGTCGGGAGGGGACTCCCTTCTGTAACCTGATTGGTCGTTTCCTGATTTCTTGGCAGCGTCAGCAGGAAGGTGGTGCCCCCTCCCGGAGAGTCTGTGGCGGTGATCTCTCCGCCGTGGGAGCGTGCCAACATCTTGGCATTGGCCAGTCCGAGTCCTGTGCCGAGTGTGGCGGCGATGTCGTCACCAGCAATCTGATGATACAGGTCGAAGATGCGGTTCTTCTCACTGTCTGGAATACCGGGTCCGTCGTCCACCACTGCAATGACGAGGCGATCGTCGGGCGCTTCTTCCAGTCGGAGGATGACTTCTGAATGGGCATATTTCAGGGCGTTGCCCAAGAGGTTCATAATGACTTTGGAGATTTTGTCGCGGTCCAGGGTTGCCGTGAGCGCTGGCGGCAGCTGAAGCTGGAAATGCATACCGCGCACTTCCATCGCATCGGTGAACTGTGCAGCCAGCTCGGTGAGAAGCTGGGGCACATCACACACTGAGAGATGGAGGTTAACGCGCCCGTTCTCTGCTTTCTGGAAGTCCAGCAGCTGGTTGGTGATGCCCAGCAAGTAGTTCATATTCCGACTGATGGCGTTGATGTGTTGGCGGTTTTCGGGTCCCAGGTCTTGCTGTTCCATCTGCTCCAGAGGAAGGCTCATCAGTGTGAGTGGAGTGCGGATTTCGTGGACGAGATTGATGAAGAAACTGATCTTTGACTGGAAGTTCTGCTTCTCCTGCTGGAGGCGATAGTCCTCCAGTCGGCGGTCATAGCGACGTCGCATGATGCGGCTGGCGCGCAATGCCAGAAGCACCAGGAGGGCGATGACGATGAGGGCGTAGGCCAGCCAGGCCCAGATGGTACGGTACCAGGGCGGTAACACCGTGACTGCCAGGCGGGCGTAGGTGCCCGGATTGGTGGAGCTGACTTCACGCAGGAGAAACTCATAATCACCCGGTGGCAGGTGGGAGTAGGTGACCTCGGCGGTCTCTGTGCCTCGTGCCCAGGTCTGCTCGTAGCCGCGCAGCATATATTCATAACGCACGGGCGTGCTGCCCAGGAAGTGTGGCGCTGCGAAATGCAGGGTGAAGCTGTTGTCGGCAAAGGGCAGGCGGATGGAACTGGCTGTGTACAGGGGACGGTCCAGCTGCAGGCGCTGCAGTTCTTGGTGGCTGTCGTCCACGAAAGGCAGGCTGAGGGAAAGAATATAGACGGGCGGTGCCGGTTCGGTGGCAGCTGCCCTGTTCGGGTCAAAGGTGATGAATTGCCCCGCAGAACCGATGAATCCTCCCGCTGGTGTCACACAGGCAGCAGCCACCGTCTGACGGTCGCGCTGGAGGAGGGAAGAGAGACGGGGAGCATCGGTGGCGGCACTGCGGTCTGGCGGGATACAGAGGATGCCTGCCTCGGTGCCCACCCAGAGACGGGCGTCATCGTCTTCCACGATGAAGAGAATCTGACGCGGAGCGACGGGTGAGTTCAGAGGAAAGTCCTCGAAGGACGTGCCGGTGGGGCGTCGTCGCTGTAGGACGCCATCCTTGAAAGCCACCCAGAGGTCGCCGCTGCGGTCGGCAGTGACGGTGCTGACGGCATTACTGTGGAGACCGGACTGCATATTGAAAACTTCAAAGACGAAGCGGTCTGGAGCCATGCGGAAGAGACCGCGGCCTGTGGTGGCTGCCCAGATATTGCCCAAGGAATCCTCTGCGATATCCACAAAGGGGGTCATGGCGTTGATCTCGGAGAATCCCATGAAGCGCTGTTCCTCCCTGTCAAAACGGCGGATTCCCCAGCTGGTGGCCACGAAGATGTCACCTCGGCGAGTGCGGAAGATGCGATTAATCTCGTTGCTGGCCACAGTGTATGGCTTCGTGGAGGAATAGACGTGACGGCGCAGGGTCCCGTTGGTGAGGTCGCGGATGATGATGCCATCATGTCGCGTGCCCACCCAGAGAAAGGTGCTGTCCAGCATAAGCGTGGTGACATCGTAGGTCTCTGTTCCCAGTGGAACGGGCGTGAGTTCACCCGTGGAGGGGCGGAAGTGGAAGAGGCCGGCATCTGTGCCCACGTAGAGCGTGCCGTCTGGCACTGGGCAGAAGGTGCGAACGACGGTACTGCGCTGGTCCTTGCCTGGTAAGGAATGTACCTGCAGATAACGGGGTAAGGAAGGCTGGTAACAGACGCCTCCGTTGAGGGTAAACACCCATAGGGTGCCGTCGCGGTCTCGCAGCAGGCCGTTAATGCAGTCGTCGGAGAGGCCATTGATGGCATCGCCTGGTTCATCCACGCGAGCGACGGTGCCGCTGGTGAGGTGGTAGCGGTAGAGCCCGTGATCGGTGCCCAGCAGCAGGCGGTCTGAGCCGTCTGGTAGCAGGGAGCGAACGAATCCGATCTGTGCGGGGAGGGACACGGGTTTCAGGGCGTCGGTACCGGGAAGAAAGCTGTACAGTCCCTGGTCACATCCCACGAAAATCCGATCTCCGACACTTCCCAGGCAGATGCTGTTCTTGTCGTTGACGAAGCCGGGAACCGGATACTCGGCCAGACAGTGCCCGCTGGCGGCAAACACCAACAGCCGACCATCCAAGGAGGACAGATAGACTCGGCCGTCACGTCCTGCAACCAAATCTGTGATGAAGGCAGCTGCACGACTGTCCTGCACCAGCTCTCCAGTGCGGGGAGTGTAGAGGAAGACGCCCTGCCCGAGTGTACAGATCCACACGCGACCGTCAGGGGCTTGCGCCATCCGCTGGACGGTGCTGCTGACGAGAACGCCGTAACGGGTGGAGGCAGTGAAGCGAGTCAGCGTGCCAGTGGTGCGGTCGTGCACATACACCCCTTGCGCTGTGCCGGCCCAGATGGCCCCATCAACTTCCAGCAGTGAGGTGACTTGGTTCCCTTCCACAGAAGCGGTGGCCTGTGTGAACTGATGGAAGGCGGAGTTGCGCTGACCATCAAAGCAGTTGAGACCGTTGGCGGTACCCAACCACATGAAACCATAACTGTCACGGAGTCCGCAGAGGACGTCGTTGTCGGAAAGACCGTTGGCGGCCATATAACGGCGAAAGGCCACCCTGTCTGTCTGTGCCGGAAGCAGGATACTGCACGCGCACGCAAGTATAAAAAGGAATAAACGAGGCATAAAAATGACGTATTTTCGTGGCAAAGATAGTGATTATCGTTGGAGAAAAACGGTGGTTGATGAGGAAAAATGTCCCAAAATGCTGTTTTTACTGATATTTTTCTCTTCTTGAACAGTTTTTCGCCCTCCGATTGCCGTCTTTTCCCTACTTTTGCACCGAAAAAGTATCACGAAACGCAAAAACTCTAAATACTCACAACACTATGCGAACAATCCTCCTTTCCCTGGCCTTCCTGGCTGTCACTGCAGCCTCGGCGCAGAAGACCTATCAGAATCCTGTCATCAACCGCAGTTTGCCCGATCCTACAGTCCTCCGGGTGGGCAAGCTCTACTACTTGTATTCCACAGAAGACATTCGGAACACGCCCATCTACGTGTCCCGCAACCTTGTCAACTGGAGCTACGTGGGCACCTGCTTCACAGAAGAAACGCGCCCCAAGATGGTGCCGGGCGGTGGCATTTGGGCTCCCGACATCAATAAAATCGGGAACCGTTATGTCCTCTACTACTCCAAGAGCACTTGGGGCGGCGAGTGGGAGTGCGGTATCGGCGTGGCTGTCAGCGTCAGCCCCCGCGGTCCTTTCACGGACAAGGGTAAGCTGTTTATCAGCAGTGAGATAGGTGTGCAGAACTCCATCGATCCCTTCTATTTCGAGGAAGAGGACGGTCGCAAGTTCCTGTTCTGGGGCAGCTTCCGGGGAATCTATGGCATCGAGCTGTCTGATGACGGCCTGAGCATCAAGGAAGGTGCCGAGAAACAGCAGATTGCAGGCACACTCACAGAAGGCACCTGCATCTATAAGCACAATGGTTACTATTACCTCATCGGTTCTGCCGGCTCCTGTTGTGAAGGCATCAAGAGCACCTACCGTATGGTGGTGGCTCGTTCGGAGAACCTTTTTGGCCCCTACGTGAACCGTGCCGGCCAGTCAGCCATGAACAATAACTTTGTCCAACTGCTGAACAAGAGCAGCAAGTTCGTGGGCGTGGGACACTGTTCGGAGGTCGTTCAGGACGATGCCGGTCAGGACTGGCTCCTCTATCACGGCTATGAAGTGGCCGACCCCGATGGCGGACGCAAAGTGTTCTTAGACAAGATTATCTGGAACGAAAGCGGCTGGCCGACCATCAAGAACCGCATGCCTTCCGAGACAGCCGAAGCACCCCTTATTGGCGAAGAGGCTGATGTCGAAGAGTTGCCCGCAGAGGCTCAGGGCTATGACATTTCCCCGCGTGCCGTCACAGACAGTTTCTGCATCCGTGCGCTACAGGAGCAGGCGTTCTCCTGGCAGGTCGTGGATCTGCACGGGAAAGTATGGAAAAACGGCAAGGCCCAAAAGGCTGTCACGGTGAATACCCGTGACCTCCCAATGGGCCTTTACGTGGTCACCCTCAACAGCAAGCAGGGGCAGACCAGTCAGAAAATCCTGCGCAAGTAGCAGGTTCGCGCTCGCGCGCGTGTAATAATAAGGTAGGGCGTTATGCCTTCACGCGGCCGAGATAGCTGCCGTCGCGGGTATCCACCTCCACGATTTCACCTTCCTCGATGAAGAGGGGCACGCGGATCTCGGCACCTGTCTCCACCTTTGCGGGTTTCAGGGTGTTGGTGGCGGTGTCGCCCTTGAGTCCGGGTTCTGTCCAGGTGATGGCGAGTCTGACCTTCACGGGCACGTCGGCATACAGCACCGTCTCTGTGCTGGCGTCTGTCACCACTTCCACGTTCTCACCTTCTTTCATGAAGGCTACGCCGTTGATGAGGTCCTTGGCAATGGGAATCTGCTCGAAGGTCTCGTTGTTCATGAAGATGTAGTCCTCACCTTCCATATACAGGAACTGATAGCTGCGACGTTCCACGCGCACGTCTTCCAGTTTCTCGCCGATGTTGAAACGGCGTTCCAGAACGTTTCCGCTGACCACATCCTTCAGGGTGGTGCGCATGATGGTGTTGCCCTTTCCGGGTTTCACGTGCAGGAAGTCGATGCAGAAATAGAGCTTACCGTCCATGCGGATGCAGGTGCCCTTTTTGATGTCTTGTGAATTGATCATAATAGATGCTTGTTTTAATGTTAAATATGTATCGTTTTTGATGTTTTTGTCCGATTTCGGGTGCAAAGGTAATGAAAATAAAGTAAAATACGCAAGAAATAGCGCAAAAAATCACCGAAGACTTGCGTGAATGAAAAAAAGTCCCTACTTTTGCAGCCCGTTAGACACAAAATCTATAAAAATCATATAAAAATGAAAAGAACTTTCCAACCTCACAACCGCAGAAGAAAGAACAAACACGGTTTCCGTGAACGTATGTTGACCGCTAATGGCCGCCGCGTGCTGGCAGCACGTCGTGCAAAGGGCCGCAAGAAGCTCACCGTCTCTGATGAGCGACACGGGAAGTAAATTCAAGAAACTTCTTGCTCCCGTCGTGTGGGGTAACCTACTGGCCATGCTGCTGGTGGTTATCCTACTGTTGTTTGCTGTCTGGAAGGGTATGGCCATCTATACCCACCACGGCGAACAGATTGCTGTGCCGGATGTGGTCGGCGCCATGGAGAGCGACGCGCGTTACCAGTTGGAGCGCGAGGGACTCGTGGCAGTGGTCACGGATTCGGCCTACAACAAACAGCTTCCTGCGGGTTGCATCCTGGAACAGCAGCCTGCCGCCGGACGCAAGGTCAAGTCCGGACGTGAGATTCTCTTGACCGTCAACACCGAGCGCACCCCCACGATGGCGCTACCTGATATTGCCGACAACAGTTCGTTGCGGGAGGCTCAGGCGCGCCTTTCGGCCATGGGGTTCAAACTGGGTCCGGTGGAGTACGTGGCAGGAGACAAAGACTGGGTCTATGGCGTGAAGAGCCGTGGGCGCAACGTCTATAGCGGTGAGCGTGTGCCCATTGATGTGCCGTTGGTGCTGCAGGTGGGCAACGATGCCGGCTATGACGACTTGGACGATTTGGAGGACGTCGATGACCTTCCCGGGGATGGTCTTGACGAGTTGGAAAGCGCTCCCGAAATCAGCGCAGAATGACAGACGAAGACACCTTGTTGCCCAACGCAGAAGATGAGTTGGAGCTGGACGACGAGGGCTTGGAATCAGCCCCCGACGGTACGCTCTATGAACATCGTCGCGTGGTGGCAGACAAGGGTCAGACCCTGTTGCGCGTGGATAAGTTCCTGATGGAACATCTGCGTGATACCAGCCGGGCCCGCATCCAGCGAGCTGCCGAGGCTGGCTGCATCCATGTAAACGACCGTCCCGTCAAGAGCAATTACCGCGTGAAGCCTTTCGATGTTGTCACCCTGATGCTGGACCATCCGCGTATGGAGACCGAGGTGACAGCAGAGGACATTCCCTTGGATGTTGTCTATGAGGACGATGACCTGTTGGTGGTGAACAAGCCTGCTGGTCTGGTCGTGCATCCGGGCGTGGGCAATCACAGCGGCACGCTGGTCAACGCGCTGGCCTGGCACCTGCGGGACAATCCCCGTTATAATCCCAACGATCCCAGCGTGGGCCTTTGTCACCGCATAGACAAGGACACCAGCGGTCTGCTGGTCATTGCCAAGACGCCCGAGGCCAAGACAGACCTCTGCCATCAGTTCTTTGTCAAATCCACACGCCGGCATTACAACGCCCTCGTCTGGGGCAGCTTTGACGCGCAGGAAGGCCGCATTGAAGGCAACATCGGCCGTGACCCGCGTGACCGTCAGCGGATGGCTGTGTTTCCGCCAGAGAGTGAGGTGGGCAAGCCTGCTGTGACTCACTGGCGCGTGCTGGAGGCTTTTGGGCCTGTGACGTGGGTGGAGTGTGTGCTGGAGACGGGACGCACCCATCAGATTCGTGCCCACATGCGGCATATCGGTCATCCGCTCTTCGCCGACGAGCGTTATGGCGGTATGGAAATCCTGCGTGGACAGCCTACAGCCAAGTACAAGGCCTTTGTGCAGAACGCCTTTGCGCTCTGCCCCCGTCAGGCACTGCACGCCCGCACGCTCGGTTTCCGTCATCCCCGTTCGCAGGAAGACATGTTCTTCGAGGCGGCATTGCCCGAGGACTTAACGTTATTGATAGAGAAATGGAAGACCCTCCCCTCACCCTCCCTGTGAGGGAGGGAGTGATCACCTTTGAGAGTAAAAATTCACCAAAGCATAATAATAATGAAAGAACAACAAATAGCAAATGATACCACTCCCTCCCTCACAGGGAGGGTGAGGGGTGGGTCTCCCATAATTGCCATCGTCTGTGGTGGCGACAGCTCCGAACATGATGTGAGCCTGCGCAGTGCACAGGGCATCTATAGTTTCTTGGACAAGGACCTTTTCGAGGTCTTCATTGTGGAAATCACGGGTCTCACCTGGGAAGCACACTTGGACGGCGACAAGCGCGCTGCCGTCAGCCGTGAGGACTTCTCTTTCCGCGTGGGCCGACGCACAGTGAAGCCCGACTTTGCCTACATCACCATTCACGGAACGCCTGGCGAGGACGGCATCCTGCAAGGCTATTTTGACCTCATCCGCCTGCCTTACTCCACCAGCGGCGTGCTCGTGGAAGCCATGACTTTCAACAAGTTCACCCTGAATCAGTACCTCAAGGGCTTTGGCGTCAGCGTCTCCGAGAGCCTGGTGGTGCGCAAGGGCAACGAAGACCTGGTGACAGATGACGAGATCATCCAGCACATCGGTCTGCCCTGTTTCGTGAAGCCCAATGCGGGCGGCAGCAGCTTCGGCGTCAGCAAGGTCAAGACCCTGGACGACCTGCGTCCTGCCATTCGCAAGGCCATGAACGAGAGCGACGAGGTGATGGTGGAGGCTTTCATGCCCGGCACCGAACTCACCTGCGGCTGTTACAAGGTCAGCGGCAAGGAGGTGGTGTTCCCTGTCACAGAAGTGGTGACCCACAACGAGTTCTTCGATTATGACGCCAAGTACAAGGGCGAGGTGGATGAGATAACTCCTGCCCGCATCTCTGATGACCTGCGAGACCGAGTGCAGGCGCTCACCAGTGCCATCTATGACATCTTGGGCTGCTCCGGCATCATCCGCATCGACTACATCGTCACGAAGGTCCAGGACGAGGACGGTCGTGAGCGTGACCGCATTAACATGCTGGAAATCAACACCACTCCTGGCATGACCGCCACCAGCTTCATCCCCCAGCAAGTGCGTGCTGCCGGGCTGGACATCAAGGATGTGCTGACGGAAATCATCGAAGACAAGCTCTGAAATGCTGTGAAAAATGTGAAATGTAAAATAGTAACAAGATATGCTGAGTACCCAGATTCCTGAAGAGTTTAAGGATATCCGTCCTTATGCCGACGACGAGCTGCCACAGGTCTTCACAGAGCTGATGGCCGACGAACAGTTCTTGCAAGTAGCCGCTAAGTTGGTCCCAGACCTGAAACAGAAGTTGGCCGTCGCCCTGCCTGCGCTCACGGGCGGTGCAGGGAGCAGCGCTTCCGCATCGGCCTCCTTAGCTGTCCAGAAAACCTTCTTCTACCCGCTGGTGCAGCGCATCATCAAGGAGTGTACAGAAGGAATCGAACTCACGCTGCCCAACGGCTTTGACCGTCAGCAGCCCCACACCTTCATCACCAATCACCGCGATATCGTCCTGGACAGCGCCTTCCTCTCGGTGCTCCTCGTAGATAATGGTTTCCCCACCACCGTGGAAATCGCCATCGGTGATAACCTCCTGATATTCCCATGGATAAAGAAACTCGTGCGCATCAATAAGTCCTTCATCGTGCAGCGCTCGCTCTCCATGCGTGAGATGCTCAGAGCCTCCCAGACGATGAGCCGTTACATGCACTTTGCCATCTCGGAGAAGCAGGAGAACATCTGGATTGCACAGCGCGAGGGACGAGCCAAGGACAGCGACGACCGCACGCAGGATGCCCTCTTGAAGATGATGGCAATGGGCGGTGAAGGTACCGTCATCGAACGCCTGCGCCAGCTGCATCTGGCACCGATGGCACTCTCCTACGAGTACGACCCCTGTGACTACCTCAAAGCCAAGGAGTTCCAGCAGAAACGTGACAACCCCGACTTCAAGAAAAGCCGCGAGGACGACCTCATCAACATGCAGACAGGCATCTTCGGGCAGAAGGGTCACATCCACTTCCAGGCTGCACCCTGCATCGACAACTGGTTGGACTATCTGGATCCTGAGACGCCCAAGACAGAGCTCTTCCCCATGGTGGCACAGCACATCGACGAGGAAATACACCGCTCCTACCGCCTCTATCCAGGCAATTATGTGGCAGCAGACGCCCTCCGCGGTGAATCCACCTTTAGCAGTTATTACACGCGTGAGCAGCTCTTGGCCTTTGACGACTATCTTTCCAGCCGCATCGCCCTCATAGACCTGCCCGAACCCGACGAACCCTTCCTGCGTGAACGCCTCCTCACCATGTATGCCAATCCCGTCTTCAACAAGGAGAAGGCCATGAAGAGCTGGAGCGAAAAAGTATAGAATGATGAAGCGTAATACCATTTTACATTTTACATTTTACATCATCCCTCTGACCTTCGTCCTCTCCTTCCTTTCCTGCTCCGACGATAAAGAAGACGCATACCCTTCTCTCATCACGGAAATGGTGATGGCCAAGGCCAATGCAGAGGGGAAAATGGCCTCTTTCACCACCGACGACGGCACCACCTATCTGGTGGATAACACCATCAGCGGCATGACAGCCAACGACTGCCTGCGCTGCCTCTGCACCTATCTGATGGAGACAGCCGGGCACGTCAAAGTCTATCGCGCCGAAGCTGTCCCCATCTTGTGGGATTACACTAACGTCTCCACCATGAAACGCGACCCCACAGGCATCCAGAGTGCCTGGCTCAGTGGCGGTTACATCAACCTGCATCTGACGCCCAAGACCCAGGGCGGCAAGCAGTCTTGGGGCTTCACACGAGACTCTGTCACGCAGAACGCCCTCGGCGGCAGCACCTATCACCTCTCGCTCTATCACGACCAGCGGGACGACTTCGCCGCCTATTCCACCGACCTCTTCGCCTGCATCTCCCTGGATTCCATCCCACAGGCTCCAGCCACGCTCTCTACCCTCGACTCCATCCGCCTCACCGTCCAGACTTTCACCGCTTCCCCCTTCAAGCAAGCCTGGAAGGTTCATTCTTCAGTTGACAGTTGACAGTTTTTTTTCTGCGACCCCATACTCAGAAAAGACTATAAAGGGGTTCTGAAAGTTACTTTATTATATTATATTATTATATATAATAATATAATATAATAAAGTAAACTCCTTAATACCCTGTGGGAGGTGTCAAAAAATAAACTGTCAACTGAAGAAACTGAAGAAATAGCCAGCCCTCTTCCCCAGCGTGCTTTTTTGCGTGCTTTTTTCCCAAAATAATTTGGTGGAGTCAGAAAAAAGCAGTATCTTTGCACCGCGAATAAGAGAAGAATCAACCTCGCCCAAGCGCAGTGGCCAATGTGCCTAAGCGACAGAGACAATTCCCTTAAGCGCAGACCGGGTTTCGTAAGGGCGAAGTCGCGAATTCGCCTGAAGAAGCACATTCCAGACAGTGAAGCAATCATTCCCTAAAAAAAGGGAACACGCGTTCTTTGACATATTTCACTATTTCGCCCTTTTCCGATTGTCACACAGCTTTCGCCACTCTGCGAGTCTCCTTCCGTGCCTCTCTCCACCGTGGAAAGAATCTGTCCATCAGTGAATGGAAGTGGGCATTATGACTGGGCTCTATCAGATGGCACAGCTCGTGAACCACCACGTGTTCGACACACCAATCCGGGAGCAGCAACAGGTAGAGGGAAAAGCAGATGCTGTGGTCCTTCACCTGGCACAGGCCCCAACGTGAAATCATTGGCTTATAGCTGACTACGGACGGGCTGACACCTATTATCGCATACTTATGGATCATCGGTTCAACCTGTGCTCGCAGCCTTTCCGTGGCCGCCTCCTTCTGAGCCTTCGTCGTCAAGGGCAGTTGATGAAAGAAATCTGTCCGCTGCTTCTGTCGATCTGCTGTTTTCTTTCTTGCTTCAACGATCCAGTCCTGGTGCTGAGCAATAAACGCGTCCACTTCTCTCCTCGACATACCAAAAGGAGCCGACACATGGACATCACCATTCTTCACGATGCGCATGGACAGCCGGCTTGTCCGTCTGTATGTCAAGAGTATAGCCATGAAAATGTCTAATCCTCGGGCTTGCGGAGCACCTCCAAAGCACGCTGAATGACGGGGTCATCGGCATAGATGATTTGGAAGTATTCGCTCATGTCCCAAAGGTCGCGCGCCACTAATCCTTTGAGAATCAAGGCCACGTCTGTGCGGGTCTTCTGCAGCTCCTCGTCACTGCGGGCTTTCAGGCTGTCCTTCTTCTCGGCTTCGGCCAGGAGGTCGTCAATGACTTCGGTGGGGATGGTGAAGTCGCGGCGGAAGGTCTCGAAGTCCTCATATTTCTTATTGAGCTGCTTGCGATGCTTGTCAATGTATTTGAGGCTGGCGTTGACCACATAGCTGCGGGCGCTGAGTTCGCGATGCAGACGGGTGTAGCGTGCGGTGTCCAGCGGCACGAAGATGTCGGGCATGATGCCGCCTCCGCCATAGACGGTACGTCCACGCTTGAGGGTCTTGTAGCGCAGGGAGTCGGGGAAATGGATGCTGTCTGCATTGGTGAGTTCGCCACGATTGTAACGGTCAATGACGTCGCGGGCATAGGACTTGGCGTCTCCTTTCTCGTAAGGTTTCTGGATGCAGCGGCCAGCAGGCGTGTAGTAACGGGCGATGGTCAGGCGGATCATGGAGCCGTCCTCCAGGTTGATGGGTCTCTGTACCAGTCCCTTACCGAAGGTGCGACGGCCCACGATGGTGCCGCGGTCGTGATCCTGAATGGCTCCAGAGAGGATTTCCGATGCCGAGGCCGAGTACTCATCCACGAGCACTACGATGCGTCCCTTGGTAAACAGACCACCTCCCGTGCTGCGGAATTCGCCCATATTCACCCCGCCACGTCCTCTTGTATAGACAATCATCTCGCCCTGGGGCAAGAACTCGCTGGCCAGGTCAACAGCTGCATTCAAGTAGCCGCCGCCATTGCCCTGAAGGTCTATGATGAGGTCCTTCATCCCTTTCTCCTGCAGGCGGCGAATGGCATCCACCACCTCGTCACGTGTGGTGGCAGCGAAGTTAGAGAAGCGCACCAGTCCGATGCCGGGTTCCACCATATAGGCAGCATCCAGCGAGTTGACGGGAATCTTGTCACGCTTGATGGTGAAGGTCAGCACATCCTTGATGCCTCGACGCACCACACCCAGGTTGACCTTTGTCCCCTTTGGTCCGCGCAGGCGGCTCATGATGTCTTCCTTGCTCATCTTCACACCTGCTATGGCGGTGTCATTGACGCTGATGATGCGGTCTCCCGCCAAGATGCCTGCCCGCTCAGACGGTCCTTTGGAAGTGGGCTGAATCACCACCAGCGTGTCTTCCAACATATTGAATTGCACACCGATGCCGTCAAAGTTTCCCTGCAGAGGCTCGTTGAGTTTCTTGGTGTCTTTGGCGTTGGTATAGGATGAATGGGGATCAAGTTTGGAGAGCATACCCGTGATGGCGTCTTCCACCTGACGCTCCATATTCACTGTATCCACATACATCTGGTTAATCATCACTGTGGACTGCAGGAGCTTGCGGATGGCTTTCTCGCCCGCTGAACCGGGCTGGGCAAAGAGGGCTGGAGCTGTGAAGAGTAAAAGGAAGAGGAAGCAACCCTGCCAACCATGCAGAGAGCGGTTAAAAGAAGGAATCGTCATACGTTATCAAATGAGCGTTTTATACTTATATTTCTCAGGAAACAGAACGAATCTGTCACATATAGGGCGCAAAAGTAGGTAATAATTCAGATATTGCCAAAAAAACGCAGAAAAATTCCCGCTTCCTGCATCCAATCCGAGACTTTTTTGTACTTTTGTGCCGCAAAACTGAAATACAATGGCAATAGTAAAAGTAGTGAAGGGCTTGAAGCCCAAGTTTGGCAAACATTGTTACCTGGCCGATGGTGCCGTGATCATCGGCGAAGTGACCTTAGGCGACGACGTGACCATCTGGCCGTGCGCCGTGTTGCGTGGTGACGTGCATTATATCCGCATCGGCAATCGCAGTAATGTCCAGGACAACTCCTGCCTGCATACCCTCAACGGAAAGGCGCCGTTGGAAGTCGGCGAGGACGTGACCATCGGCCACAGTGTGACCCTGCACGGTTGCACAGTGAAGGACGGCGCACTCATCGGGATGGGAGCCACTGTACTGGATCACGCTGTCATCGGTCGTGGTGCCATCGTGGCAGCCGGCGCACTGGTGCTCTCCGGCACCCAAGTGGGTGACGGCGAGCTGTGGGGCGGAGTGCCCGCCAAGTTCATCAAACGTGTGGATCCGGAACAGCAGCAGGCCCTGAACAAGACCTACGCGTCCCATTACATCGAGTATTCCGACTGGTATCGCGAAGCCGACCAAAACCCGGCAAATACACAGATAGTCCTCAATGGAGAGGACTATCAGTAAGCCTCTCCCCTACCCCTCCCCGATAAGGGAGGGGCATTTTTTTGGAGATATCATTACGCTGCCGACTCTTTGGGCAGGGTGAAGTGCAGCATCAGACTGCCTGCAAGGGCAGAAGCGAGGGTTCCACAGAGGATACCTATCTTGGCCTCGTTGAGCATCACGGCAGCATCGGCTCCGAGATGAACCGGGTAACTCAAGGCGGCGATGAACATGGAGACCGTGAAACCGATACCACAAATCATGCAGACACTGGCCAGTGAGTGCCAGTTGGCACCTGCCGGCATCTGACACCAACCCATCTTGATGCTGATCCAGGAGGCTGCGAGCACGCCCGTGAACTTGCCGACGAGCAAACCCAGGAACACGCCGAGCGCAACGCCACTGAACAAGCTCATGATGGACAATCCTGCAAAGTTCACACCTGCATTGGCAAAGGCAAAGACAGGAATGACCACATAATTAATGGGCATAGCCAACTGGTCTTCAATGTCCTGCAGGGGGGATATCAGATAGTCCGCAGCCTTTTCGATGCGTCGCAGCATCTGGATGTCACTCTTCTCCAACACCATCGCTTTCTTCTGGTCGGCAGCATCAGCATTGTCTATATCGGGATAGAGACCGGCAATACGACGAATGCGATTCAGATAATAACGAGTGCCTTTCCCCAGATTGGCAGGAATGCAGAATGCCAGCACCACACCGGCTATGGTGGCATGTATGCCGGAATTGAGCACCATATACCAGAGGACGAGGCCCAGACTCATGTAGAACGCCTTGGCGCGGACTTCACGTTGGTTGCCAATGAGGAGCACCACCACGATGGCAGCGGCACACAGCAGATGGAACCAGGAGAGGCCCTGTGAGTAGAAAAGGGCTATGACGATGATGCCTCCCAAGTCGTCGGCCACCGCCAGTGCTGCCAAGAAGATCTTCAGACCGATAGGCACCCGCTTGCCGAACATAGAGAGAACGCCTAAAGAGAAAGCGATGTCGGTGGCCATCGGGATGGCACAGCCGCGCTCCATCAGCGGGTGTCCCAAACACACACAGAAGAAGACGATAACCGGCATCAACATTCCTCCGCAGGCACCGATGATCGGCAATAGTGCTTTCTGACGGGTACTGAGTTCACCGCAGAGAATCTCTCTCTTGATCTCCAGTCCCACGCTCAGGAAGAAGAAGAACATCAGGAAATCATTGATGAAATCCATCACTGTCATGGCGTGTCCACCGTGACCGAAGACATTGAACGAGCCGATGCTCAGGGAGACTGGTTGTTCCCAGAAGGAAGCATAGGTGTCTCGGGAAAAGGGCAGGTTTGCAAAGATGAGTGCCAACACTGTGGCGACGATGAGCAGGGCACTGGCGCTGACATAACGCCTGATGAGTCCTGCGATGGAAGTGTTTTGAATGGAATCTGCCATTGTTATTAGAGGTATATGTATTGTTTTGGGCGCGAAATTACACTTTTTTCTTTACTTTCTCACACTTTTCTCCTTCATTTTTCACTTTTTGGAGAAAAAAGTTTGTTTTCTCAAGGGAAAAGCTTACTTTTGTCCCGCGAAAGCAGTCAACCACATCATTTATTCATCCCTTTATTAAACTCTTTACGACTATGAAAAAGTATGTTTGCGACCCCTGCGGTTATGTGTATGACCCAGAGTTGGGCGATCCCGACAACGGCATTGCTCCCGGCACAGCATTTGAAGACCTCCCCGACGATTGGGTGTGCCCCATCTGTGGCGTAGGTAAGGAAGATTTCAGTGCAGAAGAGTAAAGCACTGTCCTTTGCCGAGGCACTGAGCCGGATGGCAGCCCTGTGCAGCGTGAGCGAACATTGCGAGAGCGAAGTGCGTGAACGCCTGCAGCGGTCAGGCTTGCCGGCAGCAGAGATTCAGCGGGTGGTGGACCGCCTTTATGACGAAGGCTTCTTGGACACCGCCCGCTATTGTCATGCTTTCTCGCGGGACCGTCTGCGCTTTTCCCATTGGGGACGAGTGAAGATACAGCAGGCCCTGCGCCAAAAAGGATTACCCGAGGCTGACGTGCGCGAAGCGCTGGACGCACTGCCAGAAGACATCTACCGACAGGTGCTGGATGAAGCGCTTGAGCAGAAAGCCCGTTCACTGCGGGACGAAGATGACTACACTCGCCGCGGGAAGCTCATCCGATTCGCTGCCGGCAGGGGGTTCACAATGGGAGAGATCCTGGAGGCGATGGGGAGTGAAGAGTGAAAAGTGAAGAATGAAAAGTAAAGAGTGAGGAATGGCACCCAATTAAAAAGTCCGCAGTCTCCGAAGAGAACTGCGGACCAACGCCCTGCGCTCCAGGATGGGCTTGAACCAACGACCCCCTGATTAACAGTCAGGTGCTCTAACCAACTGAGCTACTGAAGCAGGCTCTTCCGAGAATTCTGCGCTCCAGGATGGGCTTGAACCAACGACCCCCTGATTAACAGTCAGGTGCTCTAACCAACTGAGCTACTGAAGCAGTATTTTGAGCTCCTTTGTGAGGAGAAAAGCGGTCAAACAGGTACGAAATGCATGTTTTTACGCCTTTTTCTCGGAATTGCGGGGCAAAAGTAGTGCTTTTTTCAAAAATAAACAATACTTTTGCAGAAAAATTTGCGAAAGATGACAAAAATAATAGGAATTGGCAATGCTTTGACCGATATTTTGGTCCATTTGCCCCAAGAAACGCTTCTTCAGACGTTCCAACTGTCCAAGGGCGGAATGTTTCACATCGACGAGCAGCAGATGCGCGCGATTCATGCCGCCATCGCCCCCCTTTCTCCGGCTCGCGCCACAGGAGGAAGTGCCGCCAACACCATCCATGCGCTGGCCACCTTGGGTGACAAAGTGGGGTTCGTGGGAAGTGTGGGCGACGACGAGACAGGACGTTTCTTTGCCACCCATCAGCAGCAGCGAGGCATCGACGCGCGCCTGCACGTAAATAAAAGAGGTGTCAGCGGAATCGCCACCACGCTCATCACGCCCGACGGTGAACGCACCTTTGCCACGCACCTCGGCTGCTCCACGGCCATTCAGACCACCGACCTCTGCCGTCTAGTGGAAGAATACCAGCAAGAGGCCCCAAACGGCGAGGGGCAACCCTCCCTGATCCTGCACGTGGAAGGTTACCTGGTGCAGAACCACGACCTCATCGAAGAAGCCCTGCACCTGGCCAAGGAGGCTGGCATGACGGTGAGCTATGACCTCGCGTCCTGGAATATCGTCCAGGAGGATCTGGACTTTGTGAAACACCTGGTGAAAGATTATGTGGATATCGCTTTTGCCAATGAAGAGGAGGCTGCCGCCTTCAGCCAGCAGCAAGACCCGCAAACAGCACTGCAAATGCTGGCAGCACAGACCGACATCGCTGTGGTGAAAGTGGGCAAGCGGGGTGCATACGCTATGCAGGGTGAGCACGTTGCCTTTGCGCCAGGACTGGTGCGGAAGGCCGTGGATACCACCGCTGCCGGCGACTTCTTCGCTGCGGGTTTCCTGCACGGCCTCATTCACGGGCAGACCTTGGATACCTGTCTGAACTACGGCAACCATTTGGCCGGAGAAGTCATCCAAGTCTTAGGCACCCAGCTGTCCGATGAACGCATCCGAGCAGCCATTGCCGACATCTGAAACGACTTCCCTTTTCGATATAACAATATAACGGAATAACGATATAACGACATTACGACATCACCTCTATGCGAAAAATCATCATAGCACTCTTCTCCTGTATCTCTGTCACCAGTCCTGCTCAGACGGGCTTTGACGTCTCCCGCAACCTGGAAATATTCTCCGACATCTATCGCCAGCTGGATATGTTCTACGTGGATAGCCTCAGTGCCGACACCGCCGTGCGCTGGGCCATCAATGGCATGTTGGCAGAGATTGATCCCTTCACCACCTTTTATCCTGATGATGCCCAAGACGAGCTCAAGCGCATGGCCACAGGACGTTATGCCGGCATCGGAGCCCTCATCCGCCCCTATAAGAAAGAAGACCGCGCCGTGATAGAAGAGCCCTACGAGGGTTGTCCGGCACAAGAAGCGGGCGTGCGGGCTGGCGACATCATTCAGACCATTGACGGCCGTGACATTAAGGGGTGGCCCGTCAGCAAGGTGAGCGAGAACCTGCGCGGCGAGCCTGGCACCACTTTTGAGTTGGTGGTGCAGCGGCCAGGAGAGAAGAAGTCACGTGCCTTCAAGATTACGCGCCGACAGATTCAGCTGCCCAGCCTTCACTGGTACGGCATCCTGGACTCCACTGCCCACATCGGCTACCTCTACCTCTCCGAATTCACAGAAAACTGTGCCCGCGAGATGCGTCACGCCATCTTGGAAATGAAGCAGCAGGGCATGCAGGGACTGGTCTTTGACCTGCGTGACAACGGCGGCGGCAGCGTCAGTGAAGCCGTGGAGATCTTAGGATTCTTCCTGCCCAAAGGAACACGGGTGGTCTCCACGAAAGGCAAGGTTCCCGCCACCTGTCATGACTACAGCACTCCCGCCGAACCCATAGACACCGTGATGCCACTGGCGGTACTTGTCAACGGCAACTCAGCCTCCGCCTCGGAAATCGTGGCGGGAGCCCTGCAAGACCTGGACCGTGCCCTGATCCTCGGACAACGCACCTACGGCAAGGGTCTCGTGCAGGCCATTCGTGAAGTACCCTATCGCGGACAACTCAAGATCACCACTGCCCGCTACTACATCCCTTCGGGCCGCTGCATCCAGGCCTACGACTATCGTCATCGCACCGCAGACGGCGCAGCCACTACGCTGCCAGACAGCCTCACCCGCGAGTTCCACACCCGGCTGGGGCGTGTGGTCAGGGACGGCTGCGGCATCCTGCCAGACACGCTCCTCGCCGTGGATTCTGTTCCCACAATGGTCTATGACCTCTATAACTCCGATGCCTTCTTTGACTATGTGACCAGCTACACCGTCACACACCCCTCCATCGCAGCACCCGGGCAGTTCCTGCTCAGCGACGCTGATTATGCCGACTTCTGTGCTTCCATCGCTGCCAGTGACTTCACCTACAATGGTCGCACGGCAGCCGCTCTGTCACAGCTGCGCCAGTTGGCACGCTTCGAGGGACGTCTGGAAACAGCAGAGGCAGAGTTCAATGCCCTGGAAGCCAAGCTGAAAGAGAACGACCTGACAGCCGACCTTCAGCGATTCCGTCATCATATCCAACCTTACTTGGAAACAGAACTCGTCAGCCGTTACCATTATCAGCGCGGTGCCCTCCGTCAGCAACTCCGCTCAGACAAGAGCGTTCATCGTGCCATCCAGTGCCTGAAAGCATTGAAAAATCAATAACCCATAACTCCCATTACTCCCATTCAATATGAGAAAACGTAAAGCACAAAACCTCAATCAGAACATCATGCGTGGCGTCATCGCCATGGCTCTTATCGTCCTGCTGGTCTGTTACCTCTTTCTGACGATGGTCAGCTGCTCACCCGCAGGCCCCACCTTCAGCGTCAGCGGCAACGTCACCTCGGCCGAGGACAGCACACTCATCCTGGAACAAATGGCACTGGATGGCGTGCGTCCCTTGGACTCCGTGCGTCTGCAAACAGACGGTACATTTTTATTTAAGGTACGCGCATGCGCGCAAGACTCCACAGCCGCCCCGGAGTTCTATCGCCTCCGCATAGCATCCCAAGTGATCAACTTCGCCGTGGATTCCACAGAGGACATCACCGTGCAAGCCGATTTCCCCACGATGGCTACTGGCTATGACATTCAGGGCAACGAAGCCTCCCGAACGATGAAAACCGTCAGCCTGCTGAACATCCAGCTCCAGCAACAGCTGCGCCGACTCTTCGATGACAATACCCTCTCTACCCTCGAGAAAGCCGACCGAGCACAGCAGCTCGTGGATGCCTACAAGCAACAGCTCAAGGCCGACATCATTCTGCGCGACCCCGCATCACCCGCTGCATACTTTGCTCTCTTCCAAACCATTGGACCGCAGATGCTCTTCAACCCGGAAACAGACAAGAGTGATGTACAGTACTTCGCAGCGGTGGCCACCCAATGGGATGCCCTCTACCCTGCTGCCGCCCGCACCGTCAACCTCCGCAACATCGCCATGCGAGGCCTCCGCAACACCCGACCTGCCCGACCTTGGGAGTTGAACATCGATGGTGAGAAGATAAAAGAGACAGGCATCATCGACTTTGGATTCCCAGACATCAATGGTCGTGAACGCCGCCTCTCAGAGTTCCAAGAGAACGTCGTCCTCCTGGACTTCACCGCCTACAGTCTGCCTGCCAGCCAGCAACGCAACATCGAACTGCGCGAGCTCTACAGCCAGTACCACAGCCGCGGACTGGAGATCCTGCAGGTGTCGCTGGATGCCGACGAGCACTTCTGGAAGACATCCTGTGAACAGCTGCCCTGGGTCTGCGTCCACTGCGCCGAAGGACTCCTCAATGACATCGTTCAACTGTATGCTGTTCAGGGACTCCCAAGCATCTTCATTATTGGTCGCGGCAGCGAGATGAAAGCTCGTGGCGAACAGATCACAGACCTGAAAAAAGCCATAGAAAGGGAGCTTTAGGAAATTTTTTCGGCAAAAAGTTTGGTAGGTTAAAAAAATAACCCTACCTTTGCCCTCGCAAACGATAAAAAAGCCTACGCAAAAAGGGTTCCGTGTAACAGCGGAGTCCTTTTGCTTTGCTCACAAATAACTAAAACTCAACCCTTTCAAAGGAAATACGTAAACAAAAAATATAAAATGGCTTACATGACACAAAAAGGCTACGACAAGCTCGTGGCCGAACTCCAACAACTGGAAGCGGTGGAACGCCCCAAGGCGTCAGCAGCCATCGCAGAAGCAAGAGACAAAGGCGACCTCAGCGAGAACGCAGAGTATGACGCCGCCAAAGAGGCACAAGGCCTTCTGGAAATGAAAATCACACAGCTCAAGGCCACCATTGCCGATGCCAAGATCATCGACACCAGCAAGCTTAACGCCGACACTGTGCAGATCCTCTGTCGCGTGGAGCTGAAGAACGTAAAGAACAATGCCAAGATGGCATACACCATCGTCAGCGAGACCGAAGCCAACCTCCGCGAGGGTAAGATCAGCGTCAAGACCCCCATCGCACAGGGACTCCTCGGAAAGAAAGTGGGAGAAGTGGCAGAGATAAAGGTACCGCAGGGAATCATTCAACTGGAAGTCCTTGGCATCAGCTTCGAAGACTAATTGAAACCTGAAGCTTGAATCCCGAAACTTAATCTTGAAATTTGAAACTCTTATGTCTATTTTCAGCAAAATCGCCGCTGGAGAGATTCCCAGCTATAAGTGCGCCGAGAACGACGAATTCTATGCCTTCCTGGACATCAACCCCATGGTGAAGGGTCACACCCTCGTTATCCCCCGTCGCGAGGTCGATTACATCTTTGACCTCACCGATGAAGAACTGGCCCGCCTGCACGTCTTTGCAGCCCACGTGGCCCGCGCCATTAAGAGCGTCATCCCCTGTGTGAAAGTCGGAGAAGCAGTCCTCGGACTGGAAGTACCCCACGCACACATTCACCTCATTCCCATGCAGTCCGAGCGTGACATGCTCTTCTCCAACCCCAAGCTCCAGCTCCCACAGGAAGAGATGCAAGCCACTGCTGACGCCATCTTCGCCGCCTTCAAGCAGCAGGCGTAAAACAAGAAGACACGGGCCGCAAACGTACTTGCGTCTGGCCGCAAAGTCACATGAGGCCTGCCGCAAATGCACTTGCGTCCAGACGCAAAGCCACTTGGGGCCTGACGCTCTTACGTTTGTGACCAACCACTCCAAGGGTGGCTCACCAAAAACTTTTTTTCAAAAAACACTACACACTACACTGAAGCGTACCATTTCAGTGTAGTGTGTAGTGTTTTTTGAAAAAAAGTATATTTATACCTCTATCTTTTTCACTTTTACACCGAAAAATTTGGGAGAAGAACCTTTTTCCCCTATCTTTGCACCCACTAACAACTAAATCATCATCACAACAATAGCCTACACCGATGAAAAAGACTCTTTTCGTCACTAAACTGAAAGTGGCCGCATTGGCCCTTCTCTGCTCGCTCAATGTCTGGTCACAGACGGATGTGACAGCGACCTATATCGTTAATCCAGAGCCCACAGAAAATACTGACGGCTGGACCATTTCGGAACCCGTTACTCAGTTCAATAGCGGACTGAGAGTTGCTGAATTCTGGAATAAATCAGGTGCCTCCATCAGTCAAACGATATCCTTGCCAGCAGGTCAATATAGTCTCTCTGCGGTGGCCTTTACCCGCACAGGGATGGAAGCCAAACTCTTTGCAGGTGATAATTACCAGACCATTGTCACCGTCCCCTCCAGTGAGGTGAACGACCTTACTCAGGCCAGCCTCTGGTTTGATGATGGCCACGGCGCTAATGAACTGATGTTCACGATGAGTACAGCGGGAGACGTGACCATTGGTCTGCAAGCCGACGAATACTACGGTGACCACTGGATGGTTTGGCGCAACTTTAAACTCAATGTTTTCTCATCAAACGTGGTAACAATGAACGTAACGGTTTCGGGCGGCAAAGTGACGTTCAATGACAATAGTGCAATAAATTCCTCTCATACCTTCTTTGTCCAAACTGGCACAGATGCTGTGCTGACCTTCACGCCAGAAGTGGGCTATAAGCTCACCAGCGTCATCCTCAATGACACCGAGGACCTCACCTCTCAGGTCGTCAACAATACGCTGACCCTGAGCAACGTCACCAGCTCCATACAACTCAATGTCACCTTCACCAAGATAGTGAATGCAGCAGAGTTGGGTGATGCTCTCATTACCAGCATCGATCAGTTGAGCAGTCCCTATATGGAATCTTCTGAAGGCTCCTGGGAAGGAATGATTGACGAGGATGCCAACACCTTCTGGCATTCCGTATGGAGCAATGGCTCTGTGACTCCTGGTATTCACTATTTCCAAGTGGAAATGCCAAGTGGAAACTATGATGCTATTTGCTTCAAGTATGTACGACGCAATGTCTCCAACGATCATACCATACAGTGGAGTGTTTATGGAACCGATAATCCTGATGCGGAAAAAGAGGAATGTACCCTCATCACCAACGTACAAACTCCCTTCTCTAACACTACCGAGACTCTCATTTCGCCTCCATTTAACCCTGGGAGTTGGACCTACCTGCGTTTCTATTCAGAGGAACAATATCCCAATAGCCGAGGTTACTTCCATGTGGCAGAGTTCCAACTCTACACCACAGCTGCACTCACCTCTTGGGAAACGGCCTATTTGGATTTGGAGAAGACCTATAAGCAATACTATGGATCTGTTTTCTCCGTTTTGTCCGATCAAAATGCTGTCGATGCTTTCCATTCTGCACTTCAGTCTTCCCTGATGCTGTTGAACGACCCAGACAATGTCACAGAAGGAGAACTGGTTGCTTCCCGGGAAAACCTCATTAATGCATATCAGGCAGCTTTAACGTCCATCCAATCAGTACGCCAGCTGGAGTACGAGACTACGGTGGAAGGCACCACCTATTCTTTGTATATGCAGGTGGAAGACATGAACGATGCAAAGGTGAATGCTGATGGATGGGCCTTCTATCGTTCCAAACTCTTTTTGGACGTCACCAAAGACAACCAAACCAACTCCTATCTGATTGACGATCAGTTGTACATGCACATTGAAGTCTTTGACCGCGTGCAAACGCCGATGCTCTTTGACTTGGATAGCCGACAGCTCTATATCTTTGCGCTCTCCAAAGATGGAGACGGCAGTTATTCGATGGCAGGTTATGCCTATCACACCGACTTGGACAACATCGAGTTCGAGAAGGAAATGGTCTTCAACTACGCCAATTGTGGATGGTGGCCAAACTTTATTGGAGTCAGAGGCGGGCAACCCGTGCTGTCACATTTCAGCTTTGCAGGCTATTACAGCATGATTTCCTACCGTGAAGGCTCTGGATACTGGTCAAACCAATACATCCCGGATAATGTGCTGCCAGATGAATATCAGCGTTTCTGGCAACAACAGGAACATGTCATCATCACTGGGGGTAACTGGGTGGGTGATTCCCAATACGAGGCTGCACTCGCAGCTATCCCCGATGGCGCACAGTATCGCATCTTCACCCAACATAATGGTACAGAGGAAGGAACCACCAAGTATTACTTGAAAGATGACGGCTCGCTGACAGCCTCTGCTAGCGAGGCGCACTTGTTCACTTTCAATCAAATCGAGGGTGATAACTTCTACCTCTCTCCTGGTTGGAATCTCGATGTCCCCTTTACCAATCCCTTGATGTCCATGGCCAATGAAGTCACAGGAGACATTGTTCCTCAAGGACATATTCGAGTAGCGGACGGCTATTACCGTGAAAACTGGGAAGGCCAGCTCTGGTACAAGAAAGGTAACCGCTATGCCGTTCGCTCTACCAACTCCCTCAGTTCCATGTGGGGTGCCAACACCTTTTGGGCAGCCCTTGACAACAATGCCGACAATCTCCCTGAAGCCGACTACGCGCTAGCTCCAGCCTACGTCTGGCAGTTGGAGGGAGATGACATCGTTGTTGATCCGGAACCATACGCTGTGCTCAAAGACTCCATATTAACTTTCTACTATGATGACATGAAGGAAGCAAGGGGCGGAATGAGCGTTGGGCCATTTGGTGCTGCAGAGTACAGAGGATGGCACAATAATGTATCAAGTATCACACGGGTGGTGTTCAAGTCTTCCTTTGCCAATAATACCACTTTGACAAGCACTGCGTCGTGGTTCTATGGTATGACAAACTTGACAACTATTGAAGGTATCCATTATCTGAATACGTCAAACGTCACAAATATGCGCGACATGTTTTCAAGTTGCTCCAGTCTGACGAGTCTTGATGTAAGTGGATTCAATACGCAGAATGTGACGGATATGTACGGCATGTTCTACAATTGCTCAGGCCTGACAAGCCTAAACTTAAGCAATTTCAATACTTCAAACGTGTTGAACATGCAATCTATGTTTAATCACTGCACAAGTCTGACAAGTCTTGACCTGAGTAGTTTTGATACGCATAACGTTACGGATATGTCTGCCATGTTCACGATTTGTTGGAGTCTGTCGAGCCTTGACATAAGCAGCTTTAACACGCAGAGTGTAACCAACATGGAGAGTATGTTCTATGGTTGTGGTGATCTGACAAGTCTTGATGTAAGCAGCTTTAATACGCAGATTGTAACGAACATGGCTCATATGTTTGCTGGTTGCTCTGGCTTGACGAGCCTCGACTTGTCTGGCTTCAATACGCAAAATGTGATGAATATGTCACAAATGTTCTTCAGCTGTTATGGCCTGACCACTATCTACGCTGGCAGCGATTGGAGCACTGGAGCTGTAACCGATGAGGGCGAGTATATGTTCTCTGGCTGTACCAAACTCGTGGGAGGAAATGGGACAGTTTACGATGAGAACCATCAAGATGCATCTTATGCTCATATAGACGGCGGCCCATCCAATCCGGGATACTTCACAGAGAGGACAGGCTTATTTGATGGTCTCGTGGCTTACTTCCCCTTCAACGGCGATACCAAAGATGCCAGTGGGTATGGAAATCATGTAGCTTCTCAGACTGGTGAGATTACTCAAGTGACAGGTGCTGATGGCACAGCGAATGGAGCCTATCACTTTGACGGCGGAAGGATGATGGTTCCCAATTCCAAGTCGCTTCTGTTCACAGATTCCTGCACCTTCTCAGCCTACGTCCGTGCCACAGATTACGAATCTACATACGGCGGAGCGCCTCAATGTGTGATGGCAAAGTCCTACGATCAGGTGGGACTGGTGCTGCTGGAGTTTGAAATACACGAGGACAGCATCTTCTCCGTGATGAGTGCCCATGGCAACAATCCTACTTCAGAATATATCGCACCCAGAAACGACCGTGGCCTCCCAGGAAACTTCTTAGGGAAATGGGTACATTTTGCCCACGTGATAAAAGGCGACAAGGCCTACTTCTACACCAACGGCCAGTTGATTTATGAGCGATCCGTGAGCACGCCCGACCTCTTTAATGATGTGAACCAAGAAGACCTCTACATTGGCATGAACAGTGTGGATTGGTTTGGAATGCGCGGCGACTTGGACGAAGTACGCATCTATAATCGTGCGCTCTCCGAAGCCGAGATACAGGAACTCGCACAATATGGAGAAGGACCCGAAGTAAATGAGCCAGAACCCTACGCCTTGTTCAGCGAGAATAACACCAAGCTGACATTCTACTATGATAATCAGAAGAAAGCAAGGGGCGGTATGAGCATTGGGCCGTTTGGTGCTGCAGAGTACAGAGGATGGCACAATAATGTATCAAGTATCACCCATGTGGTGTTCGATTCGTCCTTCGCCAATAATACCACTGTGACAAGCACTGCGTCGTGGTTCTATGGTATGACAAACTTGACTACTATTGATGGTATCCATTATCTGAATACGTCTAATGTCACAAATATGCGCGATATGTTTTCAAGTTGCTCCAGTCTGACAAGTCTTGATGTGAGTGGATTCAATACGCAGAATGTGACGGATATGTACGGCATGTTCTACAATTGCTCCAGTCTGAAAAGCTTAGACTTAAGCCATTTCGACACTTCAAACGTGTTGAACATGCAATCTATGTTTAATAACTGCACAAGTCTGACAAGTCTTGACTTGAGTAGTTTTGATACACATAATGTTACGAATATGTTTGCCATGTTCTCGATTTGTTGGAGTCTGTCGAGCCTTGATATAAGCAGCTTTAACACACAGAGTGTAACGAATATGGAGAGCATGTTCCAGAGTTGTGGTGATCTGACAAGTCTCGATGTAAGTAGCTTTAATACGCAGATTGTAACGAACATGGCTCATATGTTTGCTGGTTGCTCTGGCTTGACAAGCCTCGACTTGTCTGGCTTCAATACGCAAAATGTGATGAATATGTCACAAATGTTCTTCAGCTGTTATGGCCTGACCACCATCTACGCTGGCAGCGATTGGAGCATAGGAACGGTGACCGATGAGGGCGAGTATATGTTTGCTAACTGCGGCAGCCTCGTGGGCGGTCACGGCACCACTTATGATGGCAATCACACTGATGCTTCCTATGCTCACCTCGACGGCGGCCCGTCTAACCCTGGTTACTTCACGAAGGTTGGATCCTTCGGTGTTACGCTGACGGCTCAGGCTCATGGACAGGTGACATCGGGTGACACCCAGGTTCGTGAGAGCTCGCAGGTCTTCTACTTTGACGAAGCTTCCTCGATGACGCTAACCATCACGCCGGACTTGGGTTACGTGATAGACAAGGTGATGAAGGAAGGAAGCATGGACTTGACCAGTCAGGTGACGAATGGCGCATTGACAGTGGCAGTTTCTGCGGCTACTTCGCTGACAGTGAGCTTCAAGCATGACACATCCTTCACTTTGGGCGATGCCAATGCGGATAAGGATATTGATGTGGCAGATGTCGTGGTGACGGCTCGCCACGTGGTGGGCAACACGCCGGCTCGCTTCGTCACATGGCTGGCCGACGTGACAGAGGACGGTGACATCAGTGTGGCAGATATGGTGGGCATTGTGAACATCATCACTGGGCCAGAGAGTAACGAGACAAAGGGAATGTGGAACGCAGACATTGTTAATGATGTGCTGACTGGAACGCTGACGAATGATGTAGTAAGCATCTCGCTGGATGGTGCTTCCCGCTACTCGGCTTTCCAGATGGCGTTCACCTTGCCCGAAGGTCTGAGTGCCGATGAGGTTCACGTCTCCACCCGTGCTGCTCAGGGTCACAGCCTGCTGACGGGCATGCTGGCCGATGGGCGACTGATGGTGCTGGTCTATGCAGCAGACAACAGCCCGTTGGGCATCAGCGGCGAGGTGCTGCGTTTGCAGCTACCTACAGCGATGGATGCAGACCTCGTGGCAGACAAGATTGAGTTCGTGACAGCCGGCGGCCAGGTGAAGAGGTTCGCTCCGCTGATTATCAGCCAGCCAACAGGCATCGCAGACATGCAGAATGTGACTTTGTCTGGAACGGTGTATGATGTCAGCGGCCGTCCTGTGAACAACGGCAAACGGCTGAAGAAGGGACTTTACATTAACAACGGCCGGAAAACCCTGGTGAAATAATGGACATAATAACACTTGTAAGATCATGGACAGAAAACACTTATACAATCCAACGATGAAGAAGATTGCGACCATATTTTGCCTGCTGCTCGGTATCATTGGCAGCACGCGAGCAACGTCTGCACCCGCAGCAGCTGTAACCGATGAAGCCGTCTCCAACGATTTCCTTTCAGCGGATACCCTGTTCATAGGTGCCGGTGACCAGGCCAACCTGAATATCAAGTTAACCAATGCTGGCACCAATTATACGGCCTACCAGTTCCTGCTCACACTGCCCACAGGCGTGGAAGTGGCCAAGGACAACGAAGGCCATTACATCGGCACACTTTCTGCCCGCAACGCTTCAGATGCTTCATTGACTGTGACGCGTCAGGCTCCCGGTCGCTACATGGTAGTTTGTTATTCTCCAACCGTAGCTGCCATTTCAGGGTCTTCTGGCGCTTTGTTATCAGTAACTTTGCATGCTGATGAGTCGCTAAAAGGACAAGAATTGGAAGGACAGATCAGCGATGTCCTATTCTCAGACACAGAGGGTGAAAAGGTCTCTTTAGCATCGTCCTCGTTCGTCATCGATGTGGTGTTCCCTGTCATCACCATCCTGAACGCCACTCGCGAGTATGGCGACGCCAACCCCACCTTCACCTATACGGTGACTGGCGCTGTGCTGAACGGTGAGCCCGCCCTGAGTTCGAGTGCCACAGCCTCTTCTCCTGTTGGTGATTACGACATCACTGCCGCTCGCGGCACCATCACAAATGCCTACTATGAAGCAGAGAACGGAACACTAACGGTGACGAAAGCGCCGTTGACCATCACTGTAGCTTCTGCTGCCAAGAAACAAGGTGACCCTTTGCCCAGTTTTCAGATCACCTACAGCGGCTTCAAGAACGGGGAGAGCACCACAGTGCTGACTTCACTGCCGACAGTGACCTGTGGAGCCACTGCAGCCAGCCCAGCAGGAACTTATCCCATCACTGTCAGCGGTGCTGCAGCACAGAACTATGAAATCACCTACGTAAATGGAACACTGACAGTGGTGGATGCCGATGCGGTGGTGGTGACCGCCAACAGCTATAGCCGTGAGTACGGCGAGGAGAATCCCGACTTCGGCTATACCTCTGCTGGGGCCACTCTGGAGGGAACACCGGCCATTTCCTGCGAGGCTACTGTGACGTCGCCCGTGGGTGAATACCCCATTGTTATCACTAAGGGCAGTGTCACCAACTACAATGACAGCTACGTCAACGGCACGCTGACCATCACCAAGGCACCGCTGACTATTACTGTTGCATCTGCGGCCAAGAAGCAGGGCGACCCAATGCCTGAGTTCCAGATTATCTACAGCGGCTTCAAGAATGGGGAGACAGAGGCCGTACTGACCACACCGCCCACCGTGACCTGCGAGGCCACCGCCGGCAGTCCGGCCGGTAGCTATCCTGTCATCGTCAGCGGTGCTGCGGCACAGAACTATGAAATCACTTATGTGAATGGAACCCTGACTGTGAATGATGCCGATGCAGTGGTGGTGACCGCCAACAGCTACACCCGCGAGTACGGAGACCCTAATCCCGACTTCGGTTTCACCTCTGAAGGTGCCACGCTGGAGGGAACACCCGCCATTTCCTGCGAGGCCACTGTGACATCGCCCGTGGGTGAATACCCTATTGTTATCACCAAGGGCAGTGTCACCAACTACAATGACAGCTACGTCAACGGCACGCTCACCATCACCAAGGCGCCGCTCACCATTACCGTGCAGTCCGTCAGCAAACAGCAGGGCGAGGAGAATCCTGAATTTGAAATCATCTACAGCGGCTTCAAGAACAGCGAGGGAGACCATGCACTCACCACGATGCCCACCGTCAGCTGCGCCGCCACCGCCGACAGCCCCGCAGGCAGCTATCCCATTATCGTCAGCGGAGCAGTGGCAGACAACTATGAAATCACATACGTCAACGGCACGCTCACCATCTTGGAACCTGACGCTGTGGTAGTGACCGCCTTCAACTACTCCCGTGAATACGGCGAGGCCAACCCCGATTTCGACTATGCTTCCGAAGGCTCTGAACTCGTGGGCACACCCTCCATCACCTGCGCCGCCACCGCCGACTCACCCGTGGGAACCTATCCCATTGTCGTTGCCCAAGGCAGCATCACCAACGACGTGGTCACCCTCGTCAACGGCACGCTCACCATCACCCCGGCACCGCTGACCATTACCGTGCAGTCCGCCACGAAACAGGAAGGAGACCCACTGCCTGAGTTCCAGGTCACCTACAGCGGCTTCAAGAACGGGGAGACAGAGGCCGTGCTGACCACACCGCCCACCGTGACCTGCGAGGCCACCGCCGACAGCCCGGCCGGTAGCTATCCCATCACCATCGGCGGAGCCGAGGCACAGAACTACAACATCTCCTACGTCAGCGGCACTCTCACCGTGACACCCGCCACCACGCCGGAAGAACCCATTGTTATCACCGCCAACAGTTACACCATGGAATACGGCGACCCGTTGCCCACCTTCGGTTTCACCACAGAAGGAGCCGCCATCAGCGGAATACCCGCGATCACCTGTGAAGCCGTGCAAGGCTCGCCCGTGGGAACCTATCCCATCATCATCACCCAAGGCACCGTCACCAATACGGATGTCACCCTCGTCAACGGCACGCTGACCATCACCCCTGCACCGCTGACAATCACCGCGACGGATGACCAACGTGTCTATGGCGACGAGACACCCGCAGACATTCAGTATGCAGGATTCAAGAATGAGGAGGATCATAGCGTGCTGACCACACAGCCATCTGTGCAGTGCGAAGGTCGCAACGTGGGCACATGGCCCATCACTGTCGATGGCGCAGAGGCCCAGAACTACGAAATCACCTGCGTCAACGGCACCCGCACCATTACGCCAGCCACCTTGATTGTCGGCCTCGCCGGAACGTACAGCCGTTATGAGGGCGAGGAGAATCCCGCCTTTGAGCTCTCCTACAGCGGATGGCTATATGATGACAATGCGAGCGTTTTGACAGCTGTACCCACGGCTTCCACAGAGGCCGACATGATGAGTACACCCGGCGACTATCCCGTCACCATCAGCGGAGGCGCAGCCGCCAACTACACCTTTGTCTATATCGACGGCACCCTGACTGTCAACGTTCTGCCTTCCTACATGATACCCTACAACGGTATGGTCATGTACATCACCAACGTGCAGAACCATGAGGTGCAGTTCATAAGAACAGAGTATGTAGAACATCTGGTCATCCCCGCCACCGTTACTTTCCGGGAACAAACGTGGCGAGTTACCGCTGTGGCTGACAGCGCACTCTACAATCACCCGGAGCTGGTGACGGTCTCTATACCGGCCACAGTGACAACGGTGGGAACGAATGTCTTCTCACGATGCACCCACCTGGCCGCCATCACGTGGGAAGCGCCCGTGAAGATGACGAGTACCATGATGGGTAACGTCAACAATCCCAACCTGTTATTCTACATGTCTGACACTGCCAACGCACTCGATGGCGCCACGAATGTGATTGACAACAATACCAAGCGGGCGGCACGCATCGTGCTCTCCGATGCCAGCTCCAGAAACGACTTCTACTGCCCCACAGCCTTCACTGCCGACGAGATTTCCTATACACATCGCTACGCTCAGCAGACGCAGGACGGCACGTGTCGCGGTTGGGAAGCACTGGTGCTGCCATTCAACGTGACCAGCATCAATCACAATGTCAAGGGCGCGATTACGCCCTTCGGATCCCTCGAACTGGGACACGAACTGGAGGGCGGTGCACGACCCTTCTGGCTCTATCAGTTCACCACAGCTGGACGTTTCTCGGAGGCTGCAGAAATCCGCGCCAACATACCTTATATTATCTCTATGCCCAACGAGTCCAATCTCAGCGACTACTACATACTCAAGGGCGACGTGACCTTCTCGGCCACCAACGCCACTGTGCAGGAGACAGCAACGGCTGTAGGCGTGGCTTCGGGCGACCACCGCTTCACGCCCAACTACCGTCATGAGACGCTGCAGGATGCCTACTTGCTGAATGTGGGAGAATCCTTTGAGAATCACGTGGAAGGCAGCGTCTTTGCCCAACTGCCCAACCGCACAGCCCGACCCTTCGAGGCCTACTTTGACCTGGGACCCGATGCAGGCGTGAAGTCCTGCTTCCAGGTATTCGATGAAACAGATGGGATAAAGCCCCCCTCTGTCTCCCCCCAAGGGGGGAGGACTCCCTTCCTGCTTGAGGGAGGGGATGCCCTTTATGACCTGAGCGGCCGTCGCGTCGGTAACACGCCGACCAAAGCGGGAATCTATATTCGCAACGGAAAGAAGCAAGTGCTGAAGTGACCAAACTTCCTAAAAAAAACGCTGTAGGGCCATACTATCGTGTATGGCCCTACAAGTGTTCAAGACAAATAATGAACTTTTATTTCAAGTCCTTGGGCTGGATGACGTCTTTGTCGTTGTAGTTCAGATTCTCACCTGCCATACCCCAGATAAAGGTATAGTAATAGGTGGCAGAGGCGCAGTGGATACTCCATTCGGGGGACATGATGGCCTGCTCGTTGTGCAACCAGACGACGCGGCTCTCCTGGGGTTCACCCATGATGTGGCAGACGGTTTGGTCGGCAGGGACGTTGAAGTAATAGTAGGCCTCGATACGGCGGCCATGGGTGTGAGGAGGCATGGTGTTCCAGACGGAGCCTTCCTGCAGCTGTGTCAGACCCATCTGCAACTGGCAGGGCCCTTCTTCCAGCGCGGTATTGACGATGAGCTGGTTGATGGTGCGCAGGTTACTCTCGGCGAGGGAGCCGAGGGGCTTCTCCTTGGTGCCCACGATAACGGCTTTGAGGGATTGGACTTTGCCGTTCTTGCGGCCGTCAAGGGTCACCCATTGTGTCTTGTAGTGCTGGTGGGCGGTGGCGCTGTTGAGGTAGAACTTGGCGGGCTTGCTGGCGTCCTTCGAGCGGAAGATGACTTCTTTGTTGGAGTCGATGGCGTTACCTTTCTTGTCCTTGCCAAGGTAGCCGCGGCCCACATAGAGTGCTTCGCTGTAGCCCAAAGGATACTCCTGACCATCCACGATGACAATGCCGTCACCACCTGTGTTGATGATGCCGAGCTCACGGCTGTGGAGGAAATAAGGTTCCTTTAGGGCATCGAAGGTTTCGAGCTTCAGGTCCTTGTTCACAGGCATGGCACCGCCGAAGATGAAGCGGTCATACTGTGAATAGGTGAGGTTGATCTCGTCGGCGGCCATCACCTTCTCCATTACGAAGCGGTCGCGGAGTGTCTGGGTGTCATAGTGCTTGACATCCTGTGGGTGACAGGCCGTCTGGAAATAAACGTGCTGCTGGGCGAAAGCCCCCTCCCGTCCTCCCCCAAGGGGGAGAAGAAATGAAGCCATTGCAAAAAGGGCCATTGTTTTCATAAGAGTCTTCATTGTAATCTTATTTTGAGGATGAATACTAAATTTTCAGAGGATAAGTTACTCCTCCCCCTTGGGGGTGGACTTAATGGATGAACTATTAAGTGTTCATCCTTGAGGACTTGGGAGGGGGCCTCCCTTCTTCTCGTCGGCGATGATGCGTCGGCGATTGATGAACATCATGACAACGGTGAAGCCGGCGAGGAGGCCCATTCCTGCGTATTCCAGACTCTTGCAGCCGCGGAAGATGACCCATCCGATGAGGGATGAGCAGAAGTCGAGGGCACCGGCCAGGAAGCCGTCGGGCACGCGGGCAGCGGCATCCTGAGTGGCGGCATAGACCGAATTGGCAGCAGCTGTGAAGTCGGCACTCATGTCGGTGACGAAGTACAGGCCCATGATGAGTGCCACAAGGCCAATAATGAAAGTCTTCACCACATTATTCTTCGTGATGGGCAGCACCAGGGGAAAGAGGTAGAACATACCAGCCAGCGAGGCCAATGGCAGGAACTGGTTTCCTGGCAGCACGACAGCCAAGAAGAGTACGGTGGGGATGAGCAAGAGGCTTACTACCAGTGTCGTGGGATGTCCGATGACAAGGGCGGGGCTCATTCCGATGTGCACTTTCTTACCGTTGAACTTCTTTTCCACCACTTCCTTGGTCTTCTGGCTGATGGGCATCAGACCGTCGATGAACAGCTTGGTGATGCGGGGAATCAGTTCCATCACAGCACCCATGATGACACCCAACGAGAGAATCGTCTTGGCTGCGTCGCCGTTCCATTCCTTCACACTGAGGGCTCCGATGAGTGCACCCACGATGACACCGAGGATGAGCGGTTCGCCCAGCACGCCGAACTTCTTCTTCAGACCTTCGGCATCAATGTCCAGTTTGGAGAACCCTGGAATCTTGTCAAGGAGCCAGTTGATGGCGATGGCGAAGGGCACGAAGCTCTGGCAGAACGGCTGCGGGATGCTGATGCCGTCCAGATCGTAGTGCTTCTGGAACTTCTCAGCAGTGAGGTCGGCCATCACGAGCGTGAACATATAACAAATGATGGCAGCAAAGTAGCCCCATGCGAGGCTCTCGCCCATCACGAAATACACGACAGCGCCGATGAAAGCGAAGTGCCAGTAGTTCCAGAGGTCGATATTCACTGTGCGGGTGGTCTTGGTGATGACCATCAGGAAGTTCACGCCCAGACAAATGGGGATGATGAGGGCACCCACAGCAGTGTTGTAGGCCACAGCAGCAGCAGCGGGCCAGCCCATATCGAAGATGCCAAGCTGCAACTGATAGATGTCCGAGATATTCTTCAATGGACCATTGAAGTTGGTGGTCAGCAAGGCGGTGACGATGCCGAGACCAACGAATCCGACACCCACATAAAGTCCGCTCTGCAGCGACTTGCCGAACTTCAAGCCGATGCACAAGCCAATGATGGTGAACAGGATAGGCATCATAACGGATGCCCCCAAAGAGATGATGTAGGAGAATACTGCTTCCATATTACGTTATATATTTTGCTGCTTTGTATTCCCCTCCTCAGGGAGGGGTTAGGGGTGGGCTTCTTCTCTATTTTTCAAAATTAATGCTTCCTCCCCCAATATTCTTGCCATCGGCAAAAATCTGGACGCGGTACAGGCCGGCAATGAGCATTTCGTTCACATCCCAATAGACGGTGACAGGAGTTTCCTCGCCGTTGTACTCAATGTCCTTGCGGATGCTGTACTCCAGGTTGCGGTTCTCATAGTTGAAGGTGCCGCCGCCAGAGAGGACTTCATTGGTAGGCTTGAGGATGCGGACGTAAATGCTGCGATTACCGGCTGCAGCTGTGACGTTGCGGGCGATGTTGAATCCTATCTGGAACTTCTTCACGTCTGCCACCTTCTTGGCAGCCTTACCTTTCTTGTTCAGGACGGTCACATAAATACCCGTAGCATCCAACTGACTGGCAATGGCCACCTTGTCAGACAGCGATTCTTTCTCCTCGGACAGGGAGGAAATCTGCTGTTGTTGAACGGCGCGCTGTTGTTTCAGGTCGGCATTCTCGCTGGTCAGTTGTTCGTTCAGGCGGTTCAGGGAATCGATTTCTGCCACGAAACTCTTCAGCACCTGACGCATCGATGCCAGTTCTTTCTTGAGTCGGGTGATCTCGGCAGCATCTTGGGCCTTGGTGCGCTGCAGCTCTTCCAGGAGTTCCTGCGTGCGCTGCTGTTCCTGTTCCAGCTGAGCCATGAGGGAGTCGTTGTTAATCTGCGTCTTCATCTCGTTGTACTGACGGGCGAAATCTGCATACTCGTTCTCCATTTCGCGCTTATCCATCTCAGCCAGCTCCAGCATCTGTTTGTTCTGCTCGTTGCTTTCGTTAAGCGAGAAAATGAGGTAGGCCATTCCGCCCAGCAGGAGGGCGATGATGGCTACTGCAATAATGATGATTGTCTTTTTATTCATGTGTTTTACTAAAAATCGCGGCAAAGGTAGTAAAAAAGTTTAGAGTTTAGGGTTTAGAGTTTAGAGTTTTTTCCGCCAAAAGGATAAAAAGCACCCTTTTTCTGAAGAAAAAGCTATTTTTCTTGCAACTTTCAACCTTCAACTTTAAACTTTTCCTTATCTTTGCACGCAGAATGACAATAAACTAACAAAACTATGACCAGACGAATTACATTCTTTCTCTTCTCCGCCGTCTTTCTGGCGGTAACCCCTTCTGTGGCTCAGGTTACAGCCACGCGGTTAAACCCTACCACGGTGGAAGTGCGTCTCGCTGCCGAACGCCTGCTGACGTTGGATTTCTATGGTCCCAACATTTTTCGTATGTTTATGGATCCTCAGGGTGGTATCGTTCGTGACCCTGTAGCTTCTCCGCCAGCACAGATTCTTGTGGATCAGCCGCGACGGAATGTGGGAGAATTGGTTCTTGAAGAACAGGGTGAAGCTTGGGTCATTAGGACCTCTCAGGTGGCCATCACAGTGAACCGTTCCTCCGGAAAAATGGTTTTCACAGATTTGCGTTCCGGCAAGAACGTCACCTCCACCATCGCCCCGGCGACTGTTCCCGAGGGTGCTTCAGAGGGTCCCTTCACCTTCGACGAAAAAGGACACACCACCCTCCTCCTTTCTGCCCAGCCCGACGAGTGCTTCTATGGCGGCGGCGTGCAGAACGGCCGTTACGCCCACAAAGGCACCGTCATCGCCATTGAGAACACCAATAACTGGACAGACGGTGGTGTGGCTTCCCCGACGCCTTTCTATTGGAGTACTGCGGGTTACGGCATCCTCTGGCATACTTTCCGTCCTGGCAAATACGACTTCGGCTCCAGCGACCCACAGGTGGTCACGCTCATGCACGAGTCATCTTACCTGGATCTCTTCATGATGATTGATGAAGGGTGCGTGCCTCTCCTCAACGACTTTTACCAGCTCACAGGAAACCCCGTCCTGCTACCCAAGTTCGGCTTCTACGAGGGCCACTTGAATGCATACAATAGGGATTATTGGGTAAAAGTTTCTGTTCCCGATGGTTCACCCCAAGGTTCCATGGGAACTTCCAGAGGCATTTTCTTCGAAGATGGGAATGCCTATGGAGAATCCCAAAAACCTGTTGACGGCGGCATCCGCGAGAGCCTGAATGGAGAATTGGAAGGTAATTACCAGTTTTCTGCCCGTGCCGTTATCGACCGTTATGAGGCAGCCAATATGCCGCTTGGCTGGGTGCTTCCCAACGACGGCTACGGAGCAGGTTACGGACAGACCTCCACCCTTGAAGGCAATGTGGAGAACCTGCGGCAGTTTGGCGAATACGCCCGCTCCAAGGGCGTGGAAATCGGCCTTTGGACACAGAGCGACCTGCATCCAAAGGAGGGCGTGGAAGCCTTGTTGCAGCGCGACATCGTTCGCGAGGTGAGGGACGCTGGTGTCCGTGTCCTGAAGACGGATGTCGCCTGGGTGGGAGCCGGTTACAGCTTCGGACTCAATGGTGTGGCCGACGTGGGACAAATTATGCCCTATTATGGTAACAACGCCCGTCCCTTCATCATCTCCCTCGACGGCTGGGCTGGCACACAACGCTATGCGGGCATCTGGACCGGCGACCAGACGGGCGGTGAGTGGGAGTATATCCGTTTCCACATCCCCACCTACATCGGCTCCGGACTCAGTGGACAGCCCAACATCAGTTCCGATATGGATGGTATCTTTGGTGGGAGAAACGTCCCCGTGAACGTGCGTGATTTCCAGTGGAAGACCTTCACACCCATGCAGTTAAACATGGACGGTTGGGGCAGCAATCCCAAGTACCCACAAGCACTGGGCGAACCAGCCACCAGCATCAATCGCTGGTACCTGAAGCTGAAATCCATGTTTATGCCCTACACCTACACTATCGCCCGCGAAGCCATCGATGGGCTTCCAATGATAAGGCCAGTGGTTCCCTTGCAGTCCGCCGCCGTCGGACAACAAGGAAACTATGAGTTCCTGTACGGCCCAAGCATCCTCGTAGCTCCCATCTATCAGAACACTGCTGCCGACGAGAAGGGAAATGACATTCGCCACAACATCTATCTTCCAGAAGGCCAATGGATTGATTTCTTCTCTGGACGCTGCTATGAGGGCGGACGCATCATCAACCATTTTGATGCTCCACTGTGGAAACTGCCCCTGTTTGTGAAACGAGGCGCCATCATTCCCATGCTGCATGCCCACAATAATCCCAGCCAAATCGACCCACACTCGCGCGCGTACCTTATTATACCATGGGGCCGCACGGAGTTCGTGACCTACGATGACGACGGCATCACGGAGGCCTACCGCAACGGAGAGAGTGCCTCCACCCGCGTTATCAGCGACCTCGATGAGAAGAAGGGAATGCTGACTGTCACGGTGGAACCCACAGCAGGCCGTTTCGATGGCTTCGAGCCGCAACAGGCAACGGAGTTCGTCATTGACCTGCAAGACCGCCCCAAGCGCGTGAGCCTGAAAGCTGCAGGCAAGAAGGTATCCCTCACAGAGGCCGCCACCATTGAGGACTTCAAGGCCTCGAAGAATGTCTTCTTCTACGATGCACAGCCACAGCTTAACCGTTGGGCCACCCCCGGTTCCGAGATGGAACAGCTGCAAATCCAGCACGCTCCACGTCTCTACGTTTGTGCTGCCGATGTGGATATCACCACCACTTCCCTGCAACTCACTGTGGAGGGTTACACATTCGACGCTGCCAACCACCAGCTCCAGCAGACAGGCGAACTGCAGGCTCCCGAACTGCTGACAGACGACTTTGAGGATGGCGTCATCTCGCCCTCTGCCTATGAGATTCCGTTGAAGTGGACGGCCGTGCAGAATGCTGATTACTATGAGATTGAGCACGCCGGACAGCTCTATTCCACCATCACAGCCAACACCTTCACCATTCAGGATTTGAAGCCCGAGACGAACTACGAGCTGCGTGTACGCGCCGTGAACAAGGATGGAACGAGCACGTGGGCACGCGAGAAATTCCGCACCAGCCCAGACCCGTTGCGCTTTGCCATCCACGGCATCACCGCCGAGGCCACGATTCCCGACCAACCCGGACAAGGCATCAAGCACCTCTTCGACTTCGATGAAAGCACCACCTGGCACACCGCCTGGAACAAGCCGCAATCCACACCTTTCGACATCGTCATAGACCTGCATGTCATTACCCAAATCGACAAGATTCAGTATGTTCCACGTCCCGACGGAGGCAACGGTACCATCACCAAATGCACGGTTGAATACAGCCTTGACAAACAGAAGTGGGTAGAATTGAAAGATAGCCAAGCGCAGCCCAATTCTCAATTCTCAATTCTCAATTGTCAATTCCCCGAAGGGGCCACTCCCATCCGCTACCTCCGTCTCCACGTGGAAGAGGCCCGTGGCGGATTCGGCAGCGGTCAGCAGCTCTATGTCTTCCGGGTTCCTGATGCAGAGATGATGATTCCTGGTGACCTCAACCACGACAACCGCATTGATGAAAACGACTTCACCTCCTACATGAACTATACTGGCCTGCGTCAGGGTGACGGTGACTTTGAAGGCTACATCAGCCGCGGCGACCTCAACCAGAACGGCCTCATTGATGCATACGACATCAGCACAGTGGGCATCGAACTGGAGAGCGGCGTCAGCAGTAAGCGAGTACCGTCTGTGGCTGGAAACATCTCTGTCACAGCCGACAAGAAGCAGGTCAGTGCAGGTGACATCGTGACTCTCACCGTCCATGGTACAGGCCTCCAGAGCGTCAACGCCCTCAGCTTCGCCATTCCTTACGATGCTACCCTCTGGGAGTATGTGGGCATTGATGCTGCAGGAATGAAGGAAATGCGCAACCTAACCTACGACCGTCTGCACACCAACGGTCAGAAAGCCCTCTATCCCACCTACGTCAACTGCGGAGAACATCCCTATTTAGAAGGCGATGCCGACCTCCTCACCATCCGCTTCCGCGCCAAGCAGAAGGGCAAGGTCAACCTCACGCCACAGGACGGCATGATACTGGACAAGTACCTCAACGTTATCAACTGGTAGAAGCACAATCGGTTGATACTCGTTCCTGATAAAAAGACTTGCCCGCGTCCATGTGTGTCATGTGACGCGGGCAAGTCTTTTATTTGGGAAATCAGATGGTCTATTTCCAGTCAGGCACCTCTGTACCCGTGGGATAGACGCCAGCCATTTGCAGACGGAAACGGACGGTACTGTAGGCAGGAATGATGCCTGTGGCCGTCTCTCCGTAGAATAGCTGCTGGGGGATATAGACCATCCAGTCGTCACCTTCCACCATGTGCTGGAGGGCCGTTGCGAATCCGACCATGAAGCTGGAGGGTGCTGCGAGCTGTGGTGATGCTGTGTCGAAGGAGTAGTCGCTGTAATAGGTCTGTGAGAAGATGACTTCCTCTGTCTTTCCCTCGGCATTGACGATGGGCATGAGCCATCCTCGGAAATTGATGCGCACGCTGTCATTGAAGGCAGGACGGATGGTGCCTGTTCCCCGATGGAGGATGTGCACACAGATGCTGTCTGTGGTGATGCCGCTCTGGTAAAGAGGGCTCTTTGTGTAGGCCTTAATCATCTTCCAGTCGTTGCCGCCGCGCCGGGCAGAGTCAGCAATCTGCTGGTACCACTCTGCATTGCGCACCTGCCAGTCATGATAGGGGTCGTATTCAGAGGAATCGGAGGCGCAGGAGGCGAAGAAGAAGATAAAAACCCACACACCCGCCACTCCCAAACAGGAAGAGAGAAGGTTGCGCATAGTCATCTTTATTATTGCCATATCTTAAATCACGTTCGAAATATTACAGCAGCTTCTTCAGGAGACTGGTGATGCTGACCTTGTCCTCGATGATACCCTGAAGGTCAGCGATGGGCACGCGCTTCTGCTCCATGGTGTCACGGTCACGCAGTGTGACGCAGTTGTCCTGGAGGGTGTCGTGGTCAATGGTGACGCAGTACGGGCATCCGATGGCATCCATGCGGCGATAACGCTTGCCGATGGTGTCTTTCTCGTCATACTTGCAGTTGAAGTGGAAGCGCAGGTCGTTAACAATCTGCTGGGCAATCTCGGGCAGTCCGTCCTTCTTCACTAATGGCAGCACGGCGAGTTTCACAGGAGCCAGTGCAGCAGGCAGACGGAGCACCACGCGCGTCTCGCCGTTCTCTAACGGCTCTTCACAATAGCTGTGGCACATGACGCTGAGGAACATACGATCCACACCGATGGACGTCTCAATGACAAACGGCGTGTAGCTCTCGTTGGTTTCGGGGTCGAAGTACTCGATCTTCTTGCCGCTGTACTTGGCATGCTGGCTGAGGTCGAAGTTGGTGCGGGAGTGGATACCCTCCACCTCCTTGAATCCGAACGGCATGTGGAACTCAATGTCCGTGGCAGCGTTGGCATAGTGTGCCAGCTTGTCATGGTCGTGGAAACGATAGTTCTCTGCGCCGAAGCCAAGTGCCTGGTGCCAGGCCATGCGTGTCTGCTTCCATTTGGAGAACCACTCCAGCTCTGTGCCGGGTTTGACGAAGAACTGCATCTCCATCTGCTCAAACTCTCTCATGCGGAAGATGAACTGACGGGCGACAATCTCGTTGCGGAACGCCTTACCGATCTGTGCGATACCGAAGGGGAGCTTCATGCGGCCGGTCTTCTGGACGTTCAGGTAGTTCACGAAGATGCCCTGTGCCGTCTCGGGACGCAGATAGATGGTGGAGGTGCCTTCGGCGGTGGAGCCCACTTCAGTCTTGAACATCAGGTTGAACTGACGCACGTCGGTCCAGTTGCGCGTGCCGCTGATGGGGCAGACAATCTCCTCATCAATGATGATTTGTTTGAGTTCGTCCAGGTCGTTGGCATTCATGGCTTTCTGGAAACGCTCGTGCAGGGCGTCGCGCTTCTGTTGCAGTTCCAGAACACGACCGTTGGTAGCACGGAACTGAGCCTCATCGAAAGCCTCGCCGAAACGCTTCTGTGCCTTGGCTATTTCCTTGTCTATCTTCTCATCATACTTTGCCATCTGGTCCTCTATCAGGACGTCGGCACGATAGCGTTTCTTGCTGTCACGATTGTCAATGAGAGGGTCATTGAAAGCATCCACGTGTCCGCTGGCCTTCCAGGTGGTGGGGTGCATAAAGATGGCAGCGTCGATGCCGACGATGTTCTGATGCAGAAGCACCATGGATTGCCACCAGTACTGCTTGATATTGTTCTTCAGCTCCACGCCGTTCTGTCCGTAGTCATAGACAGCGCCGAGCCCATCATAAATATCGCTGGAGGGGAACACGAAACCGTATTCCTTGCAATGTGAGATAATCTTCTTGAAAACGTCTTCTTGTTGAGCCATTATTGGGTGAAAATTTTGAGTTTAGAGATTAAAGATTTGAGAAATTCGGGCGCAAAGGTACGGAAAAAGGGGGAAAAAGCAGCAAGAAGAAGCAAAAACTTTAAACTTTAAACTCTAAACTTTAAACTTTTTATTACCTTTGCGGGCGAAATCATTCAAAATCGGACCTTATGGACGAAAAAAACGTGATGCAAGACGGCATCACTCACCACTTGAACCGAATGTACCAGGACTGGTTCCTGGACTATGCTTCATACGTCATCCTCGAGCGAGCCGTTCCCCACATTAGTGACGGCTTCAAGCCTGTGCAGCGTCGCATCCTACACTCCATGAAACGCATGGACGACGGGCGCTACAACAAGGTGGCAAATATTGTGGGACACACCATGCAGTTCCACCCGCACGGCGATGCCAGCATCAAGGACGCGCTGGTGCAGTTGGGACAGAAAGAGTTGCTCATAGACTGTCAGGGAAACTGGGGCAACATCCTCACGGGTGACGATGCCGCTGCTGGTCGTTACATCGAGGCGCGCCTTTCCAAATTCGCCCTCGACGTGGTGTTCAATCCGAAGACGACCGAGTGGAAGCTCAGCTATGACGGCCGCAACAAGGAACCCATCACGCTGCCTGTGAAGTTCCCCTTGCTGCTGGCGCAGGGAGCCGAAGGCATCGCCGTGGGCCTCTCGTCCAAAATTCTGCCCCACAATCTGAACGAACTCTGTGAAGCCGCCATTGCCTACCTCCACGACGAACCCTTCCAACTCTTCCCGGACTTCCCCACAGGCGGCAGTATAGATGTCTCCAAATACAACGACGGCCAGCGAGGAGGCATCGTTCGTGTTCGCGCCAAAATAGAAAAACGCGACCAGAAGACCCTCGCCATCACAGAGTTGCCTTTCGGCAAGACCACGGGTTCGCCACAGAAGCCCAGCCAGTTCATAGATACCATCCTTAAGGCCGCCGAAAAAGGGAAAATCAAAGTGCGCAAGGTGGAGGACATGACGGCTGCCGGCGTGGAAATCCTCATCCATCTGCAGCCCGGTGCCAGCTCGGACAAGACCATCGATGCGCTCTATGCCTGCACAGATTGCGAGGTTAGCATCTCGCCCAACTGCTGTGTCATCGATGACAACAAGCCCTGCTTCCTCACCATCTCCGAGGTGCTGCGACGCTCGGTCGATAACACCAAGGAATTGCTGCGCAAGGAACTGCTGATTCGTCGCGGCGAGCTGATGGAAGCACTGCACTTCGCCTCCTTGGAACGCATCTTCATCGAGGAGCGCATCTACAAGGGGAAGCCCTTCGAGAACGCCAACAGCTCAGACGAACTCTGTGAATACATTGACGAGCGACTGACGCCCTTCTATCCCCAGTTCGTGCGTGAAGTTACCAAGGAGGATATCCTCAAGCTTCTGGAAATCAAGATGCAGCGCATCGCCAAGTTCAGCAAGGACAAGTCCGACGAGGCCATTGCCCGCATGAAGGAAGAGGTGGCAGAGATAGACCGTGACCTGGCCAACATGATAGAGGTGACTGCCAACTGGTTCCGCTTCATTCAGGACAAGTACGGCAAGGACCATCCGCGCCTCACCGAGATTCGCAACTTTGACAGCATCGAAGCCTCCAAGGTGGTGGAAGCCAACCAGAAGCTCTACATCAACCGCGAAGAGGGCTTCATCGGCACCAGCCTGAAGAAGGACGAGTTCGTCTGCAACTGCTCGGACCTGGACGACGTCATCATCTTCTACAAGGATGGCACCTACAAAATCATCCGCATCGGAGAGAAAGTCTTCGTGGGCGAGACGGAACGCTCCAAGGCCGAGAAGCGCAAGTGCCAGATCCTGCACGTGTCCATCTTCAAGAAAGGTGACGCGCGTACCATATATAATTGTGTCTATCGTGACGGACGTGACGGTGCCTACTTCATCAAGCGCTTCAACGTCACCAGCATCACCCGTGACCGCGAATATGACCTGACACAGGGCAAGCCTGGCAGCCGCGTAGCCTATTTCACCGCCAACCCCAATGGCGAGGCAGAAATCATCAAGGTCAATCTCAAACCCAATCCCAAGCTGAAGCGCGCTTTCTTTGACAAGGACTTCAGCGAAATCAACATCAAGGGTCGTGGCTCTGTGGGCAACTTGCTGACCCGTTTGGACGTGGAGCGCATCGGCCTGAAGAGTCACGGCAGCAGCACGTTAGGCGGTCGCCAGGTGTGGTTTGACCATGATGTGCAGCGCCTGAACTATGACGAGCACGGGCAGTATCTGGGCGAGTTCCACTCCGATGATCTCATCCTGGTCATCCTGGACAACGGCGAGTTCTACACCACCAACTTCGACCTCAACAACCACTACGAGCAGAATATCCTGCGCATCGAGAAGTTCGACCCGATGAAGGTGTGGACGGCAGCGCTCTTTGATGCTGAGCAGGGTTACCCCTATCTGAAACGCTTCCCGCTGGAGGCCAGCACGCGCCACCAGAACTTCTTGGGTGAGAACCCCGACAGCCGCCTGTTGCTGCTGACGGATACCGCTCTGCCACAGCTGATTATTCACTTCGCCGCTCCCGATGACTTCCGCGAGCCTATGGAAATAGATGCAGAGCAGTTCATCGGGTTGAAGAGCTTCAAGGCCAAGGGCAAGCGCATCACCACTCTTAATGTGGAAAGGATAGAGGAGAAGGAAGTGCCCGAGCAGGATGTCCCCGAGGACCCTGAGACTCCAGAGGATTCAGAGATTACGGAAAATTCAGAAGACACGGAAAGCCCGGAAAGCCCGGAAAATCCAGAGAATCCGGAAGATCCGGGAACTCCAGAAACTCCAGAAATCCCGGACACCCCAGACACTCCCTCGCCTGCCCGCTCCGGCTCCATAGACCCTCTCACTGGCCAGTTCAACCTCTTTGAAGAATGAGACGCTCGGCCTTCATCCTGTCCCTGTGCCTGCTGCTCGGAGCTGCTGATGCCATCGCCCAGTCCCCCCGTCTGACGCGTCACGGCACACTCTTCGGACTGGGAAGGACTTCCCTGCAGGACACCTATCTCTCCCCACTCCATTACAGCGGGGCGCAGTTGATGTTCCTCTCAGAGACACAGCGCACCACCGCCCTGCGCGACTCAAGCATCACCTATCAGACACTGCTCCAGGGCGACTTCTTCACCACAGAGAATCCCGCCAGCAATGCCGACATCCTCGGGGGCACCCTCCGTTATGACCTCGGCTGGCTCTTCCACATCATCTCTCAACCTGCAAGACCCTCCCCTCTCTCCTCTCCTCTCCCCTCTTTGAAAGAGAGGGGTCGGGGGGAGAGTCTTTCCTTCTCCCTCGGTCCCCAGATAGGCGGCTCCATTGGCGGCCTTTACAACACTCGCAACGGCAATAACCCCGCGCAAGCCATTTTGGACATTCATCTCTCCGCTGCCGCCAATGCCGAGTGGCGCTTCCGCCTCTGGAAACACTGTTTCACGCTACGTGAACAGATGGATATCCCCCTGATGGGGCTCATGTTCTCCCCTAACTTCGGGCAGAGTTATTATGAGCTGTACTCCCTGAATAACACAGACCACAACATCTGCTTCACACACCCCTTTAACGCCCCCTCACTGCGCAACAGGCTCACCATTGAAATTCCCCTGCGATGGTGCACCCTCCAGGCCGGTTATCTCCTGGATATCAGGCAGTCCAAGGTCAACGAAATCAGCCGTCACATCGTCACCCATGCCTTCCTCATCGGATGGACCCGCCAGCTGATGATTGTCCCACAAAAAGCAAAGAAAAAGGATACATGAACACCACCGTCACACGCCCCGTCCGCCGTCCTTGGCGCTGCCTGCACGTGCTCGCGTGGGCCTGCCTGCTGCTGCCCTGCTGCCTGATGTCCTGCGTCCAGGAAGACGAGCAGCCGGACACTCCCACGGGGAACTTTGAGGCCCTCTGGCAAATCATTGACGAGCATTACTGTTTCCTGGACTACAAGCGCGAGGCCATCGGACTGGACTGGAACGCCGTACACACCCGTTACAAGCAGCGCATCTCTCCAAAGATGAACAACTTGCAGCTTTTCGAGGTCCTCTCAGAAATGCTCGCAGAGCTGCAGGACGGGCATGTGAACCTCTATGCCTCACACGATGTGGGGCGCAACTGGAGCTGGTATGAGGACTACCCCGCCAACTTCTCCGAGGAACTGCAAGAGGCCTACCTCGGGACTGATTACCGCATCGCCGCCTCCCTGAAATACCGCATCCTGCCAGACAACATCGGCTACGTCGTCTGCGCCAGCTTCATGAATTCCTTGGGCGACGGCAACCTCAGTGAAGTCCTGCATTACCTGCGCACCTGTGACGGCATCATCATCGACGTGCGCAACAACGGCGGCGGCGATCTCACGACAGCAGAGAAACTCGCTGCCCGCTTCACCAACGAGCGCATACTCACCGGCTACATCTGCCACAAGACAGGCCGCGGTCACAGTGACTTCTCCGACCTACAGGAGCAGTGGTTAGAGCCCGCCGACGGTGTGAGATGGCAGAAACGAGCTGTGGTGCTGACCAACCGCCACTGTTACAGTGCCACCAACAACTTCGTGCGTGATATGAAACGCTGTCCCCACGTCACCGTCCTCGGCGACCAGACAGGAGGCGGCAGCGGACTCCCCTTCACCAGCGAACTGCCCAACGGCTGGGGCGTCCGCTTCTCTGCATGTCCCATGTTTGATGCAGACAAACAGCAAATCGAGTTCGGCATACAGCCCCACGTCCGCGTCTCGCTGACCGATGAAGACAAGCAGCAAGGCACAGACACCCACATAGAAGCTGCCCGCACCCTGCTGAAATCAAAATAGGAACGCCTGTGCATTCCAACTATTTCTATGATGAATTTGACTTTGCCGTCACCATGCAGGGGATAACGCACAACATATCACCCGGTTATGTGGGTGAAGGCTGTGCCTTTTGCCATCACCTTGCCGTCACCTATATTAAGACGAAGCCGAGGAGTTTAAGGAGGTATTAGTTCCTTCTGCTGCTCCTCGGCTTTGTTGATAATTGGCTGGATTATTGGAACTCACCCCATGCAGCTTCATAAGCGCTAAAGTCAAATTGCTTAATCTCGGGAATGGGCATTTCGGGACCAATGGGTATGCCGCCAAAGTCGATACCAATTTCAGAAGTGACACCACTCGTAGTCAAGAAAGACTGACTGTTGACAATACGCACTATGGTAATATCAGGTGAATTATATATCTTTCTCATAATTGTACTCTTTAAACGTTTGCTTTCTATTTATTAATGATGGTCTTCTTCCCTTTTATAATGTATAAACCCTTTTGTCGAGTTGCGACTTTACGCCCAGACAAATCATAAGCATCTGATAAAACATTTCCTTTTCTGGTCAACTCTTCTACCTGAGTCTCCATACCATCAATCAGTACTGCAAACTTAATTTCAAAATCTGTTGCTTTATCTAACACTGCGCCCAACTCCAGCCAGCATCTGAATGCATTGATGGGGTAATCACCTGGAGAGTACCAGAATTTATTGTTGCTGATGAACAGTCCATCGACAGGAATTGTGGTTTTGACCAAAGACCCTGTCAACTTACCGGATGTGTCAAATTCATCGCTCTTCACGACATCTGTCACCGCTGAAAACAAGGTCACATCATCGGCCTCAAAATTACTTATGTTTTGAGATGTCTTGATGAGGAAGGGTTTCCCACCAGTCATTCCTTTTTTGGCAGTCATGGCATATTCGCTGAAGTTAATCGTTATGCCCAACGGAATGACATTGTCTTCATCATCTCCATAATCGACTTCAAAGCCGCTGAATTCGGCTAACTGCACATCACTTCCGAAGGCTGCTTCTGCTTTAGCCTTAGTCAATGTAAAGGGTAGTACTATAGTACTCCAGTTCCCCGCATTGATGGTGCGTTTCATCGTTACATTACCTTTTGCGCCTGCAGAAAAAGGTGGTAACATGGTGGCTGTTTCATCAAAATGGATTCGACTATCCACGGAAATGTTGAAAGTGAAAGCCTCCTGCACATGATCCACTGCGCCAGCGTCTGTCAATTTTATTGCAGAGACCGCGGCTGAAAGAGTGCCGTCAATCAGTTCTGCATCTGCTGTGATGGTGAAAGAGAAAAGTATTCCACTCTCACCTGCAATGGCCTCATCATCTGTTGTATTAATGATTCCAAAACGTTCTGCACCGCTCTCCAAATGATTCCCTGTTACAGAGTAATTTGCAGATAAGCGCTCGCCTTTTTCTATTTGCATATCTCCATATTCATCATAAACAACAGAAACGCCTGTAGGAAGCATAAGGTCAAACAGAACAGCTCGATAGCTATTATCTGTGTTGTTGAGTTCAACACTTACAGAGGTGCTTCCACCTGGCTGGATGTTGACATTGTTAAGAATGAGTTCATCCGCTTTGACCTGTACTGACATAAACAATAAGGTCACGAAGCTAAATAGTAACTTTTTCATAGTTGTATTAATTGCTATAGTTCTTTATTCTGGAATTTGCATCAATGAATGAATAGCTGCCTTAACATTATTCCCACTGCGACCAAGAATAATATCAACAACGGCAACTGCATCTGCAAGACTTATACTATTGTCTCCGTTCACATCTGCTGCTCTCGAGATAAATGATACAGGTGTACGTCCAAGCACATAGTTGATAATGGCAATAGCATCTGCAACAGAAATATTACCATCACCATTCACATCACCCATTGTCATCTCTTTGATAGTCAGAGTAGCTTTGCGATCCGAATGATGGATTTGCGCACTCGTTCCATATTTCACCAACTCAACATTCTTCACTACGATGGGGTGTGAACCCAACTCTGCATTTTCGGCCACAACCAAAGGAACATTCATGATGGCACCTTCTGAGCCCATGATTCGGTTGGTGGAAGTGAAGACAAATTTGTAATTACCATTGTCCAATCGTGCTCCGTCCAATCCAGATGTGCTTACACGGTCGGTCATAGTCGCCATCAGTTTGCCACTGCCATCGGCTTCTACACTTACTCCTTCTGGAAGAGCCAGTTCAAACTCAAAGCCTTGAATGGCATCTGCATTTGTCAATTGCACTGGTAACATAATCGTCGCACCTGTTACGGCACCGAGGTCTTCACAGAACATCACATTACCCAGCACCTTCACTAAACAACTTGTTGTCAGTTCGCTTCCATCTTTGGTTCCAGCTGTTATATTGCATAATCCGGCACCTACGGCTGTAACCAAACCATTCTCATTGACCACAGCTACGGCCGAGTTAGAACTGCTCCAATTTACACTTTTGTTGGTGGCATTATCAGGAAGGACTGTTGCTTCCAATAATAATTGTTCTCCTGTAATAAGCTCTGTTTCGCTCACATTCAGAGTGATACTATTCACAAGTCTCGGAACGACGGTCACTTCACATTGTGCGGAAACACCATTATGAGCTGTGCAAATAATTGTTGTTACGCCTATACCAACAGTTGTCAGTTTTCCATCGGAATCAATCGTCGCAACAGATTGATCTGTACTCTGCCAAGTCAACGTTGTGGTCGCTCCATTATCAGTAATGATAGGTGCAAAAGTATAGCTTTCCCCCAAATATACAGATTTAGTCGGAGGCAATGTTATAGCAGTGACATCAACAACTGTGATATTATATGTAATCGTTGTCCATTCACCACCTGAATATTCCCATAATATATCTTCAGAAAAAACATAATATCCGACTACATTTGCGGTCAATGTATAGGTGTAAAACCATCTTGTACCAGAATAGTATTCATGCCGTTCTGGCGTGATATAAAAAGCATCTGGATCCGAAATTGTATGTTGGGATTTCATGACCGCTACACCAATACCAGCATCCTCGTAAGGGATTAAATGTATTGTCTCACCTTTAGTCATTGTTAGATTAACGGTTTTGTCTGGGAGCGTTGTTCCCGCTAATAGACAAGAGACACTAAAAAGCATCATAACAAATAATTGTAATCTTTTCATTTTGATTCTTTTTTCTTGCCCCTCCAGTCCCTCGAAGAGCAGTTAAGATGCAGGAAGCGTGGAACTGATATCCACTTCTCCGCCTTGAGGTCTTAGGAAACCCGACACAGAAGATGCAGACAACAATCCACGCTTACGCATGGAAGCCATCATGTCTTCTTGCAGTGTCTGAAAGTTCCTAAGTTTCAAGGCGCAAGACGAGCATAACGCTTCGTTTATTTCAGTAAGTACACCAGGCCGCTGCCCAGTTGGAAGACCTCATCAATGAGGAATCCGCCACAAAAGTAGGAATAATGTGGGAATCAAGCAAGAAAAATGCAGAAAAAGTGATAATTAGAAGGAAAAAAGAACAGAGAAAAGAGAAAAATGAAGGGAAAATGATGTGAAAGATGCCCCTCGTCATCACTTTTTCTTGAAAAAGTTCTTGAAGTATCAAGCGACCAAAGGTCGAGCATGGCCGAATCGAAGAAAAGTCAAGTGGGCATCATCTAACGTCTCGGCGCTCTTTTCCAGATACAGGTTGACCAGTGTCACCCGTTCTTCTTCTTGCAGGCTCATTGTATAACCAACTTATCTTGTTCTACATTTTTATAGTAAGGCGTGAAGGAACGAGCCGCCCATTCATCCAAAGTATAGAGTTGGGGACTGACTGCCATGTTGAACTTCCAACCTTCCAAAACGAATGGATAGGCTATATTGTCCTCATCTTGTGTCGTGATGGCAGTTTGATTGAGTAAAATCAATAAATCCCAATCGGAATCCGGATGGGCATCGCCACGAGCACGAGAACCATAAAGCCACACGTGTCCTCCTTCCGGAACGACTCTGCGTCCGGTTTCACGAATCATCTGAATCATTTTTCTTTCTTGTTCAGTCATACAACAAATGGTTCTTTACGTTTATTTGGACTTCGTGGCTTGAAATAAAAGCGGGGTGAGAGGCTTCTCACGCTGCAAAAGTAAGGATTCTGTGGGAACTGACAAAGAAAAAGGGAGAAAAAGTGAGGTTAAGGGGGCAAAAAAGTGATAATGACGGTTTTTGGAGTCCGAGGTATTGGTGTCTGGAGCGTTAGATACGGGCATCTCCGCGGTTAGATGCCCGCAGCAAATGCCTCTGCAACCATTACCTTGGAGTCCAGCAACGGTTGTCTGGGCTTGTCCAACTTAGTTGGAAAGGCACGCGGCCAGTGTCAAAGGAGTCGGCGGCCAAAGGAAAGTGTCAAGTCGTAAGGCCGCAAGTGCCCAGTCGTATGGGCGCAAGTGCCTTTGCGAATAAAGGACAAAGTCTTTGCGACCAATAGACGGAGTTTTTGCGGACAAAGGATAATTGGGGGCAACGGGAAACCGGGGCAAAGGGAAACCGAGGCAACGGAACGTTGTGAATTCAACGAATTTTTGTGGAAAATCCCCCGCATCCACCGATTGTTGATGGATGCCGGGGATTATTGACAATCGGTGGATGCGGGGGATTTTCGAGAAAAAGTTTTTTTTTCGAGGGAGACTAGCGGAAGAGGAGCTGTGCCATTTCCTTGAGGCTGCGGCGCCAGGTGAGGAACTCATGGGCGGTACCTTCCGAGACATAGCCCACAGCATTGTGGCCGGCGGCCTGGAGGGCAGCGGTGGTGGAGCGGATGCCATCGGGGTTCTCCTTGCTGCCACAGCTCTGGAAGATGAGATTGACGGGCTGGAGTCCTTTCTTGCCACCCTTGGCAGAGGCGGTGCAGAGTCCGGCTTTCTCCAGATCCTCGGGGGCGTAGGTTCCGCCGCTGAGGAGTCCGAAGGCGGAGAAGACCTCGGGACGACGCAGGGTGATGAGCTTGGTCTCGAAGCCACCCATGGAGAGTCCTGCCATTGCACGGTGTGAGCGGTCGGAGAGGGTGCGGAAGTGGCTATCGACGTAGGGTACCAGCTCATCCACCAGGACCTTCTCAAAGTCCTCTGCGGTGAACTGTCCCAGGCCGCCGAAGCGGATCTGGTTGGTCATGCCGTAGGTCATCACGATGATGAACGGCTGGCACTTGCCCTCGGCGATGAGGTTGTCCATTATGAGGCCGGCGTGTCCCTGACGGCTCCAGGCTGTCTCGTCCTCGCCCCAGCCGTGCTGGAGATAAAGGACAGGGTATTTCTTCTTGTCGTTGCCGTAAGTGGGTGGTGTATAAACAAATGCAGGGCGCAACTGCTGGGTGCTCTCGCTCCAGAAGAGAATCTGCTGCACGTTGCCGTGAGGCACGTTCTTCTCTGCATAGAAGTCGCGGTCGTGGGCCGGAATCTCGATGCCGCTTTCCCAACGGGTGCTGCCGTAATAGTTCTGTGCACCGGGATCGTTGAGGACGCCTCCGTCAACGGTCAGATGGTAATAGTGGAAGCCCTCGTCCATGGCTCCGGCCGTCTGTCCCACCCATGAACCGTCATAGCACTGGTGCAACTCTGTGCCACCCTGTCCGCCCAGTCCGAGGCTGACAACCACAGACTTGGCATCAGGTATCTCAACACGGAAACGGACGATACCCTGTGAGTTCACCTGCGGGTAGTCGCGACCCGGCTGGTTCATCTCGGAGGGCTTGAAGTCCTCCTTCACGTTGGGATTCTCGGGGAAAGCCAATGCGGCGTTGAAGGGTGGGCGCTGCTGCTGTCCAAACTGGCCGCGGCGACGCTGCTGACCCTGCTGTCCTTCGGGACGTGGACGTGGTGCCGGCTTTTTGGGCAACTGCCATTCGGGGTTACGCATGTTCAGGATGTAGTCGTAGGCCTTCTTGGGCTGATACTCTGAGTCAAAGGGAAGCGGATAGTTGCGTGCTCCGAGCCATGAGTCGCGGTCGGAGAGGTTCCAGAAGGTGACGCACTCTATGACATCCTTATGCTGGCGCAGCACACGGAAGATGCGGGCATACTGGTCGGCCAGATGCTGTTTGAGGGAGTCGCTCACGGCCACGCCTTCCTGGCTGAATTGCAGGCCACCGCCCATCTCCTCGTTGGCACGGACGTCAAGTTCAGTGACGTGGATGTGCTTAACGAGTTCACTGAATCGGGTGATGGCGGAGTCCAACTGGGCTTCGGTGGGGAAGTAGATATTGTAGTGTCCCTGCATGCCGATACCGTCGATGGGCACGCCGGCGTCTTTCATCTTCTTCACCATATTGTAGATGCGTTCCCGCTTGTGGGCATCCACGCAGCTGTAGTCGTTGTAAAAGAGGAGCGTATTGGGGTCGGCCTCGCGGGCATAGCGGAAAGCGTTGGCAATGAACTCGTCACCTGCGATCTGGTACATCGGGGACTGACGGTAGGGGTCGGTGGCATTGCGGTCGTCGGAGATAGCCTCGTTCACGACGTCCCAGGCATAGACGACGTCCTTGTAACGGTTCACGACAGCATGGATGTGCTCGCGCATCCGCTTGAAGAGTTCTTCCTTGGACACCAGGTTGCCCTGCTCGTCCTTGTAGATCCACTCGCCAATCTGTGCGTGCCACATCAGGCAGTGACCACGCATCTTGATGCCGTTCTCGCGGCAGAAGTTGGCAATGCGGTCGGCTCGCGTGAAGTCGAACTGTCCGCGGCGAGGCTCGGTGGGTTGAGGCTTCATGTCGTTCTCGGCAGTGACGCTGTTGAACTCACGAAGGATGAGCGCCTGCTGCTCTGGGTTGGTGACGTTGCGCTGGTTTACAGCCACGCCGATGAGGAAATAATCCTTGTAGGCATCCTTCAGGCCTTGGGCCTGGATGCACGTGCTGCCCACCAGGAGCAACAGAGAAAGAATAGTCTTCTTCATATTACGGTTGTTTATGTGGATTTGCGGTGGCAAAGGTACGCGCAAACACGCAAAACCATCTATAAAGATGTCTCAAAAAGATATTCTTTCGTCTTTTCACGCTTTTTTTGCAGGTTTTTGCAACTTCTTGATAAAAAAGTAGTATCTTTGCACCCACGAAATCCACCATTTCATTACCAAAATGACTATGAAACGTGAAACTTCTCTCCTGTTGATGGCTGTGGCACAAACGCCGCTGCTCGCGCAAGCGCGCGCGAACATTATTTATATTATGACCGACGATCACACGGCTCAGATGATGTCCTGCTACGACACCCGCTTCGTGGAGACACCCAACCTGGACCGCATCGCACGCGACGGCGTCCGCTTCACCCACAGCTATGTGGCCAACTCCCTCTCGGGACCCAGCCGCGCCTGTATGCTCACGGGCAAGCATAGCCACAAGAACGGTTTCACCAACAACGAGCACGGCATCTTCGACGGCTCCCAGCAGACGATGCCCAAACTCCTTCAAGCCGCAGGCTACGAGACCTGCCTCATCGGCAAGTGGCACCTCGTCTCCACGCCCACGGGCTTCGACCACTGGGAGATACTGCCCGGACAGGGAGACTATTACAATCCCGTCTTCATCCATCAGGATGGCACACGAGCCGCCGACAGCGGTTACGTGACGCGCATCATCACCGACAAAGCCCTGCAGTGGATAGAGAAAGGGCATGAGAAGCCTTTTGCCCTCTTCATCCACCACAAGGCCTGCCACCGCGCCTGGCTGCCTGCGCTGGAAGACATCCGGTTGTACGAGGACAAGACCTTCACCCTGCCAGCGAACTTCCACGACGACTACGCCACCCGCGAGGCAGCTGCCAAGACGGAAATGGAAATCGGGAAAGACATGGATATCGTCTATGATACCAAGATGTTCGTCAGCCCCGAGGAGACACCTCGCACCCGACTCTCCGGTTCCTATCAAGGGATGATCGGTCGCCTCTCCAAGGCAGAGCGCAAACAATACGACGATTTCTACGTTCCACTCTCACGGGCGTTCTATGAGAAGTGGGGAAAGGACTACAACTTCCTGCCCCTCCAGGCACAGAGCAGCATCGGGGGCAGCAGAGATGCCGAACTGCTGGAATGGAAATACCAGCGTTACATGCGGGACTATGCCAAGGTGGTGCATGCACTGGACCAGGAAGTGGGACGTGTGCTGGACTATCTGGAGGAGAAGGGTCTGCTGGACAACACCCTCGTGGTCTATACCTCCGACCAGGGCTTCTACATGGGTGAGCACGGCTGGTTTGACAAGCGCTTCATGTATGAGGAATCGCTCTCCACGCCCCTCGTGATGCGATTGCCGAAGGGCTTGGAACGGCGAGGTGACATTGATGAGATGGTGCAGAACATCGACTATGCACCAACTTTCCTGGATTTGGCCGGAGCACCTATTCCCGATGATATTCAGGGCGTTTCCCTGCTACCGCTGCTGAGAGGCCGCACAGCCACTGCCGCCGACAAGCAGGTCATCAAGAACTGGCGCGAAGCCATCTATTACCATTATTATGAGTATCCGGCAGAACACGACGTGCGCCGGCACTACGGCATCCGCACCGACCGCTACAAACTCATGCACTTCTATGGGCACGACGTCAATGCCTGGGAACTCTTTGACCTGAAACAGGATCCCCACGAGCTGCACAACCTCTATGGCCAGCCCGGCTACGAAGCACTGCAACGGCAGCTCCACCACCAGCTGGAACTGCTGCAGATACAGTATGACGACCCACAAAGATAAACAAATCACAAACGACAGTTATAAAATACAACTATGAAGAAAGCATTAATCACTGGCATCACGGGGCAGGACGGCTCCTTCCTGGCCGAGTTTCTGATTGAGAAAGGATATGAGGTGCATGGCATCCTGCGTCGCAGTTCCAGTTTCAATACGGGGCGAATAGAGCATCTGTATCTGGACGAATGGGTGCGGGACATGCACAAGAAACGCCTCGTTAACCTGCACTGGGGCGACATGACAGACTCCAGCAGCCTCATCCGCATCATCTCAGAGATCAAGCCCGACGAAATATACAACCTGGCAGCACAGAGTCATGTGAAGGTCTCTTTCGACGTGCCCGAGTTTACTGCCGATGCCGACGCCATGGGAGTGCTGCGCCTCCTGGAAGCTGTGCGCATCTCAGGGATGGCCGAGAAGTGCCGCATCTATCAAGCCTCCACCTCAGAACTCTTCGGACTGGTGCAGGAAGTGCCGCAGAAGGAAACCACACCGTTCTACCCCCGTAGTCCCTACGGCGTCGCCAAGCTCTACGGCTACTGGATCATGAAGAACTATCGCGAGAGTTACAATATGTACTGCTGCAACGGCATCCTCTTCAACCACGAGAGCGAGCGCCGCGGCGAAACCTTCGTGACACGCAAGATCACCCTTGCTGCCGCGCGCATTGCCCAGGGCTTCCAAGACAAACTCTACCTGGGAAACATGAACGCCTTGCGTGACTGGGGTTATGCCAAGGATTACGTGGAGTGCATGTGGCTCATCCTCCAGCAGGAGAAGCCGGATGACTTCGTGATAGCCACCGGGCAGTACCACACCGTGCGCGAATTCTGCACCCTGGCCTTCAAGGAGGTCGGCATAGAGCTCCGCTGGGAAGGCGAAGGCGTAGAGGAGAAGGGTATCTGCGTGAAGGATCATCGAGGCGTTCAAGACTCTCTTGAGGGGGCTGCCCTCGTGGAAGTGGATCCCAAGTATTTCCGTCCAGCCGAAGTGGAACAGCTCCTCGGAGACCCCACAAAAGCCAAAACCCTGTTAGGATGGAACCCGCAGAAGACGAGCTTCGAGGAACTCGTCCGCATCATGGTTCAGCACGACATGAAGAAAGTGAAGAAGTTGTACCTCCGTGAACACATGGACGACTAATGGAAAAGAATAGTAAAATATATGTCGCAGGACATAGAGGTATGGTAGGAAGTGCCATTGTGCGCGAACTCCAGCGGCAGGGCTACAACAATATCATCACCAGAACCCATTCGGAACTGGACCTTACGCGCCAAGACCAAGTAGAGGCCTTCTTCCAGAAAGAGAAGCCCGAGTACGTCTTCCTGGCTGCCGCCAAAGTGGGCGGCATCATTGCCAATCAGCGTGCCCTGGCCGACTTCATGTACCAGAACATGATTCTGGAGATGAACGTCATTCACGCCGCCTGGCAGAACGGCTGCAAGAAATTGGAGTTCCTGGGCAGCAGCTGCATCTACCCGCGTCTGGCACCACAACCCATGAAGGAAGCGTGCCTCCTCACCGGCTCCCTGGAACAGACCAACGAGGCCTACGCGCTGGCCAAAATCAGCGGACTGAAGTACTGCGAGTACCTCAACCGCCAGTACGGCACAGACTACATCAGCGTGATGCCCACCAACCTCTATGGTCCCAACGACAACTACCACCCCGAGCACAGCCACGTCCTGCCCGCACTCATCCGTCGCTTCCATGAAGCCAAGCTCTCTGGAGCACCCAGCGTCACCTGTTGGGGCGACGGCAGCCCACTGCGCGAGTTCCTCTATGTAGATGACCTGGCCAACCTCTGCGTGTTCCTGATGAACAACTACAGCGGCAACGAAACAGTGAACGCGGGCACTGGCAAGGAACTGACGATCAAGGCCCTCACGGAGCTCGTCGCCAAGGTCGTGGGATACAAAGGAAAGATAGAATGGGATACCACGCGTCCCAACGGCACACCCCGCAAACTCTTGGACGTCTCCAAGGCCACCGCCCTCGGCTGGACCTACAAAACAGAATTGGAAGACGGCATCCGCCTTGCCTATCAGGACTTCCTCCATAATCCGATGCGTGCAGAACGTTAGGCATCAGAGGCAACACCCGCAGCAGGTCACACAGAGAAGACCTCGGCCAGGACTTCCAGGCTGCGAAGCGCCGGGAACTCAGGAATGTGCAGACGATAGAACTCGGTGATGAGTTGCAGGGCACGGTTTCGCTGGGCACCATTCAGCCCCACGGGACGCATCGTGCGGAAATCCATTCTCAGGAACTTGGGCACCAAAGCCGCCTCTGCCGGACCGATGAAATGCGGATGCAAAGGCTGCGCCGCACAGAACGTTGCCGCCATCATATCAAAATAGTCCCCCTCATGCCAGTCATCTGCCAACGGCATGAAACCCAGAAAGCGCGTCAGGTGCAGCAGCAGGACGATGTGGAAATTCACGTATGACTTCTCAGCCTCATCCAACCACTGCAGCGCGTTCACAAGATACTGGAACAGCGCCGGGTTCTCCTGTTCGTGATGCAATGCCCTGTAGAGGAACTCTCCCAGGAAAAGGGCCATCGCCGCCTTGTCCGGCACAAAAGGCAGTTGACGCCAAGGCTGCCAGAGACTCAACTCACGTGGTTTCTGCAGACTGGCACGTGGATGATGGTCCCAGATGATCTCCACCAGCGAGAGAGGTTGCCAACTGCTGGCCTTCGCACTGGCTCTGCTGCCTCGAGGAGCACGCACCAGAAAGGACACCGTTCCCGCCGACTCCGTGAAAATGTCCACGATGAGTTGCGAGTCACTGTAACGAAGGGTGTGAAGGACCAGACCGTGCATGGGAGAGTTGAGAGTTGAGGGTTTAGCGCTTAGCGTGTAAAAAACCGTATTTCGAGCGCAAAAATAGTGCAAAAAGCTGAAAAGAGAGCAATCTTTCCATGAAAATTGCACCTTTTTGCACTTTTTTCCCTGAAAAGTTTGGTGGGTAACGATTTTTGCCGTACCTTTGCACCCGCAAATCACGAGAAATCGCTTCTTAGTGTCGTGATTCAAGCAAGGCCGGTCCATTCGTCTATCGGTTAGGACGAGAGATTTTCATTCTCTAAAGAGCAGTTCGACTCTGCTATGGACTACAAGTTAAACGTAATAATTGTAAAATTGAAATGGCAAATCATAAGTCATCTGTAAAAAGAATCCGTCAGGAGCAGAAGCGTCGTCTTCACAACCGCTACTACGCTAAGGCAATGCGTGCAGCAGTTCGTAAGCTCCGTGCTACCACCGAAAAGGCCGAGGCAGAACAGCAGTTCCCCGCTGTGCAAAAGATGTTGGACAAACTGGCAAAGACAAACCTCATTCACAAGAATAAGGCTTCTAATCTCAAGTCTAAGCTCGCCCGTCACATCCAGAAGCTCGGCTGAGTCCATTAGCATCATCCTCCCGTCCGTTTGAGCTTTTTAACCTTAATGCTCAAACGTAGTCCATAGCAAACACATAGATTTCTGTTTTTTTAAAGTTGAGCAGTGTGCCGTGAGGTACGCTGCTCTTTTTCTGTGCAGAAATCCCATCTCAAATATAGGTTCGCACGCGCACGCGCGTGAAAAGATGTGAAAAAACACCCTTCTTCATGAAATCTTTCAACCCTAAACTCTCAACTCTCAACTTTTTTTCGTATCTTTGCACCGCAAAATGCAAGAATACCCATTGATTCAACTAATAACTGCATAATGACAGACGAAGAAATCATGAACGGCGCGGACTACAGCGCCAGTAACATCCAAGTCCTGGAAGGACTGGAAGCCGTGCGCAAGCGTCCGGCCATGTACATCGGAGACATCAGTGAGAAGGGTCTCCATCACCTCGTTTATGAGACCGTCGATAACTCCATCGACGAAGCACTGGCAGGATTCTGCACGCACATCGAAGTCACCATCAATGAGGACAACAGCATCATCGTACAGGACAACGGCCGCGGCATCCCCGTGGATATGCACGAGAAGGAGCACAAGAGCGCCCTGGAAGTCGTCATGACCGTCCTCCACGCCGGTGGTAAGTTCGACAAGGGCTCCTACAAGGTCTCCGGAGGTCTCCACGGCGTGGGCGTCAGCTGCGTCAACGCCCTCAGCTCCCACATGACCAGCCAGGTCTTCCGCGACGGCAAGATCTACCAGCAGGAGTATGAGAAAGGAAAGCCTCTCTATGACGTCAAGGTCGTCGGCGAGACCACGCTGCGCGGCACGCGCCAGCAGTTCTGGCCGGACAAGACCATCTTCATCACCACAGAGTACAAATATGACATCCTGGCCAACCGCATGCGCGAGCTCGCCTTCCTCAATGCAGGCATCACCATCACCCTGACCGACCTGCGCCCCGACGACGAGGGCAACACCCGCCAGGACATCTTCTATAGCAAGGACGGACTGCAGGAGTTCGTACGTTACATCGACAGCACCCGCACCCACCTCTTCAATGATGTCATCTACCTGAACACCGAGAAACAGGGAATACCCATCGAGTGCGCCATCATGTACAACACCGCCTACTCCGAGAACCTCCACTCCTACGTTAACAACATCAACACCATCGAGGGAGGAACGCACCTCCAAGGCTTCCGCATGGCCCTCACGCGTACCTTAAAGAAGTACGCCGAGGAACAGTGCAGCAAGGAGCTGGAGAAGCTGGAGAAGAACAAGGTGGAGATCAGCGGTGAAGACTTCCGCGAAGGCCTCACCGCCGTCATCAGCATCAAGGTGGCAGAACCGCAGTTCGAGGGACAGACCAAGACCAAACTGGGAAACAGCGAGGTGGCAGGAGCCGTCCAACAGGCCGTGGGAGAGGCCCTCAGCAACTATTTAGAGGAACACCCCAAGGAGGCCAAGCTCATCGTGGACAAGGTCATCCTGGCCGCCACAGCACGCGTGGCAGCACGCAAGGCCCGCGAGAGCGTCCAGCGTAAGTCCCCCCTCTCCGGAGGTGGACTGCCTGGCAAGCTAGCCGACTGCTCCGACCGCGACCCCGCGAACTGTGAGATGTTCATCGTCGAGGGAGATTCCGCAGGTGGCAGCGCCAAGCAAGGCCGCAACCGCCACTTCCAAGCCATCCTCCCCATCCGCGGTAAGATCTTCAACGTGGAGCGTGTCATGTGGCACAAGGCCTTCGAGCACGAGGAGGTCAACAACATCATCCAGGCACTGGGCGTGCGCTACGGGCTCGGAGAGGACTCCAAGGAAGCTAACTACGACAAGCTGCGCTACCACAAGGTCGTCATCATGACCGACGCCGACGTCGATGGCTATCATATCGACACCCTCCTGATGACACTCTTCTACCGTTACATGCCCGAACTCATCCAACGCGGACACCTCTTCATCGCTACGCCCCCGCTCTACCGCTGTAAGAAAGGAAAGATCGAGGAGTACTGCTACAACGAGCAGCAGCGCCTCCAGTTCCTCCTGAAATACAACGACGGACAGGAACAGGGCGTCGCCACACAGCGCTACAAAGGTCTTGGCGAGATGAATCCCGAGCAGCTCTGGGAGACCACGATGAACCCCGAGACCCGCCTGCTGAAGCAAGTCACTATAGAGGACGCCGCCGGAGCAGACTACGTCTTCTCCATGCTCATGGGCGAGGATGTGGCTCCGCGACGAGAGTTCATCGAGAAGAACGCCAACTACGCCAATATCGACGCATAATGCGCTACTGAACCATGAGCCTGTGTTCGTGCCTCCACGAGCACAGGTTCATTTTTAATGAGGAGAAACATAGATATTGTGTTTGTCACAGTAGTTAAGGAGATTAACAAGAAATAGATTCATAAATGAAAGCAATGATTCAATGGCTGACAGGCAGAGCCAAGAGCTGCCTGATGATAGCGCTGACAATACCGGCCTTTTTGGGTTTGCAGGCCGACGAGGGCATGTGGCTGCTGGGCCGCACAGACCCCAAGGCGATGGCTGTGGCCCATCAATTAGGGTTGCAACTGACAGATGCACAACTGTATGGCGAAGACGGCACCAGTCTAAAGGATTGCGTGGTGGATTTCGGCGATTACTGCTCGGGCGTCATCGTCTCCAAGGACGGCCTGCTGTTCACCAACCATCACTGCGGCTATCGTGCCATACAGCAGTTGTCTTCCACACAGGACGACATCCTCGACAATGGATTCGTAGCCCGCAGCCGTGAAGAAGAACGGCCTGTAGAAGGACTTTACGTGAAAATCTGGCAGCGTACAGAGGATATCACCGATTTGGTGAACCAGCGCCTGAAGGATGTTTATGACGACCCTGCGAATGGTCGCAAGCTCGGAAAGAAGCGTGAGGCAGTGCTTTACAATGAGCACGTAGGTCGAATCCTGATGGAATGTGCCAACAAGGCACAGGGCAAAGCACGTGACGATGGACAGAAAGGTATCGTCTGTGAGGCCAAAGCTTTCTACGGCGGCAAACAGTACCTGCTGAACTACTATCGTCAGTATGACGACGTGCGACTGGTATTTACAGTTCCACAGTCCCTGGGTAAATTCGGCGGCGACACAGACAACTGGATGTGGCCCCGTCAGGCAGCCGATTTCAGCGTCTTTCGCATCTATGCCGACTCCCTCGGCCAGCCAGCCCCTTACAACCAGGAAAACGTTCCCATGCAGCCTAAGCGCTGGGCACAAGTAAGCCTCGCCGGTTATGATCAAGGCACCTACTGCATGACCATCGGCTACCCCGCCAGCACCAGCCGTTACTTGAGCAGTTACGGCATCAATGAGCGTGTGAACGTTAACAATATCCCTTTAATCCAGGTGCGTGGCAAGAAACAGGAGGTCTGGCAACGATGGATGCGAGAAGATAGAAGCGTGGGCATTAAATATGCCACAAAGTACGCCAGCAGCAGCAACTATTGGAAGAACTCACAGGGCATGAACGAGGCTGTGGAGCGACTGGGTATCATCCACCAGAAGCAGCAGCGCGAGCAGAATGTACGTAGCTGGTTCTCTCGTAACAAGGATACAAAAGAACGATTCTCACAGATGTTTCCAAACCTGAAAAAGTCTTACAAAGCACGTCAAAAAGCCCGCTATGCCAGCGGCTTCTGCAATGAGACCTTCTCCCGCGGTATCGAAATCGTCACACTGGCTGGATTGGCTGGACAGTATTTCTCCGACAAGACCAGCGAATGGCAGCGGAAAAGCATTGACGAAAGGATGAGAGCCATCTACAAGGACTACGTCCCACAGCTGGATGAAGAGGTGATGGCTGTGCTCTTAGAGAACTACGTACAGCAGGTCAACAGCCGTTTTCTGCCACGCTTCTACAAAGACATAAAAAAGAAATTCGGAGGAGACTACAAACGCTATGCCCACTATGTTTTCGAGAACTCACGACTCACCTCTTTAGAGAAGTGGGAGGAACTGCGCAGCCAGCGCTTGCCCGTAGTAAACACTTCTGATCCGGAACTGAAGACTCAGGCCTCTGGCGACTCTGTGATGGACAAGGCTCAGCTCTATAAAGATCCGGCAAACGTCATTGCCTACGAGACCTCTCGAATGATCAAGCAGCAGATACAGAAACCGTTACAAGAGTCGGCACCTATCATCCGGCACAACGAAAACCTGCTAACACAGGCCGTTTTGGAAATGGAACAGGAAAAACCGCATTATAGCGACGCCAACTTCACGCAGCGCATGAGCTTTGGTATCGTCAGCGACTACACGAACGCTGGTACGCATCACGACTTCCAGACCTCAATGCCCTCTCTCATTGCCAAAATCGAGAACGGACGTGACAACCCGGATTACGCCATGCAACAGGAAATCCTCAACCTCTTGAAATCGGGCGACTACGGACGTTATGCAGAACCTCGCACCAAACAGCTGCCTCTTTGTTTCCTTACCACCAACGACATCACAGGAGGCAACAGCGGATCGCCAATGTTCAACGGAAAGGGCGAGCTCATCGGCCTTGCTTTTGATGGTAATTGGGACGCTCTCTCAAACGACATCAGCTTCGATGCGAGCCTCACCCGTTGCATCGGCGTTGACATACGATTCGTCCTCTGGCTTATGGAAAAATGGGGACACGCAGACCATCTCATCCGCGAAATAAATCCTCAATAAGTATGCACCCGTTAGAGCAATTCAAGTACTGCCCCAAATGTGGATCGCCCCGCTTCGTGGAGCACAACCAGAAGTCCAAGCACTGTGAGGCATGCGGCTTCACCTATTATATTAATCCGTCTGCTGCCACAGTGGCGCTCATCGAGCGTGAAGTGCAAACAGATGATATTTCCCATCCTCATGTGGAGTGGTGTGTCGTTCGCCGTGCCAAGGAGCCCGCCAAGGGAACATTGGATTTGCCGGGTGGTTTCTCGGACCTCTATGAAACCAGCGAGGAGGGCGTCATCCGCGAGGTCAAGGAAGAGACTGGACTGGATGTGGAGCGCGTGGAGTTCCTCTTCTCGCTACCCAACCAGTATGAGTATTCCAGCTTCACCGTCCACACAATGGATATGTTCTATCGCTGTCATGTGAACCCCTCCTCTTGCGGCGAAGCCCGTGCTGCCGATGATGCCGCCGAGCTCCTATGGATCAGTCCCAAGGACCTGAAAGCCGAGGACTTTGGACTGCTCAGCGTGCGACGCGGCGTGCAGCGCCTTTTGGCTGCCTACGAGGGCACTTTTTCAGCAGAAAAGCGGGAAAATACACCTTAATAATATAAAAAAGCAAAAAAGTTGCTGATTTTCTTGGCGGTTTAAGGAATTTGCAGTACTTTTGCCACGCAATTGAGGAAGCGAGGGGCCGCAGGGTTCTTCGCTTCACTCTTAGAAGACTCAATAAGAAAAATACTACAGTATGATTGAACAAACAAAGGTTAAAGCCCTGGTAGAGCAATGGCTCAACGGCAAAGAGTACTTCCTGACCGACCTCACAGTGACGCCGGATGACTGCATCACGGTGGAAATTGACCATGCCGACGGCGTATGGATTGAGGACTGCGTGCAGCTGTCACGCTTCATAGAGCAGCACCTCTCAAGAGACGAGGAGGACTATGAGCTGGAAGTAGGCAGCGCCGGGCTGGGGCAGCCGTTCAAGGTGCTGCGCCAGTGGGTTAACCATGTGGGTAAGCAAGTGGAAATCATTACCGCTGACGGGCGCAAACTGAAAGGCATCCTTCGCGAAGCCGATGCCCAGCACATCATCCTCGCCACCCGCCAGAAAGTGCAGGTGGAAGGACGCAAACGCCCCATCACACAAGAGGTGGAGCTGGACCTGCCCGCCAGCGAAGTGAAGAGTGGCAGATACATCATCGATTTCAAATAATCAAAAAATATTTTCATGGCAAAGAAACAAAACAACGCACTCATTGAAACTTTCGCAGAGTTCAAAGAGACCAAAAACATCGACCGCGCCACACTTGTGAGCGTGCTCGAGGAGAGCTTCCGCAGCGTCATTGCAAAGATGCTGGGCTCCGACGAGAACTATGACGTCATCGTGAATCCGGACAAGGGCGACTTCGAAATTTATCGAAACCGCACCGTAGTGGAAGACGGAGAAGTCACAGACCCCAACATGCAAATCTCTCTCTCTGAGGCACAAAAGATTGCTGATGACTATGAGGTGGGCGAGGACGTCTCAGAACCTGTGGATTTCTCTCAGTTCGGACGTCGCGCCATCCTCACCCTGCGTCAGACACTGGCCTCCAAGATCCTGGAGTTGGAGCATGATGCCCTCTACAACAAATACAAGGAGAAAGTGGGCGAGATCATCGCTGCCGAAGTCTATCAGGTCTGGCACAAGGAAATCCTGCTCCTGGACGAGGACGGCAACGAACTGCTGCTACCAAAGAATGAACAGATTCCAGGCGATTTCTTCCGCAAGGGAGAGCCCGCTCGCGCCGTCGTGGCTCGCGTGGACAACAGCACTGGCAACCCCAAAATTATCCTCTCACGCACCAGCCCCGTTTTCCTGCAGCGACTCTTGGAGAACGAGGTGCCCGAGATCGCAGAAGGCATTATCGCCATCCGCAAGATTGCCCGCATCCCTGGAGATCGCGCCAAAATTGCTGTGGAGAGCTTTGATGACCGCATCGACCCCGTCGGAGCTTGCGTGGGCGTTCGCGGAAGCCGTGTGCACGGTATCGTCAGAGAGCTGCGTGGCGAGAACCTCGATGTCATCCAGTGGACCAGCAACCCGCAGCTGCTCATCGCTCGTGCACTCGGTCCTGCTGAAGTCAACAGCATCAATCTCGACCCCGAAACCAAGCACTGCGAGGTCTATCTGAATCCCGATCAAGTCAGCCTCGCCATTGGTAAGGGCGGTATGAACATCCGTTTGGCTTCCATGCTGACAGATACAGTCATTGATGTCTATCGTGAACTGCCCGAGGGCGAAGAAGAGGAGTTGGAGGACGACATCCACTTGGACGACTTCAAGGACGAGATTGACGAGTGGGTCATCGAGGAACTGAAAAAGAATGGCTGGACGACGGCCCGTTCCGTCCTGGAAGCACCACGTGATATGCTCGTGCAGAAAGCCGACCTTGAAGAGGAAACGGTGGATGAGGTGCTGAGTATCCTGCGTGCAGAATTCCCTGAAGACGAGGAAGAGGCTGGGGCCTCAGTTGAAAGTTAACGCTCCGTTCGAGCGGGAATACCTGCTCTAAGAGATCTTTCAACTTTCCACTTTCAACTTTCAATTAATAACAGTTTATGCCCATAAGAATAAATAAAGTTACTAAAGAGTGTAGTGTAGGACTGCAGACGCTTGTCGATTTCCTCAACAAAAAGGGGTTCACCGATGTGGAGGCTAACCCCAACGCCACGATTACCGATGAGCAGTATGCTGTCGCACTGGCCGAATTCAAGAAGGGGCAGAGTCCTAGACCGCTCATCCCGCCCGTGGCCACCCGCAAGACCAAAGAGAAAAAAGAAACCATCGTTCTCACAGAAAGCGGAGAGGCTCTTCCCCTGACAGAGGTTAAGAAGCCCAAAATCCTTGGACGTATTGACCTGGATGGCAAGGGGGCACCTGTTGCTACGCCCAAGCCTGAGGCTCCGAAACCTGCGCCTAAACAGGAAACGCCACAAGCCGAGAGACCACAGTCAGAAGCTCCCAAACAGGAGAAGCCTCAAGCAGAAACTCCCAAGGTACATCAACCACAGCCAGAAAAAGATCAACAGCCAGAAGTGTCAGCGGTCGAAAAACCCTCTGGTGTGAAACCGGCAACAGAAGTGCAAGCTCCTCAACCCTCAGAGAAGGCCGCTCCCTCAGAAAAAGGAAACTCTTCGGAAGCTACTGCGACTGCCCCAAAGGCTTCTGCTGCAGAAACTGAAGCAATAACGGCTGAGCCCGAAACACCTGCAGCCACAGAAGAAAAGGCAGGACAGAAGAAAAAGAAGAAACCCTCTGTGGAACTGGAGGAAGTGGATGGCGTCTTCCGTGTGAAAGCACCCGTGGAACCGCCTCTCACCTTGAATATCAAGGGACACATCGATCTGGATTCTCTCAACCAGAGCACTCGCCCACCCCGTGGAAAGAAGCGCAAGAAGGGCGGCAATGGAAATAACGCTGCCTCTGCCAATGCAGCCAATGACGGACGGAATGGAGAGAGCCGTCGGAATAAGAAGAAAGGCGAACGCGTAGATATCAACGCCGAAGCTGCAAAACAGAGCCAGAACAGCGGCAACCAGCAGCAAAAGAAGAACAAAGGCGGCAACCAACAGCCCCAGAACAACCAGCAGAACAAGAGCGAAAGCAAGAACCGCAAGCGCAAGAACCAGCCCAAGGAGCCCATCATCACGCCCGAACAGAGCGAAGAAGAGGTGGCTAAGCAAGTGCGCGAAACGTTGGCTCGACTCACTGCCGGCAAGAACAAGACTCTGGGTAAGGGTGCCAAGTACCGCCGTGAAAAGCGCGAGATCATCCGTGCCGGCATTGAGGCCGAGCTGGAGCTGCAGGAACAGGAGTCCAAGATTCTTAAGCTGACCGAATTTGTTACTGCCAACGAACTGGCAAGCATGATGAATGTACCTGTGACACAGGTCATTGGAACATGCATGAGCCTGGGCGTAATGGTCTCCATCAACCAGCGTATGGACAAGGAAACCATCGACTTGGTGGCCGACGAGTTCGGATTCCAGACAGAATATGTCAGTGCCGATGTATCCGAAGCTGTTCATGAAGTGGAGGACGACGAGGCAGACCTCGTGCCACGTGCTCCCATTGTAACAGTCATGGGTCACGTCGATCACGGTAAGACCTCGCTGCTTGACTATATCCGCAAGACCAACGTCATCGCTGGTGAAGCCGGCGGCATCACACAACACATCGGTGCATACAACGTGAAGTTGGAGGACGGACGTCACATCACCTTCCTTGACACCCCTGGTCATGAAGCCTTTACCGCTATGCGTGCCCGTGGTGCTCAGGTTACCGACGTTGCCATCATCATCATCGCTGCCGACGACGACATCATGCCCCAGACCAAGGAAGCCATCAACCATGCTGTGGCTGCAGGTGTACCCATTGTCTTCGCCATCAACAAGATAGACAAACCCGCCGCCAATCCCGAGAAAATCAAGGAACATCTGGCACAGATGAACTTCCTCGTAGAGGATTGGGGAGGAAAGTATCAGAGTCAGGACATCAGTGCCAAGAAAGGTATAGGCGTGCCCGAACTGATGGAGAAGGTGCTGCTCGAAGCCGAGATGCTGGATCTGAAGGCCAATCCCAACCGCAAGGCCACAGGTTCCATCATCGAGTCTTCCTTGGACAAAGGCCGTGGCTACGTGGCCACCGTGCTCTGCTCCAACGGCACCCTGAAGATGGGTGATATCCTCTTGGCTGGCACCAACTATGGTCGCATCAAGGCAATGTTCAACGAACGCGGACAACGCATCAAGGAGATTGGTCCGGCACAGGCAGCTACCGTCCTTGGACTGAACGGTGCTCCACAGGCTGGTGACACTTTCCATGTGATGGATTCCGACCAGGAAGCCCGCGAGATAGCCTCCAAGCGTGAGCAACTCGCCCGTGAACAGGGCATCCGCACACAGCATCACCTGACGTTGGACGAGATTGGACGCCGCATCGAACAAGGCGGTTTCCAAGAACTGAATGTCATCGTGAAGGGCGACGTGGACGGCTCCATCGAAGCCCTCGCAGATTCTCTCATCAAGCTCTCCACAGAGAAAATTGCTGTCAACGTCATCCACAAGGCTGTAGGTCAGATTTCCGAGAACGACGTATCGTTGGCTGCTGCCTCAGATGCCATCATCGTGGCCTTCCAGGTGCGTCCTTCCGCCCAAGCTCGCAAGGCTGCTGAGCAGCAGGGCGTTGAAATCCGCACTTATAGCATCATTTACGATGCCATCGAGGAAGTCAAGGAGGCTATGGAAGGCATGTTGGCTCCCGAACTCAAGGAAGAGGTTACTGCCCAGTTGGAAGTGCGTCAGGTATTCCACATCTCCAAGGTCGGAACGGTGGCTGGTGCCTACGTCATCGACGGAAAGGTCAGCCGCTCCAACAAGGCCCGCATTATCCGTGACGGTATTGTCATTCACACGGGTGCCATCGACGCCCTCAAGCGTTTCAAGGACGACGTCAAGGAGGTCAGCACCAACTTCGAGTGTGGTATCTCCCTCGTTAATTACAGCGATATACGTGAAGGCGACACCATCGAAACCTTCCAGGAGATAGAAGTCAAGGCCAAACTCTGATGAACGGATTCGACATTCTTTTCCTCCTTGTGCTCGCAGTGGGAGCATGGAAAGGTTGGAGCAATGGTCTGCTGAAAGAAGTACTTGGACTCATCGGAGTCTTCGTGGGACTATATGTGGCTCACTTGCTATATGAGCAGGTGGGCTCACAACTGGCCCCTCACATCGGCACTTCGCCCAGCGTGGCCAGCATCATCGCTTTCATCCTGATTTGGATAGGCGTACCCATTATTTTGGGCCTGCTCGGAGCCTTGTTGACCAAGGTACTGGAGTGGGCCGGATTGGGTAGCGTCAACAATTTGGGTGGCGCCCTCGTCAGCATCATCAAGTTCTGGCTCATCCTGGGTGCTTTCTGCAACGTTCTCTCCATCACGAAACTCGTCAGTGAAGAGACACAGCAGCACTCCACCCTCTTTGAACCGCTACGCCGCACCACCTCCATCGCCTTTGAACTGGCCAAGAGTCAATGGAAGGGCGCAAACGCTCCAGTCACCAATGAGTGAAGAAATAATAGTTACCGTTCCCGAGGATTCCAACTCCTTTGTCCGCTCTGTGGCAGAGAAGTCCTACGAGTATGGCTTCACCACCGATGTGGAGACAGAGGTCATTGAACGTGGCCTCACAGAGGAGACGGTGCGCCTCATCTCCGAGAAGAAAGGCGAGCCCGCCTGGCTTCTCGACTTCCGTTTGAAGGCCTTCCGCTACTGGCAAACCCAGAAACAGCCCACCTGGGGGCATCTCCAACTGCCTCCCATCGACTATCAGGCCATCTCCTATTACGCCGACCCCACCAAGAAGAAAAAGACACTCGGTGGTTCTCCCGCCGAGATTGACCCCGAGTTGATGCGGACTTTCGACAAACTCGGCATCCCTTTGGAAGAGCGAATGGCCCTCAGTGGCACAGCCGTGGATGCTGTGATGGACAGTGTCTCTGTGAAGACCACCTTCCGCGAGAAGCTGGCGGAACAAGGCATCATTTTCTGCTCCATCAGTGAAGCTGTGAAGCAGCATCCCGAACTGGTGCAGAAGTACTTGGGTTCCGTCGTTCCCTATCGTGACAATTATTTCGCAGCCCTCAATAGTGCCGTCTTCTCCGATGGCAGCTTTGTCTATATCCCCAAAGGCGTCCGTTGTCCCATGGAACTCTCCACCTATTTCCGTATCAATGCTCAGGGAACTGGACAGTTCGAACGCACCCTCATTGTCTGCGATGAAGACGCCTACGTCAGCTACCTCGAAGGCTGCACAGCCCCCATGCGTGACGAGAACCAGCTGCATGCTGCCATCGTTGAGATTGTGGTGGAAGCACGGGCAGAAGTCAAGTACAGCACCGTACAAAATTGGTATCCAGGCGACAAGGATGGGAAAGGCGGTGTGCTGAACCTCGTCACGAAACGTGGTTTGCTGCGAGGAAAGAACGCCAAGCTCTCGTGGACACAAGTGGAGACGGGTTCTGCCATCACTTGGAAATATCCTTCCTGCGTCTTAGCTGGTGAAGGCTCCCAAGCTGAGTTCTACTCCGTCGCCGTCACCAACAACCTCCAGCAAGCCGACACAGGCACCAAGATGATACACTTGGCACCGCGCACACGCTCTACTATTATCTCTAAAGGTATCAGTGCCGGCCGCTCCCAAAACAGTTATCGAGGTCTCGTCCGCGTGGCTGCAAAAGCGGAAGGTGCCCGCAACTACTCCAGCTGTGACAGCCTCCTGCTCTCCTCCACCTGCGGAGCACACACCTTCCCATACATGGATGTCCAGAATCCCACCGCTGTCTTGGAACATGAAGCCACCACTTCCAAAATCAGCGAGGACCAGCTCTTCTACTGTCAGCAACGAGGCATTTCACAGGAAGAGGCTGTAGGTCTCATCGTCAACGGTTATGCCAAAGACGTCCTCAACAAACTGCCCATGGAATTTGCGGTGGAAGCTCAGAAACTTCTCAGCGTCTCCCTCGAAGGCACCGTAGGATAATAGATAACCTGGGAAGCCCTAGGAAATCTTAGGGAACCCTAGAAAAAAAGAAAAGGATTATGTTAGAAATCAAGAACCTCCACGCCACCGTCGGTGGAAAAGAAATATTGAAAGGCATCGACCTCACCATCGGCCCTGGCGAGATACACGCGCTCATGGGACAGAATGGTGCAGGCAAATCCACCCTCTCCAATGTGCTCGTAGGGCATCCTGCCTACACCGTCACAGAGGGCAGTATCACCTTCAACGGGAAAGACCTTCTGGCTCTCTCCCCAGACGAGCGTAGTCACGAAGGCCTCTTCCTTTCCTTTCAGCAACCCGTGGAAATTCCAGGCGTATCGATGGTGAACTTCATGCGGGCCGCCCTCAATGCCAAACGCAAGTATCAGGGTCTGGAACCGTTGGATGCGGGTTCGTTCCTCAAGTTGATGCGCGAACGACGCAAGATTGTGGAGTTGGACAATAAACTGACCAGCCGTAGCGTGAACGAAGGCTTCAGCGGCGGAGAGAAAAAACGCAATGAGATCTTCCAAATGGCGATGCTGGAACCCACGATGTGCATCCTCGACGAGACGGATTCCGGCCTCGATGTAGATGCCCTGCGTATTGTAGCAGAAGGTTTTAACAAGCTACGCACGTCTGATACATCCGCCATCGTCATCACCCACTATCAACGGCTCTTGGATTACCTGAAACCCGACTATGTCCACGTCCTCATGGGTGGACGCATCGTCAAGACAGGTGGGCCGGAGTTAGCTATAGAGATAGAACAGAGAGGATTCGACTGGATAAAGGAATCTTTGGATATTTAATGGAGCGCGATGAAAGATATTTCCCAATACTTGGAACTGTTTCGCACTGAGCGCGACTTGATAGACGCTCACTCCGTTCCTGCCCTCAATGCCCTGCGCGATGAGGCGGCAGCGGCTTTTGAACGTATGGGATTCCCCTCGAAGAAAGTGGAGCGATATCGCTATACGGATGTGGCGACAGCCTTTGCACCCAACTATGGTCTCAACCTCTCACGACTGCATATTCCCGTCAATCCCTACGAGGCATTCCGCTGTGACATCCCTAACCTCTCGACTTCTGTCTATTTCGTGGTGAATGACAGTCTCTACAAAGATGCCCTCCCCAAAGCCACCCTCCCAAAAGGCGTCATCGTGGATAGCCTCAATGCATTATCCATGCTTGACGAAGTGCAAGCAGTCCATTCTCCATTTTCCATTTTCCATTCAGAAGATTCCCTCACCGCCCTCAACTCGATGCTGGCACAAGACGCTCTCCTTATTTATATACGTGCGGGCGTGCGCGCGGAGCGTCCCATTCAAGTGGTAAACATCCTCCGCTCCGCAGTGCCACTGATGGTGAACCGCAAGGTACGCATTGTGGCAGAAGCGGGTGCCGAGGTTCGCCTGCTCTTCTGTGATCATGCAGCAGACGATCAGGACTTCCTGGCCACACAGGTGATGGAAGTGTCTGTGGGCGAGGGTGCTCATGTGGAACTGTACGAATTGGAGGAGACCCATGCACGTTGTCATCGCTTTGCCAATCTCTATGCCGATGTGGCAGCCGGTGGACATCTCACCCACGCCACGCTGACGCTCACCAACGGCCTGACCCGCAACCAGACCGATGTCTGCCTTAGCGGAAAAGAAGCCTCCGTGAATCTCTTAGGCTGCGCCATCACAGACGGGCAGCAGCACGTGGACAACAACACCCTCATCGACCACCGTGCCCCTGGCTGCACCAGTCGGGAGCTATATAAATATGTGGTGGATGAACAGTCAGAAGGAGCTTTTGCCGGACGCATCCTCGTGCGAGAGCAAGCAGGGCAAACCGAATCCCAGGAAACCAACGCGAACCTTGTCTGCACTCCTGAGGCACGTATATGGACACAACCCATGCTGGAAATCTATGCCGATGACGTCCAGTGCAGTCACGGTAGCACCGTGGGCCAACTCAACGATGAAGCACTCTTCTATATGCGCCAACGCGGCATCAGTGAATCCGAGGCCCGCCTGCTCCTGAAGCAGGCCTTCGCCAGCGAAGTCCTCAATCACATCACCCTGGAACCTCTGCGAGACCGCCTCCATTACCTCATCGACAAACGTTTCCGCGGAGAACTCAACCACTGCCGCACCTGCCGACTCTGCAATAAATCCTAAACTCTAAACTCTCCCACATGATTTCCTTTCAATCCATCAACGTCTCCCTGCCCGCTGTTGACCAGACCGCTATCACTGCTTGGGTCAGAACTGTTGCTGTCTCGTATGGACGCAGGGTGGGAGAAATTGCATACATCTTTGTGGATGACGAGGAAATCCTGCGCATCAACCGTCAGTTCCTGCAGCACGATTATTTCACAGATATCATCACCTTTGACTACACAGAAGGTGCAGTCATCAGTGGCGACCTCTTCATCAGCCTGGATACCGTCCGTTCCAATGCCGAGGACCTTCACCTCTCTTACAATCAGGAACTGCACCGCGTCATCATTCATGGCATTCTGCATCTCTGCGGCATCAACGACAAGGGCCCCGGCGAACGGGAACAGATGGAAGCCGCAGAGAACCAAGCCCTCAGCCTCCTCTCCCCTCTTCCATAACTCCCATTCTTCCCATTAACTCCCATCAACTCCCATAACCCCCTAAAAAAAGCAAAAATGAAAAAGATTCTCTCTCTCGCAGTGCTGGCACTGATGCTCTGCGTGGCAGCCTGCCAAAATGGCGGCTACAAAGTCTCCGGCACAGCTAACGGCTCACAGGACGGTGACACAGTTATTCTGGCCAACATCATCGGCCGCAGTCGGGTGGACACCCTTCAGACCACTGTCATCAAGGGTGGCAAGTTTGCCTTCAAAGGTGTGCAGGACACCGCCAAAATGTGCTATGTTATTTGGTCTTCTAATGACAATCCCGACCTCTCCATCGCTGCACAGATTGCTTTGGAGAACGCTGACATCACAGTGAAGTTGGACACCGCTGAAAACACAGTCTCCGAGGTAACAGGTACACCCGCCAATGAAGCCATGACCCAGCTGAACAAACAAGAACTGGAAATGAGCCAGCGCGCACAGGACATCTTCCAAGTCCTCAGTGACACCGCAGCCTCTGACGAGGCCAAGGCAGTAGCCGAGAATACGCTGGAAGCACTTCAGGACGAAATGATTGGCATCTATCAACAGTTTATCTCCGACAACCTCCAGAACATTGCTGGCCAGACCTATCTGGTACAATATGCTCCCATGTTGAAAGATGAATTTGTCGCAGAGGCACTTGCCTCTTTCCCCGCAGACGCCATCACAGAAGACATCCAGCAGCTCAAGGACAACTTTGGCCTCAAGGCCCAGACGGCCGTGGGCAAGGACTTCAAGGACATCAAGGCCGCCACACCCGATGGCGGTGAGCTCTCCCTCAGTGAGGTGGCAGCCAAGGCCAAAGTGCTACTCGTGGATTTCTGGGCAAGCTGGTGCGGTCCCTGCCGTCAGGAGATGCCTAATGTGAAGGCTGCCTACGAGAAATTCCACCACCAGGGCTTCGAAATTCTGGGTGTGAGTCTGGATCAGGACGAAGCAGCCTGGAAGAAAGCCCTCTCTGACCTTGGCATGACCTGGCCGCAGATTAGTGACCTGCAAGGCTGGGAGTGTGAAGGTGCCCATACCTACGCCGTGCGTGCCATTCCTGCCACCGTCCTCATCAAAGACGGAAAGATTGTGGCTCGTGACCTTCGTGGTGAGAAGCTCGCAGAGAAAGTGGAAGAGCTCTTGAAAGACTAAAAACTTTGGAATTGAACGCTGCCACGCTTGACTTCATCCGTCAGCACGCCCAAGCAGACGTGCGGCGTTTGGCACTGAGCACGGTGCCGGAGGACGTGGATTTGCGTGCAGCGCTCACACAGATTGAAGGCCGTCAGTCAGCTGCCCACAAATTACCAACGTGGGCAGCGACCGACGGTCTCCTTTTTCCTCCGCGCCTAGCGCTTGAACAGTGCTCCAGCGAGGCTACTGCCGCCTATAAGCGGCGGGTGGTTGAAGGTTTCAGGTTTCAGGATTCAAGTTTCATGGACCTGACGGGGGGCTTGGGCATTGACTTCACAGCCATTGCTCCTCTGTTCCAACACGCCATTTACGTGGAACGGCAAGAAGCCCTCTGCGAACTCGCCCGTCACAATTTTCCACTTTTGGGGTTGCCAGATGCCGAAGTACGCTGTACCGCTGCCGAGGAAACCATAGACTCCCTCGCCCGAGCACGTGCCAAGCGCTCTTCCTGCGCGGTTCCCTCATCCCTATTCCTCTTCCTGGATCCGGCCCGCCGTGACTCCGCTGGACGGAAGGTGGCCCTCATAGAAGACTGCTCGCCCGATGTCTGCGCCCTTCAGCATCAGCTTCGCACAGTGGCCTGCGGCATCCTCATCAAGCTCTCGCCCATGTTGGACCTGACGGCAGCCCTGCACGCTCTGCACGGCATAGTGGAAGTTCACGTTGTCAGCGTGGAAGGAGAATGTAAAGAACTCCTGTTGCTGATTCAGGGGCATCCTGTTGTCGGGGAGCCCGATTCATCTGAGGTCTCCCCAGAAAGCATCCCCATCCACTGCGTCAACCTCACCGCCAACGCCTCATCTTCTTTCATCTTCACCCGCCAGGAAGAAGAAGAGACCCCGCTCTGTCTCGCAGACGCCCTCGGCCCATACCTTTATGAGCCTAATGCCAGCATCCTGAAAGCCGGTGCTTTCAAGACTGTCTGCCAGCGTTTTCCTGTCCGCCAGTTGGCACAGCACACCCACCTCTACACTGCCGACCAGCCCATCCGGGACTTCCCCGGACGTTGTTGGCGAGTCCTGGACAGCGCCTCGTTTAACAAGAAAGACCTGCGCCGTCTCCTCACTGGCATCCATGCTGCCGACCTGACTGTTCGCGGATTCCCCACCGCTGTCGGCACCCTGCGCCGGCAACTTCACTTGCGTGAAGGCGGCGGGACACACCTCATCGCCACCACCTTAATAAATAACACACGCATCCTCCTGCGCGTAGAACGCCTCTGACCCCATGCTCCTCCCCACAGCCTATCTCGCCCCCGTTTCCTGGTACCTCGCGGCATTCCGTACAGACAGCGTCATCATCAATGATGCAGAACCCTACGTGAAGCAGACCTTCCGCAATCGCTGCTGCATCGCCATGCCAGACGGACCGCAGAACCTCATCGTTCCCGTGGAGGCAGCACCCAACCACACGCCCGTCCGTGACATTCGCATCAGTGAGCATGGCCGGTGGCGCCATCATCACTGGAATGCACTGCGCACAGCCTACGGCAAGAGCCCCTTCTTTGAATACTATGCCGACGACTTTGCGCCCTTCTATCAGGCACGCCGTCATGACTTCCTCATAGATTTCAACGCGGATCTTCATCGACTCATCACCGCTTTCATAGAACAGGAAGACCTCGTTCCCCCTATCACGCCACCCTCCAGCAACATTCATGATGTGACCCGCTCCAACAAGGTTTCGCTATCATCCTTTCCTGACATCACCGCTCCCATGAAGCCATACTACCAGGTCTTTGCCGACCGCCTGGGCTTTCTGCCCGACCTCAGCATCGTGGACCTTCTTTTCAACATGGGACCGGAAAGCCTGCTGTACCTCCGACAGGATTTGTAGGTCCGACAGCGGGACTTTCAGTTAAAAACCGTTACTTTTCGCGTCTTTTTACGGACTTTTTTGTTCTGCGACACGATTTTCCGTTATTTTACGCTACCTTTGCACCCGCTAAGACCCCTAAAAGCAAATATCATCCTCGGAAAACAACATTTCTAAAAAACAAACTGAAACTATTAACTCATAACTACTTCAGAACAATGAAAAAAACTTTACTCTTTTTCGGGCTTGCACTCGTCTTCGGACTCCGTGCCGTGGCCCAGGATGACGTGACACCCATGGTGCACGTGAAGGCCCTGCAGTCTGTGATTGCAGATGCAAAAGAAATCTCTGTCTCGTCCTTCTACCTCTCTGGACAAGACGACCTGAAAGCAGCCATCGCCGAGGCAGAAGCAAAAATGGCCAGTGCTGCCGACGATGTTGACGTGCGTGAAGCCATCAAGGCGCTCCAGACAGCCATCGATGCCATCGTGGAAGCCAACTCCGGTGATGCCACCAGCAAGGTCAACAACCCCAGCTTTGACAAGGACGGCAACAACTCCACCAGTGTCACCGGCTGGACGGTCAACAACTTCAAGCAGAACCGCCGCTCTGTGACCTACGAGAGCACCAGCACCACCACGATGGCCAACTTCGTGGAACAGTGGGCCAATGCCGCTGTGCTGGGTAACCCCAAAGGTGAAATCTATCAGGAGGTTAGCGGACTGCCCGCAGGACACTATCGCCTGATGGCCGACGTGCTAGCGATCACCCAAAAGACTGACACCCTGGAACTGGAAGGCATGCAGTTGTACATCGGCGAGAACGCCCGCGAAATCGGACTGTCCGGCACCATGGAAGCAACACAGGCTGTGAACTATGGTGTGGAAGCCGACCTGGAAGAGGGGCAGACCCTCCGCATCGGACTGCGCTTCGATGGTGTAAACACCAACTGGCTGGGTATGGACAACATCCGCTTGTTCTTCATCGGTGATGCCGAGGAATTCAACAAAATGATCAATGCCGAGAAACTGGCCGCTGCCAAGGAAGTGCTGCAAGCTCGTTTAGACGAGGCACAATCACTGGCGCAGAATGATGATGCTCCCCTCTATCGCGCTCCCCTGCAGGCTGTTATCGACGAAGTCCGGACAGCTATGGAGAGTGATGATCTGGAGACCGTGGAGGAGGCTACAAAGCGTCTGGCAGACGAGGTGGCCATCTTCAACAGCTATAACAAGCACTACAGCGACCTGCAGAAAGCCATTGCTGCCGCAGAGAAGACCCTGGAAGATACAGAACTGGTCAATGGCCGCGAGGACTTCGAGGCAGCTGTGGCAGAAGCCAAGACCAAGTTGGCCAGTGCCACGAACTATGAGGACGACGAGGCCACAGCCGTGTTGGATCAGGCTCGCACCTCACTGGTGGCAGCCGAGAGCCACTTCCGTGTGCTCAATGCCAGCTATGAGCATCCCGCCAATATCATCACCAACGGCAGCATGAGCAGCACCGATGGATGGGACATCCTGGTGCCTGGTGCCAACCCCGGCTTGCACATCAACACCAGCGGTGATGTTACCAACTTCAGCAAGCCCTTCATGGAGTGCTGGGTCAACAATGCTGCCTACGGTCAGGAGAACTACGCCCGTCAGACCGTGGAGACCCTGCCCGACGGCAACCTGCTGCCCGCTGGTTACTACGTGCTGAAGGCCGCGGCACTGGCCACCCGTCAGGATCAGGCTGGTCTCGAGGTCAGCGGCGTGCAGCTCAGACTGGGTGAGGAAAGCGTGGATGTGCACACCGCCAATGGCGTGGCACAGTTCTATACCCTCGGCTATGAAATGAAAGCAGAAGGCGAGGCCATTACCTTCGGACTCTTCATCGATGCCTCCACAGATGCCAACTGGATAGCCTGGGACGAAGTGGAACTGCAGTTCGTGGGTGACAAGGAGAAATATCTGGAGAAATATGCCGAGGCACAGTTAGGCGAGCAGGTCCAGGCCCTCAAGGACGAGGTAGCCAAGGCTCGCGCCCTGCTGGAAAGCGTGGATGCCGGAGACATTGACGTCAGCGATTATGTTTATGTGATTGAAGATGCAGAATACACGCTTGCCAACCTACTGAGCGTCACCGTGGAAGACCTGGAAGGTCAGGTGGCAGCACTGAAGGAGGCCGAGGCCAACTTCCTGCGCAGCGGTGTCTCTCCCAAGGACGGTCAGTACTTTGACTTCTCGGATATGATTCAGAACGCCGATTTTGATGTCGATGGCGGTGCTGGATGGGAAGTGGGCGACGGCGATGGTGAGAATCCCGCTCAGCTGCCCGCAGGCACAGACCTGGCCTATTGGTGGTTTGGTAGCAGCGGACCTGCTTCCCTCGTGCAGAACATCTATCAGACCCTGCCTGAGATGCCTGCCGGCAACTACCTCATGGATGCCAACGTCACCTATCGCATTGGCATGACCTATCGCGTGGATGAGTACCAGAATCCCACCACCTACGTGCCTTCCTGCTGCATCTTTGCCAATGAGGACAGCGTCGCTGTCAAGCCCGTCTTCTACATTGATGAAGAAAAGGGCCTCACCCTGGAGAATATGTTGGCGCTGACCAATGACTATGACTATCGTGGCGCCCGCAACGGCTTCCCCAACAACCTGATGCACGACACAGAGCACAATTATTACCACAACCTGCTGCCTTTCACACTGGAAGAAGTGGGCGACATTGTCTTAGGATTCCACGTGCAGGTGGCCTCCAAGAATGGTTCCATGCCTTTCTTAGACAGCTTCCGCCTGTACTACTACGGCAATCAGGAAGTGCCCGCCGCTGGCATCGCTGCCACCAAGACTGTCACTCCCGCCGCTGATGCCGGCATCTTCAACCTCAGCGGTCAGCTCATCCGCCGCAGTGCCGACACCCGTCAGCTACCGAAGGGCCTCTACATCATCGGTGGCCAAAAGGTCGTGGTGAAGTAATATATTATTAAGGTACGCACGCGCATGGACAGCCGTCGTTTTCTCCACTCATTCATGCTTGCCGGCACCCTCGTGGTGCTGGCGGGCATGCTTCCCCTGCAAGCCTGCGGCAGTCATCAAGCTGTGCAGGATCAGCAGGAGACACGCACCAAGAAGAGTCGTGAAGAAAAGCGGGTGGAAAAATACGAGCGTCAGCGTCTGGCAGCAGAGAAGCGCATCCGTGAGGCCGAACTGAAACGCGAAGCTGTGGAGCTGCGTCGGTTGGCAGCAGAACATGAGCTGCAGGCCAAGAAAGCCAAGGAAGAGTCCAAGCGTGTCAAACGCGAGGCCAAAGAAGCCCGCAAGGCAGCTCGCAAGGCTACAAAAAAGCCAAAAGATTAGGAAAATCACTGCTTTTAGGTAGATGATACGGAAAAAAACTGCAAAAAGTTTTGGAGAATCATCAAAAGTGAGTACCTTCGCGCCGTCAAAAGGCCAAACGGCCTCATAAATGTGATAACTCTAAAATCAAAACTCTAAACTCTAAACAAGAAAGAATTATGGCTTACGTAATTGGTGAAGACTGCGTTGCATGCGGCACCTGCATTGACGAATGTCCCGTTGGCGCCATCTCTGAAGGCGACATCTACAGCATCAACCCCGATGAGTGCACCGAGTGTGGCACTTGCGCCGATGCTTGCCCCTCTGGCGCCATCAGCCTGCCCTGATAGCAGTCCAAGAAATCGACTTAGAAAGCCTCTGCACCCTATGCAGAGGCTTTTCTTTTGCGGAAAAGAGCCTTGAAGTGCAAATAAATCTTAAAAAGAGACCCTCACCACAAAAAACTCTAAATTCTAAACCCTCTACTCTAAACTTTTTCCGTACCTTTGCACCCGCGTTCAAGAAAAACGACCGCGATGGCGGGATAGCTCAGCTGGTTAGAGCGCATGATTCATAATCATGAGGTCCTCGGTTCAATCCCGAGTCCCGCTACCTGGAAGACCACTCCGACGAGTGGTCTTTTTTTGAATTTAACCATTAAGGAAAAAACGATGAGACGATTCCTGACCGCCTGTTCCGTGCTCCTGACAGGACTGGCCCTCCAAGCCCAAGACCTCCGCATCAGCCAACTCATGAACTTTGGCTGGCGTTTTCATGCCGGCGACCTTCAAGGTGCCGAGCAACCTTCTTTCAATGATGCCGACTGGCGGACAGTAGATCTGCCACACGACTTCCAGATTGAGCAACCGTGGGTGGAACCGGGAGCAGATGAGCGTCCCGACAACTCCGACCCCGGTGCCAATATCCGCAGCCGCCTGTCCCCGCGAGGCTTCAAGGAGATGGGCATCGGTTGGTACCGGAAGTCCTTCACGCCCGACCCGGCTTGGAAAGGGAGGAGAGTGCTCATAGATTTCGAGGGCATTCTCTATGTGGGTGACGCCTACCTCAATGGGCAGTTCATCGGGAAGACAGACTATGGCTATTTGGGCTTTGAGGCCGATGTGACTCGCTTGCTCAAGTGGGGAGAAACCAATGTGTTGGCCGTCCGGGCAGACACGCGCGATGCCAACAACAGCCGCTGGTACACAGGTGCAGGACTGTATCGTGATGTTCACGCGGTGGTCACAGACCCCGAAGTTTATTTCTCCCGTCATCCGCTGCGCATCACCACCAACGGGCGGGACAGCATCTTCCTCCAGGCTGAGGTCACTTGTTTAGAGCGCGGCATGAAGAACCTGAAGTTCACCTCCTGCATCCTGGATCGTGACGGTCGCCTGATGAAGGAACAGACAGAGGAGTTGCCGTTCCGAGGGAACCAGCGCACACACGAGTACCTTTTATCTGATATTGCCCTTCCAGATGCCCACCGCTGGAACATTGACGACCCCTATCTCTACACTGCCGAAGTCACTGTTTATCATGCCGATGGCACGGTGGCAGACCGCGTCCGTTCCCGTTTCGGTGTTCGACAGTTAGAGTTTTCTCCCGCCTTTGGCATGAAGCTCAACGGGCAGAAGGTCATCCTCAAGGGAATCGCCAACCACCACACGTTAGGTGCCCTGGGTGCCGCTGCCTATCCACGTGCCATCGAGAAGCGGCTGCGTCTGCTCAAGGATTTCGGATTCAATCACATCCGCACCAGCCACAACCCCTACAGCGAGAGTCTGCTGGACCTCTGTGATTCCCTTGGTATCCTCGTGGTGGATGAGCTGTATGACAAATGGCTCACACAGTACTGCGGAGGTCGCCGCCCCTGGACAGAACTCTGGCAGCACGATATCCCGGAATGGATCTGCCGAGACCGCAATCACCCGAGCATCGTCTTCTGGAGCTTGGGCAACGAACTACAGACCTACCCCAACTTGCCCTTTGCCGACTGGGGCGTCACCCCCTACAGAATGCAGAAACCGCTGCTGCAACGGTATGATGACTCACGTCTCATCACGGTGGCTATGCACCCGCGTGGCCGTTCCCATGAGACAGATTCGCTGCCAGCACCATTAGTGATGGAGACTGATATCGCCGCATATAATTACAGGTATATGTACTTCCCTGGTGACGGACGCCGCTTCCCATGGATGATGTTCTACCAGAGTGAAGCCACCACCGCCGCAATGGGACCCAACTACTATGAAATGGACCTCTCCAAGGTTATCGGCCTGGCCTACTGGGGCGCCATTGACTACCTGGGCGAGAGTCAGGGTTGGCCTGCCAAGGGCTGGGCGCAGGGCGTATTTTATATAGACTTGACCACGAAACCCAATGCCTACCTGGCCCGCAGCATCTTCCGTGAGGACGAGCCGGTGGTACACCTGTGCTTCCAGGAACAGAGTCAGGACATTGACTGGAACGGCGTGAAGCAGCGCATCCGCCGCCTCACAGACCACTGGACGCGCACTGCCGACGAGCCGCTGAACCTGACCATCTACACCAACTGTGACGAGGTGGAGCTCCTGCTGAACGGACGTAGCCTGGGACGCAAGCAGAATGACCGCACCAACCCCAAGGCCCGCAACCAAATCCGCTGGGACAAGCTGACTTACGAGCCCGGCACCCTGGAAGCCGTCGCCCGCAATGCTGGGAAAATCGTAGCCCGTCACCGCGTGGAGACAGCAGGCCCCGCTGTCGCCCTCCGCCTGGTTCCGGATCAGGAGACCTGGCGCGCCGACGGCCTTGACCTTCAGCACGTCACCGTGCAGGCAGTAGATAAGAAAGGACGCCTCGTCCCCACCGCCACCGCCGACATCCAGTTCTCCATAGACAGTGACCCCCGTTCTGTGTCGGGCGGTTCGTCCGCCCGAGCCTCCTCTGCCCCTCGCATTATCGCCGTCAGCAGCGGAGACCATTACAGTGATGAGCTCACCTCCACCGACCACCGCCGCCTCTATGAGGGACAGGCACTCGTCATCCTGCGCGCCGGGCTTCAGCCTTCCTCAGTCACCCTCACCGCCACAGCACCAGGCCTCAAACCCGCAAAACTACGCCTTGCCACACAATAAAAGCCTGTGCCGGCGCGTTATATAAAGTGATGAGACGTGCCATCTTCATAATCATCACACTATGTTCCCTCCTGACCGCCCGTGCTCAGGAACCAGTCATCATGCACCGACCCTATCTAGATCAGCGCTTCCTGCATTATGGTTTCTTCATCGGCATGAACATGATGGATATCGAGTTCCAGAACAACGGTTACATCGACCCCTCCACAGGAGAGCAGTGGTACACAGACGTGGATAGTTACATGCCTGGCTTTACTGTGGGTGTACTCGGAGAAATACGCTTGAACTCCACCATCGGCCTGCGCATCCAGCCCACTATTCACTTTGGACAGAAGCGCGTCTGGTTCCATGAACAGACCGCTGGACGTGACAGCACACAAAGCATCAAATCCACCTGCATCTCGGTGCCCATAGGCCTGAAAATCGCGGCTCCGCGTTACAACAACTTCCGTCCATACGTCATCGCCAATCTGGCACCTACGATAGACCTCACCGTGCGCAAGAACAATGCCCTCCTCACGCATCCCTTTGACTGTTACGTGGAAATCGGTGCTGGCTGTGACTTCTATCTTCCTTATTTCAAGCTCATTCCAGAACTTAAGTTCTGCTTCGGACTCCGTGACATCATCGACCATCACCGCACCGATCTCACCGATGAATCCCTCCTCAAATTCACCCGCAGCGTGGATCGTGGTGCTTCCAAGATGATTGTCCTCACCTTCTATTTCGAGTAACGTGAGAAAAAGGAAATTCCCAAGATGCCGCGGCATCTTGGGAATTTCTTCTGTGTCGACACTTGGACTCGAACCAAGGACCCCCACCATGTCAAGGTGATACTCTAACCAGCTGAGCTATGCCGACGTTATTCAGTACGCCTGAAAAGACTCGAACTTTCACGCCTCGCGGCACCAGATCCTAAGTCTGGCGTGTCTACCATTCCACCACAGGCGCGGTTCTTTCTGTTAGACGGCTGCAAAGGTACGACATTTCTGTGAACTGGCAAAGAAAAATGGCGAAAAAATGCATCTGCGGCTCTCTTTTTTACAGAATTCGGTGCAAAACAGACATTTTTTGGCCACAAGTACTGACATATCGAAATCTTTTTTGTAACTTTGCAGCCAACTACCAATAGACAACGACAATGAAAGCATTTCACCTCCTGCTGATGCTGGCCTGTGCTGTCACGTGCCAAGCTCAAGACAAGTTGTATGCCGATGAGTTTCCACTCGGCGACGTAACCCTGACGGACGGTCCGCTAAAGCATGCGCGTGACTTGAACGTGCAGACGCTGTTGCAGTACGATGTTGACCGTCTGCTGGCTCCCTACTTCAAAGAGTCGGGTCTGACACCACGAGCCAAGGCTTATCCCAACTGGGACGGGCTGGATGGTCACGTGGGCGGTCACTACCTCACGGCGATGGCCATCAATGCCGCCACAGGCAACGAGGAGTGCCGCAAGCGCATGGAGTATATGATTGGTGAGTTGCAGCTCTGCGCCGATGCCAACACCAAGAACCATCCTGAGTGGGGTAAGGGCTACGTCGGCGGTATGCCGAACAGTGACGGCATCTGGAGCAACTTCAAGCGGGGTGACTTCGGGGTGTATTTCGGCTCGTGGGCACCTTTCTATAATCTGCATAAGATGTACGCGGGCCTGCGTGATGCTTGGCTTTACTGCGGCAATACAGATGCCAAGCGCCTCTTCCTGGGCTTCTGTGACTGGGCCATTGACCTGACGGCCGCACTCAGTGACGAACAGATGGAGCGGATGCTGGGCAACGAGCACGGCGGCATGAACGAAGTGCTGGCCGATGCCTACGCCATGACAAATGACAAGAAATATCTGGACGTTGCCAAGCGGTTTTCCCACCGCCGGCTGCTGACACCGATGTCACAGCGCCTTGACAATCTGGACAATATGCACGCCAACACACAAGTGCCCAAGGTCGTAGGCTTCGAGCGCATCAGTGAGCTCTCCGGCAGTGAACCCTACCATGAGGCTGCCGACTTCTTCTGGGATATTGTGACAGGAGAACGCTCTCTGGCCTTTGGCGGCAACAGCCGTCGGGAACACTTCCCCAGCCGGGAGGCTTGCATGGATTTCATCAACGATATCGATGGACCCGAGACCTGCAACACCAATAACATGCTGAAGCTCACCGAAGACCTTCATCGCCGCAATCCCGAGGCACGCTATGCCGACTACTACGAACTGGCGACCTTCAACCACATTCTTTCCTCCCAGCATCCTGAGCACGGCGGCTACGTCTATTTCACCCCAGCTCGTCCTCGCCACTACCGCAACTACTCGGCTCCCAACGAGGCCATGTGGTGCTGCGTGGGAACGGGCATGGAGAATCATGGCAAGTACGGCCAGTTCATCTACACACACGTGGGCAATGCGCTCTACGTGAACCTCTTCGTGGCTTCCGAGCTGAACTGGCGCGAGAAAGAAATGACTCTGCGACAGGAGACGGCGTTCCCCTACGCCGAGACCACACGCATTACCGTCACCAGTGGCAAGGGACAGTTTCCGCTGCTGGTGCGTTACCCTGGTTGGGTGGCGCCTGGGAAGTTCGAGGTCAGGGTGAACGGGAAGCCTGTTGACATCACGACGGGACCGTCCTCCTACGTCACTATCGACCGCAAATGGAAGAAGGGAGACGTGGTGGAGGTCTCCTTCCCCATGCACAACAGCATCAAGTACCTGCCCAACGTGCCGCAGTACATCGCCCTGATGCACGGACCCATCCTTCTGGGCATGAAGACTGGCACAGAAGACCTGGCACATCTGATCGCAGATGACAGCCGTTTCGGACAGTATGCCAGCGGCAGGAAACTACCTATCAATGAGGCACCTATCCTCATCAATGACCACGTCGAGCAGATTGCCCAGCAGCTCCAGCCCGTTCCCGGGAAACCGCTACACTTCACCCTCAGCACCAAGATGGAGAACGGCATCCGGGGTGAACTTCAGCCGTTCTTCGAGATTCATGACGCGCGTTACATGATTTATTGGTTGGCCCTCTCCGAACAGAGTCACCAGGACTATCTGGCCAAGATGGAAAAAGAAGAACAGGAGCGTCAGGCGCTGGAGGCACGCACCATCGACAAAGTCCAGCCCGGCGAGCAACAGCCCGAAACTGATCACAAAATGGAGACCGACCGCTCCAACACGGGCAACACCAACGACGTCTTCTGGCGCGATGCCCGTGACGGACACTACTTCAGCTACCTTCTTCAGACCGGTGGCCGCACAGACCTCTCGCTGCGTCTCCAGTTCTGGGGCGTGGGAGAATGGAAGACCCACGAATTTGACATCTTCATTGATGACCAGCTCCTCACCAGCGTCAACAACACCGGCAAGTACCGCATCTCAGAATTCAAATACGAGACCTTCCCCATTCCCGCTAACCTCCTTCAGGACAAGACACAAATCCGCGTCAAGTTCGTGGCCAAACCCGGCAAGCAAATCGGAGAGATCTACGGGGTGAGGTTGATTAAGGAATAGACTGTCTTGATACAGAAAAGGTGCACATGATTCTAATGTTAAATCATGTGCACCTTTTCTGTATCAAGACAGCAATTTACTGCAGGCTATTGATAACTTTCAAGTTGACTTTGCGGGCTTCCTCTTCCTTGATTTTCATGACTTTGCGGTCGTAGGTCATCAGACCATTGACTTCTATTTCCACATCGGTGGTTTGGGTATAGACGGCAGCGGCGAAGCCACGCTGGATGAAGGGTATGAGCGCTTCCATATTCTCCACATAACGCGCAGTGACCTCATAGCTGTTCTTGAACTGAACGTAGCCCCAGTTGCGGTCAGGCTGCCATAGGTGTCCTTCCTCGGCCAGTCCGAGTCCTCCGAACTCTCCGAGGACGGTGGCACGTGTGGCATCAAAGAGGTACATATCAGGACCTGGATAGTTGTGCAGATCCAAGATGTCGCCCGTCAAGAAGTGGTTGCCTCCGCTGGCGGGGTTCACCAGACGGCTGGGGTCCAGCTGCTTGGTCCACTCGGCAATTTCCTTGGTTTTGAACTGTCCCCAGGACTCGTTGAAGGGTGTCCAGACGACCACACAGGGATAGGGACGGAACTGCTCTATAATCTCCTGCCATTCAGCACGGAAGTTAGCCTCGGAGGCTGGTGAACGGCGACCCTCGTCACTGCGGTTCCAGTAGGTGCGGTTGTTCCATCCGGGTCCGTCGTCGGACATCGGCTGGTCCTGCCAGACGAGCATACCCAGGCGGTCACAGTGGGTGAACCAGCGGTCGCTCTCCACCTTCATATGCTTGCGGATCATGTTGAAGCCGTAGTCCTTGGTCTTTTGGATGTCAAAGAGCAGAGCCTCGTCCGTGGGCGCTGTGTAGAGGCCGTCGGGCCAGTAGCCCTGGTCGAGGGGACCGAGCTGGAAGAGCGGCTGGTTGTTGAGCATCATGCGCATGATGCCATCCTTGTCTCGTCCGACAGAAATCTTGCGCATGGCAGCATAACTCTTCACGGAGTCAACAGTCTTTCCTGTGTTCAGCAGCTCCACGTCCAAGTCATAGAGGAAAGGATTGGCGGAACTCCAGAGCTTGACATTCTTCACGGCCAGTTCCACCTTCTGCCCAGCAACGGCCAAGCCAGTGGAAACCACGTTGTTACCCTCGCGCAGCGTGACTTTCACCACATCGGCAGCATCAGTGCCGGCAGTCTTGGTTTCCACCACTAACTTCTGCTTGTCAATGTCGGGTTGCGGAATAACCTGGGTGATGTGCTTGGCGTTGACGGGTTCCAACCACACGGTCTGCCAGATGCCCGTGACGCTGGTGTACCAGATGCCGTTGGGGCGGTTGCGCTGTTTGCCGATACCGCCAAAGCCCTCGTCTGTGGGGTCCCACACCTTCACCACCAGCTCCTGCTTGCCTGCCGACAGGTATGGAGTGATATCGAAGGAGAAGGCAGCATAACCACCTTGGTGTCCGCCGATCTTGATGTTGTTCACGAAGACCTCGCAACGCCAATCCACAGCGCCGAAGTGCAGCAGTACGTGCCGACCCTTCCAGGTCTTGGGCAGGATGAAAGAGGTGTGATACCAGAGTTCATTGTTCTTGCCGACGGTCTTCATCACACCCGAGAGGCTGGATTCAACGGGGAAGGGCACCAGGATCTGACCGTCGTAGCTCTCTGCTGTCACTTGTCCGGCGGGGCAGATGGCGTAGTCCCAGAGACCATTGAGGTTCATCCACTCCGAGCGTTCCATGATGGGTCGGGGGTACTCGGGCAGGACGTTGGCGGGGTTGACTTTTTCTGCCCACGGGGTCTTGATGCGATTGCCCTGCGGCTGCCACTGGGCTTGCAGGACGGTGGTGACCATAGCGGCCACGAGGATTGTCATCAGTCTTTTCATTTTCTTTGTTTTTTGGGGGTTAGGGATACTATGAATGATGGTTGTCTGCAGTGGTTTGCGTGACAAAGGTCTTTCTTTTTCTTTAAATAATCAAATTATTTACCTTATTTAGGTGTAAAATGATTGAATTCTTTTGTTGAATGACCCAAAAATGTCCATTTTACCATAATAATGGTTTGAAAATGGCGGCAGAAGGAAAAAAAGAAGTTAAACTTTTGGCTTCCCGTTAAATATTTCATACCTTTGTGCGCTCTAAGCAAGATTATCTCTCAAATACAATACTTTTTACATAGTAAATTCAACTAAAATACATCATATTTCATTATGGAAAAGATTCAAGAACTCACCGACAAAATCCGCCGCGAAGGCGTGGAGAAAGGTCAGGAAGAGGCTGCCCGTATCATCTCTGAGGCGACAGAACAGGCTTCGAAAATCGTGGCAGAAGCCAAGGCTCAAGCAGAGGCAATTTCCCAGCAGGCCAAGAGGGCTGCAGCGGAACTGGACCAGAACACCAAGAGCGAACTGAAGCTGTATATGGGCCAGGCCCTGAATGCCCTGAAGAGCGAAATCACCAATGTGGTCACGGACAAGATCATCGGTCAAAGCGTGCAGAAGCTGACCGACGACAAGAATTTTCTGGGACAGTTCACGGTGGCACTGGCTACGGAGTGGGCCAAGAAGCAGGAAATCGTCATCAGCTCCGCAGATGCAGAAGCACTGAAGACCTACTTTGCCCGCGAGGCCAAGACGCTGCTGGACAAAGGTGTGAAAATAGAGAAAGTCAACGGCAGTCAGGCGTTGTTCTCGGTACAGCCCGCCGACGGCAGCTATCGTGTTGATTTCGGAAAGGATGAGTTGGAAAGCTATTTCAAGAACTTCCTGCGTCCGCAGCTGATAGAAATGCTGTTCTGATATGGCAAATTACTATTGTCTCATGGCGGGATTGCCCGTGCAGCAGCTCAGCGACGCTCAACCCCAGAGCAGCATGCTCCAGATGAAAGAGGTGTTGCACGAGACCCTCACTGCCAAGGACGCCCAGCTCATTCAGCGCTACTTCCTGCGCTATGACTGTGAGAACCTGGCACTGATGCTGGAAGGAGCCATCAGGAATGGTGCGACAGCTGAGGCTGAACCGGGTTCTGCCGTTTCCACCGTTCGCCTGGACTTAGGTTACCTGAAGGACGAGGTGCGCCGGGAACTGGACCTGCCCGAGGAGAAGCCTTTTGACAAACGGGGCAACTACAGCCAGGAAGACCTTCAACAGCTCATTGAAGAAGCACGTTCAAAAGACGGGGCCGTCAAGGGCTTTCCCGTTTTTATGGCAGACTTCATCCGGGAGTTTGACCTGCGCGCAGGACAACATAATTGGTTCGCGCGGGATGCCGTTTTGCTGGCCTACTACGACTATGCCCGTCAGTGTCCCAATGCGATGATGGCAGAGTGGTATGATCTGAACTTCAATATCCTCAATATCCTCACCGCGCTCATCGCCCGCAAACAAGGGTGGACGCTGGAAGATTACGTCCAGGGGAGCGGCCCTGTGGCAGAGGCATTGCTGAAGCAGGCAGGACAGCCCGACTTCGGGTTGACGGGAGAGTTGGACTACATGAAGGATCTCTTGCAAGCTGCCGAGACCACAGATCCCGTGGAGAAGGAACGGCAGATTGACGCCCTGCGCTGGAACTGGTTAGAGGAGAAGACGTTCTTCGAACCTTTCGACATCACAGCACTCTTTGCCTACGTCGTCCGCACCGAAATCCTAGAACGCTGGGCGTTGCTCGACCCGGAACAAGGCCGTGAGCGCTTTACCGAAATCATTGAGGGACTGCGCGGTGAGGCGCGAGTGCCGGAAGAATTTGTGCGGCCTAAGGCCGCAAAATAAAATGTAAAATATTTTACATTCAACAACACTTAACATTTTACATTCAACAGAATATATGACAAAAGGAACTGTTAGTGGCGTTATCGCAAATATGGTAACGCTTCGCGTAGATGGACCGGTGAAGCAGGGTGAAATCTGCTACATCGAGACCGGCGGCGACCGCCTCATGAGTGAGGTCATCAAGGTCATCGGTCAGGACGTTTACGTTCAGGTATTCGAGAGCACCCGTGGCCTGAAGGTGGGTGCCGTTGCCGAGTTCACAGGCCACATGCTGGAAGTTCAACTGGCACCTGGTATGCTCAGCAAGAACTTCGACGGTCTGCAGAACGACCTCGACAAGATGGAGGGCGTATTCCTCAAGCGCGGTCAATACACCGACCCGCTGGATCGCGAACGCCTCTGGGACTTTGAGCCTATCGTGAAGGTGGGCGACAAGGTCGTGGGCAGTGACTGGCTCGGCAAAGTCGAGGAGAACAGCCAGCCGCTCAAGATCATGGCTCCCTTCCAGATGAAGGGCACGGCCACCGTCAAGAGCATCGCCAAGGCCGGACAATACAAGGTCACCGATACCATTGCCACCCTCACCCTGGAGGACGGCACAGACCTTGACGTGAACATGATCCAGCACTGGCCCGTGAAGTTCGCAATGACGAACTACAAGCAGAAACCACGTCCCTTCAAGCTCTTGGAGACGAGCGTACGCACCATCGACACCTTCAACCCCATCGTCGAGGGCGGCACGGGCTTCATCCCGGGTCCCTTCGGCACAGGAAAGACAGTGCTGCAGCACGCCATCTCCAAGCAGGCAGAGGCCGACATCGTCATCATCGCAGCCTGCGGTGAACGTGCCAACGAGGTTGTAGAAATCTTCACCGAGTTCCCCGAACTGGAAGACCCGCACACCGGCCGCAAGCTGATGGAGCGCACCATCATCATCGCCAACACGTCCAACATGCCTGTGGCAGCCCGCGAGGCATCGGTCTATACTGCCATGACGATGGCCGAGTACTATCGTTCTATGGGCCTGCGCGTGTTGCTGATGGCCGACTCCACGAGCCGTTGGGCACAGGCACTGCGAGAGATGTCAAACCGTATGGAGGAACTGCCTGGCCCCGATGCCTTCCCCATGGACCTCTCTGCCTTGATTTCCAACTTCTACGGTCGTGCCGGATATGTTTATCTGAACAACGGTGAGGTCGGCTCCATCACCTTCATCGGAACGGTATCACCTGCCGGCGGTAACCTGAAGGAGCCCGTCACGGAGAGCACCAAGAAGGTGGCCCGTTGCTTCTACGCACTCGAACAGGAGCGTGCCGACAAGAAGCGCTATCCTGCTGTCAACCCCATCGACTCCTACTCCAAGTACCTGGAATATCCCGAGTTCGCCGAGTATATCAAGGAACACATCAATGAAGAATGGATTCCGAAGGTGCTCAAGCTGAAGACCCGCATGCAACGCGGTAAGGAGATTGCCGAGCAGATCAACATCCTCGGTGACGACGGCGTACCTGTGGATTACCACGTGACGTTCTGGAAGTCCGAAATCATCGACTACGTCGTTCTCCAGCAGGACGCCTTCGACGAAGTGGATGCTGTGACTCCCATCGAGCGTCAGGAGGAAATCCTCAACCTCGTGACCGAAATCTGCGAGCATGATTTCCAGTTCGACACCTTCTTGGAGGCCACCGACTTCTTCCGCAAGCTCATCAACCTCTGCAAGCAGTGGAACTACTGCCAGTACAAGAGCGACGAGTATTACGATTTCCTCCGTCAAATCAAAGATTTGATCGGAATGTAAAATATAAAATGTAAATCATCTATAAGAAGAATCCTTTTACATTTAACATTGAACATTTTACATTCACAAGATTATGGCACAAGCTTTTCAAAAGATATATTCTAAGATCAACCAGATCACGAAAGCCACCTGTTCGCTGAAGGCAACAGGCGTGGGCTACGACGAGCTGGCCACCATCGACGGCAAACTGGCACAGGTGGTGAAAATCATCGGCGACAACGTGACGCTGCAGGTGTTTGAAGGCACGGGCGGCATCCCAACCAACGCTGAAGTCGTCTTCCTCGGACATTCTCCCTCGCTGAAGGTCAGTGACCAGCTGGCTGGCCGCTTCTTCAACGCCTACGGACAGCCCATCGATGGCGGACCGGCCATCGAAGGCAAGGAAGTTCCCATCGGCGGTCCCAGCGTGAACCCCGTGCGCCGCAAACAGCCCAGTGAGCTGATTGCCACTGGTATTGCTGGTATCGACCTGAACAACACCCTCGTCTCCGGTCAGAAGATTCCTTTCTTTGCCGACCCCGATCAGCCTTTCAACGAGGTGATGGCAATGGTGGCCCTGCGCGCCAAGGTGGATAAGATTATCCTCGGCGGTATGGGTATGACAAACGACGACTACTACTTCTTCAAGAACACCTTCTCCAACGCTGGCGCCCTCGACCGCATCATCTCGTTCATGAACACCACCGAGGACCCCGCTGTGGAACGTCTGCTTATTCCCGATATGGCTTTGACGGCGGCCGAGTACTTCGCTGTGGAGAAGCATGAGACGGTGCTCGTGCTGCTGACAGATATGACATCATACGCCGACTCCCTCTCCATCGTCTCCAACCGTATGGATCAGATTCCTTCCAAAGACTCTATGCCTGGTTCCCTCTATTCCGACCTGGCCAAGATCTACGAGAAGGCCGTGCAGTTCCCCGAGAGTGCTGGCGGCGGCAGTATCACCATCATCGCAGTGACCACGCTGTCCGGTGGCGACATCACACACGCCGTGCCCGATAATACGGGTTACATCACCGAGGGTCAGCTCTACCTGCGCCGTGACTCCGATGTAGGTAAAGTCATCGTAGATCCCTTCCGTTCGCTCTCGCGTCTGAAACAGCTCGTGGCAGGAAAGAAGACCCGCAAGGACCACTCACAGGTGATGAACGCAGCCATCCGTCTGTACTCCGACGCTGCCAACGCCAAGACCAAACTGGAGAATGGTTTCGACCTCACCGACTACGACAACCGCTGCCTCGACTTCGCCAAGGACTATGCCACAGCCATCCTGGCCATCGATGTCAACGTGGATACCACAGAGATGCTCGATGTCACCTGGCGCCTCTTCCGCAAGTATTTCAAGCTCGAGGAAGTCAACATCAAGAAGGAGTTCACGGATATCTATTGGAAATAAATGGCTATTAAGTTTCAATACAACAAGACATCGCTCCAGCAGATTGAGAAGCAGCTGAAGATGCGACAGCGGACCTTGCCGATCATCAAGAACAAGGAAACCGCGTTGCGTTTAGAGGTGAAGCGCTGCAAGGAGGAGGTGGCCGCGTTGGAGGCGAAGCTGAAAGAACAAATCGCCGGCTACGAGCGGATGTACGCCCTCTGGGGAGAGTTCGACGCCTCGCTGGTGGAGCTGAAGGATGTGGAGATGGATGTGAAGAAGGTCGCGGGCGTGCGCGTACCTATTTTAAAAAATATCCGTCTCGAAGCAAAACCCTTCGGCATCTTCAGTGCTCCCAAATGGTACTTCGACGGCATCAACCTCCTGCACGGCTTGGCCAAGACTGCTGTGGAACGCGAGTTTGCCGTTGCCAAGTGCGACCTGCTGGACCACGCCCGCCGCAAGACCACCCAGAAGGTGAACCTCTTTGAGAAGGTGCAGATTCCGGGCTTCCAGGAAGCGGTGCGCAAAATCAAGCGATTCATGGAAGACGAAGAGAACCTCTCCAAGTCTTCACAGAAAATCCTCAAATCCCTGCAAGAGAAACGACGCGCTGATGAGGAAGAAGAGAAAGGAGGTACCGCATGATTGAGAAAATGAAAAAGCTGACCTTCCTGGTCTATCATCGTGAATATGAGGAATTCCTGCATCGCTTGCAGGACTTGGGCGTCATGCACGTGGAAGGTGGCACTCTCGCCGATGGGCAGTCCGAAGCCGTGGCTGCAGAGATGGAAGAACTCCGTCGCGTAGATACCCTCCTGAACCAGTTGCAGCAGCTGCCTGCACAAAAGGTGGAAGGTGCGGATGCAAATTGTAAAATGGTAAATGATGGTCAAGATTCAAATTCTACATCTGACATTTTACATTCAGGCGAAGCTCTTCTCTCCCGACTCTCCGAGCTCGACGGTCGTGACAAGGAACTCTCTGCACAGGTGGAGAGCCTCACACCGTGGGGCGAATTCGACCCCGTTGAGGTTCGTCGCCAGATGACTGAAGCAGACTGTGAGATGCGTTTCTTCACCGCCCCCACCAAGGTCTTCCAGAAGGAAATTGCATCCAACTACCCTGTGGCTGCCATCTGCGAACAGAAAGGGAAGACATTCTTTGTGGCCATCAGTCATCACCAAGAGACGTTAGAGGTGCCCGCCACGGAAGTCACGCTCCCCGACACCTCTCTCAGTGCCCTCAACGCCGACTTGGAACAGACCCGTGTTCAGTATGCTGCGACTTTGGCACAGCTCCACCAGCTTGCCGCCACCCGGACCGCAGATATTCAGGCGTTTCGCAGCGAAATCGCCTCCCGCCTGGACTTCGATACCGTGCGCTTCAGCACCGCCACCGCTGCCGACGACCACCTCATGGTGCTCCGCGGCTGGATTCCGGCCAAGAAGCAGGACGAGGTGAACAGCGCTTTTGCCGACAGTGGCGCCTGGTACGAAATCAGCGACCCGCAACCTGGAGACGACATCCCAGTTTGCCTGAAGAACAACCGCTTCTTCCGCCTCTTCGAGATGTTCACCGAGCTGTATATGCTGCCGAAGTACTCCGAGCTGGACCTCACGCCCTTCCTCGCTCCCTTCTATATCCTCTTCTTCGGACTCTGCTTGGGCGACTCGGGCTATGGTCTGTTTATCACCCTTTCTGTCCTTGCCATCAAGTTCTTCAAGAAAGACTTGGGCAAGAGCATGAAGGCTGCCATGAACCTGTTGCTGATTCTGGGACTCTCCGCATTCTTCTGCGGTCTGCTCTCCGGCGCTTTCTTCGGCTTCAACCTCTACACCTTGAATGTGCCGTTCTTCGACAAGATAGGTTCCGTTGTTGCGCTGGATAACAGTCAGATGTTCAATCTCTCCCTCATCCTGGGCTTCATTCAGATTATCTTCGGTATGTGCCTGAAGGCCTACAACCAGACCATTCAGCTCGGTTTCCGCTACTCACTCTCCACCATCGGATGGATGATGGTCATCCTCTCGCTGGCCGTCACGCTGTTGCTGCCCCAGTATGCAGCCACCGCCAAGTGGTTCACCTACGGCGGTTTGGCGCTGGCGTTCTTGCTGAACAGCCCCGAGCGTTACTCCAAGAATCCCGTCACGGGCCTGCTCATCAATGTAGGTTCCGGCCTGTGGAATGCCTACAATACCGCTACGGGTATGCTGGGTGATATGCTGTCCTACGTGCGTCTGTTTGCCCTCGGTCTCTCGGGTGGCATTCTGGCTACGGTCTTCGACAGCTTGGCCACAGGTCTGGCACCTGACAACGCCATCCTGGGTCCCATCGTCATGGTGCTCATCTTCGTCTTCGGCCATGCGCTAAACATGTTCATGAATGTCCTCGGCGCTTTCGTGCACCCCATGCGTCTTACCTTTGTGGAGTTCTTCAAGAACGCCGGTTATGAGGGCGGCGGCAGTGCCTACAGACCTTTCAAGTAAAGAAAAAATAAATCAAACAATAACTTAAAAACTATCATCAAACAATGAACACAACTCTTCTCATCGCCTATCTGGGCGTTGCTATCATGGTCGGCCTGGCCGGCATCGGTAGCGCTTATGGTGTAACCATTGCCGGCAATGCTGCCATCGGCGGTCTGAAAAAGGACAGCAAACTCTTCGGTAACTGCCTGGTGCTGACCGCACTTCCCGGCACACAGGGTCTTTATGGCTTCGCTGGTTTCTACATGTGTCAGAACATGTTCAACCTGTTGACTCCCGAGACCACTGCCATCCAGGCTGCCACCGTCTTCGGTGCTGGACTGGCTTGCGGTCTGGCTTGCCTCTTCTCGGGTATTCGTCAGGGTCAGGTCTGCGCCAATGGTATCGCTGGTCTGGCACAGGGCCACAGCCACCTCTTTGGTAACACCATCGTGCTGGCCGTGTTCCCTGAGCTCTATGCCATCGTCTCCGTGGCCTTGGTTTACATGGCCGGCAGCGCAGTAGCAGCTTGATAATGTTTCAGGTTTCAAGATTCAGGTTTCACTTACTCCCGCTCTTCCTCCTCTTTCTCCCTTGTGCCGCCCAGGCCGACAACTGGATGAGCCGCCTGCCGGATGATGCCTACGTCTCCGTGCTCTCCATTCCAGGCAGCCATGACAGTGCCACGGGCAGCGGATGGGTAGAAGGGATGGAAGATCTGGGTGAGGCTTTTGCCCGCACCCAAGACTTGACCATCGCCCAACAATGGACGCTGGGTATCAGGGCTTTTGACCTGCGGCCTTGCAGTTATGAGGATCGCATGAACCTCAATCATGGCATCATTCCCACCGTCTTGAGCTTGGAGGGCGTGCTGGCCGAGTTGCGTGACTCTCTGGCTGCGAACCCCTCGGAGTTTGTCATCATTCACATGCGTCACGAGTCCGAAGGCGACCAGGTGGAGAACGTCTTTGACCAGCGGATTCAAAGCCTGCTGCGCAGTGATGACTTCCAGGGATTGTTTGTGGATTTCAACAAGGCACTGCGAGTCCGTGACATGAGGGGTAAGATTCTGGTTATCAGTCGTGACAAGTATGCCTCCACCCCCATCGGAGGCTTCTTCCAGAACTGGACCGGTGAAGCCAACTGGAACAAACAGCAGCAGCTGAAAATCGTGGGCTCCAAGAGCAGCGGCACAGCATCCGGCATCGTTCAGGATTATTCAGAGACTTGGCAGAATGGTGCCTTGAAGACCAAGGTGGATGCCATCAATAAGTTGCTGACATATAGCACCACGCACAAAACCACCAGCGTCAGCAGCATCCGTTGGATTTTCAACTTTGCCTCAGCCTTTGCCCGTGTGGAATCCCTCTTCGGCTACAATATTTCCACCAGTGACGGTTATCGTGACAACGCCTCTGTTACTCACGCTACCATCCTGGACTTCCTGCAAACCCACGACCCAGGGCCCACGGGCGTGATCCTCATGGACTATGTGGGCGTGGAGAGCAGCAATGGTTTCTCCACCCGCGGACGTGAAGTCGTGGAAACCATCATTCAGAACAATTTCCTTTATCTTCCCGAGCCCAGCGATGCAGTTGGCGCTCTTCCTGTGGTCAGCCTCGCTCCTGCGGCTCGCTACACCCTCAACGGCCAGCCAGCTAGTGCCCGTCAGGGACTCTTCATTGAGACCCGTCCAGGCGCTCAGGCTCGCAAAGTGCTGCTAAAATAAGATTTTAATCCGAAAGTTTGATAAATTACCATTATATACAGATGTTACGTACGCTCTCTCTTTTGGCATTTTTGCTTTTCTCTTCTCTGTCCTTTGGTCAGGGCTTCCGCGTCAAGAGCTTCAAGCTGAGTAAGTCCGATGACCTGGCAGCCATCTCGCCTCGCACCGACAAGAACGGCCGCACCTGCGGTCTGGTGAAAGTGTCGGCAGAGATTGATGACCTGGAATTCATCGGAGCCGTGGGAAAAGTCACACGCTCACTCGACGAGTACTGGGTCTATCTCTCCGATGGTGCCGAGTCCATCACTATCATGCGTCCTCATTATCTTCCCACCATTGTCCGCTTTGGCGATTACGGCACGGGAAGCATTATGACCAAGACCACTTATGTTATGGAACTCAAAGAGTCCGACTTGAATATGGAGAAGTGTGGTGTGATGATTCATGTGCTACCTGCTTCCGCTCAGGTGAAAATTGACGGCGTAATGCTGAAAGCCAATCCCGAGGGCGATTATCAGTTAATGCTCCCCAAGGGCAATCACACCTGCGAGTTCTCTGCCTATGGCTGCCGTGATGCGTCCCGCACTGTGGTCACAGGCAGCGGTGCACAGCGCATGGAGCTGGAGCTGGAGTCCATCCTTGCCGAGCTCACCATCAATAGCCAGACAGAGGGTGCCGAACTCCTCATCAATGACGAGATGAAAGGCACGAGCAACTGGACTGGTAAGCTACTGCCCGGAGAGTACAAGGTGGAACATCGCATGAAGGGTTACCTCCCTGCCAGCCAGACGATTACATTGGCAGAGAAGGAGACTCGCACGCTGGACTTAGGCGCGCTGGATCACATCCGGGGCTCCTTTGCCGTGACCACAGTGCCGGCGGGCTGTCTGCTCTGGTTGGATGACGAGGGCAGCGGCAAGGCTCCGTGTGACGTCTCTGGCGTCATCTTTGGGCGTCATATTCTCGTTGCTGAGGTAGATTCCTGCGGTCTGAAACGCCGTGTGGAGATGCCTGTGAAAGTGGAGGAAGTGGGCAGTCAGGAGGTCACCATCCGCGTGGCCACCGACCAGGAACTGGAGCAGCATCGTGAAGCTCTGGAAGTCTTCTGCCGCGGCTTCGTCCTGGATACCAAGGGCATGAGTGCCAGCGGCTATTACCCCCAGCCCGCTGCCAAGGCACCCTACGACAGCATCATGGACCGCATGGACGTCCTGGACAGTTCCTTCTTTGTACACAAGGTGTTCTTCCCCGAGTATGAGGCCGATGCAATCATTTCTCCCAACCAGTGCATAGGTGAGAACCTGTTCAAGTTCTACACCTACGTGGACATCAACGATGATGAACCCCTGAAGCTGAAGTCCAACCCCAAGTACTTCTACATCAAACAGCCCGACAAGGCACTGCGCGTGGCCGGCAAGATGGGCAAGCAGCTCAGCAGGCATGAAATGGCTTGGGTGGCCAACGCCTTCTATCGCAATGGCAACTATGAGCAGTCCATCCAGTGGTTCCGCCGCTGGTTTGAACAGGGACAGGCACAGGGCGACGAGGAAGACTACTACGCCGGCCGCTGCTACCTCTGCTGGGGCGATGCCTACAAGCATCTGGGGCAGAGCACCGATGCCCGCGAGTGGCTGGACCGTGCCATCGCCATTCTGGAAAAGACCGAGAAGAAACCAGCCCAGCTCAAGAAGTTCCGTCAAATCGCCAAGGAGAACTGACCTCCCATCCATCACATTCTCATTCAGGAAGTTATGGACAACATCAGGTTTACAGACGTCGTGATTGTCGGCGGCGGCCCTGCGGGTTCCGTGTGTGGGTGTCTGCTGAAACGTGCAGGGGTGGATTGCGTGATTGTGGATCGTGCCACTTTCCCGCGTGACAAGATTTGTGGCGGGGGCTTGACCTATAAAGCTTGGCGTCTGCTGGAACAGTTGGTGCCAGATGTCCGTTATGACTATCGTCCTGTGACCCACATGCACCTGCAGTTTGACGATGACCCTGCGAGCGAGTTTGAATCTGAGTTTGAGCTCCGAATGACGCGCCGTAAGGACTTCGACTATTCGTTGTTGTGCCATTATCAGCAAGCCGCTGATGGTGAGGTGATTCAGGATGCCTTTGTCAGTTATGAAACGTTGGAGGACGGGCAGCTGCTGCTCACTTTCAAGTCCGGATTGCGCATCCGTTGCCGTTATTTGGTGGCTGCCGACGGAGCCCACAGCCGCGTGCGCCGGCAGATGTTCGGCCGCAGCCGGGACGAGGCCGTGCTGTTCCTGGAACAATACACGGAACCGACTGGTGCACACGAGATTTTCGCCCATTTCTCCCGCGACTACTTTCCTGGATGCTTCTACAAGTTTCCCGGACCGGGACGTGACATCTGGGGTTACATGGGCCCGGTGACAGACCGCGAGAGCTTCCAGAAGCTGCTACAACGCTATCGTGTGCCAGCCGGACGCCTCGTCGGAGGTTATATTCCCATGAACGTTGTGGAGTCCACCAACGACCATATCATCTTCATTGGTGATGCCGGTGGCTTCCCCAATCGCATCACAGGCGAGGGCCTCTATGATGCCTTCAAGACGGCCGAGAACGCCAAAGTTGCCATCGTGGAGGGTAAGCCCTTCCGGCAGACCAACCGCGAGGTATATGCCAAGATGCGTGCACAGGACCGCCTCCTGCGATTCGCCAACACTTCTTTCTGCCGCATCATCTTCCGCTGGGTAATCCGGCATCCGCGCATCTCCAAAGCGCTCTTCGATGCAAAGATGAAGCGTGAAACGTGGCTACCCCGATAAAGAAAGCTTCCTCATCAAAAAGGCAAGTATCTGACTCCAAATATTGAGATATGATTAAAAAGTCGATACGATTTTTCAATGACCGCGAGGTACGGGCAGTGTGGGACGAGGAACACAGCAAGTGGTGGTTTTCGGCTACGGACATCGTGAGGGCCATCAACGATGAGGATGACTACAAGAAGTGTCGTAACTACTGGAAATACCTAAAGGGTAAGATGGCCAAGGACGGTATTGAACTGGTTAGTGTCACTAACCACTTCAAATTCCAGGCTCCCGACGGCAAACAGCGCTTTGCTGATGCGCTGGATGCTGACTGTGTGCAGACGCTGGCGAAGAACTATCCGAACAACCGTGCCCGTAAGTTCCTGGAATGGTTCATCTATAGTGACAACAGCATCGACGGACAGAGCAAGAAGAAAGCATATACACTCATCGAGAGTGGATTGCTTGACAGCATGAAACCAGGGACGGTTGAGTGCCTCAAACAGATTCATGCTTACTTGTTTGGAGGGCTCTACGATTTTGCAGGGCAGATTCGAACCAAGACGATTTGGAAAGACGGCACGCTGTTCTGCCGGGCTGAGTATCTGATGCAAAACCTGAGAATCATCGAGGCGATGCCAGAGAACACCTTCGATGAAATAGTAAACAAATATGTGGAGATGAACATGGCCCATCCTTTCATGGAGGGTAACGGTCGAAGCACACGCCTTTGGCTGGATCTGATATTCAAGAAACGCCTGAAATTATGTGTCGATTGGAGTCAGATTGACAAGAAGGATTATCTGGCCGCCATGCGCAGAAGCACTACAGACTCTGCAACCATCAAGGCTTTGCTACAAAGAGCAATGACCGATAAGATTAACGACCGCGAGATCTTTATGAAGGGCATAGACTACTCGTACTATTATGAACAGGAAGAATAGAAATGGCATACTCCTTTGGACGCAAATGCACTTGCGTCCATACGACTTGGCACTTTCCTTTATTCGCGGGAGCTCGAAAGGCCAGACGCTATGCAAATAACGCTGTACCCTTAACTTTGTCCAACCCCTGTTGGACAAGCCCTTGGCTTCACCTTCACCTGAGCTTAACCTCATCCCGTCCCAGGCTTAAGGGTTATCGCCCCAAAGCTTAACCTCATTCCGCTCCGAGCTTAAGCGCAGAAAAAAAATTTTTTTCTTCAGAAAACACTACACTCTACACTGAAGCCACCAAGTTAGTGTAGAGTGTAGTGTTTTTCAAACAAAAAAAATTTTTTTCATATTCCTTTTTTATGGGCAACCCCACTCATTCCAGAGACAGGTGACCTGCATCTCACGTTCCAGATAACCGTTGCTGGGGCTCTAGGTAATGGTTGCAGAGGCTTTTGCTGCGGGCATCAAACCGCGGAGATGCCCGTATCTAACGCTCCAGACACCAATTCCTCGGCCTCCAAAAACCATTATTTTCTGCGATTCGGCCACGCTCGACCTTTGGTCGCTTGATACTTCAAGAACTTTTTCAAGAAAAAGTGATGACGAGGGGTGTCTTTCCCTTCATTTTCCTCTCATTTTTCTCTTTTCTATGTTCTTTTTTCCTTCTAATTATCACTTTTTCTGCATTTTTCTTGGTTGATTCAAAAGAATTACCTACTTTTGCCGCAGAAAAGGAGGATATCCTTTAACTGGATTGATAGAGTAGCGCCGTAATCGGGTCAGCAAATCAATCCGGTTTTTTTGTTTCCAGATGCATTGACTCCACCTCAAATGTCTTTTGGTCTATAATTGCATAGGGCTTAAAGAGTCCAGTATTTCTGATCTTCCTTACACAGAGATACACTTTCACATTTTGTTCATGGCTGAAATAGGCAAAGAATGCTGTTTCAGGATGTTTACCAGCAACGACAGGACGCCAGCCCTCATAATGACCGTGTTCCATCAACCAAGGAATATCTTTGGCCAACATGTTTTTTACTACGTTGAAATGGTTGTCTTGGGTATTCTTTCCCACAATCGTCTTCAAGTCAGACTTGGTTATTTCCACATCCATTGTAATCCCATTGGTCAGCGTAAAACGAATGGGATTATCTTTTAACTGTTCAGCTATTAAAAGGACTTCGTCACGAAGCCTTCGACTTTCTGCATATAATTCGTCATTAGATGATAAATCTATGTTCATTTATGTTCTAATAGAAGTAATAATTGCGTTATTGCGGTGCAAAAATACGGCGTTTTTCGCTTTAAAGCAAAAAATCTTCTTTGAAAATTTGGGCAGTTAAGTTTTTGTCCTTACTTTTGCAGCGAATTCCTCATTGACGAGGTCTTCCAGCTGGGCAGCGGCCTGGTCATCTTACTGAAAAAAACGAAGCGTTATGCTCTTCTCTTGCAAGCTGAAAACCTAGGAAATTTTCATTGATTGCAAAGAATCCTCGGAGGTCACCAAAATGGTGTTGCTCAGAGAGAGATGAAGACAGACATGACAGCTTCACGCGTTAGCGTGGAACTGCTCTTATCATCTTATCTTTCTCGGGCTTTCCTAGGGCCTTCAGCTTGAAGATGTGGACATACAGTTCCACGCTTCATGTCTTATAAATTGTCAACTGTGGAGCTGGGAAGACATGTAATAATAGTATGTGCATTACCAATTTATTAAATTCAAAAAAATCAATTATTGAGATTAAATCTATAGAGGATTACATAAAAGAAGTAAACAAATTAGGAAAGGGAACAAAACTCTTCAGAGGGCAATCCGATAAAGCTTATCCTTTGTTACCCCAAATTGGTCGTAATAGTGATTATCATGCTGAAAAAGAAAAGCAATTATTCTTAGATTTTAAAAGACATTATTATCTGTATTCAGATAATCGTCCTAAATCAGATATGGATCTGTTATTTCTAGCTCAACATTATTCCCTTCCTACCAGACTGCTGGATTGGACGTATAATCCACTAATTGCCTTGTATTTTGCATGTCAAGGAAAACCAGATAAAGTCGGAAGTGTTTTTGTATATAACATAGGAATGGAGAAAGGGGAAAAAGTCATTGAAGGACATGATTTAGATAATAATGTATTCAGTGAGGAGTCATCAATCCGTGAACCAGTATTTCTAATTCCTGATTATACAGAACGACGTTTTCTTAATCAAAAAGGGATGTTTTTGTGGTTTAAAAATCCTACAAAACCATTCGAAGATTATAATTGTCGAATTGAAGTGAAGAATAAATCCAAAATCAAAGAAGAACTTTCTTTATTTGGAATCACGGACTCTTTCGTATATACGGACTTAGATCATCTCTGTTTAGAATTAAAAACAAAATATTCACAATAATTGCTTTGCTTATTATAATAATATCTACTTAATACTCAAAAAAATGAAGAAACGTTTTTCTATTGTGGCTATTTCACTGTTAGCAGTGACTATCCAAGTATCCGCCCAAGTCTCAAATGACAATGAGGATGAAGTTTATAAAGTGGACCAGCGTTTCCAGAGGGACTTTGTTCCTGGACAGGTGCTGGTGAAAATGAAGGATGGCTCACCTGCAAAGGTGCGAAAGAATGCCAAAGGTAAATTCCAAGGTTCCAGCCTCTCACAATTGGACGCAGTGCTCACCAAGTTTGGTGTGGAAGAGATGGAGCAGCTGCTGCCTAATGCCAAAGTTGGCAAGACTCCCCGTCGTGCTAAGGCTTATAATGGTGCCACCATCGTAGAACGTGACTTGTCACAGCTCTATCGAGTTGTTTTGCCCGAGGAGAAGCTTGACCAGACTCTCCAATTGGTTGAACAGTTAGAAACCCTTGACGTGGTGGAGTATGCAGAACCAAACTATAAAGCATACCTGACGGATGCCAACATCGCAGGTAGCTTTTTAGGAAATCCTTTTGTCACCCAGCAGTGGTATCTCGACGACTATGGTGTGAAACAACTTTGGAATAAGCCTATTGTTAATTCGAAACGTCCCGTTATAGCCATCTTGGACACAGGTGTAGATATGACTCATCCCGATTTGGCTCCCAACCTTTGGACAAATACAGCGGAGGCTGACGGCGAAGAAGGTTACGACAACGACGGAAATGGCTTCACAAGCGATGTTCATGGTTGGGACTTTATTAATAATACGCCTAATGTGCGTGATTACAATATGCATGGAACCCATGTAGCTGGTATTGCTGCTGCAGCTAATAATGGGATAGGCATTGTTGGAGCCAACCCCCAAGCTTTGATTATGCCAGTCTCTGTAATGCAGAGTGATGGTACAGGTGACGTCGCTACAATCATTCAAGGCATCAACTATGCGGTACAAAACGGTGCAGACATACTAAACCTCTCATTAGGAACTTATACAAATTCAAATGCATTCCGTCAAGCACTTGAAAGAGCTTATCAAACAACTGTGATTGTTGCAGCTGCTGGTAATGACGCACTTGCCATAGAAAGTGAGTGTAATCTTCTATTCTATGCACCTTTATTCCCTGCTGCCTATTCATTTGTCCTTGGCGTTCAGGCAACAACCAACACAGGTGGCTTGGCCAGCTTTAGCAACTATGATTGTAATGGTCCCAATTATTCAGCTTCCACTTCAATACAAGAACCTGATGGTTTCAACTATGAGTTGAAAGCTCCTGGCACAAATATGTTGAGCACCGTTCCTGGCGGTAAATACAAAGTTCTCAATGGTACTTCAATGGCCGCTCCTCTCGTGGCAGGCGCTATTTCAGCTTTGAAGATGGTGAAACAGTATGATACTCAAGAAATCCTATGGGGCGACTTGTTGCATACAGATAATATTGCGCAAGCCTATAATCTCATCAATCGTCCTGCCGAGTTAGACTTAATAAAGATTATGTATAGAGAGCGCAAGGAACTAACTGATGAGACGGAAGCAGACTACTCTAATGACGGTGAAATAGATGCAGGAGAGACCATTTCGCTTTATCCTGTTATCCGCACGACTTTTGGTGGAGCAAGCAATATTAAACTGAAATTGGAAATGGGTGATTTGGAAGATCCCAATACTGTACAGATATTGACAACAGACAAGGTAGATTTTGGCATGCATCTTGATGCATACGGCAAGGGTGTTAGTTTGAATCCCTTACAATTAAAGATTGCCGATAACGTGGCAAATGGCCGACATATAAAAATGAAGGTCGTCGTGACATGTGACGAAACGAATATTATTTATGAAGGCCTTTTTACAATGATTGTTACTAACACAATCAAATTGTCAGGAGCTATAACAGAAGATATGGTATTGTCATGTAATCATAAGTATTATGTCCAGTCTAATCTTGCGATTATGGCGGGGGTAACCTTGACTATAGAGCCGGGTACTGTTATCAAGTTCGCAAAAGGTGTTGGGTTTTCATCTAATGGCAAGATAATTGCAGAAGGAACACCAGAAAAGTCCATAATATTTAGTTCAAATGGTGATAATTGGGGACCAGTTTACACATCGGATGTTTTTAAATATTGTAGATTTGAATACTACGCACAAGATATCACGCCTTATGTTTGGTTCGACAATTGTACATTTATTAACTGTAATTTCCCTTTTACGTATCCCAATGGAGCCGATGCTGGTGGAGTTAGTAGAGCTCCTTCCATTAACATGGAAAAATGTAATGTGTCTGATTGTGTTTCCCGGTCTTCTTTTGGATATTTGTATTATTCCTACCCAAATCTTAATGATTGTAATTTCATTAATAATATAATCGCTACTAATATGGCGAATGGTATAGACGGAACTATAGCTGAAAGACAATTAGGAGAACATAGTAATATTATCAATACATTAGAACAACGTAGTGGGTGTGTTTTCTCTGTATATAGTACATCACCAAAAACGTATTTATTTGCATCAACTCCATATTTTGGAACATCTAAAGAGGAATTATTTAGACCTTATATCGTTGAACTTGGAAATGGCGGATCATATGCATGGGTTGATTTAACAAATTTGCAAAAAACACCTTATACATCTAATCATGGCATCGTCTGGAAAGTTGTTGTTAACGGAAAAGACGCACAGGATGAATATGAGGACTTGGCTCCACTCGGTGTTGGCAAGCACAAGTTTGAAGTGTATTTCAACCGTGCAATGAACAAGGCTGTGGCTCCGAAAATATCATTTGGCGTTCGTGATCCTTGGACACAGAATGCAGTAGCGGAGGATGGTAGTTGGAATGAGGCGGGTACCATCTATACTGCATACGTGACGATTACAGGAAAAACCAAGAGCGATGGTATCAATCGCATTTATGTCTATGGCGCAGAGGATGATGAATACTTTGAGATTCCTTACGAGAAGACGCGCTTCAATATCATTGTTCAAGCTGCTGGTTCAATGGCTACAGGTTTTGCAGCTGAAGCTGGATTGGGTCGAGTGACCCTAAGTTGGGACAACAGCCAGAACAATTTCGAGGATGCTATGGGCTTCAATATCTACCGTTATACCATCAATGATGATGGGACGACCAACAATGCCATCTGCATCAACCAAGACATCGTAGATATAGAGACCACAGAATACACCGATTATGATGTCGTTCCAGGCACCACCTATTATTATATGTATAAGGTGTTGTCCACCGATTTGCAGGAATACGATGTTTCGAATGTTGTAGCTGTGACTCCGCAAACTTCAACGCTGGGTGATGCCAACGGTAGTGGTGATGTGGATGTGGCAGATGTGATAACAACTGTCAATTATGCTTCTGGCCAGCAGCCCAAGCCGTTTATCTTTGAGGCTGCAGATATGAATGCAGACCAGAGTATTGACATTCTGGATGTCATAGGAATCATCAAGGTGATATTGAATCCAGATGCAGGAGTGAAAGCAGCTGTTGAGGCCACTGCTACCTACACGATTGAGGACGGCACCTTGTATGTGGAGACTCCTGTGGCACTGGCCGGCGTGCAAGTTCAACTGGCCGTAAGGGATAAAGAAATCCGCGTGGCAGATGACCTGAATGGATTCGAGCAAACCTCGGTCTGGCTCAGCGATAACGACTTCTTGTTCCTTGCTTACAATCTGAATGGTAAAACCCTCATGCCAGGGAAACATGCTCTCCTGCATCTTGGCAATGCAAAAATCGGTGATATCCGACTCAGCGATGCCGATGGACATAATGTGAAAGCTATCGGTGATGAAGCCACTCGCGTTAATCGCATGGCAACGGATGTGATGAACGTGAAGGGTATCTATGATATGCAAGGACGCAAACTCACAGGTGACAGCGAACAGCAAGTCCAACTGCCCAAGGGAGTCTATATTGTGAATGGTAAGAAAGTAGTGAAGTAAAACTATGAAAACTAAACATATATCATTGTTTACAGTCCTGCTCCTTTGCTTCGGCATCGGAGCACGGGCTGGCAATGTCGTCACAATAGGCACTGCCAGTGGAGCGCCAGAAGAGGAGGTGACGGTGAACGTCAGCCTTACCAACTCGGACGCGGTTGCTTCACTGCAAGTGCTGATTCCATTGGACGAACAGTTGAGCTATGTCGAAGGTTCTGTGGAACTGACATCACGATGTGGAAGTCATAGCGCGACGGCAGGAGTGAAGGATGGTGCGCTGAGCCTGATGATATACTCCATGAGTCTGACTGCCTTCACTGGTAACGAGGGAGACGTGGCCTCTTTTCGCTTGAAGTTGGGCAATCAACCTAAGACCATTACGCTTGCACCTTCTAAAGTCATCTTGACTGATACCAGCGGAAATAGCATTGAGGGTGCGACGGTAACCAATGGCAGTGTGAGTATCCGTTGTGCCAAAGCACAGTACAGCACGATGACGGTTGACTTCGGGCGGGTGCCTATCCGAAGCACTTATCATCAGAATGTTCAGGTGACGAATATCGGTAATGAGCCTCTGACGGTCACAGGTCTGCAGTTCAACACCTATCCGACGCGCTTTTCTTCAGATACGAGTTTCCCGTTGACCATTACAGCAGGGAGCAGTGCAAATATTGATGTCAAGTATGAGCCAGATGTGCGAGGAACAGTGAGTGAAACTGTGAAGGTGGTGTGCAACAGTATATCCAAGCTGAATAACATCAACCTGAAAGCCCAGCCTTTCGCCGTAAATGAACTGCATGTTCAACCGGCTGCAGGCATTTCAGATGAGACCGTTACAGTGAGTCTGACGATGAACAATATGGACGCCATCAGCGGCTTCCAGTTCGAGTTCACTCTTCCGTCACAATTGGAATACGTGGCGAATAGCTTCATATTGTCTCAGCGCAAACAGAACCATTCGGTTGTGGAATCAGAAAGTAATGGCGTGCTGAGGATTCTTTGTTATTCTCCTGATGATACGCCGTTCACAGGTGAAAACGGAGAACTGGCAACCATGCAATTGAAGCTGATAGGACGTAATAGCACACAACTGAAGACTTCAAAATGTCTCCTTACGGCAACGATAGATAATCAAGTGACGGATGTTTGCTCTGCAGACTATGGAGCCACCATCACCATTCGGAGTCCCAGACTCAGTGCCAATAGCAGTCTGGCAATGGGGGCCACGCCTGTTACGGAAGATGCCGTGAAGGTCCTCACCGTATGGAACAGCGGCAATGCGCCTCTGACTATCAGCCGTGTGCTCTTTGACAAAGAAGGATTCAGGATTCAGGAAAGTCTTCCAATAACTATCGCAGCGTCAAACAATAAGCCATTGACAGTGGTTTATCCGAGTACATCGGAAGGTGACTATTCCACAACTATGCAAATATACTCTAATGACCCAGAACAACGTTTGCTCAATGTGAATGTAACTGGCAACCGATTTGCTCCCAATTATCTTTCACTAACGGCAGAAGATGTATATACCGACAAGGATCTGCTCGTAGATGTGAGTATGAGTAACTACGATGCAATCAATGGTTTGCAGTTTGATGTTGAATATCCATCAGCCTATTACGAACCGACGGATGAATTGACACCCTCTGCACGTGCGGCAGGGCTGAGTGTTTCGCAACGAAGTGTGAGTAATAATGTTGTTCGCTACTTCTTTTACTCACTGAGCGATAATGCCATCGCCGCAGGAGAAGGACACATTCTCAAGTTCAAGCTCAAACGTATTGCCGAAGCACCCGAGGGGAATTATTCACTACGGGTAACCAACATAATGTTGGGAACGGCAAATATGGAGAACAAATATGCTGGCACAGATTTGACCTGTCCTTTCAAAGTCAAAAGCTATATGCTTGGTGATGTGAATAAGGACGGTGAAGTGAACCTGACAGATGCCTCATGGATTGTCCGACATTATGTGGGACGAACACCTGAAGGCTTTGACGTGAGTAAAGCAGATGTGAACAACGATGGTAACGTGAACCTGAGCGATGCACAGAAAGTAGTACGCATCTTCGTAGGAAAAGACAATCAATAACAACAATATCAAGAATCAAAAGAAATGAAAAAAATCATGATGAGTCTGACTGCCTTCCTCGCCTTTTGTGGAGGAGCAGCAGCACAGCAAGTGGCAGTAGCTCCAGTTGAAGCACTGCCTGGCGAAACCGTAGCACTGTCCATTCAACTTGACACTGATGGCGGCAGCTACACAGGTTTGGAGTTTGACATTCAGTTTCCGTGCGAGGGATTCACGACGACAGGAACTGCCACAGTTACGGCCGCATGGGATGGTGCATTCACCATTGGCGATGTAGGTGGTGTGGGAATCAGTAACCTGGCACGTTGCGGGGTGTTGTCCTACAGCGACACCGCCATCCCTGGCGATGGGTTACAGAATCTTGGAAACGTAGAGTTTACTGTGGGAGCAGGTTTGGCAACAGGCGACTATACCATCACCTTGACCAATATGACTTTGGTAGGGACAGGCAGAACTTCAGTGTCGGATGCATCATTCACACTCAGTGTGGTGGACGTGCATACAATAGTACTTGATGAGACGTCTCCCTCTGTCCCCACTGCAAGCAATGGAACAGTGAACGTGCTCGTGAAACGCGCCGTCAATGCAGAGAGCTGGAGCACGATCGTTTTGCCTTTTGACATGACAGCGGCTCAGGTGACGTCAGCATTTGGAACAGGCGTGCAGTTGGCTGACTTTACTGGCGTTGAAAACATTTATGACAATGAAGATAATGTTGTCGGTATCACTGTCAACTTCTCCAGCGGTGTAACCGCCATAGAAGCAAATCATCCTTACGTAATTAAGGTGTCTTCTGATATTACGGAGTTTACTGTCGAAGGCGTGACGGTTGAACCGGATGAAGATGAGGCTTACATAGAGTTCGATAATGGAAAGACTGGTGGCAGAAGAGTGGTCTATAGCGGATTCTATGGCACCTATCATGCAGGAACTGTTTTGGACAAATTCAGTGTTTTCCTCAACAATAACAAGTTCTATTATTCAGACGGAACTGTGACGATGAAGGGCTACCGCGCTTACTTTGAATTCCTGGATGTTCTAACGGCATTTGAAAACGACTATCCTGTCAAAATGTTCATAGATGGCGTAACGACAGATATGAAGATGATAGATAACGAACAAGGGTCTGCAGATTATATCTTCGACTTGAGTGGACGCAGAGTTTTAAAGCCTGAGAAGCAACGTCTGTATATCATCAATGGCAAAAAAGCCGTCGTCAAATGATGAAGAAGAGTTTTTGAACCGTCATGAATCATGTAAATTATCAGGACATTATGAAAAAGATATATCATTCACCCGTAGTTACGATTGTGCATCTCAACAATAAACAAACCATCCTGACACAGAGCAACAGCATCACGTCTGACTTAGGTATTGGCTTTGGCGGAATGTCAGGAGGCTCAATAGAACCGGAGGTCAAAAAGTTTGATTTTGGAGCTTTGGAAGATGCATGGAGCGAATAGCGTCCTTGTTTTAGGAAGTCAATATTTTGAAGCCGAGGAGCAGCAGGAGAGGAAACCTCCTACTGCTCCTCGGCTTCGTCATAAGATCGGTGACGGCAAAGTCAAATTCATCATAGAAGAAAACAGAATTACCTTTCCGGGGTCAAAGACGGTGAAGCCGTTTCCGCTCAATAGCCGTGGGTCGGAACTGCCTGCGGCTATTGAGCGGAGACCCCATCGTGGTCTTGAAAGAATTAATGTGGAACGTCTGAAAAGTGATGAGGAAGTTTTCTTTGTATACTCCGGAGCGTACCAAGAAAGAAAGCCATGTGCCAGAAAAGCTGGACACATGGCTTTCAAAGGAGCGTTCTTTGATGGTTGGGATACCCGGATTCGAACCAGGAAAAACAGAACCAAAACCTGTTGTGTTACCATTACACCATATCCCAATCCTGAGGCTTTTATTGCTAAAAGCGGCGCAAAGGTACGTATTTTAAATGGATAATGGACAAGAGAGCGCTGAGAATTAGAGGACAAGAGTGAAAGATTTAACAATCTTTTACAGAACGGGCGAGTTGGAGGCCGTCGAGTATCGTAATGTAGTCTTGAATGGCAGCATGAATCTCTGGGATGCAGATGAATTCGTCTGCAGTGTGACTGCGGGCACTGTCGCCAGGTCCCATCTTCATGGATGGACACGTCATCAGGGCCTGATCCGAGAGTGTGGGAGAACCGTAGGGCCGACGACCTTCACCATTGTTAGTGGGACCCAGTGAAAGCACGCGTTGCAGCAACGGATGGTCTGGTGCAATGCGGGAGGAACAGAGTCGGAAACTGCGGGCACGGACCTCACTCTGTAGTGCGGCAGAGACGGTTTGGAAGATTTCCTGATTGGTGTAACACTCGTTGCTGCGGACATCCACAGTGAAGGTGCACGTGTCTGGGACGACATTGTGTTGAGTGCCGGCATTGATGATGGTGGCTGTCATCTTCACGGGGCCTAAGAGGGGCGAGACGCGTGGAAACTGGTGATGCCGAATCCAGTTAATGTCGTCAATGGCGTGATAGAGAGCGTTGTCGCCTTCTTCGCGTGCGGCGTGCCCCGCTCTTCCGTGTGCAGTGACATCCAGCACCATCAAGCCTTTCTCGGCAATGGCAGGCTGCATACCTGTGGGTTCTCCCACGAGGGCCACATCAATGTGTGGCAACAAGGGTAACATCCGTTCTACGCCATCGTGCCCCGAGACCTCTTCCTCGGCTGATGCCAGCAACAATAAATTATAGGTTCGCGCGCGAGGGGCAATGTGGCAGAAAGCCTGCGTGAGACAGACGAGAGAGGCTCCGTCGTCGTTGGAACCGAGACCGTAAAGGCGGTCGCCCTCGAGTGTTGGCGTGAGTGGATCCCTTTTCCATCCATTAACGGCTTTAACGGTGTCCAAGTGTGCACAAAGCAACAAAGTGGGCTTTTTCTCGTCAAAGTCGGGCGCGAGGGCCCAAATGTTGTTGGCTTCACGTTGGGGCGTGAAGCCTTTCTCCTCGATGAAATGGACAAAAATTGTTGCCGCCTCAGCTTCATTACGACTGGTGCGTGGAGTGGCGATGAGTGCTTTCAGGAGCTCCAAAGCCTCGTTGGTCAGATGGTCAAAATACATTGTTTCGTGCTTAGATGCGGCAAAGATATAAAAAAAATGCCAAACATTTGCGATTAAATGAAAAAAACTCACTATCTTTGTGGCGTAAAAAGCAAAAAAGTACGCTTATGTTGAACAATTCACCCCTCTCAACGCTCATTCATGAGCAAGCGAAAGTGTATGGCGAGAAGGTAGCGCTCAGCTATCGTGACTATGCTTCGGCCACGTGGAAAGACATCAGTTGGCGGCAGTTCTCGGAGACCGTCTCCCTGGTGTCCAATGCTCTCATCCAACTTGGGGTGGCCGAGCAGGAGAACATTGCTGTGTTCACACAGAACAAGCCCGAAGGCGTCTGCGTGGATTTCGGAGCTTACGGTGCACGTGTGGTATCGATTCCTTTCTATGCCACCAGCAGCGAGGCCCAGATTCAGTACATGATCAATGATGCCGACGTGCGGTTTGTCTTCGTGGGCGAGCAGTACCAATATGAAACAGCGTTCCGTGTCTTCAAGATGTGCCCCACGCTCCAGCGCCTCATCATCTTCGACCCCTCTGTGCAGAAGAACCCGCAGGATCAGGTGTCTATGTACTGGGATGAGTTCCTGCTGTTGGGCAAGGGTCTGCCTCATGCCGACGAGGTGGCACGTCGCGTTGCCGCCATCCAGCCCGATGACCTGGTGAATATCCTCTACACCAGTGGTACCACGGGCGTTTCCAAGGGGGTGATGCTCACCTATCGTATGTACGCTGCAGCCATTCCAGCCAATGACCGTGTCATGGATCTCACAGAGAAAGATGTCATCATGTGCTTCCTGCCGTTCACCCATGTGTTCGAGCGGGCCTGGAGCTACTGGTGCCTGAGTCGCGGTGCCCGGCTGGCCATCAACCTGCGGCCGCAGGATATTCTGATGACGCTGCGTGAGGTACATCCTTCCTGTATGGCGGCAGTGCCTCGCTTCTGGGAAAAGGTGTATTCAGGCGTGCAGGAAAAGATTGCCGGCAGCAGTGCCATCGAACGCAAATTGATGTTGGATGCGCTGGCAGTGGGCAAGAAATACAACGTTGATTACAAGCTCCAAGGGCTGGAGCCGCCACTCCCGTTGAAGCTGCGTTACAAGGTCTATGAGAAGACTGTTATCGCACTGTTGAAGAAGACATTAGGTCTGGAGAACGCCAGCTTCTTCCCCACGGCAGGTTCCTTCATCCCACCAACCATAGAAGAGTTCGTGCACTCCTGCGGCATTCGCATGACAGCGGGTTACGGAATGACAGAGACCACTGCTACCGTCTCCTGTGACTGGCACCACTCACCTGTCAGCATCGGTTCCGTTGGACGTGTGTTGGAGGGCATAGACATCAGCTTCGGTGAACAGAACGAGATTCTCTTGCGTGGCGACACCATCACCAAGGGCTACTACCGCAAGGCCGAGATCACGGCACAGGCCTATGATGACGAAGGTTGGTTCCACACTGGTGACTGCGGCTATATAAAGGACGGCGAGCTATTCCTGACCGACCGCATCAAGGACCTCTTCAAAACATCCAATGGTAAATACATCTCACCGCAGGCATTGGAGTCCAAGTTCGTCGTTGATCGCTATATCGATGAAGTGGCTATTATTGCCGATGAGCACAAATTCGTCTCCGCCCTCATCATCCCAGACTATAACCTGTTGGAACAGTGGGCCAAGGATAATGCTGTCGCTTTTGAAAGCAGAGAGCAGCTGTGCGCCAATCCCCTGGTCAACAAGATGATCATGGACCGCATTGAGACCTTGCAGCAGGAATTTGCTCATTATGAGCAGGTCAAACGCATCACGCTGCTGCCAGAACCTTTCAGCATGGAACGCGGAGAACTCACCAACACCCTCAAAATCAAACGACCCGTCATCGCCAAGAACTATAAGGAGCAGATTGACGCTATGTACGTAGAATAAAGTATGATCACCCAAGAACAATTAAAGGAAATCCAAGAGCGCGTGGAAGCGCTCTACAAATACCTCGATATTCCTCGCAAGCAGATGGAGTATGAGGAGGAACAACTGCGCACGCAGGCACCCGACTTCTGGGAGGATGCCAAGCGAGCAGAGGAGCAGATGAAAAAGGTCAAGAGCCTGGAGAAATGGATTAAAGGCTATGCCGAAGTAAAGACCCTCTCCGACGAGCTGGCCACGGCTTATGACTTCTTCAAGGAAGAACTCGTCACAGAACAGGAAGTGGACGAGCTGTATGCAAAAAACATCGATTCCATCGAGAATCTGGAACTGAGGAATATGCTGCGTCAGGAGGAAGACCCGATGGATGCCGTCCTGAAGATCAACTCCGGAGCTGGAGGCACAGAGGCACAGGATTGGGCACAGATGCTCATGAGAATGTATATGCGGTGGGCCGAGCAGAATGGCTACAAATGTGTGGTCAGCAACCTCTTGGAGGCTGATGATGCAGGCATCAAGTCCTGCACCTTGGAAATTATGGGTGAGTATGCCTACGGTTACCTTAAAGGGGAAAACGGTGTGCATCGTCTCGTCCGCGTCTCTCCCTACAATGCACAGGGCAAGCGCATGACTTCCTTCGCTTCAGTCTTCGTCACACCACTTGTGGATGATTCCATAGAGGTGAACATCGAACAATCCCGCATCTCATGGGATACCTTCCGCAGCAGTGGAGCCGGTGGACAGAATGTGAACAAAGTGGAGTCGGGCGTTCGTCTGCGTTATCAGTATAAGGATCCCTACACCGGTGAGGAAGAAGAAATCCTCATTGAGAACACCGAGACCCGCGACCAACCCAAGAACAAGGAGAACGCGCTGCGCCTGCTCCGCTCAATGCTCTATGACAAAGAACTACAGCATCGTATGCAGGAACAGGCCAAGGTGGAAGCTGGCAAGAAGAAAATCGAATGGGGCTCACAGATTCGCTCCTACGTCTTTGATGACCGCCGCGTCAAGGATCACCGCACGGGTTACCAGACTTCCGATGTGGGAGGTGTGATGGATGGCAAAATAGATGCCTTCATCAAGGCCTACCTGATGGAATTCGGTGGAGAAGCTTAACAATGAAAACAATCACCATTTAATATCAACATTATGAGCAAAGCAAAAAAAGAAGTTCGCGCTGCCAAGAAGGCTGCTCGCGAAGAGAGACAAGCCAAACGTGTCATCAATGGAATCGTAGGAGGACTCTTGGTGTTCTTCCTCATTCTTTTCGTGGGCTATCTGCTTCTCTTCAACTAATCAAGATGGCACAGGAAATCGAACGCAAGTTCCTCGTGAAAGGCGACGCCTACCGGGCGCTCGCCTTTCATCATTATCACATCGCTCAAGGATACATCTCCAGTGGCAACGGGCGGACTGTGCGTGTGAGAATCCGTGATGATCAAGGTTTCCTGACCATCAAGGGTCCCAGTGCCGATGGCGGGCTCTCACGTTATGAGTTCGAGACAGAAATAGCTGTTTCGGACGCCCATGATCTCATGCAGTTGTGTGAGCCTGGCATCATAGACAAGACACGTTGGCTGGTGAAGACAGCGGACGGGCACACCTTTGAAGTGGATGAGTTTCATGGAGACAATGACGGTCTGGTGATGGCCGAAGTGGAGTTGGGTGCAGCTGACGAAACGTTTGAAAAGCCCCATTTCATCGGAAGAGAAGTCACTGGTGACCGCCGTTTCTACAACTCACATCTGCGCCGTTACCCTTTCAAACTCTGGAAAGAGGACTGCCCAGAACCATAACATATAAGATGTTTAGCGCTTGAACCAGCGCAAGCGTCTCAGGAGGGTGAGGCCCACGAGGACTCCGATGGCCACGCCGATGGAATCGGCCACGAAGTCCATCCACTCGCCAGAACGGTAGTTGGTGCAGTATTTCTGCATGAGTTCCATCACGCCGCCCAACACGATAGGTGCCACCATTCCCCAGGGAATCACGATTTGTCGCTCCAGACCATCATGACCTCTCCAGTACTCCAACCAGAAGACGGCTGTGAGTCCGAAATACATGACCATGTGTGTCCATTTGTCGGCCAACGGAACATCTTCCACGATTTCCATCGGACCGAATGGAAAAAGCGAAAGACCCATCACAACCATCGTCGTCAGAATGGTCAATGGGTAGTGTTTGACTAAATTAGTAAGCATAAAACGCACTTTCTTTGAATTTTGTGGCAAAAGTACAATAATTATTTGTAATTTTGCCCCCGATTATGGAACAAAGAACGAATTTTCACAGTAAATTAGGAATTATTTTGGCTTCGGCCGGTTCCGCAGTAGGATTGGGCAACGTCTGGCGTTTCCCCACAGAAGTGGGCGAGAATGGCGGTGCAGCCTTCATCCTCGTCTATATTCTCTGTGTGGTGCTGTTGGGTTTGCCGCTGATGGTGTCAGAGTTTGTCATCGGGCGTCACACCCACAAGAATACCGCCGATGCCTATCGTCAGTTGGCCCCTCGCTCCGGTTGGGTTTTTCAGGGTTACCTCGGCGTCTTTACTTCGTGGTTCATCCTCTGTTATTACTCTGTGGTGGCTGGTTGGACACTGAAGTATCTGCTGTCAGCACTGGCTGGGCGAGTGACCACCATCGATGACAGCGCAGCCTACTTCAGCACATTCACTTCCAGTCCTTGGCTCCCGCTGTTGTGTATGGTGGCTGTGATGATGATGTGCCATTGGGTTATCGCACGTGGTGTTCAGGCAGGCATCGAGAAGTCTTCCAAGATGATGATGCCGCTACTGCTGCTGATCATTGCAGTGTTGGTGGTCTGTTCTTTCTCCATGCCTGGCAGTGAGGAAGGACTGCGATTCCTCTTCAAGCCCGATTTCTCCAAGATCAACTCTGATGTCATCCTCTCCGCCATGGGGCAGGCCTTCTTCTCACTGTCCATCGCGATGGGTTGTTTGTGTACCTACGCTAGCTATTTCTCGGACGATGCCAAGCTTGTCAAGACGGCTGGCAGTGTGGCGCTCATCGACACGATTGTTGCCATCATGAGCGGTTTCATCATATTTCCTGCCGTTTTCTCTGTGGCAGAAGTTTCGCCCGATGCAGGTCCTGGTCTGGTCTTCATCACCCTTCCCACCGTCTTCCAGATAGCATTCGGCTCTGTACCTTTTATTGGTTGGTTCTTTGCTGTGATGTTCTATCTGCTGCTGCTCTTGGCTGCCTTGACCAGTATGATGTCCATCCACGAACCCACCACGGCGTTCCTTCTGGAACGCTTCCATCTTCAACGCCGGACAGCCACATGGATCGTCACCCTCTCTTGCATCTTCGTGGGTGTGCTCTGCAGCCTCAGCTTTGGTCCACTCTCGGATGTGCGTTTCCTCTTCGGAATGACATTCTTTGACTTCTTCGACTTTGTCTCTGCCAAGATCTTCCTTCCTGTCGGCGGCATCATTATTTCGTTGTTTGTAGGTTGGAGGCTTGACCGCCAGTTGGTTTTTGACGAAGTGACCAATCATGGTGCGCTGACCTTCCGACTCTTCCCCGTTTATCGTTTCATCCTTCGTTGGCTGGCACCCATCGCCATCGGTCTCATCTTCCTCAATGAACTCGGCCTCTTCAAATAAAGTACATCGTGGCAACTTTGCCACCCGTCTGGGTATCATCCTGGCCACCGCAGGCAGTTCCGTTGGATTGGGCAATATTTGGCGTTTTCCGGTGGAAACAGGCCAGCACGGCGGCGCGGCCTTCATCCTTATCTATTTAGCCTGCGTCATCTTCCTCGGAGTCCCCATGATGACCGCTGAATTCATCATTGGCCGCCGCACACACACCGATATCGCCTCGGCCTACGAGAAACTCGCAAAAGAGAGTACCTCTCTCAACTCTAAACCCTCTTCTCTCAACTCCCTCTGGCCCCTGACCGGCTATGCTGGGATGCTCTGTGTGACGCTCATCCTCAGTTATTACGCAGTCGTGGCTGGCTGGGTGCTGAAATATGCAGTAGATGCTCTTCTCGGAAACCTCCATTCTGTCACAGACACCGCCTCCTATTTCATTGATTTCCAAACTTCCACGTGGTCGCCGCTGATTTATGCCCTGGTCTTCATCCTTCTGACTCACATCATCATCGAGCGAGGTGTGCAGAATGGTATAGAGCGTTTCTCCAAAGTGATGATGCCACTCCTGCTATTGCTGATGTTGCTCTTGGCCATCGGTTCTTTGACGATGCCTGGAGCCGGCGCCGGTGTGGAGTTTCTGCTGAAGCCTGACTTCACCAAGATCACGCCCACTGTGGTTCTATCTGCCTTGGGGCAGGCCTTCTTCTCACTGAGTATCGCCATCGGATGTCTCAGCACCTACGCCAGCTATTTCAAACCCGATGTCCCGTTGCTGAAGACGGCAGCTAATGTAGTGGGCATCGATACCGCCGTGGCCATTTTGAGCGGTTTCATCATCTTTCCTGCCGTTTTCTCTGTGCCAGGCGTACAGCCAGATGCTGGGCCCGGGTTGGTCTTTGTCACCCTGCCGGCCATCTTCAGTTCATTGTTCAGCGGAGTGCCCGTCATCGGTTATGTCTTCTCGCTGACGTTCTATTTCCTTTTGGTATTGGCCGCGCTGACCAGCACCATTTCCATGCATGAAGAGGTCACTGCTTTCTTTGTGGATCGAGCAGGTGTTTCTCGTCGGAGGGCTGCTGCCCGCATGACTGTGTCTGCGATGATGTTGGCAGCCTTGTGCAGCCTCAGCTTTGGCGTCCTTTCCGACTTCCGTCCCTTCTTCGGTCGCGGTTTCTTTGATGCCTTTAACGACGTTACCGCCCTGTGGATTATGCCACTGAGCGGTATCGTACTGAGTATCTTTGTGGGTTGGAAGTTACCCAAGAAACTTGTTATCGAGGAACTTACAAATCATCACACGCTTCGGTTGCCACCCTTCCTCTTCCACGCTTTCTTCTTCCTCATCCGGTGGTTGGCACCCATCGCCATCACGATCATCTTCCTCAACGAGTTGTTATAATTTCAGGCGTGCAAAGACTGGATAGTGGTCACTGGGATTGCGGCGCTGATAGGTCTTTCCGTCCGCATTCTTTGTCCAATAGCTGTCTGTGCGTACGGCGTAGGAGTCCACGTTGGCGCTGGGCGAGACAAAGATGTGGTCAATGCGGTGTGTGGTGAAGTGACTGGGGTCAAAAGAGTTGAATGTTCCATTCTGGAAGAAGCGCAGACGGGTGGCCTCGTAACAGTCCTTCAGAATACCTGAATGGGTGAAGATGGTGTAAATTTCGTCCGTCTCATCGACATTGAAGTCCCCTGTGAGAATCACCAGACAGTCCTTTTTTAGCTTGGCTTTCATCTCTTCGATGCGTTTCACCACCAACTTGGCTGCCTCTCTGCGGGCCACTGTTCCCACGTGATCCATGTGCAGATTCAGGAACAGCAACGGTTTGCGAGTCACTTTGTCATTGAAGAGTCCCCACGAGCAGATGCGCACACAGGCTGCATCCCATCCGAGTGCCGGGCGGTCGGGGGTCTCGTTGAGCCAGAAGTTGCCGCTGTCTTTCAGTTGCAGGCGTTCCTTGCGGTAGAAGATGGCTGCATACTCACCATCCTCCTTGCCGTCATCACGCCCCACGCCCAGGAACTCATAGCCGTCCAACTGTCGATGCATGTCCAGCAGCTGTCCGTGCAATACCTCCTGCGTGCCGAAGATGGCGGGTCGTTCCCAGTTCAGCATGTCACACATGGCCTTGCAGCGCAGCGACCAAATCTCTCCATGAATGCTGTCACTGGAGTTCTTGTTTCTGATGTTGTAGGAGCCTACGGTCAGATCCTGTGCCATAGACATTGTGCTCACTAAAGCGAGCAGCCAGGTAAAGAAATACTTTTTCATCCTGATACGTTCGTTAGATGATTGTAACTTTTTTGATGTGTTAGTCTATAGTTCCGACAGTATGGAGGAATAGTCTTCGGGCAGGAAGGGTGTAACGTCCTTGCCGAAGTGTGCCAGTTCGCGGACGAGGCTGCTGGAGACCGCAGCGAGTTCCGGGGCGGCGAAGAGACAAACGGTCTCGATGCCCGTGAGCTGACGGTTAATGTCGGCCATCTGCAACTCATACTCATAGTCCTTGACGGTGCGGATGCCTCGGAGAATGGCGCTGGCTCCCATGGCGGTGGCGAAGTCTGTGGTGAGGCCGGTATATTGTTCCACACGCACGCGCGCCTGTTCCTTATATAGTTTTTCCAGTGCTGCCACCCTCTTTTCTGCGGGTATCCAGCCCGTCTTCTGCTCGTTCACGCCCACAGCAATAATGACCTCATCGAAGAGTTTCAGCGCACGTTCCACAAGATTGTAATGACCAATCGTGAACGGATCAAAAGAGCCTGGAAAAAGTACTTTCCTCATGATACTTCCTCCAATTCTTTGTACTCTTTCTCTTCCTCTTCCTCATCGGGGCGGTCTTCCTCGATGACGAGGTTATCGATGATAAAGTCCTGACGCTCACGGGTGTTGTCACCCATATAGAATTCCAGGAGCTCGGCCACCTTGTCGGATTTGTGGAGCATCACCTGATCCAAGCGGATATCGGGTCCTATGAAGCCACGGAACTCATCGGGAGAGATTTCTCCGAGACCTTTGAATCGGGTAATCTCCGGTTCTGGCCCGAGGGCTTCTATGTATTGGAGGCGCTCCTCCTCACTGTAGCAGTAACGGGTGATGAACTCTCCCTTGGTGTCTGCCTCTCCCAACGCTTCTATGCGGGCCTTGGAAAGCTTGCGGCGGCGCTGGCGCACTCGGAAGAGCGGTGTCTGGAATATATAGACGTGACCTTTCTTGACGAGTTCTGGGAAGAACTTGAGGAAGAAAGTAATCATAAGGAGACGAATGTGCATACCGTCATCATCAGCATCAGTGGCCACGATAACCTTGTTATAACGCAGTCCGTCCAGACCATCCTCGATGTTCAGCGCTGCCTGCAGGAGGTTGAACTCCTCGTTCTCATAGACCACTTTCTTGGTCAACTTGTAGCAGTTGAGGGGTTTGCCTCGGAGGCTGAAGACAGCCTGAGTGAGCACATCGCGGCTCTTAGTGATGCTGCCGCTGGCACTGTCGCCCTCGGTGATGAAGATGCTGCTGTCCTCCTGCCGTTCGCCTTTGGGGTCGTTGAAATGAATCTTGCAGTCACGCAGTTTGCGGTTGTGGAGGTTGGCTTTCTTGCTACGCTCGCGGGCCAGTTTGGCAACGCCTGCGATGGCCTTGCGCTCGTGCTCGTTCTCACTGACTTTCTGGAGAATGACCTCTGCCACATCGGGGTTGCGATGCAGGTAGTTATCCACCTGCTGCTTGACAAAGTCGCCGATGAACTTGTCGATGCTGATGCCTCCGCCATTGGGTTCTGTGGTGAGGGAGCCCAACTTGATTTTCGTCTGGCTCTCGAAGAGCGGTTCCTGAATGTCTATGCTGATAGCCGCTACGATGCCGTTGCGGATATCGGAGTAATCATAGTTCTTGCCGGAGAAATCCTTGATGGTCTCTGCGATGTACTTCTTGAAGGTGCTCTGGTGGGTACCGCCTTGGGTCGTGTGCTGTCCGTTGACGAAGCTATGGTACTCCTCGCCGTACTGACCGTTGGTGTGGGTGAAGGCAATCTCGATGTCCTCCCCTTTCAGATGAACAATGGGGTATAGCGGCTGGGTGGTCATGGTGTCGGTGAGCAGATCCACGAGTCCGTTTCGTGAGACGATGCGGCGCCCATTGAAGATGATGGCCAGGCCGGTGTTCAGGTAGGTATAGTTGCGGAGCATCACTTCCACGAACTCGTCCTGGAAGCGGTAGTTCTTGAAGAGGGTGTTGTCGGGTTCAAAGCAGATGAGGGTGCCGTTCTCTGTCTCTGCTGTTTTTTCTGAAACATCAGAAACCAATTCACCCTTCTCAAAGGTAGCGCTGCGGGTTTCTCCGTCACGGAAGCTCTGTGCCATGAAGCGGGTGCTGAGAGCGTTCACGGCCTTGAGACCCACGCCATTGAGACCCACGCTCTTCTTGAAGGCCTTGCTATCATACTTGCCGCCCGTGTTCAGCATGGAGACTGCATCCACGAGCTTGCCCAGAGGAATGCCGCGACCATAGTCCCTCACACTGACACGCAGATGGTCCTCAATGGTTACTTCTATGCGCTTGCCGGCATTCATCTTGAACTCGTCGATGGAGTTGTCTATGACCTCTTTCAGGAGCACATAGATGCCATCCTCAGCATGGGTTCCGTCACCGAGTTTACCGATGTACATACCCGGGCGGGTGCGCACGTGTTCCATATCCGACAAGTGCCGGATGTTATCATCACTATAATCAACCGTCGGCTGTGTGATATCGATTTCTTCTGCCACCTTTATCTTGAATCTTGAAACCTGAAACTTGAATCTTGAAACCTGAAACCTGAAACTACAATTGCTTCTTCCAGCACCTTCTGCGCTTGTGCACCACGCAGTCCAGATGCGACCACTGTCCCTGACTCTTCTCGTTGGTTTCCAGTTGCGGATGAGTCTCGGCGAACTTGAATCCTATCTGCTGTGCGGCAGGGATAATCTGAGCAAAGAGCAAGGCGTTCACGCCCTTGTTCTGGTACTCTGGCAGCACGCCCACGAGCAACAGGTCAATGATGGGTTCGGGCTTGAAATACACCGCCTTGGCCAGGTGCCACCAGCCGAAGGGGAACAGCTTTCCATGAGCCTTCTGCAACGGACGGGACAGGGAACCGATGCCCACACCCATGGCTATGGGCTCGCCCTCCTCGTTCTCCACGATGGACAGCAGACGCATATCCAGGAACTGCAGGTAGGTCTCGGCGTACTGGCGGATCTGGCGCTCGTTCATCTCGCTGTAACCATACAAGTCGGCGTAAGCCTTGTTGATGACATCAAAGACCTTGAGCACATATTGCCCGTTCTGCTCGTTGAGGATCTCCTTGGCGTTCTTGAAGTGGCGGTAATGCAGGTTGTAACGCTTCATGCTGAGCTCTGCCACACGCATGTATTTGGCAGAATCGGCAGCAGCCTCGTCGGAGGGCACCGTCACCTTGCGCTCCACCCAGTCCACTTCTTTCTCGTAGGCCAGCTGCTCCATGTGGCGCTGGTAATACGGGTAGTTGTAGGTCGTGCTCATGGTGGAGAGCTGGTCAAAGCCGTCGATAAGCATCCCCTCCGGATCCATATCGGTGAAGCCCAGCGGCCCCACAATCCTGTTCATACCGCGCTCACGGCCCCACTGCTCCACGGTCTCCAGCAGTGCACGTGACACTGCAAGGTCGTCAATGAAGTCTATCCAACCGAAGCGGACGTTGCGTGTCTGCCACGTCTTGTTGGCCTTGTGGTTGATGATGGCTGCCACGCGCCCGACAATCTTTCCACGATCATCCAGTGCCAGGAACAAGTCGGCCTCGCAGAATTCGAAAGCTGCATTCTTCTTCCTGTCAAACGTCACCAGCATGTCCTCCAGGAAGTCGGGGACTGCGTAAGCATTATCCTTATACAGGAAATAATTAAATCGTATGAAGGCGCGCAAATCTTTGCGACTCTCCACTTTTTTTATCCTAATCATGGTTTTGTGCACAAAAGACGGTGCAAAGATAATGCTTTTGAGCTAATTGACCCACAATATTTGACTTTTTTCGCATAATATAACCCCAAAAGTTAAAAAAAACATCAAAATCCTTTGCTTTTGCAGGAGAAAACACTACTTTTGCACAGCAAAACACTCTAAACTGATACTTTTTATGAAGAAATTATTTGCTTTTGCCATCATGGCACTTGCTACGCTGGGCACCGTCAATGCCCAGACCATCAGCCTGGACTCCAAGTCCGGACCCCACATGTTCATCGGCCTTCAGGGAGGTGCACAGACCACCTTCACCAACTTTGACCAGATGAAGCTCGTCACACCCACTGCCTCTGTCTCCCTCGGCGCTTTCTTCACCCCCGTCGTCGGAGCACGCATTCACGCCAACGGCATGTGGAACAAGGGAGGCATCAAGCCCGACTTCAAGTACAACTACAAGTATGTCACCACCGACCTGGATCTGCTCATCAACCTCACCACCCTCTTCGGCAGTCGGGACTACTATCCCCTGAACTTCTACCTCATCGGAGGTGCCGGCCTCACCGCCGCATGGGACAACAAGGACCTCACCAACAGCGCCTACGCTGCCAACCTGCCCTTTGCCTGGCAGAAGAACCGTCTGAGCCACAACGCCCGTGCAGGATTCATGGTGGACTACAACCTCAGCAAGAACCTCAGCATCAACCTGGAAGTAGATGCCAACAGCCTCAGCGACCGTTACAACAGCAAGACCAGCGCCAAGGATGACTGGCAGATGACTGCCCAGATTGGTCTGGCCTTCAATTTCGGTTACAAGAAGGCCAGCAGCGAAAGCCAGCGTTCAGAGCGGGCTGCAGCCGCTGCCCGCAAGGCTGCTCAGGAGAAAGCTGCCAAGAAAGATGTGGCTGATGCTGCTGCCGCTGCTGCAGGTGCGGCTGCTCTTGTCGGTGCCGGTGCTGCCGCTGCCGCTGCTGATGCCGCTACGCCTCTCACCGCACAAAAGGCAGCCGAGAAGACTGCCACTGCTGCCGCTGCCACCACACAGGCCAAGGCAGAACCCTCCAAGCCCGTGGTGAAGCCCGAGATGCGCACAGAGTTCTTCTATGAAATCCGTGAGACGGTCATCGCTCCCAGTGAGAAGGCCAAGTTCAACCAGCTTGTGAAGTTCCTCAAGGAGAATCCCGACACCAAGGTCAGCGTCGTGGGTTATGCCGATGCAGGCACTGGTAACGACCAGATCAATGCCCGTTATGCCAGCGAACGTGCACAGAACGTGGTCAAGGCACTGAAGGCTGCCGGCATCGATGCCAAGCGCATCACCTCAGACTCCAAGGGTGATGACATCCAGCCCTATCGCGAGAACGACAAGAACCGCGTGGTCATCGCTGTGGCCAAGTAATACCCCTGGTCATTGATGTGACCAAGTCACAATCAAGTAGGAGGTAAACGCCAATCACAGGTGTTTACCTCCTACTCGATTTTACAATAGCTGCCTGTTTTCAGCGTTTTTAATGAAAAACGTTGTAAAAAAGTCGTTATTATGAGGATTCTCTTGGTCGTTCGACATTATTATAGTAATTTTGTCGCAGAAAATGCAACATTATCATTTATGAATCATTTGAATTATAGATTTACAGTGAAGAAATGTGCTGTGATGGCTTGTGCCTTGTTGGCAGTATTTATGCTGACAGCATGCGGCGACGATGACAGTCAGGAGCCGAAGAGAGATATGGAACCGCTGAAGACGCTGTTCGAACAAATCAGTGAGGATCCGGAACTGAGCCTGTTCAAGCAAGCACTGGTGATGAGCGGATATGAAAAGAAGCTCAGCGAAGAGGGAGCGATGACGGTGTTCGCCCTGAACAACGAAGAGATGCGAGCGTACCTCGACCGCTTGACGGAAGATGCATACAGCGAAATTGTAAAACGACATATCGTGACTCAAGCCTTGACGGCAGAGAAAATGGCCAACGACAGTTGTGAATTGATGAACTTGCTGGGCGAGCCGGTCGCAATCCTTTATGAGAATGATAATTACCAGATTTTTATTGACTTAGATAGTACTCTCATTGAGGCAGCTACAATCAAAGACATCAACCTGCCGTGCGCCAATGGCTACCTGAATATCTTATCCAACGTCTCTTTTGTGACTTATTCAGATCCAGTCGTACAAGAGGACAGCGTGTTTGTGAAAGTGGATGTGGAGGGAATATTGAAGGCCTGCTACAGGACCTTCGCTCTCTTCGAGCAGTCTCAGTTGTCGTTAGAGGGATTAAGGATCAATCCCAGCAGCGTTCATTCCCTGACATCATTCAGCAGTCCACCATTGGACACCTACACGCTGGCCTATCAGTTGATAAATTTCGCAAACATACTGATTAACAACGCACAGAAATCCGCAGAAAGCGACTCAACGTTCAGCGAAAAGGAGATTAAATCAATAGTAGCCCAAGCAAAATGTATGCGAGGATTCACGTACTACAATTTAGCTATGTTATGGGGAAACGTAGTATATTATACAGACTCCGATTATCTCGAGACCGAAGGATGGCCAAATCAGATTCCGCAAACCGAGGTTTATGAGTTCGCTTACAACGATATTCTTGAAGCCTTGGCCGATTTACCGGATCATGCCGAAAACGAGAGCGACACCATCACCCAGTTTATCCGTAACACAGCACTGATGCAAAGAGTGGAGATGGCACTCTCCCTGGGGCGCTATGATGACGCTATAAATACCCTCAACGGTATCGACAAGTACTTCCATTTCGGGTTCTTCAATCAGTACGGCGGTTACACGCCCGTGTTCACGCCCCAGTACCAGGCGCTCTATCTGAAAGAAGCCCAAGGCAATACCGATGGATTAGAAACCGAGTGGGAGGAGATGATAAAGACTTCGGAAATCACTGGGAAGAAAGAAAGTTGCTACGGCTACTGGGCAGCACTGAAGCGACTCGGCAAAGCGGAGGAAATCACTGGTTGCTATGATTATGAGCTCCTTATGCCCTTCAGTCATGAAGAATCTATAATGAATCCGAAATTGCAACAGAATCCTGGATACTAATCATACTGTTAACCCCTGATTTCGGAGGATTCCAACCAGCGCATTTCCCTGGCTTCCAGTTCCTTTTGCACATGATTGGACAATCTGGTTTTGTTTGGCGACTGCAAAGATAACCAATAGGGCTGATTCTTGTATGAGAATCAGCCCTAATATTCATAATGAACACGCGTTCATGAAGACTTCAGTTTAAGAGGTTATTATTGTTTGTTGTATTCTAAAAGTTCCTTGATTCTCTGAATGAAGGACTCGGCCTGTGGTGTGTATTCGTCGGTCATCTCCTTATCGCAATACACAAAATCATCATAGTCGCCGCTATGCCGAATCTCAAATAGGCGGCTGAACGTCTTGCCCAGCTCTTTCCCAACAAGCCTTTGGATACGAAATGTAGTCCGAGCATCGTCTTTACCCCAGCATGCGTAGAAGTCGAGATGCCGTTCTTTACGAGCAATGCCAGCGTAGCGTAGAAGCATGCATAATACAAACGGTTGAAAGCGGCATTGTAATAGCCTTCCTTTGCCAGCAGCCTTGCTTCCATCAAGGTTTCATCGCCCTCTTAATCCTATATCTCACCAAGTCGTTACGACTCTGATCATCAAGTGTCTCACTCATATTCTTATTCCTTCGTTCATTACATTAACATAGAATGGAGTCTTGAACGGTCGGTTCTCCCATTGCTTGCGTAGAATAATCATCGGACTGATAAGAACTCCTGTGGCAAGTTCTATTTCATAGAGCTCCCCAGACAGTCTGTCCTCATGCTTCAGGTCGCGTTTGTCGCCGTCAAGCAGAATCAGCACGTCGATGTCGCTGTCCGCACGGGCATCACCACGAGCCTCCGAGCCATAGAGTATGGCCGTTGCCGTGGGGGCAACCTGGCGAATCGCCTTGCTAATCTGGTTTACTACTTCCGTTCGTCTCATATTCAAAGCTCTGTTAACGTTGCAAAAGTACATATTACTTTTCAATTCACCTTAAAGATTTCCAAAAATCTTCAAAAAGAAGTGCAGTTTTAAACGTTTTTACGTAAAAAAGAGGCAGAAATTGGGCAGAGACCATTGTTTCCTTCAGAAAAAAGTAGTCAGTCCCGGCCTCAGCCTGCAGAACCTGACCTGTTTGAGTCCATTGCCGAAGCGCTCGCCGCCGACTCAGGCGAAAGCCCCTCCCCTTTGACCCCCCTACAAAGGGGGTCTTAGGGGGGGGCTTAGCCTCATAATAGTCGTAAGAATGAACATGAAGTTAGAAGACGGGGTGCGCCTCACCTTCGATGGCATAGGGCCACCATAAACGGTGGACTAACTCACGCGAAACTGCAGTTAAATGACGATAAGTGACGGCAGGTGACGCGAGACTGCGTTGAGGAAGAAAAAGTTGTTGTACCTTTGCATACGCGAATGAGGAATGCGAAAGAGAGAAACCAGCATCACAAGCGCTCGATAACCGTTGCTGGACCTCTAGATAACCGTTGCTGAAGCCCCAGATAAAGGCATCTAACCGCGGAGATGCCCGCATCTAAAGCCCAGATAACCGTTCCTAAAGCCCAGATAAAGGTTTCTCGAACCTCAGCAACCATTTCTCTCCAACACAGAACAATCGTTCTTTGACTTAATGAGCAAAACAGGAAAAACACCACTGCGACATGACAACGGCAGCCCCCACAAACTGCTATCTTATTCTTTTCTGAGGATTTGCAGGGGAATATCACCCAGCTGGCAGGCAATCTGGGAAAAGGTGCTGCCGGCAGAACCATAGACACAGGAGGTGGCAGCCAGGGCAAGCATCTCGGCCAGTGCGTGACGGATGCCGTCGGCACTCTGGCGGGTGGCGGGGAAGTCAGCTGTCAGGACGCGTTCATGGCCGTAACGGGAGAGGAGCTCGGCCTTGGTGGCTTCATCGTCGGTGGCCAGGAAGAAACGGGTGTCAACGTGTTGGGCGAGTTCACGGTCCATGGCTTCTGTGAAGAGTTCCAAGGGTGATTCGCTGATGCTCTGCTGGTGGTCGGTGCGACGGATGTGACACCCGATGGTGTGGGCGGTGAACCGTGCGGTGAGAGCTTCCACGAGCAGCTGCACCGCAGGTTGGGGACGGAAGAGAAGGCGAAGATCGTCGGACGTGTAGGCCGCGAAGTCACGATAGGCCATCATGAGCCCTCCGCCACGGGCAAACCACTGGTCAAAGTCAAAACCGTCCCGCTGGAGATAATAAATCTGGGGCGAAGTGATAATGCGGCGATGCAGCAGGTGCTGGACCAGACGGGGAAGATGGAGGTTGGCTGCACGGGAGCGGGCATAGACCAAGCGTTCCCAGGAACGTGCATCACGGAGGGTGAAAAGACTCACCCCCGACCCCTCTCTTTCAAAGAGGGGAGAAGGGAGGAAGAGCTGGTCAAAGCGGCAGGGCATTCCCCACTGACTGAGCCACAGGGTGTGAATGGGGTAACCTGTGCGACGTGCTGTGGCGAGGGCGGCGGCAGCCACCCTCATGCGGTTGCCGAGACCGCCTTCCAGGATGAGCGTGTTGGGTGTCATTTCTTCTTGAAAATGTAATCGATGCTCTCGCGCAGGATTTTTGCACGAGCCACATAGAGGGATCCCAGATAAAGTGCAGCGGCCATGATGATGCGGCAGCCCATGCGCAGCCAGCCGTTGCTCACGGCGGCTGTGGCCCAGCCTGTCACCAGCATCACAGCGACCGCAAAGAGCAGGAACGGGAAGATATCCAGGAAAGCATGGCGCCAGCGCAGGTGTATCAGTCTGCGAGCCCACCACTGCCACACCAACAGCCAGGAGATATTCAGGACAATGTAGAACACCACCATCTCCCGCAGCGCATAACCGCCCTCATGAAGCAGGATGATGCCGCCCCACACAAGGGCGCAGTTCAGCAGGCCGATGGTCATGTTCACGGTGCTGCGGCCACGGGAAATCACGAGGTTACTGTAGAGCGTGACAATGGGAGAGAAGGCACCGTAGAGACAGAGCATCTGCAGCAGCTGGGCACTCTCACGCCATTTCTCGCCTGTCAGACAGACAATGAAGTCCTCTGCAATGAGGGCCAGTCCCAGCAGTGCAGGGAAGCTGACAAAACACGTGAAACGCAGGAGCTTGCGGAAGGTGTTCACGGGGCCGGGGGTGAGGCTGGCACTCTCCCTGAGCACAGGCTGCGCCACGCCATAGACCATGCCCCCGATGGTGGAGATGGCCATGTCATCCCACTTGCGGGCATTACTATAGATACCAGCTACATGACCGCCAGGATAGAAGCGATTGAGGAGGACGCCGAAAGCGTTGTTATTCAATTGGAAAGCGAGACTGTTCACCAGCAGTTTGCTGGAGAAACCGAACATTTTCCAAGCTGGGCGCAAATCGATGTGCATCGTGGGGCGCCAGGGGGAGAAATACCAGGCGAGGGAAGTCATCGTGGCTGTATAAACCACCGACTGTGCTGCCAAACCCCAATAGGCACAGCCCAACGATGCCAGGATGACACCCACCACACCGGAAAGCGTGATGGCGGAGAGTTGCATGATGCTGGTCTGGCGCACTTGCAGGTGGCCAAAGAGCCAGGCACGCTGGGCAGTTCCCAAGCAGGAAACGACAAAGCCGATGAAGGCAAACCGCGCCAAGGGCAGCAGTACGGGGTCTTTATAGAACTGCGCTATGAGCGGTGCTGCGAAGAAGAGCATCAGGTACAGCACCAGCCCCACAAGCACATTGAACCAGAAGACAGCATTATACTCCTCATGGGAAGGTTCACGCTTGTTGGCCAGAGCGGCTGTAAAACCGCTTTCCTGTAGGGCGGCAGCCAGGTTGGAGAAGACCACAAGGGCGGCCATGCGCCCGTGGTCACTGGGATCCAGCAACTTGAGCAGGATGACGCCAAAGGCAGCCCCCAGCACTTGAACCATACCATTGGAGAAAGCTCCCCAGATGAGGCCCTTAGCCGTTTTCTCTTTCAGGGAAGACATGGCGGAAAATGATGTCAGAAGCTCCTGCGTTCTCAGCGATATAGGCGCGGGCGGCAGAAGCGGCAGCATCGTAGGCAGCGGCATCGGTCATCAGACGGTCTGCAATCTCACAGAAGTCCTCCTCTGTGTGAACCTCAAAGCAAGCGCCCTTATCCAACAGGTGGCGTGCCTCACGGAAGTTCTGGTTGTTGGGGCCGATGAGCACAGGAATGCCATAGACAGCAGCCTCTGGAACATTGTGGATACCAACGCCAAAGCCCCCACCGACCATGGCCAGCCGACCATAACGATAGATGGAAGAGAGGAGTCCGAAGCAGTCAATGATGAGGACTTCTGCCTCGGAGACCGTTGCCTCTGTGGCAGCTGAGAAGCGTAGCACGCGGCAGCCAACGAGGGCTTCTTCAATGGCGCGCAGGTGATGCTCGCCAATCTGGTGGGGAGCAATTATCAGGCGGAGTTTCTGCCCAGGTGAAGCGTCCTTCCTCTGTAGGAACCAGGGGATGAACAGCGCCTCATCGGGAGGCCATGAAGAACCAGCCACGAAGACCTCTGCATCCTGGGTGAAGCGTTCCACCAGCGGCAGGGGTTTGGCGGCGTTACGGATGTCCAGCACACGATCAAAACGGGTGTCTCCCACCACAGTGACGTTGGTGTGGCCCAGCGTTGCCAACAGCTGGCGGCTGGTCTCGTTCTGCACAAAGAAATGAGTCACCTTGTCCAGCACCTTCCGATAACCCATGCCATACCAGCGGAAGAAAATCTGATTGGGGCGGAAAATGCTGCTGACGCTATACACGGGAATCCCCAACTTGTGGCAGCCCTTCAAGTAGTTCTGCCAGAACTCGTACTTGATGAGGAACAGCATTTCAGGCTTCACGAAATGGAAGAAAATCTGGACGTGTGCGTGGGTGTCCAAGGGCAGATAGCAAATGACATCAGCACCGGCCCAATCCTTCCGAACCTCATAGCCCGAGGGAGAGAAGAACGTCAGCAGTATCTTCAGTTCCGGATGCTCACGGCGAACGCGCTCCATGAGTGGGCGTCCCTGCTCGAACTCGCCCAAAGAGGCAGCATGGAACCACACGTAACGCTCGCCCTTCTTCACCTGGCGTTTCAGTTGGAAGAAGGCCTTGCGATGTCCAACGGCCAACAATCTTGCCCGTTTGTTAAAGATGGCGGCGATGCCGACTGCCATCATATAAAGGTATATCGCGAAGCTGTACAAGGAGGGGTGAGAATTAAAGTTAAAAATTGAAAGTGAAAAGTGAAAAGTTTAAGGTTTAGAGTTTGAGGGTCTGAATGGCAAAGTCCATGCGGCGGAGCACTTCCTCCTTTCCGAGGAAGGCGGAGAGGCCATACATATCGGGGCCCTGTCCTTCACCCACGAGGCATACGCGCCAAGCGTTCCATGGCTTGATACCGGACTGTTCCACCCAAGCATCCACCACTGCTTTCTGGCCTTCCACGCTGAAGTCATCGATGGTAGCCAGCACGTCACGCAGTTGTCTCATCTCATCGGCGGTCTCGGGTTTCCAGTTCTTGCGGATGAACTTGTCCTCGGGGTCAAAGGCAGTGGGCGCCACAAAGAAGAAACGGCACAGCGGCCAGAGGTCACGGACAAAAGAGATGTTGCGCTTCTTGGGGCCGTCCTTTGTCTGGTACTCAATGACTTTGGCCTTCATCATGCTCACGACTTCCGCGGCTTTCTCCTCGGTGGTCTCTATGCCCTGTTCTGCCAGGATCCGGACAAAGTCTGGAGCCCACTCAGCATCGGGACGCTGCAGGAGGTATTCACGATTGAACCAGAAGCCCTTCACATAGTCAAAGCGGGCGCCATTCTTGCTGCACTTCTCCAAGTTGAACTTCTCGATGAGTTCGTCCATGGAGAGAATCTCCTGATCACCACCGGGATTCCACCCCAGGAGTGCCAGGAAATTGATGACAGCCTCGGGCAGGTAACCGCTTTCACGGTAACCGCTGCTGACCTCGCCCGTCTCGGGGTTATGCCATTCCAGGGGAAAAACAGGGAAACCGAGGCGGTCACCATCGCGCTTGCTGAGTTTGCCTTTTCCATCGGGTTTCAGCAGCAGCGGCAGATGGGCGAAGCGAGGCATGGTGTCTTCCCAGCCAAAGGCACGGTAAAGCAGCACGTGCAGCGGAGCACTGGGCAGCCACTCCTCACCACGAATCACATGGGTCACTTCCATCAGATGGTCATCCACGATGTTAGCCAGATGGTAAGTCGGCAGCTGATCTGCACTCTTCCAGAGGACTTTGTCGTCCAGAATGGAAGAATTGATGCAGACGTCACCACGAATGATGTCATCCACATGGACGTCTTCTCCAGGCTGGATGAGGAAGCGGACCACGTAGGGGTGGCCTTCCTGAAGGAGGCGCTCTGTCTCTTCCTGTGCCAACGTCAGAGAATTGCGCATCTGACTGCGGGTGCTGGCATCATACTGGAACTTCTCACCCTGTGCCTCGGCCTCTTCGCGGCGGGCATTCAGCTCCTCGGCAGTGTCGAAGGCATAATAGGCCCAACCCTGATCCAACAACTGCTGGACATATACCTTATAGAGTTCTTTACGCTCGCTCTGGCGATAAGGACCATGGTCACCTCCGAAGGACACGCCCTCGTCAAACTGGATGCCTAACCAGCGGAAAGTTTCCAAGATGTATTCCTCGGCTCCGGGCACAAAACGGGTGCGATCTGTGTCCTCGATGCGGAAGATGAAATCGCCGCCATGCTGACGAGCGAAGAGATAATTGTACAAAGCCGTTCTGACGCCGCCAATATGCAACGGTCCAGTGGGTGAAGGGGCAAAACGAACCCTAACTTTCATGCTATTCATCACAAATAATGCAAAATTTTGTGCAAAAGTACGGAAAAAATGCCGATAATCCCAAACTTTTATGTAATTTTGTCCGCTGAAAGTCGAAAACAGACCAAATTTCGCATTTATGAGCCGATATAATAAAGTCGTTGACTTCACTTGGCGTGAAGTTTTGGTGCAAGGAGCCATCCTTGTGGCCTTCGTCATTCTCATCGTTTGGCTCCTTCCCTCGGGAGGACGTTCTGTACTGCATTATGATGTGGGGCGTCCATGGCCCTACAGCCAGTTCATCGCTCCCTTTGACTTCCCCATTTTCAAGACCGATGAGCAGCTGTCCCAGGAACAGGACAGCATCCACAAGCTGTATGAACCCTACTTTGAGTTCAAGACCGGCGTGGAGGCCCAACAGCTGAACCACTTCCGGGAGACCTTCCGGAACAAGGATGCAGAGGAACTCACCCCCATCTATCGCATCTACATCGAATCCCACTTTCGGGAAATCTACGACCGCGGCATCATCACCAACGATGACCAGGTGATGCTGCAGAAAGACAGCACGCAGGCGGTGAAGATCTATGAGGGCATCGGCGCACTGTCACAACCCGTCTCCATGCTGTTCAGCCAGAAGACGGCCTACGAATACATCATCCATGATGCAGACAGTGCAGGACTCAGCAGAGCCAAGCTCCAGCGCCTGAACCTGAACCACTATTTGGAGCCCAACCTCGTGTATGACAAGGAAAAGAGCGAGAGTGAATGGGGCGCCCTGATGAACTCCCTCTCTCCCAGCTCGGGGATGGTGCTGGCAGGACAGAACGTCATTGACCGCGGAGAAATCATCAATGAGCGCACGTTCCAGATCCTGAAGAGTTACGAACGCACATTGGCTGCCCGCGCCGATAACTCACGACCCAACAACATGGTGCTCCTGGGGCAGATTCTCTACGTGGCGATCATCACGCTGGCCATGTTGTTGTTCTTCAACCTCTTCCGCCGTGACTACATCGTCAACCCGCGCTGCATCATTCTCATCCTGTGCCTGGCGGCGGTCTATCCCCTGTTGACATCGTTCCTTGTGCGCCACACGCTGCTGACCGTGTATATCATCCCTTATGCCATGCTGCCCATCTTCGTCAGGGTATTCATGGACAGCCGCACGGCCTTCATGGTGCATGCGGGAACCATCATGCTCTGTGCCATCTCCTTGCGTTACCCCTTTGAGTTCATCACCACACAATGCGTGGCAGGACTGGTGGCCATCTATACACTGCGCGAGCTCTCCCAGCGCTCACAAATCTTCAAGACTGCCATCGCAGTGACTGCGGCATCGTTGTTCTTCTATCTCTCCATTGACCTCATCCACGGGCGTTCGTTCCTTTCAGTGGACACCATCGGACGCATCGACTGGAGCTTTTACAAGCACATGATTATCAGTGGAATACTTCTACTGTTCTCCTACCCGCTCATGTACCTTCTGGAACGCGCCTTCGGGTTTACCTCCAATGTGACTTTGGTGGAACTATCCAATATCAACAATGCCCTCTTGCAGCGCCTCTCAGAGGTGGCACCCGGTACCTTCCAGCACTCCATGCAAGTGTCCAACCTGGCCTCTGAGGTAGCAAGGAAGATTGGTGCCAAGGTGCAGCTGGTGCGCACGGGAGCGCTGTACCACGACATCGGAAAGACCGTGAATCCCGCCTTCTTCACAGAGAACCAAGCGGCGGGCTCTGTGAATCCACATGACAAGCTGTCACCCGAGGAGAGCGCCCGCATCATCATCTCCCACGTCACAGACGGAGAACGGTTGGCGGATAACCAGCGAATCCCGCGCATCATCCGTGACTTTATTTCCACTCACCACGGACACGGACTCGTCCGCTACTTCTACATCACCGCACAGAACCAGAACCCCTCAGAACCTGTGCCCACAGAACCTTTCACCTACCCCGGACAGAACCCCACCACCACAGAGCAGGCCATCCTCATGATGGCAGATGCCGTGGAGGCCAGCGCCCGGTCACTCAAAGAATATACTGAAGAGAGCATCGCCTCCCTTGTAGATAGGATTATTGACGGACAAATAGAGGCAGGCTATTTCACTGCCTGCCCCATTACCTTTGCGGATATCCTCAAAGCAAAAGAAGTCTTCCGCGAGAAACTCAAGACCATCTATCACACCCGCATCAGCTATCCGGCCATGAAGAAACAGGAAGAGCCGGAAACAAACACCAAACAAACTATGAAAAAGAACCTTCTTCCCATCGTGCTCGCACTCTCTTTCACACTTGGTGCAGCAGCACAGAAAACCAGCGGCGGAGGCATCTCGGCCCAACAGTTGCAGCGTTTCCAACAGGCCAACAACATTGGTGATGCCCGCACCAGCACGCTGCAGAAAGCCCTCGGCAACGCACTGGCCACCAACGCCATTGATGCCCTGGCACAGAACCGCGCCACAGCGGGCGAGCCGGACACCGACTTCAGTGTGGAGACCCCCAAGCAGTCCATCACAGACCAGCGCAGCAGCGGACGTTGCTGGATGTTCTCGGGGCTGAATGTGCTGCGTGGAGATTTCTCACGGCGGCACAACGACACCCTCACTGTGGAGTTCTCACAGGATTACCTGTTCTTCTACGACCAGCTGGAAAAGGCCAACCTGATGCTGCAAGGAGTCATTGACTGTGCCAATGAGCCCTTGGAGGCAGAGCGTCCTCGCTTCTTTTTCCATTCCCCGCTCAATGACGGTGGCACCTTTTGCGGACTCGTGGATTTAGCGCCCAAGTACGGACTGGTTCCCAAGGCCGTCTGCCCGGAGACCTTCAGTGCCGAGAACACCGCCAAGATGCGGCAGCTCATCAGCCGCAAGCTGCGAGAGTTCGGGCTGGAGCTGCGCCGTATGGTGGCAGAGAAGCGCAAGGCGGCTGACATCCAAGAGCGCAAGACACAGCAGTTGTCAGAAATCTACCGTCTGCTCACCCTCACTCTGGGAGAGCCTGTGAAGGAGTTCACCTACGCCTTCAGGGACAAGAATAATAAGGTACGCACGCGTGAGAAACGTTACACCCCGCAGACCTTCTATGAGGAAATCATGGGCGGACAAGCGCTGAAGGGGAGTTTCATCATGGTGATGAATGACCCGCGGCGGGAGTTCCACAAGACCTACGAAGTGGAATGGGACCGCCACGCCTATGATGGCACCAACTGGGTCTATCTGAACCTGCCCATGGAGGAGATTGAGCAGTTGGCGATTGCCCAGCTTCGGGATGGCCGCAAGCTCTACAGCTCCTACGATGTGGGGAAACAGCTGGACCGCAAGCGCGGCTATGCAGACACCGAGAACTTTGATTATGCCTCCCTCCTGGGCACCACCTTCCCCATGACAAAGGCCGAGCGCATCAGCACCTTTGACAGCGGCAGCACCCACGCCATGACGCTCACAGCAGTGGATCTGGATGCCGACGGCAAACCGCTCAAATGGAAGGTGGAGAACTCTTGGGGTACAGATTCCGGACAGAAGGGTTACATCATCATGACTTCCCAGTGGTTCAGGGAGTATATGTTCCGCTTGGTGGTGGATAAGAAATATGTCTCTGAACAGTTGCTGCGTGAAGCAGCACAGAAGCCAGTCCTCGTAATGCCCGAAGACCCGCTTTTCCAAATGGATGAATAACATGGGGAAGCCCTCAAAACAGGAAAAAAGCCCGAACTCAGTAGCTCTGTAAATCAAAAAGTCGAAAAAGTTTTGTCAAACGGGAAAAAAGCACTACTTTTGCGCCCGATTCAGAAAAAAATGACTTACGAGAGAATAGTTTTTACTGATTTGGGCGTCACTGTGGAGCTTTCCACCTTTGCGCTTCAGGGCAAGGTGACAGAGCAGCACGCCATACTTCATGTGGAACCGCGCAGCGAGCATTTTGCTGGGCAGTTCCATCGTATCTGTGAGGCAGAACAGGCCCTGCTGCAGCATCCACAATGCACAAATTCACACACCATTTTCAAGCGTTATTTCCTCAGTGATGCCACCAATCAGGAGGCCATCGTCAGAGAAGAAATCAATCAGATGCGGGACACCTGTTCCGTCTCCTGCATCGGGCAGCCGCCATTGGACGGCTCCAAGGTGGCTGCTTGGCTATACATGGTCACCGATATGGAAGTGCAGCACACTGAAGGTTTCGTCCAAGCCAGCCACAATGGTTACTGCCACCTCTGGCAGATGGGCGTCTGCAGACCCGAAGGAGACAGCGCACAGCAGACCACCCGCCTGCTGCTGGACTATGAGACGACACTCGGCCACTACGGCGCCACACTCGCAGACAACTGCATCCGCACGTGGTTCTATGTACGCGATGTGGATACACAATATGCAGGAATGGTGCGCGCACGCCGAGAGAACTTCATCGAGCAGGGGCTGACACCCCAGACACATTACATCGCCAGCACTGGCATCGGAGGACTTCCCGCCGACACCCGTGCCCTCATACAATTGGGCACCTACGCCCTCACTGGCTTCCAGCCCGCACAGCAACATTACCTCTGTGCCAAGACCCACCTGAACCCCACCTACGAATACGGTGTCACCTTCGAGCGCGGCACCACAATGGACTACGGCGACCGCCGTCACATCTACATCAGCGGCACCGCCAGCATCAACAATCGGGGTGAAGTGGTACACGTGGGAGACATCATCGGGCAGACCCACCGGATGTGGGAAAATGTGGAAGCCCTGTTGGCAGAGGCTGGCAGCAGTTTTGCCGATGTGGCACAAATCATTGTCTATCTGAGGGACACCGCAGACTATGACACCGTCTGTCGTCTCTTCCACGAGAAGTTCCCCACCACGCCCTACGTCATCACACTGGCTCCTGTCTGCCGACCCACCTGGCTCATAGAAATGGAGTGTGTGGCCATCCAGGCGGCACAGCATCCCTTCCCTGATTTCTGATGGGAATGACCACCTTCCTACTTTCCAACGGTCTTCGCGTCCTCTTGGATGACTCCGCCTCGTCGGATGTCGTCTATGCGGGCGTAGCCATTGCCTCTGGTACACGCCACGAACTGGACTCAGAAAGCGGAATGGCCCACTTGGTGGAACACATGACCTTCAAGGGTACCACCACCCGTACGTCACGCCAAATCAGCAACTACCTGGAAAGCGTGGGAGGAGAACTCAACGCCTATACTTCCAAGGAAGAGACCATCTACTATGCTGCCTTTGACCGCCAGCACCTGCGACGGGCCCTCACCCTCTTGCTGGACATTACTTTCTGCAGCACACACCCTCAGCACGAGCTGGAACATGAGCGTGAAGTGGTGATCGATGAGATAGAAAGCTATCATGACTCCCCTGCAGAACTCATCTATGATGACTTTGAGGCCCTGCTCTTCCCAAATCATCCTCTGGGACGTAACATCTTGGGAGATGCCAAGCGCCTCAGACAATACACTTCATCGGACCTCCTCGCCTTCACCAGCCGCTGTTATCACCCCTCCCGTGCCCTCCTGTTTATCAAGGGACGAGTGAAGGAAGCAGAAGTAAAGAGGATGCTGAAGGGGCTTGATGGGGCTGATGGGAATGGGTATTATGGGCTTAATGGGCTAGATGGGCCCCTTGAACCCCTTGAACCCCTTAAACCCATTCAGCCAATTAAACCCATTGAACCCATCATCCTTTCCCGCTCCACCCACCAGTCCCACGTCATGTTGGGTGCACTTGGCTACTCCATGACAGACCCTCGTTACGTGGGCCTCGCCCTCCTCATGAACCTCTTGGGAGGCCCCGCCATGAACACTCGTCTGGGACAAGCACTGCGAGAACGGACAGGACTTGTCTATGCCGTGGAAGCCACTGCCACCGCCTACACCGATACCGGTCTCTGGACCATCTACTTCGGCTGTGACCATGAAGATGTCAAACGCTGCCTGCGACTCGTGCACCATGAGCTGCACCGTCTCACGACAGCACCCCTCAGCCCAAAGACACTCGCGGCCATCAAACGGCAGATGTGCGGACAGCTTGCCATAGCAGCAGAAAACACGGAGAACACCACCCTCGCTATGGCCAAACAATATCTGCTAACTGGCATCATCCGTGACCTCTCCCAGCGCCAACAGGAAATTAATGCCATCACCCCCGACTTCCTCCACCAAATAGCACTGGAAACCTTTCAGCCGACCTCCATCACCACCCTCATCTACCAGTAATGGAAAATGTTTCTTTGGATCAAGCTCTTGAAAACAAAGAAAAAAAGGTTGTTTAGCGTTTTTTAGTGGATTCAATGGGTCTTTTTTCGGAAAAAAGATGTAACTTTGTGCCCGAAATAAGATATTTATGCGTCTTTAATTGGAACGAAACATAGAACGATTATGGAAGAAAATGACAAAAAAACTCAACGTACCTATCGCTGCAATGATTGTGGTGGTGTGATCTACAAGCACGAGGTATTCTGCTCCTCTTGTGGAAAGAAGCTGGATCATTACGATTTCGAAGATTAAGGTCCTAACCAAAATTACGAAAGAATGAATAACGCTCCTCAACAAATGCCGCAGTCCTTTGATATCTCAAAGATTCCTCAAGATTTCGGGACAGGACGTCTGCAAAACCTGCTGCTGACATTTGACAATTTAGACAAGGATTTCCCTTATGACGCAGGTAAAGCACCTTTCCCTGTGAAATGTGAGGCATTTTTTGTCATCACACTGGTAAAAGGTGAGTTAGACATGCTGGTAAACCTCCATAAAGTGAAAGTGCGGGAAGGCAATATGTTGGTGATGACACCCGGTAGTATTTTTGAGAGTAATATGGTCAGCAGTGACTTGCGTTTCTTCGGAATGATGATAGATGTGGATTTCATGGAGTCAATGCGGAAAAATGTGGGTATTCACATGGACTTGACACACCGTTACTATAATTTCTCCGTGCATGAAATTCCCGAATCAGTGTTTGATAATCACTTGCTGATGTACAAAATCCTGAGGAAGGAACTGGGACAGCCAGACTATCTTTACAAGAAAGAAGTCATACAGCGGTACTGTGAAGTGTGGGTACTGAAGAATATGTCCCTGAACAACAATAATATCGAACAGAAACCCGAGTTGAGCAAACCGCTGAACCGCAAGGAACAGATTTTTCATGACTTTCTCTCGCTGCTGGAACAACATTTCACACAGGAGCGCAGCATTAGTTTCTATGCAGACCGCATGTGCCTGACCTCTAAGTATCTCTCAACCACCATCAAGGAGGTCAGTGGTAAGCACGGGATGCAGTGGATTGACGAGTATGTCTCACTGGAAGCCAAAGCCCTGCTCAAGAGCGGAAAATGGAGTGTCAAGCAGGTGAGCGACCAGCTGAATTTCCCCTCACAGAGTATGTTCGGACGCTTCTTCAAGAAGATGACAGGCTACTCGCCCAAGCAATACATGTCCCTGTGAGGATAAGCATAAAGAAAAGCAGCGATTCCCCTTGTTAAAAACGGGAATCGCCGCTTTATTTATGATTAACCTATTCGATTAAGCGACACGCTTAATCGAACAAGTTCTTTAATTACCACGGCGTGTGGCCGAGTAGTTAATTTTCAGAGCCCAAGACTTACGCAACACTTCCTTGATATCAGTGATGATACCCATCTGGGTGTGCTGGTCAATCTTCATGGACATCACCTGTGAAGCTGGGTCGGGCATCGTGGTACGTTCCTGTGCCACAAAGTCCATCACCTCACGAGGCTCTGCATAGCGGTCATTGAGCTGGATGCGGGTACCGCTACCCATCTGAGCACGAAGCTGGTCGGTGGGAGGACCTACATAGATGAATGACACGCAGGACTTCTTTTCCAGTTTCTCCAGTTCTGTACCTGCGGGAACCACAAACTTCACCTTGAGGGTGACTTCACGCATGGTGGTCACAATCATGAAGAAGAACAGGATGGTGAAAATCAGGTCGGGGAGGGACGAGGTGGTCAGCTCCGGTAATTCGCGACTTCCTTTCTTTTTAGCCATAATTAGTTTCCTCCATAATTTTTGGGTTCGGCCTCAGAGATCTTCTGGGGATAATAGGTGCGGATGGCGATTTGCTCGTCTTCACTGCAGCGGGCGTAGGGATGGCCGAACTTGGCAATGGCCAGGTCGTCACGCAGCTCGTTGTAAGCTGCCACGAGTTCGTTCTGCACCAGGAAATACACATTATAAGGTGTGCCACGGTCGGTCTGCACAGAGATGACATGCTTGTCTGTAACATAGCATGTTCCGAGCAGATCAATCTGCTTGGCATGCAGCTCGGGAAGCTTGGGGCTGTTGTTCTTGTTCTGAATGAACTCCTTAGCACGAGCGCGGAGTTGGTTGATATCAATGAAGTCATGGTTAACCATCAGGTTACCAGCAGCATTGAGACGCACGTTGAGCACGTTGCGCTCCTTCACGTCAATCTGCGCGTCTTCCTGATTGGGCTCGGGCGGCTGAGGCAGGCGACGGGCCAGACCCATATCCGTATCCATGGAGGTGGTCACCAGGAAGAAGATGAGCAGGATGAAAGAGATGTCAGCCGTAGAACTGGCATTCAGCCCAGGCACTTTCTTTTTCTTTCTTGCCATTATCAGTTGAGTGTTTAAAGTTTAGAGTTTTATTCCTTCGGTGTAGCACTCTTGGTGAGCCAGCCGCTCATGCTGACAACCACTGCAATGATGGTGATGATGGCCAGAATGTAGATAGCCCACAGGAACATATCCACGACAGTGACCATACCGGCAGAAGTGGTGACACCAGAGACGGTGGTGTAGGGTTCTTCACCCATACCTGCGATGAGACCGATGGCAAGAGCAGCGATGACAGCACCCCAAGTGCAGAGGGTAATTTTACCACTGGGAATGCCGGTGGGGTTGGGACCTGTGTTGCCGGAATTGGTGGTAGCGCCGCGCACGAGGCTCCAGATGGTGAGGCCTGCAGTGAGTGCGAAAAGCGCGTACATCAGAATCAGCACGAGATCCGTCAGCTTCGGGGAGACGTGTACGCCGTCGAAGTCCATGTTGTTGTAATCCACCATGAAGAACAGGAGGAAACAGACAACACCCACTCCGATGCAGGAGTACAGCGCAATATTTGAAAGCTTTTCGAGTTTCATAATACTATAACCTTTTTTAAAAATTTACTTCTTGCACTTCGGGGACTTCACGCAAGTGTCGAGCAGGCTCATAGCAGCCTCTTCCATGTTGGAGTTCAGAGCCTCCACGCGGGAAAGGATGTAGTTGTAGAACACCTGCAGAATCAGAGCGACGACGATACCGAAGATGGTGGTGATCAGAGCCACCTTCATACCTCCAGCAACGACGGTCGGGCTGATATCACCAGCGCGCTCAATGTCATCGAATGCCTGGACCATACCGATCACAGTTCCGAGGAAGCCGAGTGACGGGGCCATAGCGATGAACAGGGTAATCCAAGAGCAGTTCTCCTCGAGGTAAGCGCCCTGCACTTCGGCCTCGATGTTGATGGTACGCTCGATGGTGGCGATGTCATTCTGGTCCTCACTGTTGAGGTTCTGCAGTGCCTTCTTTGCCAGCTGAGCCACAGGGCCACGGGTGCCAGCAGCGAAGTCGATGCCTTCCTGAATCTTGCCAGCCTTCACTTTGTCAGCGATGGCAGCCATGAACTTGCGGGTGTTCACCTGAGCGAGGGTCAGATAGATGATGCGCTCGATGCAGAATGCGAGACCCAGCACGAGAGCGATGGCAACGAGGCTCATGAAGCCAGCAGAACCTTCGATGAACTTTGTCTTCAGGGTCTTGTGCAGACCTTCTTCCTCTTCCACGGGAGCCACAGCTTCTTCCACAGCGGGAGCTTCGGCTTCTACGCTGTCGATAACAGCTTCAGCGGAATCTACGACTTGCTCAACGGCCTCTTCGACCTCGTCCTGAGCCATCACGGAGGGTGTCATGCCGAAAGTGCAGGCAGCCACCATTGCAACAATTGCAAAATACTTTTTCATTTTTGTTTTTTTGTTTAATGATGAATGAATTTAGTTATTTATTATTCGTCTTTTAGCAGAATTTCGCTACAAAAATATTCTTTTTTTCGCGGATTACCTTCTTTTTCCTTAAAAAAGTTCATCTTTTGGGTCAATTTTCTTTCTTTTTCTGCCGAAAAGAGGGTTTTAGCACGCTTTTGGGAAGGTATGAAGTGCATTTTGGGTGGTAATTTGGGTCACTTCATCCACTGAAACGTTATAAATTTCAGCAACACGATGAGCGACCTCTAAAACGTAGGCAGATTCATTGCGTTTTCCGCGGTGTGGGACGGGGGCCAGATAGGGAGAATCGGTCTCCAAAACAATGCGTGTGAGAGGTACCACAGCGCGGAGCGTTTCGGGCAGCGAACTCTTCTTGAAAGTCACCACGCCACCGATGCCCAGACAGAAGCCATCAAAGCGAAGCAACTCTTCGGCCTCGTCTGCTGTCCCGGCGAAACAGTGGAAGACGCCCGTTAATGTTCGATTGGAAATCATATCCACCATCTCGCGGTGTGCAGAGCGGGTGTGGATCATTAGTGGGAGATGATATTTCACAGCCCAGCCGATTTGAATGGCGAGCGCTTCCTGCTGCTCTTCATAGCGGGAACGGTCCCAGTAATAGTCAAGTCCCACTTCCCCGATGGCGATGAATGGATGGTTTGACTGAGCAAGCCGTTGCTCCATTTCTGCCAACACTTCACGCCAGTCTTCTCCGAGGTCTTCTGGATGCAGGCCCATCATCGGATAGAGGAATCCCGGATGCGCCGCAGCCAGCTGCAGCATCGGTTCCATACTTTCGCGGTTGATGTTTGGCAAGAAAATCTTGGAGACGCCTGCTGCTTGTGCACGCTGCAGCACGTCTTCACGATCATCGGAGAACTCCTCACCGTAGAGATGACTATGAGTGTCTATGAGCATGAGCGTCGGAAGTCTTTACCTCTGTCGTTTGAGCATCTTGAAGGCCACATCGGCCAGGACTTGCTTGCGCTCCTCCGGGAGTCCCAGTGCCTGGAGTTGTGACATCGCAGTGTCAAAGTACTCATTGATTTTCTGCTCTGCCAACTGGCGCACGCCGCAACGGTTATAGATATCTGTGACCGCGCGGATTTTCTCTCTCGGGTCATAAAGGGTGCGGGTGAGCCAGCCTTTGAGTTCCGTACTGCGGAGAGGGTCGGAAAGGCTCAGGGCCTGAATCAGCATATAGGTCTTCTTGTTGCAGAGAATGTCACCGCCGATTTTCTTTCCGAAGGTCTCTGGGTCACCATAGACATCCAGCAGGTCGTCCTGTAACTGGAAACTGAGGCCCAAGTTCAGACCGAAATCATAGAGTGCGTCGGCTTCCTCGGCAGGAGCGTCGGCCAACATGGCACCGATTTTCATGGCACATGCCATCAGCACAGAAGTCTTCAGGCGGATCATTTCTATGTATTCCTCTTCGGTCACGTCCATGCGGCTTTCAAAGTCGATGTCCAGCTGCTGGCCTTCATCAATCTGCATGGTGGTTTCAATGAAGAGATCCATCACCGCCTTGAGATGCTGGGGAGGCACGCTTGCCATCAGGCGGAAAGCCATGAGAAGCATCGTGTCACCAGAGAGGATGGCTGCATTATCGTTCCACACCTTGTGTACAGTGGGTTTGCCCCGTCGGATATCGGCACGATCCATCACATCGTCATGCATGAGGGTGAAGTTGTGATAGAATTCGAGCGCAAGCGCTGCAGGCATCGCCGTCTGCAGATCGTCACGATAAAGATTATACGCCATAAGCAGCAGAGCGGGACGCAGACGCTTACCGCCCAAGGAGAGGGCGTACTTGATGGGTGCATAGAGGCTCTCGGGCTGTCTGTCAAAGGTGACATCAGCAAAGGTTTGGCTCAGGAGGTCAAAGATTTCGTTGGTTGTTTTCATTGTTGATAACGGCTGAATAATAACAATAGGAGGCTGCACCCAGCCGGCGCAGCCTCCTGTATCATCCCTTACTTATATATATATAATAAGGTGTATGCTTCGGATGTAAAACAGGCTTATTGCAGCTTAAACATGACGGGCAAGTTGAAGCGGCTGCGCACAGGCTTGTTACCCTGACGGGCGGGTCTCCATTTCGGCATCAGCTTGATGACACGTTCTGCCTCCTTGGAGAGAGAGGGGTCTGGAGAACGGGTGACTTCCACATCCACGATGGAACCGTCCTTGTTGACCACGAAGCGGACGAACACACGGCCCTGAATGCCCTGTTCTTGTGCAATGGCGGGATACTTGATGTTGTCATAGAGCCACTTGTAGCAGGCTTCGTCACCGCCTGGGAACTGAGCGTTCTCTTCCACGATTTCGAAGATGCGGTCGTCATCGGACTCTTCACGCACGGGACCCACAGCAGGAGCAGCCACCACAGCGGTAGGAGCACCTGTACCTGTGACGGTGGAGATGGCCTGATTCACTTCCTCGGAGGTCTGCACCTCTTCCTCAGCCAGTTCTGTCTCGTCGTCCACGATATTCAGGATTTCTGCCACCTTGGGGGCAGCGGCAGGAGGAGGAGCCATCTGTTCCTTCTGAGTGGTGATGGGGATCATGTCCTCTTCAAAGGCACTCTCATAGATGGGTTCCAGTTCTTCATACTTGATTTCACGCTGTGTGTACTCGAAAGCCACGAACATCAGCGCGAGCACCATAACATAGCCCAGCAAGAGGCTCGTTCCGCGTTGTCCGCGGAGTTCTTCGGTCATCGATTTGATTTCTTCCATGATGATATTTTGTTTATCTTTTTATCGTTTTCTGGGGTTGAAAAGGCAAAATCCTCGCCTCAGCGCGACAAAAGTAGCACAAATTTTCGATACATCGTTGCCTTTCGGCACTTTTTTTTCAAAGAAAGGGCTTTTTTTATAAAAAATTGCCCTCTTACACCCAAAAAAGGGCATTTCTTGCGTTATAATAAGGAAAGAATGTGTACTTTTGTGCACGAAAAATGACAATGCAACAAAAATTATTTCTCATATCAGTCTTTTTTTCTCTCCTCGGCGTCTCAAAATTGCATGCGCAGAGCGAGAGCACTTCCATTTTCAACTTCCTCAGTCTCCCCACTTCGGCCCACGGAATGGCCCTCGGAGGCCGCAACTTTTCCATGCCGGATGATGATGCCTCCCTGCTCTTCCACAATCCCGCTTTGATGTCCGACGCGAGTGACCGGGCCATCAATCTCGGCTTCATGAGTTACATGCAAGGTTGCAAGGCAGGCAATGCTGCCTGGACGATGGCTTCGGGCGAACGAGGTACGTGGGGAGTCGGCGCTCAGTTTGTGTCCTACGGCTCTATGAAAGAGACCACCGTGGAAGGCGTGGAGATGGGAGACTTCTCGGCGCTGGATATGGCCCTCATGGGTGGTTACTCCTACGCCCTGACGGAATACATCGCCGGCGGTGCCACAGGAAAGTTCATTTACTCTCATTATGGCGAGTTCACCTCGGTGGCTCTGGCAGTGGATCTGGGACTGAACTATTATGATGAAGCCAACGGCTTCTCCCTGTCGGCAGTGGCTGCCAACCTGGGCGGACAGGTAAAGACCTTTGCCGACCACCGCGAACACCTGCCAGTGGACCTGCGCTTGGGATTCACCAAGGAGTTGGTGGGCGCCCCGCTGCGCTTCTCTGTCTCCATGGTGGATTTGACCCACTGGAAAGCAGAGGACTACTACAGCTCCGACGGTTCCATCTCCAATGGCCGCATCTTCACCAACCACTTCATCCTCGGAGTGGATATCCTGCTGTCCCGCCAACTGACGGTTTCCGCAGGCTACAACTGCCGGCGCGCCTACGAGCTTACAGCAGCTGGAGCAGCTCACGGAGCAGGACTCTCTTGCGGCCTGAACCTGAACCTCAAGCGTCTGAAGGTGGGCGTGGCCTACGCCAAGTACCACGTCTCTGTTCCCAGTTTCATGGTCACTGCCCAATTTAACTTATAAAAACCTCATCAACTCATCATCTCATAACCTCTTACACCTTATTATATATATGAAGAAGATTACCATTGCTATTGACGGTCACAGCTCTTGCGGCAAGAGCACGATGGCTAAAGACCTGGCCCGCGAAATCGGTTACATCTATATCGACAGCGGCGCCATGTACCGCTGCTGCACACTCTTCGCCATGCAGCGAGGACTCATTGCCGAGGACGGCAGCATTGACACTTCCACCCTGGAAAGCCTCATGCCCGAGATCAATGTCTCTTTCCGTCTCAATCCAGAGACCGGACGCCCCGATACCTACCTCAACGGCGAAAACGTGGAACACCAGATTCGCACGATGGAAGTCTCTGCCCATGTCAGCCCCATCGCTGCCCTTCCTTTTGTGCGTGCCGCCATGACAGCCCAGCAGCAGGAGATGGGTAAGGAAGGAGGCATCGTGATGGATGGACGTGACATCGGCACTGCCGTCTTCCCGGATGCAGAGATGAAAGTCTTCGTCACCGCTTCCGATGAGATTCGCGCCCAGCGACGTTATGACGAGCTCCTGTCCAAGGGCGAGGCCGCAGACTTCCAGCAAGTGCTGGAGAACCTGCGTGAACGCGACCGCATCGACTCCACCCGTGCTGTGGCTCCCCTGCGTCAAGCCGAGGATGCCCTGGTGCTGGACAACAGCCACCTCACCATTCCCCAGCAGAAGCAATGGCTTCTGGACCGCTTCCAGGAAATAACAGCATCCAACGAATGACCATAGAGATTGACACTGGTTCCGGCTTCTGTTTCGGTGTGACACGCGCCATCGGAAAAGCCGAGGAAGAATTGCAGCAGGGTCAGCCCCTCTACTGCCTCGGGGACATTGTGCACAATGGTCGTGAGGTGGAACGTCTGGGCAACCTCGGCCTCGTGACCATAGACCACGATGCTTTCTCCCGCCTGCATAATGCCAATGTCCTCTTGCGTGCCCACGGCGAGCCGCCTGCCACCTATCGTCAGGCCGAGGCCAATCACATCCACCTCATCGATGCCACCTGTCCTGTGGTACTTCATCTGCAGGAACGCATCAAGCGCGAGTACGACAACGACCCCGACCACCGCAAGCAAATCGTCATCTTCGGGAAGCCGGGACACGCAGAAGTGCTGGGTCTGGTGGGACAGACCGACGGCACCGCCATCGTCATCGAGACCCCCGAGGAAGCCGAGCAGCTGGATTTCAACCGCGACATTGCCCTTTATTCCCAGACGACCAAGTCCCTGGAAGGGTTCCGGCAAATCGTGGAGTACATCCGCAGCCACATTGCGCCCTCTGCCACTTTCACCTTTGCCGACACCATCTGCCGCCAGGTGGCCAATCGCATGCCCCACATCCGCGAGTTCGCGGCCCGGCACGATGTGATTCTCTTTGTCTGCGGGCACAAGAGCAGTAACGGGCGCGTCCTCTTCAATGAATGCCGCAGCGTCAATCCCCACTCCTACATGATTGACTCCCCGACCGAGATACAACCTTCCTTCTTCGATGGAGCCACAAAGGACTTCTCCATCGGCATCTGCGGGGCCACATCCACCCCGAAATGGCTCATGGAGCAGTGCCGCGATCATGTGAGCAGTCTTCTCCCTGACTTTCAACAATGAATCATCACTAACAAAATCATTTTAAACACCTTATTCTATGAAACGAAAATCTTTACTCTCATTGCTGATGGCTTTCCTAACCATCATGCACGTTTCAGCTGCTGAGCCGTTGGTGTTGACGAAAGCCACCACGCTGAGCGACATCACCCCTTGGCAGGGGTCGGACGTCAGCTTCCTGATGGGAGCAGACTTTGACACTGAAAGCTTCAGCTATGTCTATTCGATGGGGTCTCTCACCTTGGAGGCACCGGCTTCTCCCAAGTGGCAGATTGGACGCTTCACGTTGCCCGTGAGTTATTACGACGCACAGACCAACTATAGCTACTCGGGCGAGGAGCTGAACTTTACCGATGTCTTCCTCATCGGCTCCTTCCTGAACCGGAGTGCCACAGTGGAGGCCAACGCCATCGAGATCAAACTCAGCGATGCCGACTTCAATGTGTGGACGGTCTTCTCCGTGCCTTTTGACGTGAACTTCAACGACATCCAGGGCGGCAGGGGCAACTGGGTTATCCGCCGATATGACGGTTCCAACCGTGCTGCCGTCAAAGCGGGCGAGACCTGGGTGGATGTGAAACCCGGCGAGATGCTTCATGCCTACGAGGCCTACATCTTCCAGCGCGACTACTATGGCTTGGAGATGGAATATGATGAGGACGATGACTATGAATACTCCGAGGAGGACTACATCATCACGCTGCCTGCTGCCGAGACTGCCAACAAGCAGAACATCTTCGCCAGCGGCGATGTGGTGGTTCCCCTGAAGAAGTACCCGGCTGAGATGTCGCAGAATGCCGACTGGAACTTTGTGGGCAACCCTTACCCTTGTTATTATGACCTACGCGGCATCAAGGAAGCGGTGACCATTTACATCTGGGATGACAGTCAGAATGTGTTCCGCATTTTCGAGACCCAGAATGACAACGGCTTTGTCCTGGCACCCTGTCAGGGTTTCTTCGTGCAGGCCTCCGGCATCGACCATCTGACCTTCCAGGCCAGCGGCCGGCGCATTATCGGCAAGTTCCAGCTGCCAGCGCCAGACGATGATGAGGAGGAAGATGATTTCGAAGAAGAAGTCAAGACTCCCCGCCGTGCTTCCAAGAAAACGGCTCCGCGTGCAGCCTCTGCCACCTTCGACCCCGAGAATCCTGGCGATCCGGGTGCCAACTACTACAACACCCTGACCTGTGAGGCCTACTTCGACCTCTTCCAGCCGGGCAGATTGGGCGAAGCTGAACAACTGCTGCTGGAAAGCGCCAATGCAAAATACGACGATGTGAAAACTGTGACAGTGGCCGCTCCGATGTCAGGATTGGACCTTTTCTTCTCTGAATATACCAATGCCACCCACATCGACTTGGGCAGAAGTAGCGGATTCACCGACATTCCTGCATGGGCTTTCACCTACATGAACAGACTGAAGGAACTCATCCTGCCTTCCTGCGTCCAGGTGATTGACGGTGATGCCTTCTTGTACACCTCTTCCATAGACCGGCTCGACATTTACGCCACCATGCCTCCGACTGTGGACAGCAAGACGTTCCGTTCCTTCAACAAGGAGAACTGTCTGGTGCGCGTGCCGGGCGAGGCTGTGGCTGCCTACAAGGCTGCCGACTACTGGAAAGACTTCACCATCATGCCTTTGGAGGGCGGCGGAGAGGTTCTGCAGAGCATCACCCTCGTGGTGCAGTCGCCCGATGGTCAGGACCTGACCGACCAGTGCAGCATCCTCTGGCACGATGCCGACAACCAACTCTTGGGTGTGGGCAGCACGCTCGCAGCTCAACCCGTGGGCAGCACCGTTACCTACAGCGTCGGCCTGCCTGCCTCGATTGCCAACCTCTATGTGCCTGTCCCAGAGGGAACCTACACGGTGCAGTCCTCTGCCAACATCATCACCATTACCCTTGAAGCCACAGGTGTGGTGGATCTGGGCAGCAAGCAGTTGCTGGGTTCCAGCGGTGTGCTGGAGGTGAACTTTGTGGCATCGGACAGCGAGGCTCCCACGGTGTTCAACAGCGCCGACCTCGTCCTTACTATATATAATAAGGTGTCGGGACAGCCCATCACGGACGTCGTGTTGCAGTACCCCAATGTGACCTTCGAACAGACGCAATTGGAGCCTGGGCAGACGCTTCAGCTCAACGTGACCTCTCGCAACGACCTCTTCCAGAGCACTCAGACAGAGGCCACTGTGGATGAGACAGGCGTCTTCAGAGCCGAACTCACCATCAAAGAATGGGGCCTTGCCAACATCACCTGCACACCCGCCGAAGGTGTGACGGACATCATGGCACTGGTGTTTGACCAGAACGAGAAGTACGTGTCTCGCTATGCGGCCAACAGCACCGTCGTCCGCGTGAAAGACCTGAAGGACGGCGCCTACAAGGTGGTGCTGATGCAGCAGAACCAGTTCCTCAACGCCATTGCTTCCTTGGACGACCTGCGCCAGACGGTGCTGCGCGAAGGAGAGGACTATGCCCTGCAGCCCATTCAGCTCACAGCCGGCACTGCTACCCAGTATGAGGCCGCTGTGCCGGCATTGGACTTGAGCCTCATCAGCCACATCAGCACAGAGAGCTACGTGTCCACCAACGACCCCAATATCAACATTGCCACCAGCGCTACGCTCAAAGCCAAGGTGCTGTTCAAGGAGGAGTTCGCATCACAGGTGAGCAACCTGCAACTGATTGTTGACATTCCCGACGGGATGCAGTTTGTGGAGAACTCTGTGATATCCGTCGGCGGAAGCCATCAGCTCTCGGGTCAGCGCCTCGTCATTCCCTGCCAGCAGGGAGAGCAGGTACGCTGGTGCCTGACGTCCGACAAGTCCGGACAAAAGACCGTCACGGCGATGGTGCAGTACATCCTGGGCGGGCAGCAGTACCTGCAGCCCCTGGGCTCTGCTATTATCGATGTGATAGGTATCTCCCTGGATATGGCAACCACGACGAACACGCCACAGATCAATGTCCGCGGCACCGCCTTCGGAGGCAGCCAGATCACCATCTATGACGGCCGCTTCATTGTGGCGGAGACCACGGCCAAGGCCGACGGCTCCTTCAGTGCCGACATCACCCTGAATCCAGCCCTCGACGGCACGCACCACAAACTCTATGCCGATATCGTCACCACCGGACAGCCCGACTTCAGCACGGAGCCTTCCACGATTCTGTATGACACACATGCCAGCGTCCTCAACAAGGTCTCACTGCTGTATCAGAACCAGCGCCTCACCTGGAACGAGTTGAATGGCGTCCTCAATCCTGGTTACTATAGCGCGAACCCTGAAGCTTCACCCACAGTCACTTTCACCGCCAGCTTCATCAACCCGAAGCCCGAGTGCATTCTCGACCCATACTTTGAAGTCACCGCCTCCGACGGCTCACATCGCTACTTTGATGCCACCTGGGACGAGGCCTCACAGCTCTACACGGCAGTGGCAGACTATCCCGAGACCCACTGCCTGCCCATAGACGTGGAGTTCCTCTTCGCCTACTCCGACTCCACCGCCTACAGCCGCGAGGAGATCTTCAACACCGAGGTCTCTGCACTGGTGTCGGCCCACAACCAGCTGGTAGAAGACATCGAGGCTACCATTGAAGTAACCGCTATGCCAGTGGAAGAGGAAGACAAGCTGGAATATGTCTTCAAGATTGGTAATGAAGAAGGTTACCGTCTGGCTGCACAGATGGAGGACTTTGACCGCGTGATGGCCATGCAGGCAGAGCTGGAACGTCCCATCATCCGCACTATTGAGGAGGGAGACACCGTCATGGTGTTCTTCGTCGTCAACAACGATTATTCCACAACGCTCTATTTCGCCAACCCGGTCAAGCATGATGCCTACTCCGAGACCATCATTTCTCCCACTCCTGCCGCAGGTCCTCGCAGGATTACTTTCGGCGGCCTCGTCAGTGGTGCCGTCACCCGCATCAAGGATTTCTTTGCACCCACACCCAGCAACCTCCTGGAAATCAACAAGAAGATAGTCGAGAAGAATGGCCGCGTTGAGCAGGCCAACCAAGCTTGGGAGGCGCTGAACTACATCGATGAGATGCAAGCAGAATATGACCAGTTCAACAACGACCTGAGCAACCGCATCAACGTCTGCCAGTATCTGCTGTTGGCTCGCTGTCCCAATGGCGACCTGCGGGTACCTTCCAGCATGTACGGTCACTTCCAGTCGGAGATTCGCCGCCTGGACGAGCAGCGCAAATTCTTCACGCGGCAGATGCAGGGACTCATCTTGAGCTATGCCCGCGCACTGGAGAACGCCGGCTACAAGGAAATTGCCAAGGAACTGGGCAAGTATCTGGTCAAATATGCTGCCAAGGCCAAGTTCTCCGGCAAGATAACTGGAATGTCCAGCCGTATGGAAGCCAAGGGAATCGGCACTACCGCTGAATTCCAAAGCTGGTTGACAGATGGCCTCAATAATGCCTTGGAAGCTGGAGTGGAAGCCATCGCCGATCAGCTGTTCAAGTGGGCAGACGCTCCCACCGACTATGCCGGCGTCCGCAAGTTCTGGGAGTCCTGGGTGCCCAAGGAGTACCACAAGATTTCCATGCCACTGACCGACCTGCGCTTCAGCATCACCGCTTCCTACGAGAAGTGCAAGGAAGAGGAAATCGACCGTCCGCCCGTGCGCTGGGCCAAGAGGAAAAAGCGCGTGCGTCCCATCGTGGATCCCTCCGGCTATGTCTATGAAGGCATCGAGGACAACCGCGTGGAAGGCGTGACCGCCACCATATATTATAAGGAGAACGAGTCGGCCACCGAGCAACTCTGGGATGCCACCGAGTTCGGACAGGAGAACCCGCTCACGACCGATGCCGCCGGCCTCTACATGTGGAACGTGCCACAGGGACTCTGGCAGGTGCGTTTCCAGAAGGAAGGCTACCAGCCCACGCAGACCGAATGGCTGCCCGTGCCTCCGCCACAGCTGGAAATCACCGTTCCGATGACGCAGACGGCAGTACCCGCTGTCACTGAGACCGCTGCCTACGCCGACGCCGTCAGCATCCGCTTCTCTCAGTACATGCAGATGAGCACCCTCAGCGGCATTGCTGTCCAGCAGAATGGAACCGATGTGGCTGGCACACTGGAGATTACCGATGGAGAAGGTGACTTGGCACGTGGCGTGCGCTTCATCCCCGCCAACAAGCTGACCGCCGCCACCGTCCAGCTCACCGTGCCTGCCGCTGCTGCCAACTATGCCGGCGCCACACTCGCTGCCCCCTACACTGCCACACTCGACGTTCAGCACACCATTGAGGGTCTCATGGTGCAGACAGATGCCGTCTTGGAAGTGGGACGCTATGGTTACCTCACCGTCACGGCCTATCCCGCTGTGGCTGTGCAGGGTAAGACATTGCGCGTCAGCACAGCATCCTCCATCGTGGCGCTCTCCGAGACAGACGAAGCCCTCACCTTCAACAAGGACGGCCAGTGCCTGGTGCCCCTGTTTGGCGTGCTGCCGGGTGAGGCCGAAGTCATCTGCGGCATCGGCGACCTCGTGGCCAGTGCCAACGTGACTGTCAAGTACCACATCGTGGAGCAGGTGACAATGCCGATCGCCACCCTCTCTTCCGGAGCCGAAGTGCCCGAAGGTACCACCCTGGAACTCTACACCTCCACGCCGGGTGCCGTCATCTATTACACCACAGACGGCAGCTGCCCCTGTGACGAGGAGAAGCGCATCCGCTACGACGGGCCCATCACCCTCACCGAGAGCGTCACCATCCAGTTCATCGCCGTCTGTGAAGGCATGACAGACAGTGAGGTCGTCACCCTCGTCCTCAACGTCACACCCGACACCGGCGTCGAATCTCTTAACGCTCAACGCTCAACGCTCAACGAGTACTACGACCTTCGCGGCGCTCGCGTCCTGCCTCCGCTGCGTCAGGGAATGTACATCCACGTGCGCCGCTCGGCCACTGGCACCACCTCCCGCAAGGTACTCATTAAATAAATAGGTATATGCTCAGAAAACGTAATATGCTCCTTCTCCTGGCCTGTGTCTGCTTCCTGACGGCACAGGCTTGGGAGCGTGAGGCCATCTGGCCCAAAGGCAAGATGCCGGATGCCCAGGCACATCAGATTGCTGCCATGACCGATGAGGCCGGCAGCAAGGATTTCAAGGCCGACAAGCACCGCGTGGCCTATCTGGAATGGTTCGATGCGCCAGCTGCCGACACCAAGAAGAACGGCTGCATGATTCTCATCTCGGGCGGCAGCTACCAGGTCTGCTGTGACGTGGGCCTCATCAAGATGTGGCGAGAGACCTTCACGCAGTTGGGTTTCCAGTGCGTGAACTTCGTCTATCGCACGCCCCGTCCCGAGGGTCTGCCCATCTACCAGACAGCTTGGGAGGACGCTCAGCGCGCCGTGCGCATGGTGCGCAGCGAGGCCCGCAAACGCGGCTTCGACCCCGAGCGCATCGGCGTCGTCTCCATGTCGGCAGGCTCCCACTTGGCACTGCTCATGGCCACCAGCTCCCAGACGCCGGCCTACGCCGCTGTGGATAAGCTGGATACGGTGCCTTGCCACATCAACTGGGCCATCGTGAATGCCCCTGCCTACGTGACCACCGACGGCGAGACAGGCACGCCTGCCACCCGTCAGGGTTACGGCATTGACGTCGGCATCTCGGATGTCTTCAAGTTCGACGAGAAGACCTGCCCCATCAGCCTGCACCACGGAGGCAACGACCCCTATACGCCCAATGGCTCCACGCTGGTATTCCGTGAGTTACGCCGTCGGAAGATTCCTGCCGAGCTGCATCTCTATCCAGGCAAGGGCCACGGAGCCTTCGGCCTGCAACGCGGCATCGAGTTCATGACACAGTTGGGCTTCATGGGTCCGTTGGCACCCGAGGAGGACCTCATGAAGCGCTTTTCCCGTGACGAGGCACGCCGCGAGAAGATGACAGAGGACGTGTGGCCCGAAGGCCGGATCCCCGATTTCCAGGAAGAACAGTGCAAACCCTACCTGGAATGGCACTTCCCCAAGGAGCTGAAGACCAAGGCCATACAGATTATCTACTCTGGCGGCAGCTACATGGGCAACGACCCCGACGGCTTCGAGGTGGCACCAGCCCGCCGCTACCTGAATGAGCAAGGAATGACCGTTGTGACCATGAAGTACCGCACGCCACGACCCCGTGGACTGGCCAAGCACACCACCGCCTGGCAGGACCTCCAGCGAGCCATCCGCATCGTGCGCAGCAAGGCTGCGGCCTACGGGCTGGATCCCAACCAGATAGGCATCATGGGCAGCAGTGCAGGAGGACACCTCACACTCATGGGGGTCACCTCCTCACAGCACAATGCCTACCTCGCTATTGACGACATTGACAAGCAACCTTGTAATGTCCAGTGGGGCATCGGCATCTATCCCGCCTACGCCCTCACCGACGGCGCCAGCGACCCCAACACGGAAGGCGGCATCCCTGATTCCGCCGTGCTCGTGCCGGAGTTCAGCTTCGACCTGAAGACCGTTCCCATGCTCTTCCTGCACGGCGACGTGGATGTCTATGCGTCCATGGGTTCCGTGAAAGTATGGGAGAAGATGCGCAGCATGGGCATCCAGAGCGAGCTCCACACGCTGGCCACCCGCAATCACTGCTTCCAGCGCACAGCTTCCCCAGGAACTGGCAGTTACAACTGGCTCGACCGCATCGGAGAGTTCCTCAAGAACACCATCAAGAATTAGAATCGCTCCTATCAAATAGTGGTTTCAAGTCTATACGACTGAGGCCAAGGGGCCAGCCCCGCGCGCTTAAGGGTTCAGCCATTAGGGCTTAAGCCTTCTTCGCATAAAGCTTAAGGTTTCAGCAACCAAGGCTTAGGCCCTCTGCATCAAGGGCTTAAGGGCCTTTTAAACAACTGTTGGATGCCGCTGAAAATTTTTTCTATGATGAATTTGAATTTGCCGTCACCAAACACCATATAACCAACAGTGTTACAGCGCTTTAACATGGTGAAGGCTGTGCTTTTTGCCGTCACCTTGCCGTCACCAATGTGAAGACTGTAATACAATGCCCCAGGGGGGCGTAATAGGGTTTCTTGAAGGGTCAAGCGTCCCTTTGGGCCGAGCGGCCAGCCAATTCATTGGCTGGTATGAAGGGGCGGAGAAATACGCGTGCCTTTAGGTACGCGACAACTAAAAAAATTTTTTCTTCAGAAAACACTACACTCTACACTGAACCGCACTATTTATTAGTGTAGAGTGTAGTGTTTTTCAAACAAAAAAATAATTATTCTGCACTTTTCTGCTGACAATGGCCCGATTTCCCTCGATTTTACTTACTTTTTCCTTTTCCCCTCACTTTTTCCCTTTACTTTCGCAACCTTTCCTTTCGTCACCTTTCCCGCGCGCGTACATTATTATAATGTTGAGCGCAGCTGTCCTCACGGATGGCTGCGCTCTCTCAATTAAAAAAATATTCTTACCTAAGTAGCATCTTACTCGGTCTTTTTCTTCTCTGTCTCGGCAAATACGCTCGCCGCTAATGACACGCATCGGATGTAGATGAAGAGCGAGGGGCGGGACTCACGTCGGTGCTCTCTGCGGACCAAGCAACTTTTTTAAATCGTACAACATGAAAGGAACGCACAAAATCTAATCTGTGCCCCCTAATCATGAAGCAGCGGTGCAAAGGTAGGAAAAAATTAACGTTTATTGCCCCCCCCAACATATTTTAACACTTTTACCTTTGCTGTTTCCTGCATTTTCCCTACTTTTGTGGCGTTCAAGGCACTAAAATGCGGTGAAACGGACGGTAATACGTCACGACAGTTGCATGGAAGTGCCAATGGTTTATGATGTTACGCTGGAAGAAACAATAAATAAATTATGGGTCGCCCTGCGGGCCCCAATAAAGGGGTCGCTTCGCTCAAAATTATAGAAAAATTAAACGTAAAAAATTAAAAAAAAGAATCGTGACGCTGTTCAAAGAGAAAGAAGTTCTTATAATTTTCTGATATAATTTTCTTCTAACATTCTTGAAGGGTCAAGCGTCACAAGTGCCGAGCGGAGCAAGCGAAGCGCAGCGACCACCCAAAGTCGCGTTCGCAGAACACCCTGCGACCACCACCAAAAAGAATACACGCCCCTTTCTCCCCTCTAAAATTCACTTAATTAATAACTAAAATTCAATTATTAAAATGAAACAAAATCTACTTAAAAAATCATTGCTCCTGCTACTCGCCCTCGTAGTAGGAACGGGAACGTCGTGGGCGGCAGACTATGTTAAGATTACATCTACTAATGACCTTGAAGATGGTCAATATCTTATTGTCTGTGGTAATCAAAACGTTGCTTTTAATGGAGGCCTTACAACCTTAGATGCTACGTCAAATACTATTTCAGTAACAATAAGTAATAATAAAATAGCAGTCAATAATACAACCACAGCCGCAGAATTTACTATTTCAGCTATTACTGATGGTTATTCCATAAAAAGTGCATCAGGTAAATTTATTGGTAGAACAGCCAACAGTAATGGTTTGAATTCTGGAACTACTGCAATGAAAAATACTATTTCCTTCGATAATTCTGGAAATGCTGTTATTACTGGTTCTGGAACGACAGCAACCTACTTACAATACAATAAGACTTCTGGACAAACACGGTTTCGTTATTTTACAGGTTCGCAAACAGCCATCCAACTTTATAAAAAAGAAGACTCTCGAACAGCTGTTGCCACGATCAATGGGATTACTCCTAATACAGTGAATTGGAAGACAACAGATGCATTCACTCTTGATGCCACATTTGCTACAGGTCTAACGGCTTCCGACTATACCATCACATGGAAAAGCAGTGATGATACTAAACTAGAATTGGCAGATGAAATCTATGAATCCAAGAGTTCGACGGGCAATGTAACCGTAACTGTCACGATAACTCCTAATGATGACGAGAATTATAAAGAAGTAAGCAAGGATTTCACTATAAGTATTGTTGACCCCCGACTTGTCGTTAACATGACTGGTTTCTCTGCCGATGCAACTACCTTGAGTGTGAATGAAACAACTAATACCACTGTAACAAATGACCAACCCGGATGGACAGCAGCTTATACTTATTCTAGTGATAATGAGAATATTGCAACAGTCGACGCTAATGGCGTAATCACAGCTATTGCTGTTGGAGATGCTAAAATAACCGCAACACTTAACATCCCTGCTGAAGACACAGGTTACAAGGCTGGTAGCACTACGAGTAAGACAATTGACATAACAGTAACTGATGCTGCAATATACACAGCTACCTTTATGGTAAATGGAGTTGAGTTTGGAACTCAAACAGCTGCATCGGGTGCAACCTTCGCATTCCCTGTTGCTACAGCAAGTATAGGCGGTCTTTCTTTCGCTGGTTGGAGTAAAACCAATGTATCTCCATCACTCGTCAACACTTCCACAGAAACAATGTCTGCCAATACCACATACTATGCTGTTTATGGCAAAATTGCTAGTACTGTTGAAGACGAGTTGACTACCAGCACCTTTGGAAGTCCGACTAATTACACTAAATGGAGTGGTACATATGTTAACACAGCTGTTTATGCAGGTGAAAGTTCAGGAGGAACAAACTATATTCAAATCCGTACGACAAGTCCTAGCGGCATTGTTTCTACTACTTCTGGAGGTCAGATTTCAAAAGTCTCTGTAGTATGGAACAGTTCTACAGCCTCTGGAAGAACACTTGATATCTATGGCAAAAACTCTGCATACTCCACTGCAGAAGACCTCTATGGTGATGCAGCAGGAACAAAGCTTGGTAGTGTTGTTTATGGCACCAGTACAGATTATTTTGTAGGAGGTGGCTATGATTATGTGGGTTTACGTTCCAATTCGGGCGCAATGTATTTGGATAAAATAACAATCACTTGGGCTGTAATAGATCCTGCAACTTATACAACCTCTATTCCTTCTTCAGTAACAGTTGGCACTGCTGGTTACACCACCTATGTAACTCCCGCAGCTGTGAACTTTGATGGTGTAACGGCTTATATCGCTACTCAGGTAAACGCAGAGTCCATTCATCTTGAAGAAGTCACAAGTGCTCCAGCAAATACTGCAGTGGTCATAAAAGCACCTGCCGACACTTATGATTTCACAAGTACTGATTCACCAGCAGATGTTTCAGAAAATATTCTTCTAGTTTCCACTGGCACAGTGAAGGGTAACGGTTCAATTTATGCACTTGGCAATAAATCTGGAATTGGTTTCTACAAAGTGAAAAGCGGAGAAACCATTCCAGCTGGTAAGGCATACATTAACACTGCCGCAAATCCTGTGAAGGGCTTCTTCGACTTCAACTTCAATGACGACACCCCAACTGGCGTGGAGAGCGTGAAGAATGTTGAGAATGGAGTGATGTTCAACTTGGCTGGCCAGCGGGTGAACAAGGCCACGAAGGGAATCTTCATTGTTAACGGAAAGAAGGTTGTCCGCTAACAATGAATGTAAAATGTTTAATGTAAAATTTCTAAAGACTACGATAATGAAAAAAGCATATATAATTCCTGAGACACTGATTGTCAAAGTTCAACCACAGAGAATGATCTCTGAGTCTCTGCCCAAGAGCGAAACGACCATCACGTCTGAAGAGATTCTCGTGAAATACAACTGGGGTTCCTTCTGGGACGAGTGGGCTGGCGCCGCTGGCGATTAACCTCGTGCGAGACAGACAACGATAAATGATCAACGCCCCGCAGTCTCCGAGAGAGGGGCTGCGGGGTTTCTCTTAAGGGGGCGCCCTACGACTCAAAAGAAGGGGTCGCCCTGCGGGCTCAAAATTATAAGAAAATTGCAGTGATAATTATACAAGCCATTCGAGCTGCTCTACTGCAAAGCAGCGAGTCTTGAGAATATTATAAAAAAATTACAATCGAAAAATTATTAGAAAGAATGCTGTCTAATCCCTGTTTTAGAATTTTAAAATATAATTTTCTTACAATTTTGAGCGCAGCGACCATTACGGCAGCAGCCCTCCTCCTGCTCGCCAGCTGCGAGCGCGAGGTGCCTGTGCCAGTCTCGGAGGCAGTCACTCGCGTCCAGGTGGACAGCGCCGCACAACTGGGTCTCATCCTCACCGTGGACACTGCATGGGCGGGAGAGACCTTCATCGAATACTGATAAGCGTTCTTTGAAATTCTATTGGGTCGCCCGTGGACTGATGAGGGGCGAGCAGGAAAAAAACAGGAAAAACCCCACCTACGGTGGAAAAAACAACGCTTCGCTCAAAAAACTGTTGCCTCGCACTCGGAGAAAGGATAGGCTCACTGCAGGCAGTGCGCCGTAGGAGATTCTGCGGCTGGCCATCTTGAAAATGCATTTTCAGAGTGGCAGACCGCATAACCTCCCTGCCCGAAGGGCATCAATCCTTTCACCGCCCACGCCCATTCACCGCCCACGCAATCCCGACCAGCTGCATGTTTTTTCAGTGACGCATAGCGGAACGGTGTTTTTGCCACGATAGTGGGGTTTTTTATGTTTTTGTTGACATTAGTGCCAATTCGTGTGAAAGAAGGAAGTGCAGCGACCCAAATAAAGAAACATAAAAGTGAGAGTACATCTCTTTTTATGAATTTTTTTTCTGTAACATTGCTGTTCTGGGCTGTGAAGTTCGGGCTGCATCCAAAATACATGCAGGAGCGCTCCAGCGTGACTGCCTGTACTTCAAATGTGAATAATAAACCGCGCCGCCCAGGCTGTGAAGTCCCAGCGGCGCTTTTTCAAAAAGACAATAACAGCGCCAGTGGCGCGAAAAGATATATAATAAGGTATGGCACAACAGACAGAACCTGGTTACGTCTATATTCTCACCAACCCGAGCTTCAGGGAAGATTGGGTGAAGATTGGTAAGAGTGCACGTCCCGTGAACGTGCGGAGCAAGGAGCTGGACAATACGGCAGTTCCCTTGCCCTTTGAGATTTTTGCCACGATGAAGACGGTGAAGTACAACGAGGCGGAGCGCCTTGTGCATCGCTATATCGAGCGCTTCACCAATCTCCGCATCCGCAACAACCGCGAGTTCTTCAACGTAAAGCCCGAAGAAGCTCTGGAGATTTTCAAGGATGTGGCATTGGTGATTGAAGATGCTGAAATCTGCGAGGTTCATAAAGATGGACTGCCAGCAGCGGAATCGCCAGTGGCAAAGCCGAGGAAGCCCGCCACAAGCGACTCAGGCAAGAAATCAACAGTCTGGCTGATTCCCTATAACAAGAAATACTACAATCTGGATGGTTGTTATGAAGAATTTGGCGAAGTTTATTGGACGATGCACTGCAATTTCAACCCCGGCGACACGGGCTATATCTATGGCGCTGCTCCCGAGAGTGCCATCCGTTTCAGCTTCAGGATAGAAGAAAGCTATATGGAGTATCAGCCCATTATGGATCAAGATGATGCTTATGTGTTGAAAGGTGGACGTTCTAATGAGGAAATCAGTAATGAAGGCAATCTCTTTGCCCACATGCGTTTGACCGGCAGAACCACCGACAGGCGTCTGTCATTAGCCAACCTTCTGGATCGTGGTCTGAAAACGGCTCCGATGGGAGCGATGAAGCTCTCCAAACCTGAGTTGAAGGAACTGCTAAAGTATATTGAAGAGAATTTCTAAACTACAACCAAAGCGTTATAAAAAAGAGATAAGTCATACACGCGGGCGCGCCCGCGAACATTAAATATATATAAGAAAGAGCCTGTAGGCTTTTCGGATTTCCCCATCAATCTGCTACAAACAAGGAATCCACGAAAGACGAAGGCTGCCAGCTCACACCAAAACGGGCGTGGGCATTGGTGGTATTCGGCAAAGTGGATAGGTGTAGCAGCCTTGATGGGTTTGCTGTTTACTGCAGGTGTCCGCGCTCTTCTTTTTGATTCATCATCAACTAAATGCATCAATATCAGTTATGACTAAAGAAGAATTGGAAGAAATCTTCAGAGAGTTGGAGGCACAGGGCTGGGAACCGAAGCTGTGTGACACGCCAGTGCCATTCTTTGACACGCGGGTGCCGTGTGGTGAACCCAATCAGGTTTTCGACGACTGCCGCGAAGAGGTGTTGCTGCCCCGGGACCTGTTGTCCATGCAGCCGGAATTCTGTGTGAGAGTAAAAGGTGAATCCATGTGTGATGCAGGAATCGCCGATGGGGATATTGTCAGAGTGCTGTGTACCACCTGCGTACACGATGGGGATATTGTGGTGGCGAGCATCGATGGGTCGTCCACCATCAAGACCTATTGTGAGGACGACGAGGGGCAGCCCTGGCTGGTGCCAGAGAACGATGCTTTCAGACCAATTGCTCTGAGGGCAGAAGATAACGTGAGGATTATCGGTAAGGTCTTGGAAATCATCAAGGATTCTCCGAGAATCAGTTTCCGTCACTGTATGAAGAAGATCCAGAAGGAGAAGAGCCGCCAGATGCAGGCGCGTGCGCTGACGGTGGAACAGGTGACGGCAGCCATCCAGCAGGTGGCACCGCTGGTGAAGATGGCACGGCAGTGGTATGCGGTGTATCGGGCAATGGTGGATAAGGAATTGGTGCGGAAGGAGGATTATGACGGTTTCATCGAGCGGGTGACGGCGGCGGTGCCGGAACAAGAACATTTACCTGTCAGGGATGAACTGCAACGCATGGCAGTGGATAGTTTCGCCAAGCCTGTTTCCAGTTGGCGAGAGGACGATTCACCCGTCAAGGGAAAGAGGTTTGAACAATACTTGAATATTGCAGAAAAGATGCTTGGACTCTTGGATGCTTAATAAACGTTAAACTCCCGGAAAACTCCCGAAAACTCCCGGAAAAAACGCTTTTTTCGGCAAAAACTCCCGAAAAAGGCAAAAACTCCCGAGAAAACAGGGTAAAACTCCCGGAAACTCTACAGCGATGGAAGTACGCTTCCATCGCTTTTTTTTTCTTTGTACCTTTGCACTCGCAAACCCGACGATGGCTTGTTATGTTGACAGCCGGGTAGCGGATGCAAAAGATTATGAAAAAGACTTTTTCTTGGATTGGTTCCCTGGCACTGGGTGTCTGGGCGGCCATCGTGTGGTGCCTGTTCCTGATGGCGCAGTGCAGTGACCCGTCGAACCCTGTAATCCCGTAAGTATTATGAGAAGGTCGCCCTGCGGGCCCAAAAGAAAGGGTCGCCCTGCGGGCTCAAAATTATAAAAAAATTATAACGATAAAATTATAAGGAACTTTCTATTCGGTTACCCGGTTCTATAGCAGTCTCTTTATTATAATTTTTTGAATAAATTTTCTTATAATTTTGAGCGTAGCGACCATTAAAAAAGATTGACTATGAGTAAAGAAAGAATCAAGAGCGAGTACTTCTCGCTGGAAGAGCTGACGCACAGCTCCGTGGGCACGGCCAGCGGCCTGGCGAACGAGCCGGGGCCGCAGGAGGTGAAGAACCTGCAGCTGCTGGTGACGGCGGTGCTGGACCCGCTGCGCCGCCTGCTGGGACGTCCCATCACCGTGACGAGCGGCTAC